>PLXC01000020.1 GCA_003151275.1 Candidatus Melainabacteria bacterium
ACGTGTACCACAACTTAGTACGAACTTATGTACGCCATAACCTAGGTCCGCCGTCACTTACGATAGGTAATCGGACTCATCTGGAGCTTACGTAATGGAAAGCATTTCCGTAAACCCACGAATCGGCGATCGAGTGATTGCGATCAATTTCAACTAAGCGAACCTTGAATTTCTTGTTTCTCAGAGTGGCGCATAAACGTTTTTGTTGTGCAGGTGGCACAACTTGATCTCTTTTTGCTGATACTACCAAAGCTTTCAGTTCCGGGTTGTTTGGTATGCTGGCCAACAACGTTCTAATACTATGCGTGCGATAGTAATCCGGCTCTCTGACTGGATCTCCGCCGAATGAGTCGAACAGCAATTGTTTCACTTTGGGCGATCTCGTTTTCCAATAAAGTTCTGCCGGATCGTCCGTTGGTTCGACACTAATAATCCCGGAGATTTTGTCCAAAATATCTTTTGGTGCATAGTGCAGATAAGCGATCGCCTCGTAGGCACCAAGCGAGGTGCCACAGAGAATAATGTGTTTGAAACTTTGATGTTCGGCGCAACGCTGGGTGATGAGTTCTGTCACTGGTCTAAATCCGTCACTGCCATTCAACGCCGCCAAAGAATCCCGATCGATGCTTTGAATCGCAACTCCTGGAACGTCCTTAAGCAGCGCGTTTGCAATGGAATCAGTCGGCGTGGGCTCTTCGAACGGTTCTAAAAAGTTGTTGCCGTAGGAGTGAAAATAAACGACGAGAAAATTTGGGGTGACACTATTGGAGAGGAATTTGGCATTGGCTAAGGTTGCAGTCGGAAAAGTTAGTGTAGCGAAGAGGACTATTTGGAAAATTATGTAGCGCCACACGAATTGACTCCTTTGCCCTACAGCCCGGAATGTCCGAGCTAACCGCGCAATGTTGATATTGAACCATGGCGGCATCAAATTCATGTATGTCGCTCTAAGCCGATTCGAGCTTGTCAGTAGCTGGGTCACTCTGCCTCGGTTTTGAGCAGACTTTTAAACTAACTTTCCTTTAATTATCAATTCGACTAGATATACGAAGCAGTATCTCTTATTCCTTATCCAGTTGAACCAAGCTTAGAAGTGCCACTCCATCAGGCTTTCGGAAGGATGGATAGGCGCAAAACTTCTTAGCTCGGTCTAACGACGTGGATAATTAGGTGCTCCTCACAACGGCATGGCACCTGCTTCTGTATAATTTTGGCTCTGGGCAGCATCATCACACTTTGATGTGGACATAGTGTCCAAGCCTTTTGGAGTTGAATGTTCTTCGCTGTGATAAAGAAGCTGACTAAAGGAAATGCAGTAGCCGTCCGCTATCTGCTTTTTTCTGTCGCCGGTCTGCTTGCTCTATTGTTTGCTGTTGATGCGTTTGTGATTCCCTCGATGGAAGACGCCGGCAAAATCGCCTCGACCGGCTGGAAAGACGAGAACGAGAAGTTGCTGCATTACATGCATCAACGAAATAAGGCCGATGACGCGTGCCCGGTCTGGCGTTCGGATCTGTTTCCTGTTTCCGAAAAAAAATCCACAGCTAAACGAATTCTCGTCTTGGGCGATTCTTACGTCTGGGGACACGGTTATTCCAATCTGAACACGATTTGGTGGAGACAGCTTCAACTCGAATTGGAGCGTCGTGGCTATCATGACGTTGAGGTGGTTGGAGCCGGCATGCGTGGTGCCGCGACCTGGCGTGAATTGGGTTGGGCGAAAAAGTTGGTTCCCGAATACAAACCTGATCTTGTCATTTGGGGTTATGTCACTAACGATCCCGATGAGGGCGAGCAGATATCACCAACCGGCGGCAAGGTATGCAAGGCACTGATTGTGCCTAAGGACACCGATTTTCCTGAGCGTGTTGCGAAAATCATGGAAGGTGCCTTCCCGAATTTGTCTGAGCAATTGCTGGCCGTTCGCAAGAAACGACGCGGTGAACTTCTGGCTGGTGATCGTTATGGATGGCAATTCGGTGATTGGGAACAGAAAATTGTCGAAGGCGATAACTTCGAACACTATAAAAAAACAGTTCAAAACGTAGCTGACTTCTCTCGCCAGTCCGGTATTCCTGCGTTTGGTATCACTTTTCCCAACGCAATAGTTTTCGCCTCGAATACAGATACCGATGAGAATAGAATTGGCAGAGACTTTTATGAAAACGTCCGGCGCTACTACGAGAATCGATACGCTCCCGTGCGCGCTGCTTTTGCCGTAACAGGAATGCCGTTTTACGATATCCTAAACGAGTTTGTAGCTTACGTCTCATCGCACGCAGCGCCTGGAAGTGAGACTTCTAAATTCGCCTACCTGATCAATCCAGTAAATTCTCACCCAGGACCTTTGGCTACTCATTTTTATGCAGTCAAAGCTGCTGATTACATTGAGGCGAACTACAAGAGTGCACTCGGCCCGCGGACGCTGGACAAATCAACAACTGCCAATCTTCCCGTTATCAATGATTGCGTGCCACCAGACTTGCAGGTACGACAGAACAAAGACCACGCTTTCTTTGTTTATCCTGAAAGTGAGTCCGAACTCTTGTCCATGCCGATTCGCAAACCTTTCGTGTTGATCAATCTAGCACACGCAACACGCCTAACAGAAATCAAGCTAATTGGAGAGCAATTAAAAGAGGCAGATGTTTATTTGACCTTTGAAGATCCCACAAAAAATTATGATGATGGGGTGCCCATCGAGTTAGGCACAAAAAAGAGTTCGTCCCTTTGTTGGAAAATTCCAGATCGTTTCGCGTCGGAGAATGTTAGTTCGATTCGCGTTAACGCCAAATTTAAGGGTGCAAACCACGGAGTTATTTTGGACATGATACCAAGTGTAGGAGTTGCTCAATGAGTTCGAAAACTAGGATCCTCGGCATATCAGCCTATTATCACGATTCTGCTGCAGCCTTACTTGAAGACGGTGATTGCGTTGCAGCTGCACAAGAAGAGAGATTCACGAGAATCAAAGGTGACAGCTCTTTTCCGCATAATTCAGTTAACTTCTGTTTGGAGACTGCGAGAATCACCGAGCAAGATATAGACCACGTAGTCTTCTACGAAAATCCCTATGCTAAGTTCGAGCGTCTCCTGACCACATATCACGTCACTGCTCCCGCCAGTTTACCTAGCTTTGTTCGAGCATTGCCGTCATGGTTATCCAAAAAGCTGTGGATGGGCCACGAGATGTCCAAGGAACTTGGCATCAATAAGCATGTGCATTTTTGCGACCATCATATGTCACACGCGGCTAGCACCTTTTATCCATCTCCGTTTGAAGAAGCAGCAATCCTGACGATCGACGGCGTTGGCGAATGGTCAACGACGACCTTCGGTACCGGCAAGAAAAACCAGATCGATTTGATCAAACATATTCGTTTCCCGAATTCAGTTGGTCTGCTCTATTCGGCATTCACTTCGTATACCGGTTTCAAAATCAATAGTGGTGAGTACAAGCTGATGGGTCTCGCTCCTTATGGAGAACCTAAGTATGCGGACTTGATCAAAGAGAAACTGATTAAAATTGAAAATGATGGCTCGATCGTTCTCAATCAACATTATTTCAACTATGTTGGTGGACTGGAAATGACGAACGACCGCTTCCATGCCTTGTTAGGTGGACCGCCACGCAAAGCGGAATCCCAAATCACTCAAAGGGAGATGGATCTTGCAGCCAGCATTCAATCAGTGCTCAACGAAATTGTTCTGAAGATGGGCGCCTATGTGCACAAAGAAACTGGTATGCGAAATCTTGTCATGGCCGGTGGTGTTTCACTAAATGTGGTGGCAACAGGCTTGCTTTCCAGAGAAGGACCGTTCGATCAAATTTGGATACAACCAGCCGCGGGTGATGCCGGTGGTGCTCTCGGTGCAGCCCTGTGGATGTGGCACAACGAACTCGGTAACGAGAGGGTGATAAAGAAGCCGGACGCCATGAGCGGTGCATTTCTTGGTTATGAAATTCCTGAAGTGTCTCGCGATGACGATGAAGTTTTGAACAAATTGGGCGCGGTTTGGGAGAAGTTCAACGATGCTGATCTCAAAACTCGCGTCGCTGAGTCAATCGCTGGCGGGAAAATCGTCGCCGTAGCGAGAGGAAAGTCCGAGTTTGGACCAAGAGCGTTGGGTTCGCGCTCGATTCTTGCTGATGCTCGCAGCCAAACGATGCAAAGCCATCTCAATTTGAAAGTGAAGTTCAGAGAGAGCTTTAGACCGTTTGCGCCAATGGTGCTGGCTGAAGATGCGACAGAGTATTTCGATATCAAACAGGAAAGTCCTTACATGCTTCTCTGCTATCCAGTAGCGGCGAGTCACAGGCGTGCAGTGGTGGACGATGGTTCGTTCGGCATCGAGAAGTTGAAGCAGATTCGCAGCGACATTCCTGCCGTCACCCACGTCGATTTCTCAGCTCGGGTGCAAACAATCGATCACGAGAGAAATCCATTCATATACGATATCCTCACTCAGTTTAAACAATTGACAGGTTCGTCGGTAATCGTGAACACCTCGTTCAACGTGCGCGGCGAGCCGATAGTTAACTCGGCTGAGGATGCTTATCGGTGCTTTATGGCAACAGAAATTGATTGTCTGGTGGTCGGAAATCGATTCATGAGACGAGAAGAACAAAAGAATCGCCCGCTCAATGATGCGGACCGAGATAAGTGGTTAAGGAGGTTTGAACTTGACTAATCAATCGTACCTGATTCGACTTCATGATCGAAAAGAATCGGAAGAGCTGAAAGCGACTATTATTTTTGGATTGGCGCTTGGCTGGGTTCTCACTTTAATGGGCGCGTTTCGCTATTTCTTTCTTGTGCAAGAGAGTTACTGGTTGACCGTCAGCCAAGTGGGATTGGCCGTCCTGGCCATTACAGTCGTGATGCCAGGTTTAATCAGTTATCCGCAGAAAGCAATTCAATTCGTTGGTGGCTTTGTCGCAACTCAAGTTTTTAAAGTCTTAATTGCCGTCGTCTACTTCATTGTGGTGCTACCTATCGGTTTGATTTCTCAAAAGGTCTATGGTACCCATCCTTTCTACAGTTGGGCTGATGCAGCTCCAGCGAACATGGAAGGCTGGGTCGACAAGAATGTCACCAATCAGTCTTCTTCGGTGAAAGGAAATCAAAAGAGTTCAATGATGTTGAATTCGCTGCACGCGTTCCGTTACTTTACAGAACATGGTCAGCTCATTCTTCTTCCGTGCTTGGTACTGTTTCTGGTGCTCGGTTTGATGGGCGTGCTAGTGCAGAGCTCCGCAATTGCTCCACTGATCTACACACTATTTTAACTGTGAGATCTAACCATATGTGGTGCCAATTCATAGGAAAACTGTGAAAGTTAAGATCGCCAACAAGCGCTTCGATATCCTGCCAGGTTTGGCTTTCAACTACTTCATTTATTCCTTTATTGGAATATTGGCTGTTTGTTTCGTCGTCGATTCTTTCGTCCTGCCTTGGCTCGAAGACAAAGGCAAGATCTGTTCTTACTCCTGGCGCCAGGAAAATACCAGGCTGCTCAATGACATCAAGAAGCGAAATTGGGCTGACGAAAAAAATCCGATCTGGCGTTCAGAAGGCTTTCCAGTCGAAGAAAAGTGTCCGAAGTCCAAACGAATTTTAGTCATGGGCGATTCCTTCGTTTGGGGAAGTGGTTATGCAAACTTGAATACAATTTGGTGGCGTCAGCTACAACGCGAGTTGCAGCGACGTGGCTACAACGACGTCGAAGTGATTGCCGCCGGCATGGCTGGTGCCTCTACAAAAAAAGAACTTGAATGGGCTAAAAAACTGGTGCCCATTTACAAACCTGATGCTGTGATTTGGGGGTACGTAACCAATGACCCTGATGAAGGCAGCGACATGGCTGGCTTTGGTATCGTGAAGACTATGGTGTTGCCGGGTGACGATATTCCCGAGCGTCCAAAATCCATCTTTACTGACCTGTTTCCTAATCTTGCGGATGAACTGTTTACAGGGCTTCGAAAAAGTACGCTTACTTTCAGATTGTCCGGAGAAAAATACGGATTCGATTTTGCAAACTGGGAGTTGAAACTGCTTCAAGGAAAAAATTGGCAAGAGTATTCCGAGACAATTTCTGAGCTTGGGAAATATGTGAACTCCCTCAATGTGCCATCATTCGCGGTGACACTTCCCTGTTGTGTTTATAGCACTGAGAAGCCGCTGGAAGGCAAAACTCTTATAGACAAAATTCGCAACTATTACAATGCAAGATACACTCCTGTGGCGGGTTTGTTCACGGCTAACAAAGTGCAGTGGTACGACACTCTCGATGCTTTTTGCAACATTGCTAAAACAGACAAGCGATTTTTCTCATCGGATCCACCATTGTGGTTAGGCATCAACCCAGCCAACGGACACCCAGGAGCGTTGGGCACATATGTGCACGCCGTTAAAACTGCGGATATCTTGGAAGCGAAATATCCCGAGTGCTTGGGCAAAAAAACTATGCCTGTTGAAACCGCGGCCATTCGAAGAGTTAACGATTGGTCGCCTGCTTATATTCATCTGAAACAAGACGTCAATCACATTTATTTTGAGTATCCTCAGAACGATTTGGAAATGCTGACGATGCCGCTCCGCAAGCCGTTTGTGCAATTAAATTTTGAAACTCCTGTCAATGTCAAAACGATTAGGCTAAATGGTGCCTGCCTAAGAAGCGCAAACATTTATTACAGCGCCGAAGACGTAGATAAACATTACGACGATGGGACGCTTACAGAGTTGGGTCAAAAGAAAGGCAGTTTCATTGAATGGAACGTGCCTTCCTCGCCTCGCTCTACGCACGTAAATACCTTGCGCATTACAGCGCAATTCAATGGTCCCAATCACGGATTGCTGATGGACGTGATCACCGATAAGTGATATTGACAAGATCGATTCGCCTGACGAAGCCGTGGTCAAGACACTGTTGTTGGACTGCTTGGAACAGCACTTCGGGTCGCTGACGACTGCAGTGGTGCGCGAAGATTCTGTGGTACGCGCGATGAAACAAATAGAGGACATCGTGCAGGGATTGCGCAACGGTGGTGCAATTTAAATTAGGCCAGCGGAAGTCGAAACCAAAATCGACTTCCCTTTCCTAAAGTGCTTTCTACGCCGATCGAACCACCAAGTTGTTCTATGATCGATTTGCAAATAGCCAATCCAAGTCCCGATCCACCTTTTTCTTTTGCGTCAGCATCTTCTACTTGCTTGAAGCGTTCAAAAATAATCTCGTGATATCCTTCGGGAATCCCCCGTCCATGATCGATCACGGATATTTCAACGAAGTCAGAAGACTTGCTTACATCGACTGCTACGGTCTCTCCAGGGGGAGAAAATTTAACAGCATTGGAAAGCAAATTCACAAATACTCTGACTAGTCTGTCGGCGTCAGTAACAAGAGAAATATCTGTCGACGGTATTTCAATTTTCACACCATGCTGTTCTGCAAATGTCTCCACTGCATTTTTCGAACGTTCCAAAAGGTCAGACATTTGTGTATCGCGCATGTGCAGATCAAGCTTGCCAGAGGTCAAGCTTTCCATCTCTAGTAGGTCGTTCGTGATCGCAATCAAGCGCATGATTTCCGAGTCGAGCATTTTCACTTTTTCAGCAGCACGCTCGGGTAACTCACCAAGAGCTCCCATAGTCAGGAGTGTTAGCGCTCCTTGCATAGACGTTAATGGCGTCCGCAGATCGTGGCTGACCACTGCAGTTAATTGCTGTTTGAATCTTTCTGCTTCTTTTCTTTCGGTGATGTCGTGTACCACACAGAATAGGGATTGATCGTTAGCGGCTTTTTGCACTGACCAGAGCATGTCTCTGCACGCACCATCTTTCTTTATCACTCTGTTTTCGAATTGACCGGTTTGATGACTAAGCATTCCTTCGTTATTTGACGGCAGCGTATTTACACTGTCCTTAGCGAGCACATCAACACATCTTCTGCCAATCAATTCATCTGGTTCGTATCCCCAGATTCTAGTTGAAGCAGGATTGATTGAAGAGAACCGGCCCTGAGAGTCGATTGTGCAAATTATGTCGGATGCATTTTCGACAACTGCTCTTTCGTTCCTTCTTGACTCGGCGATAACGTCTGCCACTCCCCGAATTGTTTTATCAAGCTCCGTAATTTCGTCTCGCCCTGAAATCGGCAGATTCAGCGGCGCTTCTGCGGCAATGCGCACGCTGTTGTCTTTAACAATTTTCAGCCGCTGAACAATCGACTTGCTGAAGTAGAAACACAATCCGAATGCCATTGCGATGCTGGCTGAAATTCCCCCAATTACATAAGACTGCAACAGCTTTTGAAAACGTTCAGCCTCTATGTTGCTCTCATCTAGATTGTGGAGGTATTCGTATCTGAACCCAGTCAACTGCTGTTTAAGTTGTTTCGCTAAAGCCATGCCTCTGCGGCTGTATTGGAAGCCTTTATAAACCGATAGATCGTTGTGCTGCACTTTAAAGTCGATATCGTCTAGCAGGGTGATTATTTTTTTTGCACTCTCGGTTAACGCTTGTACACTTTTTATGGCAAGTGGGTGAGATTGAATTTTCTGCAGATCGTTAACGTGATTTGTGTAGGCGTTGCGCGCCGCTCTGTAGTCAACTAGCGACTGGTTGCTCGGTAGAGTCGCATAAGATATTGACGCGAAGACTGCTTGGTAGCCTTCCGCTGCCGCAACGGCAATGTCCTGAAAGTTCGATAGAATCAGCGCTCTTTGCTGCGTCTGCTCTTGGGACTGGAGCACGAGAAAATATAGAATCGACACAAAAACAATTTCAAATATAAGAGGCACTGCAACAAGCAGCACTCCTTTGCGAAATAGGGAAAACCTTAGTTTCAATTCATGACCGCTGACTTTGTGTGGCCAGTAAATTATATGACAATGATACTGACCCAAGTAAGATTCTAAGCTGTCTAATGAATTTGCACTTCCAACTCATTGCCATCTATTCCTCCATTCTATCCGTAGGATTGGCTGCACAGGCGGGTTCTGCTGCAAATCCTAAAACGCCTGTTGCGCTCGTCCCGATTGGCAGTGAGAAAGTAATCGTCCTTAATCAGAGGCATCGCTGGCTGGGCAGAGTCATCGTCTATTGCAACAATTCGCATCTAAAGGTAGTGACACTTGAGTCTGAAGCTGCGTTGGTCTCGAATGCACCTGAGTGGAAGGTTCAAATTTACGACCCGCAGCGAAAATTGATATATGAGGTCACCAAAGACGTGTTTCTTGATTCCGGCTTCACTGGTCCTTTTCAAGACAGTGGATTAATACTCTCACCAATAAGCAGGGTGGGAAGGGGTCGGTTGGGCCGAATACCTGCTATTTTATATTCGTTTTCTCGCCCTTCCAATAACGTCAAGGCAACTTATTGGATTCTAAATAGCCGCTCTGTAACCGGCACAGTTTGTCAAATGTTGCAGGCTCTATACGAAGCTCCTTCGGCGCCCGGTTTACCGTTGGCAATTGAATCAGGTAGAGATGCGAAGGCCAAGGGCTCGGAAAACTTGTTGGTTTTTGCAGAAGCGGGTGGTCCTGAACTCACAACGGCAAAGTGCGAGATAGGCACCATTCCCACTTCTTCTTTTAACTACCTACATGGCTACAAAAAAGCTCGCTTTGCTACTGATGTTTTGGTCAATAAAAAGATCAAGCGCGATATGGAAGATGGATTGACTGAGTTCGGGCTTGGACTACCAAAAACGAAATAGTTTGATGTACGACTGGAGACTTTCAATGTGGTGCAAATACTGGAGAATAAAAATGAAAAGATGCTCTATTGGCTTCTCGCTAATTCTTGGCTTGGTCGTTCCGGCATCAGTAATAGGTACCACGGCGGTACACGCAGACAACCCTTCCTGGGCTGAGCAACAAGTTCGAAATGCAGAAATGACTCGCCAGGCTCTACAGCAACAGGCGCAACAAGCTCCATCACCACAAGTGCAGCAGTATGAACGGTGGAAACAAGAGTGGGCACAGCAGCATCCAAACGAGCCACTACCGAGCATGGGTATTCTAGAGAAACTTCACCGGGGCGAGATCATGGGGAACACCAACGCGGGATTTGCCAGGATGCGGCAGGCGCGGCAAGCTGAACTCCAGCGCAACTATCAGATGGCTAAGCAAAATCAAGAGCGAATGCTTGCTGGGCAGCACATAACTTGGTCCGCGCAGCAATGGTCAAATTGGGACAGGGAATACGATCAGCAGATGCATCAACGTGCAAACGATTATCTAGAGGGGGTAAGACAGGCGGGACAAATGGAAAGAGAGGAAATGCGGCGCAGGTCCATGGGATTTTAAGGTCGATTTCCACCAACCATGATGGTCCAGAAATTGCAATGCCACGGTATCAAAACGGATCACATCGGGAATAAGGAAGCAAGACGTCACTTCTTTCTAACTTCCAATTGGTTCGAGTCTCTTTGGTGTAGTCATGGCTGCTAAACCGATTCAAGCTTTTCGCAATACGTTTATTCGTTATGTCGGCATGGCTGGCCTCGTCTTGGCCGTGTTCGTTGTAAACGCACCGGTGCTTGCCCAACAAGTACATGGGACCGGCTCTAACAGAGGGAAAGCTCAGCATATTTCAGCGCCTTACAGCCCTAACCAGATGACGAATATGCTCGACCAGATAGAGACTGGCAAATCGCCAAATCTGCCTCCGCACACTGGACAACAATTGCATCAGAATCATTCCGTCAACCGAACGGGGCAGGGCGTTTATCCGGGGACGGTGAGAACGCCTGTGTCCAGCATGATGGGACATGGCATGGGCATGGGCGCGATGGGACATGGCATGGGCATGGGCGCGATGGGACATGGCATGGGCGCGATGGGACATGGCATGGGCATGGGCGCGATGGGACACGGCATGGGCATGGGCGCAATGGGCACCATGGGCGGTGGAGCTGGAGCTGGTATGACGGGTGGTGGCGCGGCGCAATTCATGCAACAACTTAAACAGAAACTTTCAAGCATGCAACCGCAAGAAGGGGCTGGCGGAGAGTCTCCTGGCAGCGCAGCCGGCGGTGGGGGAATGCAAGCCCAACTGATGCAACATTTGTTCCAAGGACAGTCTGCACCAGGAGCCATGGGAGGCGCGCCGACCGGTCACTTCGGCACGCCAATGGCTAGACCAAGTAGAGGAATGGGGATGGGGATGGCGCCGATGATGCAATCAAAAGCGCCGATGCAGCAATTTTCACCCGACTCCGTGATCAAAAGACCGCCAGGCATTTCTGGCATTACAGGCGGTGCCCCGATTTCATCCCCACCTCGTGGCGGACCAGCAGCCAGCACCGCAAGCGATCTGGAACGTCAAATGGAACAACAGTATGGTCATTGAGCGGTGAAATCTTCCCGAAACGGATGACTTTCCAGCGCCGACCCCCAACTGTCTGCACAGTCCGTGCCAAACAAATCAAGCTAACAATTTCAATAGTGTTGGGTGGAATTCACGCCTCTTCATATCAAGCAGTAAGCTGAGATCGTCAAACATGCAAAAACCGATATACAACTGAATTATGTTTAGAAGGCTGGCATGAGCACGGGCTGGGAAACTCACAAAGTATTCATAGTTACTGCCATTCTTTGCATTGACTGCCAGAATGCTGCCTTAGGCATTCCTAATACAAAAACCGAGAATATCCTCAAGAAGAGTGTAGCAGCCATGACAGAAGACGATTCTATAGTGCTGCCACCTTATTTATGGATTCCCACAAGCAATGTGGAAGTGGATAAATCCCTACATCGCGCCATAGACGAAGCAACTGAAAAGTTGAAGGACTTTTCATTGTCGTCTTCTGAGGCAGCTCGCCTTCACTTCCGCAGAGGCAGTGCTTATTGGTCAATATGCCAGCCTCACAAAGCGGACGACGATATTAACAAGGCAATCGAATTGGATCATTCGTTTGGAAAAGCTTACGCTGCACGCGCTTACCGCCGGCTCTGGGATGGCAAAAAGGCTGACGCTCAGGCTGATGTGGAAAAGGCAATTGAAGTATCGCCGAAAGATTACGCCGGATATCTAGTCAAAGCAAAAGTTGTATCTCATAGTGTCGTATCATGTCAAGATGGAATCGAGAAAAGCCGGGAAGCAATTAAATTGGTCTCTAAAGCGATTTCGCTTGAGCCCAAGTTATGCGATCTCTACCTGACACGTGCTGCTTACAACAGCGGTGCGGGTCAGCTTGATGCGGGCATACAAGACACAAGCAAAGCAATTCAACTTCGTCCCGATCTGGCTAGAGCCTATCAACAGCGAGCTCTTATTTGGAAGTCCAAGGGAGATGCAAAAAAGGAAGCAAGCGATTATTTGACAGCGGGAGAGCTTCTGAAAGGCACCTATGGAGCCTATAATGTTGCAGTAGCAGCCAAGATGGATCTTCAACGCGGTGATTATTTTGGTGCATTGAAACGAGCAAAAACCTCACTTTCAATCGACCCGAAAAATCTTGACGCATTAAAAGTAGCATCACAATCATTGCAGTTATCAGGGGAGCACAAGCAAGCAATATCGATGTACGACAGAGCTCTGGCATTAAATCCTGACGATGCTGAGCTTCTTCTGGGCAAGGCCAAATCATTGCGTTTGTCAGGGAGGAAAGACCATTCCGACAAAATCTTGCAAAGTTTACTGGAGCGCTGCAAGAACGAACTAGCAAAAGACAACACTAATGCTGGTGCATACTATGTGCGCGCTCTAGTCTATGAGCAGCAGGGAAAACACGCAGAGGCTGAGGCAGATAGAGAAAACTTCAAGAGACATTTTAGACTTCAATGGTGACTGTAAAACACGGAATTAAATGGCAGCTACACCTGAAGCATTATGGGCACCTTACATGGTGTCAAGGATAAGTCATCGTCCGATGAAATGTTCGTCAAAACCCAAAACGATGCTCATCACTACTTCCGCTATGACTTGTGCGGATGCTCAACTAAATAAATGATCTAGCGATCGAATGGAAGTATTTTTGAAAGAGCGGAATACTCATTTTGAAAACGCCATCGCTCATTTGTTCAAAGTCTTGATGTGTGGGATCGCTGGATAATGTGAACTGCTGCGCATTAGCACCATGTGGATTTCGGACGACTACCATTTGTTTCGAAGCTTCAAAGCCGATTACAGTATAAGCGTGTGTTGGCACCACCAGTGATGGCAGTGCGCCAATCTGGCTTGCCCAAAATGTACCAGCAACGATTGGATTGCGCGATGAAACGGCTCCGCCAATAAAGGTCGAGAGTTCTTGCGGGCTGCAAGTGCTCGGCATAATCACTTCTGCCTTACAGCCAGTGATACAGCCCAAGCCGACTTCCAATCGAGATTGATTGGCATCGGCGCCCTCCGCACCTTGATTGTTAGGAAATTTTTGCACTTGCGCACACTCGATGATCGACGCCCACAATGCTTTGTCATGAATGCCGTTCTGTTCCATATAACTTTCAGAAACTACATATTCTTTTCCATCACCAGGAAAGCGAACAACGTAACAGCCTGGCTCACCATAGCGAATCATGCTTGCCATTAGTTGCTGACCTCTCGGAAGTTCAGCAAGAGCGGACATTGACGCCTCAAACCAACAATTTGGGAATCTGCTTTGATCGATGCCGCCGGCTCCATCTCTAGCGATATCTTCTGCTGTGAAAGGGCGTCCGGTACGGGTTTTTGCTCCGAATTCCTGTTTTGGAGCCAGCGCTCTACGGGCCGTTGCAATCGTGGTTTTGGTTAGAAGCCCTTGTTTTTCGGCTGCTTTAACGGTTTCAAAACTCTTTGGGTCTTTTGCCATTGCATCTCGTATAGCTTGTCTGCCTTGGGCAGTTTGGAGCATCGCCTGCATGGCTTGCGGCAATGCATTCTTCACCGATTCCGGTAGTTCTGGCTCTTGGGACTGGGCAGCAGACGTCGGGAAAAGCTTTTGACTGTAGGCGCTTTCTTGAGTGGTTGGAAAATGCGCGATTACGTAATCGCTTAACTGCTTTGCTCGCGTGTTTCGCCTGCAACCGCGGTTCGCCAAGGCCGCGAAATAATACAATCTTGCACTGGGAGCTGCAGTACGAATAATTGCTTCAAAGGCGTCCGCTGATGCCGTAAATTTTTGTTGTCCGTACAAGCTCCAGGCGTTACGCATATCAGCGTCGCTTTGCGTAGATGCGGAGGTTGCTTTGCTTGCTGGATTGACGGCATAGGCTGCGAGAAAGAGAGTGCTGATGCCGGCGAGCAAGACAGAATACTTCAACGTGTCGCGGTATCTCATTGTTCAACCTTCAGGAAAGTCCGCACGGATATTATGTACCCAGGAGTGAGGTTGTATGGGTGCTGTTACGCCAAAACGGCATCAAATTTGAGGTTGCTAGTTCACTGTCGGAAACGCACGATCACGGCAAGAAGGATGACGCCAGCAGCCAGGATTTCCGAGACTCCAGGAGTTCCTGTCTTAAGTAACGCGAAATACCGCCGCTCTTTTCCCTCTAATCATACACATGAGCCGCCTGATCCGAGTCTAACAACGCGGACTCCAATATAATTTAGTATGGCGCTTCTCAAATCTCAAGGCGAGATGATAATTCTTCACGCTGGAATTTTGAATAATCAGACCGTTCTCTGGGGCGAGGAGCCCGTTGCTGGGCGCGAGACTTTGCCGATCGGCAAAAAGCGCACGCCCAAGGAGCGTGTCGCCGGTATGCGCCATCCGTTCAGCGCGCCATATGAGAAGCTGATCAGCTCTGTGCATGCCACTGTGCCGGATTTGGCGATTGACGGAACTAGGGTCGCGGCGGTTCGAGCATGGTTGCCCTCGACAGATCGGTTGCCGATTCCGTCCAGCCGATTGCTATATGGGGACGATTTTGTCACAGAAAAGTCGACGGGATTGCTTGCTTGGCTGGTCTATGGAATAACTTTGCGAGATGTGGAAATCGCCAAATTGTTGGAGAGTGCCGAAAGCAGCCATATTCTTTCGCCTGGCGTTGTTCTTGGCAGTGAATTTACCTATGTCGCCCAATTGGTTCGGTATGGTGCGGCTCTGGTGGCACGTCAGCAGTATCTACCAAGTGTTGTTCGCAAAGACGGAAGATATTTTGCACACTGGCAACCTGTTTTTAGTTTAGAAGACCATGCCACCATTGCCAAGCTTGCCGGCATGATGCCGAATGTGGTGCGGGCGCTTGGAGAAGTGCAGATGTCGGCGCTGCCACCAACTACTGCTAGACAGCAAATCGTCTCACGCTTTCTGGATGCCTACGTTGATCAATGCGCAAGAGCAGCAAGCTCCGCAGCGATCCAAAACGTCGGCGGCAAACCCAAGACATATGAAAGTGTGCACGATTGTTGGCTGGATGCTTTGTCCTCGCCTACCGGTGAAATGATTTTCGATTTCGTTGAATTGGGTAAGTTTGCTACTCAAATTGACGAGTGGCAGCAGCCCATAATGAGCAATGAGTATGCACAGTTCAGGCTCTGTTTCAGGTTAGAAGAACCGAGTGTGGATGAATTTGTCGAAGGTCCGGGCAATTTTGTCGTTCCTGGATCAAGAAATTGGCATGTACAGTACTTTTTGCAAGACACTAAGGATCAAAGTTTATTGATACCAGCCAGCGAAGCATGGCGTAATACCGGAAAAGTGAGGAAGACCTTTGCTGCATCAAAATTTCGGCCGCGCGAGCAAATGCTTCGTTCGTTAGGACAAGCGTCTCGTTTGTCTGATCACGTTGATGAGAGTCTAAAGAACTCTACACCCGAAGGTTTTACTCTAGACAGTTCAGATGCTTTCGATTTTCTTACCGAGACGGCGCCGACTTTAGAAGAAGCGGGTTTTGGTGTGATGCTGCCATCGTGGTGGCGCAAAGGTCACAGAGCGCGAATCAAGCGAACAGCGAACGTCAATAGCACCATGAAGGTCAAGGGTAAGCTGACCATGGACAGCATTGTCGAATTCGATTGGGAGATGGCACTTGGTGATTTCAAGCTCACTGAGGATGAGTTGAGAACACTTGCTGCCTGGAAGACTCCACTTGTGAATATTCGCGGTCAGTGGATCCATGTGAGCAGTGATGATATTCAAGCAGCAGTTGAATTTCTGCAACGAAAAACAAGAAGCAAGGCGACAGTCAAAGAGCTGGTTAAGCTAGCTTTGACAAAAATTGGTCCTGCCGGCATCGAGACTGAAGTTGTAGCGACGGGTTGGATGAGTGATTTGCTCCAACAGTTGAATCAACCTGAAAGCCTCCAGGAATTGGAAACGCCGAAGGCATTTGTCGGGCAGCTGAGACCGTATCAACAAAGAGGATATTCATGGCTGTCTTTTCTATCTCAGTGGGGATTGGGTGCTTGTCTTGCGGATGATATGGGTTTGGGTAAAACCATACAAACTCTGGCAATGATCCAGAAATTCAAAGCAGAGGGTGAAACGCGACCAGTTCTTCTTGTCTGTCCAACTTCGGTGGTTAACAACTGGCGAAAGGAAGCACATCGATTCACTCCAGATCTTTCTGTTCTGGTGCATCATGGTTCGAATCGAAAAAAGGGAGAGCATTTTATTGAGGATGCATCTAAGAGTAACGTTGTGATTTCCACCTATTCTCTATTGTATAGAGACGTTGAACATCTCAAACGGATCAGTTGGGCT
This sequence comes from Candidatus Melainabacteria bacterium, assembly GCA_003151275.1. Next base: position 16,636 of record PLXC01000020.1, read on the forward strand.
GGAGTAATTCTGGATGAAGCTCAGAATATAAAAAATGATCTCACCAAGCAATCCAAAGCAGCGCGTGAGATCGATAGTCCATATCGAATCGCTTTAACTGGTACGCCAGTCGAGAATTCAGTGGGCGATCTCTTTTCGCTTATGCAATTTTTAAATCCTGATTTTCTCGGGTCTAGCAGTGGCTTTCGAAAGAATTTTCTTTATCCGATTCAAGTTGGCAAAGATGCCAATGCAAGAGAACGGCTAAAGCAAATGACTCAACCTTTTATCCTGAGGCGATTGAAAACCGATAAGAGCATTATTACCGATCTGCCGGAAAAGATGGAGATGAAAGTTTACTGCACTCTATCGAAAGAACAGGTGACACTTTATACCGCTGTTTTGAACGATCTCGAAGAAAAGCTTCTGCATGCGGAAGGCATTGAAAGAGGAGGGTTAGTTCTTAGTGCTCTCTCTCGTTTGAAGCAAGTCTGCAATCATCCAGCTCACTTTAATGCAGATAATTCAGAATTGGATTCGCGATCGGGCAAACTCGATCGACTTTTAGAAATGATTGAGGAAGTATTGAGGTCGGACGAAAAGGCTCTTATATTCAGTCAATTTGCAGAAATGGGAGGGATGATCAAGCGACACTTGCAGGCGAAGCTTGGCGTTGAAGTATTGTTTCTGCATGGTGGCATTTCTAGAAGTCAGCGTGATGAGATGGTTGAACGCTTTCAGTCCCCGAACGGACCGCCACTTTTTGTACTGTCGCTAAAAGCTGGAGGCACTGGCTTAAACCTTACCGCGGCGAATCACGTCTTTCACTTTGATCGCTGGTGGAATCCGGCGGTTGAGAATCAAGCCAGTGACCGAGCTTTTAGAATTGGTCAAACAAAAAATGTGCAAGTTCGGAAGTTTATTTGCGCAGGTACACTTGAAGACAAAATCGACGAGATAATCGATACTAAACAAGAATTAGCGGATACCGTGGTTGGTTCGGGAGAAGGTTGGCTGACTACACTCTCTAACGAAGATCTGAGAAAAGTCCTCGCCCTTAGCAAGGAGGCTTTCGTCGGCTAATGTCGCACGATGATATTTTTTTCTCTAGATATGGACCACGCACTGCTCGCGGTGGCATCAAATCACAAACATCCCGCGGCTCCTTTGGTAAAAATTGGTGGGCACAACGCTGGATTCAAGTTCTTGAAAGTTTCGACCTGGGAGGCCGGCTCGCCCGGGGACGCACTTATGCCAGGCAGGGACAGGTGCTCTCCATCGATATTCAAGAGGGTGCTGTAGACTCAACTGTGCAAGGTTCACGAAGAGATCCGTACAAAGTGAAACTTCGAGTCAAAACAATTCCTCTTCATCAATGGTTGGAGCTGTCGAAGACTGCGTTTAACCAAGCAAAAGTGGCTGCGAAATTACTTGCTGGGGAGATGCCGCAGGACATTGAGACACTTTTCGCAGCGCACGATCTCTCGTTGTTTCCGGTCAAATATGGTGATTTAGAAACTGAATGCTCTTGCCCAGACTATTCAAATCCCTGCAAGCACATAGCCGCAGTTTACTATTTGCTTGGTGAAGAATTTGATCGCGATCCATTTCTGATCTTTCGAATGCGCGGCATGAGCAAAGAACAGCTGATTGCTCTGATTACGAAGGCCGACTCTGGAACCGTTCAAAAGTTAAAACGAAAATCAAAAACAAAACCTGAGCCGCTCGATCTATTGGCAGAGCCGGTAATAGAATCAGAAGCGCCTTCTGAAGCAGAGATGTTCCCGCTGTTATCCGATGAATTTTGGTCTACGGAATCCACTGATGAGCTAGTCGGACCGGTAATCATTCCGGCTGTAAATGCAAGCCTGCCTAAGCGATTGGGCAATCTTTCTTTTTGGCGCTCAAAACAAGCACTGATGCCAACACTTGAGCAGATTTACAAACTTGCATCTGAAAGATCAACAAAGGATCTCTCTAGTGAAAAACTGCAGGAATAGGATAATGCAGCGCGAATTCGAAAACATGATCCAAGAGTCACTACATGCATCATCTTAGGGGACTTGGGTATAAACTGCTACAGGTGACTTTTAAGTTCGATTATTTACAGCACATAGCGAATTGAAGTTTTTGCCCAAATTAAGAACATAAATCATGCAAGCGAATGAAGACGAAATTAGCCAGGCGCTTGCGTCTCTTGAAGTTGCCTTTGGCGCCAAGAAGGAAGGAGACTTAGATGCAGCCCGCGTCTTTTTTGCACGCGCCCTTCTCAAAATTCCGAAGACCGATGACTCCTATCCAATTTGCCTTTCTCAGCTAGCTGAGATCGAAGAGCATAATGAGGATTGGCTTCAAGCACTACGATTCAACTTAAATTTGCTGGTCGAATTTGAACAGCGCTCCGGAGAACGCGATGAAAAGACGATCGCGACGATGGATAAAGCGGCCTCGCTCTTTGAAAAAATTGGCAGGAAGGACGAATCTGTAGCTTTGTATGAGCGGGCACGGTCTTTGAGTGAGCGTTCACTCTGGGCTGATCAGGCCAATGAAGTAATTCTTCCAGGTGAACCAACGACAATTGCAGCAGCAGCTCAATCAACGACGTTCGACGCAGCACCAGCAGCTGAGTCAACGATAGTTGAACCAACAACGGCCGGATCAACGGCAGCTGAGTCAACGACAGCTCAGCGAGGGATCGATGTGCCTGGACCGTCGGATCAAAATTCGGTCTCCATGATCATGTTGCAAGCTTTTGAGAACGCCTACAAGCCTTATCTAACGCCCGAGTTGATTGGACCGGAAGATATTTCGTTAGATGCCTTGGATCGAAAATTGAATCTCAAGGGTCGACTATCAAAAATTCGCTTAGAGGGAGGCGCGCAGGAACCGGAACAAAACGGACTGCAAAAGTTTATGGCTGCGATGCGAGCACGCTGCGTCAAAGCCTTTGAACCGCTTTTTAGACTGATGAATCGACATCTTAATGAACGCAATAGAATTCTTGTGACTGTACTTATAGCGACACCGATAATGATTTACGCGGCGTTCTTTTTTTTCGGTAAAATCCGCGTCTCCCTCGTCACCAATAAATCCATCCATGCATCCCACAGATTCGTTTCCGCTGACGGACAGAAAGCATTTGGATGGTTAGATAGGGACTTTTGTGAACTCATCTCCGGGCCCAATCGGAATAAGATTCGTGCCAGGGTGTATCGCGGACAGGCTGCAAACCTTATGGAATTGGCTTTTGCTCCGATAATCCAAAAACAAGTTTGGATAACTCGGCAACCAGGAATGTATGTGGACCAAACCGGAGGTGTCATGTATGGGGACGCTGGGCCAGAGTCTCGCATAATAGAAACAATGCAAGCCATCACCCGTGGTGCCACGTATGTTTATCTAAAAACGAGCAAATATCCTGAATCATTTGGAGCGATTATCCAAGCACTTACAGACCATGAACCGCAAAAGCTTGCTCTGAAAGACGAGTATACGGGGGGCGATATAAAGCCAATCGTCAAATCAATTAACTTTGCAGCGAAGACAGACAGAGAGGGCGATCAGTGGCGCATGGATTTGATGAGCAAGTTCAAAGCCGGAGAATTGATCGACAACGAGCCTAAGTTTACCTCAGGAGAACCGCGTGGATATAGCGTGACGGTGAGGATACCGAGAGGCACAATAAAGTATTTCTTGACGCGTGCCGCAGATCACAATGGAGTTATTTTGAGAGGCAACGCTTCTCACGCATACAACTATTTTGCCAGTGACGATGGACACGAATTGAAGCCGGACAGGGCTGAACCATTTTTCGCACCCATGGAACTGAAGCCGCGTGTAGTTTGGGTGATCGAAGCTCCCTTGTCCGATAGAACTGAGTGGCTGGTCCACAATGCCGGTGCAATATTAAGCTTCGTCGGTGGAGTTTTGCTAGCGGGATCATTCTTGTCCACATACAAAAAAGGTTTTTGGAAGAATTCGAAATTAGCGGGAGCTATCTTACTTCTATTGCTTTCAGTCGCGTATTACACCAGTCCATTGGTGCCATAACGCAATTCGCGCCTGAGCGACCGTCCCCAAGGTCTTTGGGGTATAAGTTTCCTAATGGCGACCCGGCACTTCCAGCAAAGATATGGTCTGAACGTTATGAGCTCGCAAGATTTAGAGGCTGATCTGACTCGCTGCAAACAAATGCAGGAAGCCGCTGCTAAATGTTACTGGGAGTCAAAGTTTGATCAGGCGGAAGAGCTGTATCGCGCCGCTCTTGCTGTTTTGGAAACTGTGTACGCAACAGACAGCTCCAACATCGCAACTTGTTTGCAAGGGCTGGGTGACTCATATTACTTCCAAGACAAGTTTGGGCTTGCTTTGCCTTACTACAAGCGCCTTTTCGCTGCTCGTGAACGCATGGTGGATACGGATGCAACTGAATACGTAACAGCGCTGTTTAAACTGGCGAAAACCTACGACAAATTGGGCGAGTTCGAAGACGCAGAGTTTCATTATAAAAAGGCAGCAGCAACTGCTCAGAAAAAACTGTTTCTTGGGCATCCACTGCTCACAAGTTTGCTGGAAGCGTACGGTAAGTTTTTAAGGCGTGTCAAGCCCGGCACAGAGCACGCAATCGAGCAGCAAGCAACACTGAGTCGCGAGAAATACGTTGACCCGGAGATGCTTGCTGCGAATATTCTTGAGGGAATAGGCGGAGAAAAGTCTACTCCGCTTCCTGGGGATGCAGGCAAGTCAGCCAAGAAGAGCAAAATCTGGTTTTCTAAATCCATTTCAGAAGATAGTGATCATTGGCTCGTCAAACTATTGATGTTAATCAAGGGCAATCCAAAAAGGACTTATGCTGTTTTGCTTTCGCCCTTTGTTCTCGCTTTTGCCGTTCTCGCTGTCAGTGTTGTTTATGAAGTAGTAGTTGATGACGCTCCGCAAAACGCTATGGTAGCTGCTGGTCAAGTTTTTCAAACAGTGGACGGGCACCAGCACATAACTTTTACCAAAAATGGTGCCGAAGTGGAGAACGGCGGTTCAGTTACTCGCAAGCCTTACGTGATGCTTAGTAATCGTTGGCGAGAGTTGCTGTTTTCTTTGAACAATGGTAGTTCAGAACCATGGATAGTGAAGACAAAAGACGGACTACTTTCCACAAACGGTACTTTGTTGATCAATGCGAATTCACCGATGTCAAAAATGGCTCCGATTATGCAAAAGGTTTCGGAACAGGTCTATGCGAAGCTGAACGATAAGCTAAACAAAAAGCCAGATGCAATGCCAGACGAAAACCCAGACGAAAGGTTATACGACAAAACTAATCCACCCACTCTGAAGCTCGATGCCTACACCGATCCCTATGACGGTTTTTATACAGTCCCTCAGGTATTGATCGTAAAACGGGAGCAAACTGATGTTCGGCAGCAGATCGAAAATGCGGTGGCGCTCTACGAGATCTCTGCGTTCAGAGACGCTGTGAATACCACAAGCGATTCGGATGTTGTTAAGCCAGGTTCGGTGATTTGCCTATTGGTACCAACACAACCGGACGATACGCAATTTTACATTTTAGGTATTGGAGAGAATCAAGTTTTAACAATCAATTGCAAGGGCGTAACACCGTTGATCTTACATGGAGCAAAGGGCGTTCCGCCTCATTCGAATTGCGATGTAATGACTGGATCTACCGAACCGCGATTGATAATAGCCAGAAGGACCATGAAAAGTCTTGCAGAAGCTAAGATGCTGCTTGGTTGGGCCCTCCTTCTCCTGATCCCGTTCGTGCTTGCCACCATTTTGTTGGAGGAGCAATTTAACGCGAAAAAGGTTTCTGAGAGAGGTCTACAAACGAAGATCGCGCTATTGCAAACGGCTGTCTTTATTTATTGCCCATTTGCCCTAATGTATCTCGCATTTACAATGTATGCGATATATAAGGCCGTAACTGACGGGCTCTAGTTAAACCTAAGTAAGCGCACAGCAAATTGAACCATGAATGCGATCCGATTAGAAAAGTATGCGAGCCGATAAGCGATTACTTGTACGCCACCACCTATGGTGACCAAGGCAATGTTTTGTCAGGTCCACTAGAACAGGTCCTGAAAATTCAGTGTTTGATTTTCGACGACACGATAGTGCACGACGTGTCGTAAGTTATTGTTTCCGCTCCCAAGTTCGTTACTTGCGGGACGGTGTTACAGGTGTTTTGGGAGTTGGAGCAGCCTGCGGAGCAGGAGGAGTGGCAGGAACCTTGGGCGTAGTTAGAGTGCCCTGGTCTCGTTTAGCCAACCGATTTCTCAAGCTTCGATAGTGCTTTCTCGGAGCAAGTCGGTCCTTAATATCGATAGCGATAGTGCCTACCTGTTTTGTCACGGACGACAACAAGGTCGGACCGCCCCTGCACTCTTTACAGAATTCCGTTGGTGGGATGAAGAAGTCGAATGAACGTAGCATCCGTTTTGCTTCACGTGATTCCAAAAGTTCCATCAAAGAAATATTGTGCAGATTGCCGATCACGTTTTTGCCGTCGTAGTCGATACAGCAGGTAGTGACTTCGCCACTGGCCAGAATTCCAAAGTCATCTCGGAAAGCTGCTGAACAGCCGCCAACTACTGCTTTGAAAGTCGTGCCTTCGACTTGGGCTCGTTGTTCTCTGACCCAGAATTCTTGGATACGAGCAAACGCTAAACTGATGCCTGGGAAGATGAAATACTCTCCGTCCATAACGCGAACTGGAACATCGCTCCACTCACCAATCGGCACGTTGTATTTCTTTGCCATCTCAAAAGTGTGGTCGCGGAACAGGTTCGCTATTTTGAGATTATCCGCTTCGCTGGTGAGATGTTCGTACTCTTCAGCCATTCCGAGCATTGCAGCGTGAGAGCGAATAAAGAACTTCAGACATACTTCTGTCGAAGCACCGGTGCGAATTTTGTCTTCAATCAAACCTTTGACGCGCCAGATATAGTCATCCAGAGTCAGCTTGCCGCCGCGAAGGCGCAGATTGAAAGCCGTGTCATTAGGAGTTCTAAAACCAACTTCGAGTCGTGTGCAATTGTTTTCGAAGAGTTCTTCGTTGCGGCTCGACTCGAGCAAACTGCCGTTTGTGAGCAGACGAACGCGTAGATTTCTAGCTTCAGAGTAGCCAGTCAACATAGCTAGCTCTTTGTGGAGAAATGGCTCGCCCATCAAATGAAAAGTAATGAAGTCAGTCAATTCATTTTCGGCAATCTGATCGATGATGCTTTTTGCAAAGTCGGCATCCATCATTTCTTTCTTGCGCGTCTGCTGATCAATCGGGCAATAATCGCATGAGAAATTGCACGCGTTGGTGAGCTCGAGATATATGATTTTGAATCTTTTGTCTTTCAAGGGTTTTTCTCTGAAGCGCTAGTAACTATCGATGTTTCCGGTAATGAACGGGCGAAGTCATGATACCACGCAGTCAGACAACGGGAATTGAATGTAACTTAGTAAGCGCTTGAGCTACGTTTTTCTCATCTATTTATCGAGATCTGGACTGAGTGCCGAAGTTGGGCTTAGCCCGGCCACTGCCTGGATTAGCGATGTTCGGAACTGCGTCTGCTTAGCTGCGATTTGAAATATTCTTAAAGTTGATCTTAAATCAATCTGTCGTTGCAGTCTAATGTTGGCCGATTAAGACTTTGCTGCCCGTGAGATTTTGGCAAACACGCGGATCAGCGCAAATGCGATCAATCAAATATGTGAAGAATTTTTGGCCACCGGCGGCATCCAAGTGGGCTGAGTCTTCGAAATCGTCGCTTTTGAACTGTATATCTTGAGCTGGATCCCAACACGGTACGTGCGCATTATTGGCTATTTCTCGGACTCTGGTTTTATAGTTCGCCCAAGTTTCGGGTGGCAGCACGCCTGTGTGCTGGGCGGTTAGCGGCATAAAGACAACTTGAATTGGAATGTTGTTGGACTGAGCTAGGGCAATCACCTTTTCGAAATATTTTGACTGCGTTTCGAATTGCGCCTTGTTGATTGGCAAATAGATTTTCTTGAATAGAGCGAGGTCTTTCAAATCCTTTGTTGGAGCAAACTTTGCGTCGGCTCTCTGTTTGGCTTCCTCTTTCTGATCCTTAGTGAGAGGGACCTTTTCCTCGGTACCGAGTAGCACCATTGCCTTTTTTAAGTCTTCAGGATGGTGCGTGATCTTGGCTGTCTGATTGGCGAGCAACGCTCGGTAATCGTCTCGGTAAAAGTAATAGCTGGAAATGCTCTGCATCACTGCCTCGGTCAGCTCCGGAATTGCTGTTTCGACGCGAGTGTTGCCTTGAATAATGTCTGCGATGCGAATTGGGAAGTCAGCCAATTGCATATACGTTGAGGTCTTCTCAATTTTTGTTCTGTGATTGTCTAGAAAATCTTTCGGACCACTAAACAAAAGAACCATTTTGGGATGTTTTCCAGATGCCAGATACTTATTCAGAATCAGATATTGATCAGACATCATGCAACCGCCGACGGCGCTATTTGCGATCGATATGTTTTTGTCCAAGCGCTTGCTGAGCAGATTCGCGAAGTAGTCAGATTTCGAGTAGGTCCAAATCTTATACTTCATATACCAATCGTCATAGCGAGTCTGGCGCTTATAAAATGCGTCATCGCATCTTACTGAAGGAAAGAGAATGCCCGACGCTCCCACGATCAGCACATCTGCCTCGTCTTTTGACTGCATAAGCGGCGGTAGCTTCGCAACCTGAGTGCCCCAGAGATTAGTGGTGTCTTGAAATTTGGGCAAGCCAGCTGGAAGCCAGATATTGACTGCAATATTGAAAATGATCAGACAGGCCAGGCAACTAAATGTAGTGCCTGTTAGCGCTTTTAATGCTGGTGTCATTTTCGGTGTCACGGATTTCCTTAGAATTGAAAGTAGACAAAGGGTGCCGACGTGGTTGGGATCAGGATCACCATGGCGATGATAAGCGCAGCGCAAAAGGCACCTTTGGCAAATGGTGGCACCTTTGAAAACACTCCATCGCCTATCAGCTTACTTAATGGCAAGTTGATCAGCACAAGGATGGCGACTATTGTCACTGTGACTGGAACGATGATTGGCAGTGTTTCTTTCGTGATAAAAAATTGGTGTGCTTCAGCTGTTGTGTAGATCGGACTGAACAACAACATCTTCTTCACTGCCGCGAAAGCAGCCTTAGTGTCTTGAATTCTGAAGAAAACATCGCCTATGCAAACAGCGTTGAATGTCAAAAAGATTGAAAAATAACGCCAAAGGCTAGACTTCCACAAGGAGTCGAATTTAGGCAAGCGCAGTTTGAGGGCAACGAACTCCCGATGCACAACCAAACAGAGTCCATGGAAAATGCCCCAAATCACAAAGCTCCAAGAAGCTCCGTGCCAGAGCCCACCCAATGCGAATGTGATTAATATGTTTCGGTTGACTTTCCAATTTGATACACGTGAGCCACCCATTGGAATGAACAAATAGTCGCGTAACCACGTCGACAACGAGATGTGCCAGCGATGCCAGAAATCTGAGATGTTCGAGGCAATGTATGGAAGATTGAAATTGATCGGTATGTGATAACCAAACAACATTGCTGAACCTCGGGCAATGTCGGTATAAGCCGAGAAATCAAAGTAGATTTGGAAGGCAAAGGCGTAGGTAAACAACCACAACTCTGGTGCACCATAAGCGCTTGGATTTGAGAATCCCATTTGCACGAGAATCGCTAAATTATCGGCAAGCAAAATTTTCTTGGCTAACCCTGTCACGATCAGTGGCAGCCCCTCATCGAAATACTCGAGTTTGAAAGGATTTTTGTCAGTCATTTGTTTCATGAAATCGTCGTATCGTTTGATCGGACCAGCTATCTGCGTCGGGAAGAAAGCGGCGAACAGAGCGAAATGCACAAACGAATCGACGGGCTTGCCGCCTCGATTTACTTCGAACAAGTAATGAATGAACTCAAAAACAAAGAAAGAAATCCCCAGCGGCAAAACAATGTTCAAGACATAGTCGGGACTTTGTTTTGTTACCAGGTGAACAGCTGATGCTACTGAACCGAGCAGGAAGTTGGCGTATTTAAAAGTCGCCAGGGTGAAAATGTTGGCGACAATTCCCCAGGTGAATATGTTTTTGCGATGAATGGTGGCTTTAGCGAGAAACTTTCCCCAATAAAAATTGAAGAGCGTCAAACCGATAATGAGCAGCACGAACGGAGGATTCCACGACGCGTAAAAAATATAGCTTGCCACAAGCAACATTGGTAATTTGACCACACGGGGTGACAGCCAAAACAACGCCACCACGATGGGCAGGAAAATTAGATATTGGACACTGTTGAAAAGCACTTTGTTTGGTTCTACTTTGGATCACATGGCAAGCCCCGATAGTACCACGGTATGGGCTCTTCAAGCCTTTAGATAAAGTTTCCGAAACGCCGCAGAGTGCTGCTTGACAAGCGGCAAATCGGGGCACAGGATAGGACTGTCAAGTTCTTCTATTTTTTGATTCAACAGTCAATTTCTTTTAATATGCGCACTTCTTCGCTTTAGTAGCGCGAAACGGCTCGCTTTTGCGTGTTGAAAAATATCATCCAACCGATCTGAAGATTAGCTTCTGCTCACTTCTTTGCGGTTTTTTCTTCGTGATAATCAAGTTCAGTATTGATCGACCAGATGTTTTCTTTAGTCTTGACGCCGTTGGCGATATTCTCAACTGCAGTCATGGCTGTGAGCATCGAGTGATCCTGATTATTGTATTTATGCATGCCATTGCGACCGACAAGAAATAGGTTCTCGAAGCGGTCCATGAAGTGCTGCAGCTCATCGAACCGTTCGTAGGTGCCGAAGTAACCGGGATAGGTTTTGGGCATTTTAATTACAGTCGCATCGAGCACATCGGATGCATCGATGATCCCAATATGCTCTAATTCTTTAGTTGCGAATTGAACCAATTTCGCATCATCCCAGCTCCAAAACTCTTCGCTGTCGTTGCAGAAGTATTCGAGCCCCAGCCATACTTTTGTCGGATCGACGATCATATATGGGCTCCAGTTATTGAAAATTTGCAGGCGTCCAAGTTTGACGTCTGGCTCTTGAATATAAATCCAATTGTCTGAAACAAGTTGGGTTCCGGTTTTCGTTTGTTCCGAAATTTTCAGTTTGTTGACGAGAAGGCCGACCGTAATAAAATCTCGATAGAGCAAGCCGTCACTGATCTGGGTTATTTCGGGACCTGGCTTGGGATCCATTGCTTGAATCAAATCTTTAATCGCCATCGTTGAGAAGAAATAGTCCCCTTCATATGTCCGATGTTCACCAGTAGTGGTGTCTTTTACTTCTATAGACTTAACAGCGTTCTCCGAGACGTTTATTTTTACAACGTCAACATCCATGACGATCTTGCCGCCCATTTCATCGATGTGTTTGGCTACGTATTCCCACATTTGACCGGGTCCCAATTTGGGATAGAGAAAGCGTTCGATCAGGGATGTTTCTGTGTTCTTTTGCCTGATGTCCACAGCAGAAAACGAGCTCTGGAAAAAGTGACGCACGGCGCGCCACAATGACAGCCCCTTGATTCTTTGTGCGCCCCAGGCCGATGTGATTTGCGAGCACGGAACGCCCCAAACTTTCTCTGTATACGATTTGAAGAACGTGAGGTAAAGCTCTTTTCCAAATCTGTTGGTCAGAAATTCGTCTAGCGACTTTTCTGGTTTGATTGGAAACAAACTCGCTTTCATGTAACTCAAGCCAACCTTGGCTGTCTTGAACAAACCCATGTTCATCACAGTACTTGGTGTCAAGCTGATTGGATAATCAAAGAATTTGCGCATGAAGTATATACGCGATTTTCGATTGCGCACGAGCATGACCCTGTCTTCTTTTGCCGGATCAGGTGCGTTATTTTGAGATTCTACCGAAGTGGTCTTGCGCTGATAAGTGACTATTTGACTCTTGTCTTCAAGAGCCTCCAGTGGCATGACGTCTAACCACCATTGCATAACTCGGTCTGATTTCGAAAAAAATCGATGACCGCCGATATCGATCCGGTTACCTTTGTAATTGACAGTGCGAGCTAATCCGCCCAGATAATCAGTGCGCTCGAGGACGATTGGTTTGACCGATGTATGTTTCAATAATTCGAAAGCAGCTGTCAATCCAGCCGGTCCGGCCCCGATTATTACGGCCGTTTGCTGGCTACCAGCGTTGTTTTCCATTGATCTTGTCAGACCTGCGTGAAGGAAGCTTCGTCCGCTCGCTTGATAATGCGATGCTTAGCCATCCGTAGTGGATCTTACACAATTTGGGAGACCGTGTCACATGCAAAGCTCAAAGTCGGTCATTTAACTACGCTCGACCGCTGGCAACTGTAGGAGCTTGGGGTTGGTTGACTTGGCCGGCTGAGTCTTCAATTGGAATGATCGGCATCGCTTTGATGCCCTGAATTTTATCTCGTGTGTGAAGCAGAACGCCACACCAGAATGCGATGCCGCAGTAAACAAAATACAGCCAATGCATAAATATCGCTGGTATCGTAAATAGTGCGCCGCGACGCTTGACGAAGAAGCTGTATGTGCCGAGATTTAAGGCGAACAATACGATTGCCAGGGCAACGGCTGCAGTACCAGCATGTGGCACGAAAGGCGTCAGCGTTAAGGACAACAACAGCAGGTAGATAAGCACAAGACTGAGACGCTGATCGTTGCCGAGATTGAGGTCATTGATCAATCGAGATTTGTCGCTAAGAATCAGACGAGTCCAAGGAATACCACGATCGAAAACATCCGTTTTCAACAAACACATAAGTGTCCAATTTTTGTAGTGTTTGACTTGTACTTTTTTGGACAAAACAATCTTGCCGCCCGCCTGCTTGATGCGATAACCAAGATCGATATCCTCGATACTTGGTCGCTTGTACGTGTTCACGTCAAACCCACCCAGAGCTAGGAAGAGCGAACGCCTTACAACTCCACAACCGGACCAAAACGTTGAAGCATCTTCGCTGCTTTGTTGGTGCACGTAATGGTGCATCAAGTTTTTATACTGACTTAAAAATGATGGTGCTCGTGGACGTTCGTCATAAGAACCGAACAAGGCGTCGATGGCTGTGTCGCCGGAGAGGATGGCGGCCATGTTCCTGAAGGTCTTAGCGTTAACTTCACAATCCGCATCGATGAAACAGACGTATTCACCGACTGCATAGCGCGACCCGATATTGCGAGCAGCGCCCGGACCCAGTCGACCTTCGGTACTCATCACGGTCGCTCCATAGTGCCTTGCAAGCGCCGCAGATTGGTCTGTAGAGCCGTCGTCGACAACGATTAGTTCCCAATTAGTGGGTTTCCATCTAACGATTGCTGCCAGGCAGTCATCGAATTGATCGCCGCCGTTGTATACAGGCACAATAATCGAGACACGTGGAGTAACCGTCGTAGGTCCGGTCCTAATTGGGGTCAATGGTTTCTCTCTCTCAATCATCCATGTTTTCGCGCATTATTTGCGAATTGATAGCAACTTCGAGTCAGTCACTTATTTCCATCATCGAACGAATTCGCAATTGGTCACGTAGTAATTGCTCTCGTGAATGTCAAGAGCTTTGAGCTGAGTACAGCTAAGAGATTGCCAAATTGGAAGGAGATAGTAAAGAGCGAATTCATAATAATTTGGACGCCCTAATTTCTTTCAGCACTTGGCTACTGCGCATAATGCCAACTCGTTTAGCTTTGTCACTTAAAAGCGCGAGTCGTTGATAAATTCTAATTGGCGCAGTTGTAAATACGTGTTTCGAACTTCACTACATTCGGACATATTCAACGCATAGCATTTGCTGGATGCCAAGTGAATTTGTAAAAGAAAAGGTTGCCATCTAATCCGCGGTTTTTACAACTAAATAACTGTCGACTGGTTTGCTTGAAGTCTCGCCTGAATTCACGGACTCAGAGATCGGTTTGTTTTTTTTTGCCTTCTTCTTGAACATCACTCTGGCATCATCCACAGTGACGGCGCGGAGCAGAAACAACGCCGCAACATAGACACTTCCGCCAAGAATAATTTGAAAAACAAGGTGCAATGAATGGGCGAATTGGATGACGGGAATCATAAGACCGGCGCAAATGGCTGGTTTCCAGAGATAGCGCCCAAGTGGCACTTTGCCGACGAATTTTTGCGCTGAAATGTAATCCAGAATCAAAATCAGGACTTCGCACGCTAGGTTGGCTAGAGCTGCTCCAACCATTCCCCATTGTTTGATCACCATCACGTTCAAGGCGATATTTACCAGAGCGGCCAGAGACATGATGCGAAGGTCATTGCCCTGGCGGTTAAAGGAGATGAGCAGGACGCGATAGGTTCTGCTCATCATGTGTACTCCGAAGAGTGCCAGGAGGATTTGCAATGCAGGCACTGCGGGCAGGTATGCCTTGCCGTAAAGTAAGAGGACCAGTGGTTCAGCGATCATGATGCCACCAACTGCGGCACCAACTGCGATCGCTGACGAGATGCGCATGACACGATTGATCAGGTCTTCTATTGTATGAAAGCCTTGCACGTAAGCTTGTGCCAGCGTGGGTCTAAGGGCTGTGTAGTAGGCAACTGTGATCAATATCAGCATCCAAACGATGCGAAAAGATGATCCATACAGTCCTGTCGCTTCCGAGCCCACCCACAGACCGAGCAGCAAGATATCGAAGTTTTCGATAATCCTTCCGACCAGAGCTGATCCCACCAGGGGTAGTGACCCTGACACGAACTTCTTGACTGTGGCTAAATCGAAACCGACTTTTATCATTCCGAATGTGCGGACATAAGTAACGAGAAGATAGCTCACAGCTATACAGCGAGTCACAAGTGTCAAGATTGGAATATAGATGACGTCACTGGGTTGGCGAATGAAGGCGAAGACGCCGACCGCCATCAGCGCTTGACACATGCAGTCAGACACTATGGCCGGTACCATCGATTTACTGCCAAGAAAAACCCAATTGAGGTCGAGCGCGCTGGGTAACATGGTGGCGCCGGAGATGAGGATGATCGTTTTCGTCAATGCCGGCACAGGCATCAACCATGTAGCCACGCCGAGACAGGCCAGTGCTGGTATAAGCATCATCAGGCGCAAGCTCAGTACTGTCTTGACGATCGTCTGCACGGGCGTTATGCCTCGCGCTACTTCGAGGGGACCCCAGGCGTCAAATCCGAAATCAACTGTGATGCCTACGTAGGCAAGCACGGTCATGGCAAAAACGATCGCACCATATTCATCGGGCAGCAGCACGCGTGTCATTTGAATAGTGACTGCGAAAGCCAATACTCGACTGATCATTTGACCGGCCGAGAGGATTGCGAAATTACGGCTGATACCGTGACGATCCTTAGTCATCAGTCAGACTCGCTACCTGCGCAAGCAGCCAATTCTCTGTGAGCGTTCATTCAATCAGGCTCGTTTGTTTGCGAACTAAGGCTTGCGCGCTACAAAGCCGCTGGAGTGTCCGAAGGGAAGGTCGATGTTGGCAGCCAGTAGGGATGCTTCTAGTGCCAGTTCAGTGTGCATGATGCGATTGAGCCAACCCAATTTGTTGGAATAATTTTTGATCGCGAGACCGGGACCAATCGCCTTGGTTGTGTTTGTGAGTTTGTGTCCATGCCCATGATCGTGACCATGGTCATGTCCATGATCGTGTCCATGGTCGTGGCTATGACCGTGATCGTGATCATGGTGACCGCGATTTTTGAAGGCATTTACATATTCGCGAAGTGCACCGAATGCACTAGGCAGAGCGTTCAAATAAGTCGCGCGTTCGACGATGAATCCGGATTGTCGGAGCATTTTAGTCACGGTTGGCACATCGTAGCGCCGATATTGATTGGCGTCTGCGCCTTTCAATGCCACTCGACCCCATGACGAATTCGTTCGTAAGTAGACCAAACCACCTGGTTTGAGAAGTCTCTTGAACTCTGTGATTGCCTTATCATCGGCGCCGGCACCCGATAAGTGTTGAAGCGTATCGATGCAAATAATTAAGTCAACGCTGTTTGCTGGCAATGGAACATCAGTGGCGCTTCCAAGCACCAATTTGGTGGCGCCGCGCATTTCGCAGAATTTCAAAGCATGTTCTGAATAATCAAGTCCGATCGGTTCTGCGGCTAGGGGGTATTGTTTTTGCACAAAGTCCAGCAGATAGCCGGTTCCGCATCCAATATCGAGCACCTGGATATTTTTCATATCGGCAGTCGGCTTGCGCAGCAATGCCACCATCGCGTCACGCATACCTTGTGCCCACCAATGACTCTCTTCGATGTCGTAGAGGCGCTGGTAGTATTCAGGTTCAAATATTTGCGGCGCGGATTCTAATTTTGTGCTCATAAATGGTCCTTGCTTCCTCTTATCCGAAAACGGTTTGGAGAGATTGGTCTGTCAACCCAGCTGGTGCTTTCACGGGCGCGATCAACCTGCGCATTTAGGATAACCCGTTTGTCAACATCCAATCATTCGCCCGGTTTCATACTGGTTTGACATTCTCCTGAACGTTCAGTGCCTAAACCGGGAAAGCCTTTCTGGCGCTGGATTCTCTGCCGAAGAATTCTTTTATAACGCTCGTCTAATCTTTCTTAAGAACGTAGTAACGCGTAATGTGTAGCATGGTCTAGTCACTGCTATGCGCCTCCTCACAATCACTCGATTAATGACACTGCGAATTACCAAGGAATCTATGCCGGTTGTCTTCCTCGGCACCATTTTTGTGATTGCTGCTTTTATGCTGCCTGGCACATGGCACATTGACGCCGCCATTCCAGCTGGTTCGGTTAGTTCTCCGGACAAGAATCTGATCATCGCCCGAATTTGCTGTTTTTTAGACGGCGTCTGGTGCCTGTATGTTGGTTTGTCCGGTTGGCGTTGGCATGGACTTGGACCCGAATCGTTAATCGTCCCCAAGCGGATGGATGAGGACGAACCAATTTCTAGAAAAACAGCAACTTTGATTTTGATGTTTATTGTTCTTGCAGCTTTGGTCTTACGACTGCTGTACTTAAACACAAGTTTTTGGCTGGACGAAATAACGCCGTTAACTTTTTACCGCGATAGTTCTGTCTTTGGTTTGCTGACTACATATTTCAGCACTAACAATCATTTGCTTTACACACTCCTGGAGAAGTTGGCAGTCGCAGCGTTTGGGGAGCAGGAATGGGCAGTGCGGTTGCCCTCCGTTCTCTTTGGTGTAGCCAGTGTGCCAGTTTTATATTTGTTAACGCGGTTGATAGCGAGCAGAGTTGTCGCATTAGGCAGCGCCCTGCTGCTAGCGGTTTCCTATCAGCACATATTTTTTTCGCAGAATGCCCGTGGTTATACTGCGCACGTGTTCTTCACGCTGGCTGCGACGATCTTTTTAATTCGTGGTCTTAAGAAAGACAAGGTTGTCCACTGGGTGTGTTATTGCGTTTGTATGTTTTTCAATCTTGCGGCTATCATCGCCAGCCTCTCTGTTCTTATCGCACACGCACTGATAGGAACGATTGCAGCTATTGTTGTACAAAGAAGAGGGGGAGCCGGATACCCGCTTTTTCGGAGGCTTGCTGCTGTTCTTTTTCTGACCCTACTGCTGGTATTACATCTCTATAGCATAATTTTCCCCCAGGCTTACATGGTGGTGCAAGAGACGTACCATGTTCAGTCAACAGGCTTCACGCTTTTCTCTGTAGAATTTGCCAACGAGGTTATACGTGGCTTAAAGGTTGCTAGTGGACCGATTGTTTTGCTCGCTGCAATTCCAGCATTGGTTGTCGCTGTTGCCGGAGTCAGCACGATATATCGATGTAGCTGGGTTCTGTTAGCAGCATTGGTTTTACCTGAACTCCTGCTAGCTGTGTATTTGCTGAAATTGGGGTTGGCGGTATCACCTAGATTTTTCCTTCTCGCTCTGCCTTTTGCGCTGCTTGTTGGTGCAGTTGGACTTTATAACGTCGCTCGTTCAATCCTGCTCCGTCTTCATCGATCAAACTTACTCCAGTACGCTTTTGTTCTGGGCATGCTCTGTGTTTCATTGGTGAGCATTCCGGCGCTTTGTCAGTATTATCGGATACCCAAGCAGGATTTCAGATCCGCGGTGTTGTACCTGAAATCAAGGACAGGGGAGGTATTTCCGGTATCCATCTACACCGCCAGAGAGGGATTTGCGTATTACGCCAATCGAATTGGCTGGCATAAAAACATCGAATACTTCGACGCCAGAACCATCCCCGAGTTTACGGCGATACTGCAAACGCGCAAACCAAATCAACTCTATTTGGTGACAACTTTTCCGCGCGCGCTGCATCTGGACCATCCGGAACTTGAGCCGCTCATGGAGAAATATTGGATGATCGACAAAGTTTTTCCTGGTTCAATTGGTGACGGCGATTTAACTGTATGGAAACCTCGTTAGTTACACGCAGGGGCAATATCAACATCATCTGCTTTATTATGTTTTGGCTCCCCATTGAGCGTCGTGTTAGGGAACCTTGAAAATGAGAACTGTCGTAATTGGGCTTGGCAAAGTTGCAGAACGAATTCATTTGCCTGCTTGCAAATCCGTTTCAGAAATAGATTTGGTGGCGGCCAGTGACACCAACGCCGAACGACGACAGGCGATGAAAGAACAATTTTCCATCCCTACTGTTTACGCCGATTCACTTGAAATGATTGAGAAGGAAAAGCCCGATCTCGTCGTGATTGGCACTCCTCCTGAGTCGCACAAGGACCTATGCCTAGCGGCATTGAGAAGCGGTGCTCATGTTCTTTGCGAAAAGCCGTTCGTCTTGTCCCTCGAAGACGCGGACGAGGTTATCAATGAAGCTAAAAAGCAAGGAAAGAAACTTGCCGTAAATACTCAATATCGATATATGTCTACTTACAAGACGGCACAAGAACGAATAGCTGCAGGCGATTTTGGCCGGCTCTACTTCATTCATTGTTGGCAGCAGATGTATCATCCACCCGTTTTTGAAGGCGCCGATTCCTGGCGAGCATCTCTAAAACAATCCACTCTTTTCGAATTCGGATCACATCCACTAGATTTGATTTGCACTTTCTTCGGCGAAAATCCTATCGATGTATATGCAAATATCCCCAAGGTTGCTGCGGAATATGATTCGGATGTTTTCGTGCAAATGACTTTGCGATTTTCCAACGATAGATTGGCTACGTTGGTACTCAACCGTGTCAGTCACGCGCCTGAGAAGTACCTGGAGATGCGCTTAGACTGCGAAAAGGCGTCCGTTCGTATATCACTTGGTGGAGTGGCACGGGCTGGTATTGAACTATCTCGACACAAAGGAACAAATCGTCCAGCGCTCAGAATGAGCTTCGTAAAAGGTGGGGAAGCGCGCATCGAATCCGCTGGCAGTTCGCGAGTGCTTGCCGTAGAGCGATCACCTGCATTCGCCTCCGCAACAGCGTCGCATTTGAGAACGTTCCTGAATCCTGCGGTAAATGGTGGAACTGAATTTGATACCGTGGAGCACGCCAGAAACATTTTGAGGATTATTTTCGCTGGCTATGAATCAGCCAAGACAGGGCAAATAGTTAAGTTGCAACAGACATGAACAATCTTCTGAAACTAACACTAGCCCTTGCTAGAGAAATGATGTGACCGCTCCTGCCACCATATCAGTTGTGATTGCTTCTCAAAATGCGCGTGCAAGCATTGATCAGTGTTTAAATGCGGTTATTGAGCAAGTTCAGGGACTAGATGCAGAAATCCTAGTAGCAGATGCTTCTACTGACGGCACGGATTTGCTCATCGCTAAACACTTACACAATCCGAATATCACTTTACTTAGAGGTAATCCAGATGATTTGATCCCACACCTTTGGGGATTGGGAATGGATAGAGCAGTGGCGCCTATAGTGGCAATCACGAATGCTCAATGCATCCCTGAGGCCGCCTGGTTGTCATCAATTTTAAGGTCATTTGATTTAAATGATGTTTGTGGTGTGGGCGGACCAATATTGCCGCCTGTCAAAGGCTCGGCGCTTGATTGGGCGATTTATTTTTCACGGTTCACCGCCTTTATGCCACCTGTACTGAACGGAACGATCAAAGAATTGCCAGGCGACAATGTTGCGTATACTAAGGATGGACTGGACCGCTATTGGAAGAATCGGGATAAGGGTTTCTGGGAAACACTTTTTCATCACGAGTTACGAGTGAACAACGAATCCTTATATATGTCCTCTGATGTGAAGGTCCACTTGGCGCATACTGAGGATGCTGCAGACTTCTTTTCAGTGCGCTTGCGTCATGGTCGTCATTATGGCTCAACTCGTCCCAACACGAGTCTGCCCGCTAGGATAGCTCGAATTTTTTCCGCGCCAATTCTGGTGCCATACCTCGTCGGTCGAATCGGCGCGAGGGTACTTCGCAAGCGCAGTGATTTTCTGCCTCAATTTTTGATTGCTCTGCCATGGCTGGTTGTTTTTACTGTTGCCTGGTCGATTGGTGAGATCCAGGGTTATCTGGCTCCAACTCATGAATGAAAACGAGCGACCCGATTTATCCATAGTAATCGCCTGGCAGCTGTCCCAGCGCGATGTATTGGATTGTCTGGAGTCGATCTATAACCAAGAGTCGCATTCTGTAATAGAAGTCATTCTTGTTTATGGAGGATTCGAGCCCGATCTTTCTTCATTGAGTGCCAAATATCCGCACTTGATCATCATGAAACACCCTAATTCAGGCAGTCTGCCTTCCTTGCATGGACTAGGCATTGAGCAGGCGACTGGTAAGTTCATAGCAATTACTGAAGGTCATACAACTTTTGCAGCCAATTGGATTGATATCGCAGTTAGTGCCTCTTCGGACAATTCAGCTGCCGCCATCGGTGGTGTGGTGGAGCCCGGTCGTGACTTGTTATCCGTTGATTTTGCCCTCTATCTTTGCGACTATGCGCAGTTCGCTTTGCCCATGGTCAGCGGTGTTGCAGATGATTTGCCGGGTAACAACATTGTATTCAAAAGAGACGTTATCGAAGCATTTTCGTCCGCCAAAGACCTTGGTAGAGATGGTTTTTGGAAAACGTTTTTTTGTCATGAACTAGAAAAACAAGGAAAGACACTTTGGCGCGATGCCAAAATGGTGGCATTTTATAATCGGCACCTTTCGTTAGGCGATGTTATGCTGCGGCGATACCATCACGGACGGTGCTTCGGCGCGATGCGCTCGTCTGAGTTCACGGCTGGCAAGAAAGCCTTATATGCTGCTTCTTGCGGCGTTCTACCAATTATTTTGTGCAAAAGGCTGGTGGCAAAGGTAGTTTCGAAACCTTCATTAATGCGCCGCTTCGCTCTAGTCTATCCGATCTGTTATTTGATTGTCTGTGCCTGGGTGCAAGGAGAGTACTATGGTACCGCCCTTGGTGCCGCTGGAAGTTGTGATCAGCTGTGAGTTTACTTCGGAGCGAGGAGCGCTCACCTGGGAGCGCCGGCATCCCTGCCGGCTTCGAGTCTGAGTTGGATCGTCTTACGATCAGCTATCCGTGTGCCTAACCTGGGAGCGCCGGCATCCCTGCCGGCTTCGAGTCTGGTCGGAAAATCTTAAGATCCAACTTAGGATCACTTGTCTGTTTTACTCAGTCTCACTTTGTCAGCTAATTCGGCACAGAGCAAAATCTCCTTTTCACTTATGGGTGCTGGTTTTCCTTCTAATGCCGATCGATAAAATTGTCGAATCAAAGTTCGCAGTCCCGGATACGCCACTTCGTTTGAGGCTGAACGTTGAATGAGATTCCGACTGGCGTCCAAGACTAAATTCGAGCCGAATCGGAAAGGTTTTAAGATTTTCGAGCGTTTCGAAACTTCACCCGACTCGTAGGTTGCGAAGCCGTGAAATAGATCGATGTGAGCGGATGCTTTGTCTCCAACCACCGTTAATTCATTTCGAGTTGGTCGACCCCTGAGGCTGACCGAGATTCTTAACAAAGTATCATCCACTAGCCCGTCGATTTCCAGCTCGCCGTCGAAATACCTGCGCACATTGAACTGGCTTACATCCAGCTTCTCACCAAAGAGTCTGAAAAAGAGTGAAACCGGATGTGGAAGTATCTCCAAAAGTACTTCCATCCGCTCTGGTTCAGACTTCCCATCACCCCCGCTCGTAAAGGCGGTGTGGCTAGCACGAATAATTCGACCGAGGTTCAGATGACTTTCTGCCAGCTTTGCAGCGCCTCTCTGAAATGGCATCTGGTGTACAGGTGCAAGTTTTAAGCCGCTTTCATGCGCTTGAGTTAGGATTCGGCGCGTCGCTTCAAGTGTGCTCAGAAGGGGCTTTTCGGCTAAAACATGTTGCCCATGAGTGAGACACATCTCGATTGCATCTAGATGTTGGTCCACTGGTGTGCAGATGTGAGCAATGTTACTTTTGCTCTCTTTGAGGCAATCTTGCAAATTTTGGAATGACTTTTCCGCACCAAATTCGCGTTGCAGTGCCTCTGCTCTTTCCAGTCGGGGATCAACAACGGCGACTATGGTCGCACCGCTGCGAATCGCCGAAAAGGCATGCCATCGCCCCATTAGGCCTGCACCGACTATTAAAACTTTGGCAGATTTCATGCTCACTGTTTCGGATTTGGGACGCAAATCGCCCAGGTATTAGCGCCTATTATTGCCTATTATTGGTCAGCAATTGGATATCAAACCTTAGTGTTTCGCATCTTTCCCTTGTAGTCGCGCCGCTTTCCTAGCTTCAGGATCCGACCATTTTCTCCCTTTTTTTGCCAACAATGAGTAAAGACTTCACTCAAAAGGGTTCTCTTGGCACTGCCAAGTGCTCTAATATTCACTCAGTTCGGGCTGAAGCTTTGCTTAAAGCGCTCTCAGGATGCCGGTTCAAAATTATATGACTCCTCAACTTTCGATCATCATTGCTTCAATTAACGGACGCGAATATCTTGAGCATTGTCTCGATGCGCTAGGAAGACAACAGGGCGATGTCACCGCGGAAGTGATCGTCGCTGATTGTGTCGGGGATGAGATCACTGAATTGGTGAAAGACAAATTTCCGCAAGTCAAACTTATATCTTTTCCCGACAAGCAGAGCGTTCCTAAATTGAGGGCAACGGCGATCGCCCAAACTTCCGCACAGATAATTGCGGTCACCGAGGACCATTGCATTCCACCGAGCGGCTGGTATCAATCTTTATTGAAAGCCCATGCCGATCATCCTGCCCCCGCCATTGGTGGCGCTGTCGATAATGGTGCCACCAAACGAATTATTGATTGGGCAGTCTTTTTCTGCGAATACAGCAATTTTATCAGTCCCGTAGCGGCAGGTGTTGTACACGATTTGCCGGGTCCAAATGTTTCGTACAAGCGCAGCGAGACTCAGCATATTTTCAATTCCAATGAAGAAGAATTTTGGGAAACTTTTGTGCATGGACAAATTGAATCGGAGGGGAAACAGCTCTGGTCGGATCCTGCCGTGAGTATGATTCACAAAAAGCACTTCACGTTTTCAGATTTTCTATCTGAACGCTTTCACTATTCACGCGCTTTCGCCGGAACGAGAAATGAGTCCATTACGCCAAAGCAGCGATTGATTTATTTGTTCGGTTCTCCTCTACTGCCTCCGATGTTGATGATGCGCATTGGTAAGAGAGTTTTTGCAAAGAAGCGTCATCTCCCTGAGTTTGCTCTGTCGCTGCCTTACCTCTTGAGTTTCATGGTGGCATGGTCCGTCGGAGAGTTTGTCGGTTACGCAATGGGACCCGGTGACAGCGCACTGTATTTGACTTAGAGATGACCAAAGAACCTGTTCTATCTGTAATTGTTGTTTCGTTCAATCAGCCTTCTGTTTTGCGCCAGTGTCTAACTGCTTTCAATTCCCAGTCTGAGCTAAGCAAAATTGAAATCATTGTCGTGCGGGATTGGGCCACTCGAGTCGACGGCGAGCAGCTTCGCTTGAAAGCAGAGTTTCAGAATTTTGATTGGATAGATGCACCTCCAGACAGCACCGTGCCTGCCATGCGCAAGTTGGCTTTATCCAAATGTCGAGGAGAGCTTGTCGGTTTCACTGAGGATGATTGTGTGGTATCACATGACTGGTGCGCGAAAGTAGTTGAAGCACATCAGTCCGCCAATGTGGCTATTGGTGGCTCTGTTGAACCGGGAGACTATGGTCGCAACTTGGATTGGGCCGTGTTCTTTTGCGAGTATGCTCGGTTTATGCAGCCGTTTGCCGGCACCGTAACTGCTTTGCCAGGCAACAATATTACCTATAAAGCAGCAAGTTTAAAGAAATTGTTGGAGAGCGATGCAAGCGGCGGTGTCTATGAAGTTTTCGTCAATGGCGAGCTGCAGAAATCAGGCGAAGCGTTAAAAGCTGATCCATCGTTCTCCGTCCAAAATATCAATTCTTGGAAGTTGTCCAACTTAATAGATGTGCCGTTTCATCACGGTCGCGGTTTTGCAGCGATGCGTTTGACCAGTCGACCATTACTGGAACGCTTACCTTTTCTGGGTATTGCGATGGTATTGCCTGCGGTTCAGGTAATGAGGATTGGACGGCAGATACTAACGAAGGGACGGCATTCAGGAAAGTTTTTTCAATGCTTGCCTGAGGTGGGATTGTTTTGCCTGAGCTGGTCGGTCGGTGAGTTTGTCGGCTATCTCCTTGGTCCAGGGGGAAGCTTAAAGCAATGGCGTTAGGGAGTGTTTTGTAATGCGCGTTGGAATCGATGCCGCCTGTTGGTCTAACAAACGTGGATATGGACGATTCACGCGCGGTTTGCTGAACGCGCTCGCTGAGTTCGATACGAAGCACGAGCTCGTCTTCTTTATCGATTCACAAACGCACGGGGATGGTGATCTGCCGCGCAATTTTGAGACTGTGGTGGTCAACACCGGCGATCGACCAACTGAAGCCGCATCGGCCTCGGACAGTCGCTCATTGAAAGACTTGTTTGCCATGACGAAGGCGGTCGCCGGTCAGTCGTTGGACGCTTTCTTTTTTCCTAGTGTTTATACATATTTCCCGGCAATCACGAATGGCAAAATAATCTTGGGAGTGCACGATGTGATCGCCGAGGACTATCCCGATCTCGTCTTTCCTGATAAGAAGCACAGACGGCTTTGGGCTCTTAAGGGATGGCTTGCTCACAGACAAGCGAACTACATCATGACTGTTTCTGAGCACGCTAAAACTGGGATAGTTCGGCACTTCGGTCACAACAGAGATCGCGTATTTGTGATTGATGAAGCGCCAGATCCCGTCTTCCGTAGATTACCTATCGATCAAGTTGACCGCTCAATTCTCTCTCGGTTTGGTCTAGACATAGACTCGCGATTCTTCAGTTACTTAGGCGGTATAAATCCTCATAAAAACCTACCGATGTTGGTGCAATGTCTGGCCGAGGTTCGCCGAAAGCCTGGGATGGAAGATGTGCGACTAATAGTGGTGGGGGATTTGAAGGATGGATTCACCCCTGGTGTCAGCGAACTTAAGAATCGGATCACCGAATTGCAACAAGACGAAGCCGTGATCTTCACGGGCTTCGTCAATGATGACGAAGTCGTTCATCTTCTCAATGTAGCGCAGGCGCTGGTGTTGCCTTCAATGGCGGAAGGCTTTGGACTGCCAGCAGTTGAAGGGGCAGCTTGCGGCGTGCCGATCATAGCGACGCGCAACAGTCCTCTCCCTGATCTTCTCAAAGATGGTGGCATCTTCATCGATCCCAACGCACCTGCTGAATTAACCAATGCACTATCGATAATGCTGTCTGATCCGGCACGACGAAATGAGATGGCGCGAGTCGCCACTGCAAAGGCGCAGCAGCTTACATGGCGACGTTCGGCGGAACAAATGGATTCCATGTTAAATATGGTGGCAAGCAAAAGTTGAGCAAACTGAAGATCGCCATGGTCACCACTTTTTTTCCGCCTCATAACTTTGGCGGAGATGGAGTTTTCGTTCAGCGGTTATCGAATGCGCTTGCTCGTAGGAATCACGAAGTTCACGTTATTCATGATAAGGACGCGTTCTCGCTTGGTAGCAAGGCTCTAGTTGCTAACACAAGTGAAGGACACGACTCGACAGATCCAAGAGTTACGGTTCATTCTCTTGATGGTGGTGCGGCTGGAAAGTTAGATCTGATCGCTACACATCAGTTGGGACAGCCTGTGGCGAAGAGTGCGCAACTTAAACAGCTGTTGGATCAAAATTTTGATGTCATCCATTTTCACAACGTATCGCTCCTTGGCGGACCGGGCGTGCTTAGTTACGGCAAGGGTGTAAAGCTCTGTACGTTGCATGACCATTGGTTTGTGTGCGCCACTCACGTTCTCTGGCGAAATGACGAAGAGGCCTGTACCAAGCGCACTTGTATGAGTTGTACTCTTACTGCCCATCGGCCGCCGCAACTTTGGCGCTATACAGGGGCTGTGGAACGCGCGGCTCGCAATGTCGATGCATTTTTGGCACCGAGCGAATTTGCCCGTGGCAGTCATTTGTCAAATGGCTTTCCTGCACCAATTCGCTGCTTGCCACATTTTTTAGCGGATCCTCAAGCGTCAGTTTCAAGTGAACAAGTGCATCAACGACCATATTTTCTTTTCGTGGGACGACTGGAAAAGATCAAGGGTGTTCAAGTGCTACTCGAACTGTTCCGGCATTTTAAGGAAGCCGATTTGATCATAGTGGGCAATGGTAACTATGAAGAGACTTTAAAATCCGCCGCGGTCGGATTGGAACATGTGCACTTCCTCGGTCGCATGTCATCTGACCGTTTGTGCGAATATTACCGACAGGCTGTAGCTGTCGTTGTTCCTTCACTGTGCTATGAAACTTTCGGATTAGTACCACTGGAGGCATTTTCGACTGCGACACCAGTGATAGTGAATGATATTGGAGCCCTGCCTGAAGTCGTAAAAGACGGGGGCGGGATCGTATATCGTTCTGAAGATGAGTTGGTGGCGGCGATGAAGAAGCTGCTCAACAACAGCCAATTGCGCAAAGAAATTGGTCTGCAAGGATTGGCAAATTTCAGAACCAATTACAGTGAAGATAAACACATAGAGCGCTATCTCAATCTCATCAAAGAGTTGAAAGAGTGCCATTCGGAGGTTTCATGTCCGGTAAAATAGGCGTATGTCATATTGGCGCAGGTTCAATTGGAGCTTTGCGTGCAGCGGCAGTAGCAAAGACTCCAGGGCTCAAGCTGGTGGTAATTTCTGACATACGCTTGGAGGCAGCACAAGCGCTAGCCGGTAAGTTCGGCTGTGATGCCATTGCGGATTGGAAGACAGCCGTCAGCAGACCAGACGTAGACATGGTGATCGTTTCAACGCCTCCCAGTCTGCATGCCGATATGGCCATTGCCGCTATAGAGCAAGGCAAACATGTGCTCTGTGAGAAACCGCTTGCACATACGCTCGAAGATGCTGAAAGAATGTGCGAAGCAGCTGAGAAAAAAGGGGTTTTACTAAAGACTGGTTTCAACCATCGATATTTCGAGTCCATGGCTTTCGCCAAGCAGCTGATTAGTTCCGGACGGATAGGCAAAGTGTTGACGGTCAATGCGTATGCCGGGCACCCCGGTGGCAAGGAATTCGGACCCGCGTGGGTGACGGATGGTGCGGTTACGGGCGGCGGCAGTCTTGTTGATAATGGCATACATATCATGGATTTGACGCGATTCTTCCTAGGTGACGTTGAGATGGGCAAGGGCTATGTTGCCAATCTTGTCTGGCCCTTTGAGAAAGCTGAAGACAATAGCTTCGCCCTCTTTAGCACCGCGGATGGTGCGAAAGCTTATGTTCATGCCAGTTGGACAGATCCGCGAGGTTATCTCTTTTCAATGGAAGTATTTGGTACTAAGGGTTACGTGCGCGCCTCCTATCCGCCGATGATGGCTGAGTGGGGAGAAACTCCAGAAGCTGGAATCAGGGCGAAGCGCCATTGGAATATCTTTCCAATGTTTCAGATCAAGGAGCGTGCCTTCAGTTGGCGATGGACAATTGTCAATTCATTCATCAAAGAGATGACTGATTTTGCAGAGGGTATTCGGACTGGTAAACCGGTGGAACCCACCGGTCGAGATGGTTTGCGGACGATGCAAATGGCGCATGCTATTTATCGCTCGTCTAAGGAAGGCAACGAGATCAAAGTGTGATGATACCAATTCTCACCTATCATTCAGTCGGGCGATTAAATCCCGTTCTCGATACGCCTGTCGAGAAGTTTGAGCAACAATTAAAAGCTTTTGCCGAAAGCGGATACAAAACCGTTACGGTATCCCATCTGGTGCGCCTGATCAATGCTAAGAGTCCATTACCAAACAAGTCCTTCGTGCTTACTTTTGATGATGGCTACCAGACTTTCCATACTGAAGCTTGGCCTCTGCTTAAGAAGTACGGTTTCAACGCTACAGTGTTTTTGATTACTGACTTTTGCGGAAAAGACAATCAGTGGTTGGGTCAACCTGCATCCGTTCCCAAAGCACCTCTTTTGACTTGGGATGAAGTTGAGGAGCTTGCAGAGCAAGGGTGTGAATTTGGCGGTCACACATTGAGTCACAGACCGCTTTCAACATTGTCCGCTGATCAACTCCTCAACGAACTTGTTCAATCCAAGGCCAAGATCATGGAAGTGACTGGCCAAGATGCATCGATTTTTGCTTATCCTTATGGTGATACTAATGGTGATGCCATTAAGGCGGTGCAGCAACATTATGAAGGGGCAGTTTCAACGAATTTGGGCATATGTGGTTCCAATTCAGATAAATACTTGCTACCGAGGATTGATTCCTACTATCTCACCCAGGCTTGGATAGATAATTTGGATAAGCCATGGTTCCGTCCCTATCTTGGGTTTAGGCAGTCACTTAGAAAAGTTCGGCGGATATTTCAACCAGATTGGCAACCAGATGAGTATAGAGATGTCAGCAAAAATTGAAACTAGTTTTTGCTGCCCATTATGCAAAGGCACCATTGCAAAAAGCGAGAGTGGTTTCGCCTGCAACATTTGCCAGCGCGAATATCCCCTTGTCGCTGGTATTTTTGATTTCCGAATTTGCCCAGACCCGTACATCGACATTCCTGCTGATCGGGCTAAGGCATTGCGAATTGAGGCACAGGCTGAGACTGCAACCTTCGCTGACTTAGTCGCCTTTTATTACTCCATTACTCCGGAAGTACCTGATGATTTGGCGCGACATTATCTGAACCACCACGTCTCCGGCGCGAAGAGAGGTGCCGGAATTCTCGAAAGGGTGAAGTCTTACAAGCTCGGTCAATATCTCGAACCTGGTATCACCTTACTTGATCTTGGTTGTGGTACTGGAGGATTTCTGGCAGCGGCGAGGGCGCAGGGCGCATTCTGTGTAGGTGTTGATGTTGCCTTAAGATGGCTGGTAGTTGCTCGCAGCCGGTTTCGAGAGATGGAGTGTGAGGATGTCACCGTGATCTGTGCGTGTGCTGATCATTTGCCTTTCATAACGGACTCTTTTGATCTGATAGTGGCGGAAAATTTGCTCGAACATTGTAGTGATACCATTCGTGTTCTCGCTGAAGTTAAGAGAATTCGCCGAAAGACCGGAGCTTTCATGGCGCGAACGATCAATCGATTCGCCATGGCGCCAGAGCCGCATGTAGGTGTTTGGGGCGTGGGCTTTCTTCCCAAGACGATGATGAATGGCTATGTCAAGTTGGTGAAAGGGATCCCTTACGAGCACATTCATTTGGAGTCCTTTGGTAGTTTGGATCGGGCAATACAAACGGTCGACGATCAACCGCTTGTTACAAGGGTTCCCTTGATTACAGAGGCGGACTATTCGCACCATCCGCAGTGGAAGCAGTCCTTGTTCAAAATCTACAATTTGATGATGACGAAGCCGGGGCTAGGAAATTTATTGGCGCGGATTGGACCTTACATTGACATCGTGACCAAACCGGAGGTGTTTGTTCCAAAAGGCAGTGGTCCGCTAACGCCAATTTCGGGAGAGCAGATGTCCCGCGGCGCGATGTCCGGCAGTCTGAAATGCGAAGATCGGAAGTTCGGCAATTCGACATCCGGGGATCCAATGTCCGGCAATCCGAAGTCCGGAGATCCGACGTCCGGTGATTCGATGTCCGGCAATCCAAAGTCCAGAGTAGATCCGAAGTCCGGGGATCCGAAGTCCGGGGATCCGAAGTTCGGGGATCCGAAGTTCGGGGATCCGAAGTCCGGGAATCCGAAGTCCGGGGATCCGATGTCCGGCAATTCGAGATCTAATAGTCCGACGTCAAGCAAATTGAGAGTTAGCGAACCGACACCCACTGATTTGCTCTCAGGCAACCATGCAATCTTTAACTAACAATTCTGTTCAATCACAAAAAATCGACCGAGTGGATAGGCGCTTTTCTTTTATTGCTCTGAGTGTTGTCACAACTCTACTCCTCGTCGGTATATTTCGCCATGAAATGTGGCGAGATGAGCTGCAGGCTTGGTGCATCGCAAGGGATAGTGCGACCTTGCTCGATGTTCATAGGCATCTGTTGTATGAAGGTCATCCGATTTCCTGGTACCTGCCGCTATTTGTTTTTTCGAGATTTACTCACGATCCGCTTACCATGCAATTGTTCAATGTTGTGCTGATGGCAGCAACTTGTTTTCTTGTCCTTGCCTATTCACCATTCAACAAATTGCAAAAGATTCTTTTTTGTTTGGGATATTTCCCGTTGTTTGAGTATGGAATTATTAGCAGAAGTTATTCGCTTGAACTTTTGGTAATTGTGGTGTTTTGTTGTTTGTTCAAGTTTAGAAACCAGCATCCGTGGTGGCTTTTCTCGTCTCTGATTGTTCTTGCTTCGGTAAACGCTTATGGACTAATGATTGCATGCGCCTTCACTGCCACACTAATTGTCCAATATTGGTTAAGCAGAAAGGAGACTCCTTTTCCAAAGCAAGTCACCGCGTTTGGTACCGTGTTGGTGATTTCGGCAGCTGCCCTCACAGTAATTCAAATGAGTGCGCCAGCCGATGGATATCATGGGGAAATGACGGCGATAAAGGAGAAGCAGCCCAAGAGGCTGTTTAAAGCCTTAAGGGCGATTCCGATCGCGTACGCGCCGATCCCAAACTTCGAGGCGCGCGAATTCTGGAACACTGATATCGTTTCCAGGATTGAAAATGAAACGGCAATTTACGTCATCGTTTTAGCAGTGTTGATGTTGTGTGTTGTTCTGTTGTACACCAGACCAGTAGCTCTCTTTATGTATGCTATCGGAACAGGAGGGCTTGTTCTTTTTAGTTTCACGCACTTGTTGGGCGGGTTAAGGCAGCAGGGACATTTGTTTATTGTACTGTTTTGCAGTTTTTGGTTAGCGCACTACGTAACGAACAAGGAAGTTGGCCCAAATCTCGCCAAGTCGATATCAACTGATTCTGCGCGCTCTCTCTTTCTCACATTCGTGCTAATTCTTCAATCAATTGCCGGTGGATATGCTTATTACCAAGATCTTATTCGACCGTTTTCATCCGCCAAGTTGGTAGCTAGATTTATCAAACAGAAGGGACTTTCCGACATGTTGATTATTGGTAGTAATGATCATGAGATGTCTTCTGTATCTGGGTATTTGGACAGGAAAATTTATTGCCCGGAGAGCAAAACTTACATCGGCTTTGTTGTTAATAACACTAGCCGTCATAATATTGAGTTCGAGGAGTTGTCCCTTGCAGCAAAGCAAGTCATGGATGATCGTCACACCAATGATGCGTTACTGATTCTGAACTATCCATTAGGCGCTATCCCAAATGGTTTTCAGGTCGAGTGTTTGAATCAGTTTGATCAGAGCATCCAAGCTGATGAGAAATTCTATCTTTACCGAATCACGCGGGCGATGAAATAAATGCTTGAACAAACCAACTTCTTTTCTTACAAATCAAAAGGGCAGCGAAGTAAATGCTTGAACGGTTAAATTTTATGCTTATCCCATATTGGATTAGAAACTAAATGTTTGAACGAATCAAATCGTTATTTGCGCTCAAGGCAAATATTTTCGACTGTTTTACAAGCGAGGCACTTGAAGTCGTCAATCTTGCCACGAATGAAGCTCGGTCCCTGCGGCATAACTTCATCGGCACAGAACACATACTTCTGGGGTTGATTGCAGCGTCTGACGGCACGGCTGCTCAGACTTTGACGTCACACGGCGTTGAACTCGGCAGCGCCCGTCTCGAGGTTGCTAAAATTTGGGGAGCTGGTGGCGGCAAGATGACGGCAGAGCTTCCATTTACTCCAAGCGCAAAGCGCTTGTTAGAGTCTGCCTTGGAGCAATCCAAAAGTTTGGGATTGAGCTATGTAGGTACAGAGCATTTACTGCTCGGGTTGATTGAGCCAGGTCGGGGCGTTGCAATGAAGGTTTTAAAAAATCTGGGAGTGACTAGAGAAGATCTTGCGGTTGCGCTGCGTCGTCCTTTGATCTGATTTCAAAAGAAGGTCCCGCCGCACAATTCTGGTACCATTGGTTTGATCCCGACCGAGCATCGAATATGACTGAGACTTCGAACGGTATTCCACCAGGCAATTCTTCCTCAACCACTGCTGTGAGTTCGACAAAGAAACCGGTACTTATTGGTATTTTGGTTGCCGTGGTGCTTTCGGCAGTATTCAATTTTGGCATATGGTATGGCATGGGATTGCAGCCGAACAAATCAGCAAGCCCCGTCACTTCAGGCAATACCACTTCATCACAATCCTTAGCATCAGTTGCCACGGTGGCATCAGTGGCTGACCCTTACGTTGTCACGATCTACCTGAGTCCGACGGACGACAAGAAAAAGCAGCAACCTGATTTAAATCTTCCGATGTTTCAAAGGCAAGAGCCGCAGCCGCGATCGATTGCGGACAGAAGACCGATCGGTGCAGGCGTGATCATTCAAGCTGATGGTTATATCTTGACCAGCTCGCACGTTTTACGTCCCAACTATGACGTGAAGGTAACCTTAAACGACAAGCGGAAATTCGATGCCAAGGTAATTGGCAAGGATCCGTTTATGGACCTTGCTGTAATCAAGATTGATGCAAGCGATTTGCCGGTGGCCAAATTTGGTGATAGCAATAAGCTGCGCACAGGTGACTGGGCTATTGCCGTGGGAAGTCCATTCGGCTTTGAACACAGTGTCACATTGGGCATTGTCAGTGGCATTGGCAGATCGCTGGATCAATTGAACAATAACATGGACATGATACAAACGGATGCGGCGTTAAACCCAGGCAATTCCGGCGGTCCACTATTGAATGCGAGAGGCGAGGTAATCGGCATCAATACAGCAGTTCGTAACCAAGCGCAAAACATTTCCTTTGCTATTCCCGCTGATCGCGCTCAAGCCATCGCTACTGATTTGAGGGAACATGGCAGCATTGCTAGACCTTACTTAGGCCTCAATATGATGGATATCGACGCCCAAACCTCTAAAGCTATGAATTATCCTGATGCAAATGGCGTCGTTGTGGCGTATGTGGTAAAAGACTCCCCGTGCGAAAAAGCTGGGCTCTATCAACACGATTTGATCGAAAAGGTAGACGCTGTTCCGGTTAGTTCTACGATCGAAGTAAGAAAAATTATTCAACAGCACAAGCCTGATGATGTGCTTGTCTTCTCATTGATGCGCAAAGATGGACATGAAATTCGGAAGGTAAAACTAGGCACTTACCCGGAAAGCTTTTCCTATTAGTCTGTATTCAGGCGGCGCTAGTGTTCGCTGCCTTTGGAATGGTGAACCAGAATGTGCTTCCTTCTGCTTCCTTGCTCCGCACACCGATGCTGCCACCATTCTGTTCAATAATTTGTTTGCAGATGGCCAAACCTAATCCAGTGCCACCTTTGTGTCGCGGATCTTCAGATTGAATTTGTTGAAAGCGTTGAAACAACATGCTTTGCGAATGCTGTGGAATGCCGATACCTTGATCAGTGACGCGCACTTCCACTAGATTTTCTTTTTCTTCAAAGCTAATCGAAACAGTCGATTCGACTGGGGAAAATTTCACCGCATTTGATACCAAATTTACAATCACTTGAACAACTTTGTCTTGGTCAATGTATACACTGGCCTTAGTCACTGCTGATTCGACCCGCACGTCATGCTGTTCCGCGAATGAATTAACTGATTCCAACGCTCGTTCAACAACTTTTTCAAGTCTGATGTTTACTTTGTTCATCTGGACTGTTCCGGCCTGCAATTTTTCAGTATCTAGAATGTCATTGATCAATGCCATGAGGCGAGTAGAGTTGCGTTCGGCAATCGTCACCGTATTTTTCATGGACTCCGACATCGGTCCAAGCGCGCCTGACCTCAAAATACTAAGCGCTCCTTTAATAGATGTGAGCGGAGTGCGCAGCTCGTGAGTGACTGTAGCCACAAAAGCTCTCTTCAACTTTTCTACTTCGCGTCTTTCGGATACGTCTAAGATATTGGCTAAGAACTTCTTTCCTTGCTTGCTGTCAAATTGACTTACAGATAATTCGATCGGAAAGATGTCACCGTTCTCTCTGCGGGCGTCAAGTTCGGCAATCTTATTTAGCGACTGTTTCAATAGATAGTTGCTAAAATCGAAGACTTCGTTGGCTGGAGCAACCAACAGCATCATCACATCTGTGTTAATTAGCTCCGCAGCTTTTAAACCGAAAATTGTTTCAATTCTCGGATTGGTCGATTCAATATTTCCGTTTGGATCAAGGGTGATCAGCCCGACGAGCATGTTGTCGATTACGGCGCGCTCTTTTTCGTGGGCTTGGGTTAGAGCGTTCGCCATGGAGTGGAACGATCCGTCTAGGATACCAATCTCGTCCGTTCCGCCCACCGGTGGATTGAGCGGATCGCCTCGAACAAGACGATATGAATTGTCGTTCAGAATATTCAGCCGTTTAGCAATGCCTGTGCTGTAGAAAAAAATGATCAGAAAAGCCATGCCAATATCGGCCACCAATCCAACGTTGATGATGTCTTTCATGAAACGCCTGGCTTCCGGTAGGTCAGCGCGTTGCCTGTTGTATCGATGTCTCTCTAATTTTGCAATTATTTTCCGCGCATAGCACATGTCCATCCAAAGTTTTTTCATTTCAGATCCGGTTAAGGATTCGCGGTCTTTGGGATTGGTCAGGTCAATCTTTTCAAGATCCGACTCCAGCCAAGATGAAAGACGATCTGCTGATTTCTTTAGAACTATTAGTTGTTCTTGTTGTTGTTTGTTGTCGTCAAACAAGCCATCTAATTCATCGAAATTCGGTTTCACTTCTTTCTTGCAGGCTTGATAGGACTCCAAATAATCCTTATCGTGTGAAAGGACATAACCAAGAAAACTGAGTGTTTGCAAAGTGATTAAGCTTGCGCCCCAATTGATGTGGCCCACTACAGATTTCGAGTGATATTCCACCGTTTCGTTCTTTTCTGATTTGTCGAGCAAGGAGCCCAAAATCAAGAAAAACACCAACTGAAGCATAAACGGGATCGCTAATAACAACATTCCTCTTTGGGCCAGTGATAGTTTCACGATCATCAAGGTTGCTATTTTCTTAGTGCCATATGTGGTGTCAAGGCTCTTTTAAATGGGATGGTGCTCATTTACTCTAAGCCTATCCTTGATGATATATCGACTGATTTGGGCAGCCAATCTAGAAAGGTGACGCACCGGACGACCATTTACCGGGCCCGCCGCTGCCGCCGCCGCCGCCGCTGCCGCCGCCGCTGCCGCCGCCGCCGCCACCCACTCCAATGCCAAAACTGAGAGCACCAGATGGCCCTGGTCCAGACGGCGCGACAGCCAATCCGTCCGGATATTCAACTGCCACTGTTCCGACATATTTGAGCGTGGCGGGTTGTCCCAGACCAGGGACACCGCCGATGAAGGGCACAGCACCTAGATTGCACAAGGGACCGACTTTGTAACAGCTGACTGCACTGTATTCATAAAGGCACTGTGACTGATCGATTGGACCGGGGGCACCAGTGTTTGGTCCACAATATTGAATCTTATTGTTTCGGAAGTTTGTTTGTACGATCCAAAGGTCGGTACCACAATTGTTGTAGCCTCCTATTGGTACCAGGTTAACGAATTTGCCAAACCCAGAGTTGATCACACTCATGGCCTCCCTGTTAACAGCGTTTATAGCGGTAGGGTAGTCGGGAGAAGAGGCAGCGCTTGAAGCGGCTTGTCTAGCAGCAATGGAAATCGTAACCAAACCCAAAGCGAGAGCCATTAGGTCGATCAGTGGAAAGAGCGCAAAAAATAGAAAAACGAACAAGACTGGACCAAACTCCGCAAGTGAACCACGTTTGTTGCGACGTGTAACTTTATTAAATCGTGCGCGATGGATAGCCACAGAAGCCCCTCAGCTGGCAAACATAATGCTGTAATACCATGAAGGTGATAATTTTGTAAGCTTTTTGGCATTAATTTTGCTTGACTTATGCGCGAAGTGTGCTGTCGTGGGGCGCTCTTCCTGGCCAGGGCAAATCCGTTGTCTGGCAAATATTTTGCCTTGGGTCTGGACCATAGTTGATCAGCTGAAAGGGAGGTCAACAGTTGATTTGTGGTGGCACATGTGGTGCCGTTCATTAACTATTTACGCGCATTTGAGTCTGGTTGTCGTAAACTGTATGTTTCATCCGTGGGTGGCATTCTGAAGTTGAATCTGTCGTACTGCGCCTTTGCTGCTTTAACAGCCTTTACTTGGATGCTTATGGCGTTTTATCCGCCATGGATTGTCGTAG
Organism: Candidatus Melainabacteria bacterium; assembly: GCA_003151275.1. Next base: position 53,316 of record PLXC01000020.1, read on the forward strand.
AGGATCCTTCAATCGGGGTAAAAACTTACAACACTAAGTTTTACGGTTACGCCTCGATATGGGAGCCGCCTAATACCGAATCCCTTAATGGCGCTATGGTCGAGGTAGACGTAGGTCGACTATTGCTACAAGATTTGGGAGTTCTGGTGCCGATAGCTTTTTTGTGGTTCTTTTCCGCATCCTTTCGCCGGGAGATGGAAAGGGCCGAGGCGCAAGAAAACGAGTATCACGGTCCGCAAGCAAATCAGAGTCTAAGCCGCCCTCTGCGGATTGTTCTGTGCGCTATTTCTTTGGGTTGTATTGGAACCTCTGTATTCCTGCTCAAAGACAACGTTCATCTTGCAAGGCTGACGCCGATGGTGGACCAATCCAAGTCACCCAAATAGCCTTCGAACTTAAACCGATATCGGTCTTGGTTTCTATTCGCGGAACTTAAACCGATATCGGTTGAGATTTCAGGGGAGACTCCAATCGATGTTATTGAAGGCAATTCGGGTGCCACTTCAGCGAGACGAATCGGCTGCAGCTGCGTCGGTACCGGGCATTTTTAGCAGCGATTCTTCGTCCGCCGCTTTTCTGATTTTGTTGGCGCGATCGGCTAGTTCCGTCGCTTTGTCCTGTTGATCATCTTGTTTGGCAAGTGTAGCTTGCTTCTCAAGAATTTCTGCGACTTTTAGACTATCCTTCCCATACATGTTTTCGGCCATCTCATATGCACTTTCGTAAAAGATCTCTGCTTCGGTAAAGTTCTTTTGGATTCTATAGAGTTCAGCTAAATGCAAAAGCGAAATAATTATGTCCGCATGTTCGTCACCTTGGGCTTTGTATCTCGTCTCCAGAATCCGCTTGTAACATGGTTCAGCTTCATCAATTTGACCTGAGATGATATAACATCCGGCTAGATGCATTAGAGCCGTGATAGTTCGCTCGTTATCGAACCCGTAATTCTTTTCTGTTAGAAGAAGTTCGCGTTTGAACATGTCTTCCGCCAATTTGTATTCTTTCTGCACCGAATATGATGCACCAAGGTTTGCACAAGAGTTGATTAATTCAGGATTGGCAGGGCCAAGCAGACTTTCTTTGAGTGCTAGAGATTTCTCATAGGTTTTTTGAGCTAAATCGTATTTAGCCTGACTGCTACAAGCTTTGGCTAGCTCGTCTAAAAGTTCAGCAGTTTCTTGATCGAACGACTTTGAATTCTCGATACTCTTATAAATCGATTCTGTTTCGTCAAAGTTTCCGTCTGCTGCGTGCAGAACGGATAGCTTAAGGGCGCAATTGATATACTTGGCGCTTTTGATACCACCATTTTTGTTTGCGTCCATTTGCTCTCGATAGAACTTCTTCAGATGCTCTTTGTTCTCAGCACGTTTGGCTAAGTTTTCGAGCTTTTCATAGAGCGTGACAAGCCTCTCGTCATTGGCTGGAAGCACTTGTCGCAAGGCGTTAGCGCACTGATTGTAAATCGCTTCTGCTCTGTGAAAGCTGTTTCGATCGACGAATGCTTGTGCCGTATCTTCTAGTTGTGCAACTGCAACTAGTACTTCATTAGTGGCATTTGCTTTTACTAATCCTGATATAAGCTGAGTTTGCAGAGATTCGGATTTATCGAATTGATTTAAATGAAAGTACGTTTTGGCGAGATTTCTAAGCAGTGCGATTAGCTCGGGATCCTCAGCTTCAGCTGACTTGCTGTAGGTCGGCAAGGCCCGATGGTAAGCTGGCTCTGCTTCTTCGTATCGTTCTTCGCTGAGATACAAATCGGCTAGTTTCCTCAAATTTCTCGCTGCATCCATCCGATCAAGTTGACCGATGGCTATGTAGTTTTCGTGCAATCGCTTGTAAACTTCTTCAAGGCGCCCAGCAAAATTGCTCATTTCGTATAATTGTGCCAATTCAGAAAGTGCTTGAATGGCATCTGCGCGTTGTTCTGGCGATGCTGATTTTTGCGCGTCGGTAACGCGCTTAAAAACTACTTTTGCGTAATCAAAATCGGTCTGTAGGCGGCACAAGCAAGCTAGCTTTGCATAAATTGAAAGCAGTTTGGCTTGGTCCGGATCTGCCGATTCCTGGACGATGTCGATTGCTTGCATGTAGAGAGCTCTGGCGTCATCGTACATCTGGGCATCCAATTTCTGTGTCGCCAGATTTCCTAGTGCTGCTACGAAAACATCCTTTCGATCGCTTTTCTTGGCCATTTGCTCCAAGGCTGCAACTGCAGGAGTGCTCGGAAACTGGATGGCTAATTCTGCAAACAAGTCTTCACTGGCAATTTGGCGCACAAACGACAATGCCGCTGCTTTTCGCTCCTCATCAGAATCCATGAGCATTAGGAATTTATCGAGAGTGGCTGATCTGACACTCATTTCACTTTTGCTGGCCAGTTCACTTATCTCAGATTGCGTTTTGCTCGAGTCGGTTTTAACAAATTCTTGCAGCTGTTGAAACAGTGAGCATAGTGAGTCAACTGCGGCTTTATTTTCTGCCGCTATTTGCGTTACTGCTTTTGTGGTTTGCTCGCTCACTTGCTCGGGAATAGTTTTTTGCAGTTCCGCAATTTCGGCGTTATTTTTCTCCATTCTTTTTAGATGTTCTTGCACCGCCGATTGCCGCACTTGCAAGCGCTCGATATCCTCTTGCACTGATGCTTTCAGGTCAGTCAGTAAAGAAGCTGGATTCGGCATGTGGGCTTGCCTAGATTCGAGATCAGAGAGTCGTTTTGCACTTTGATTTTCAAGGGCGTTGAGTTTTTCTTGCAGACCATTAATCAGGGTTTCAAATTGCTCGTTGGTGCCAGTCGCAGTGGTCGCCCGATGGTCGCTGAGCAGCTGTTTGAACTCACCTGTGATCGCCCTACGTGAAATTTCTTTCTCCGCTTCGGCCTTTTGCAATTTCGATTTTAGACTCTCTATCTCAGAGAGATAGTCAGTTTTGTTTGTCGCTAATAGACGCAAAACAATCAGCGAAACCACCAACGCGACCGCGCTGATCAATCCAATCACTATTTCTATAGAGTCAAATTTCATCCAAGTAATTTTCTAAACATTCGACTGTCTTGTGGAGTGCATCGAGTAAATCCGGCAAAATTATGTCGCAGGCCTCGAAATTGCTATCAATCGATAGTCTTTCCATATCAGACGCTAAGCCTGCGGTCTTGGGCGCCAAGATGATTAAGCAACAGCCTTTTAACAGATGAGCGGTGGACCTTACACCCTCTTTGTTCCTCAGTCGTAAGAAGTCGGTCAAGCGATCAGGAACAGCGCCTACATCTTCCAGAAATCCGGCCGCTATTTCGTGCGCGCCATCGATTTCCAGAGCTTCTTCAAGCTCCTTGATGTTCACGGGTGAATCATCAACAGGCACGGCAGCGATTGTACTTTCTTCCACGACTAAACCGGACCCACGCAGTATTTCCCAACGGTTAGACGTAGCCTGGCGTGCAAAGCTCTCGTAACTGGTCCCTGACCTCCCCGAAGGAGGATTTAAGTTTCATGTATTTGACACGCACCTGAGTCCAGTTGCCGGATTCGGCGTCACTCATTATTTCTGAAGTCAGACGTGTCATTTCGTCGATGCCGAGGGCGGCGCAAGGTCCTTTTACCGAATGAGCGAAGTGCGTCACCGCACCAGCGTCCTTCTCTTCTATGCCCAGCTGTATACAATCGATAAACGTATTGACGGCGCTAAGGAAGAGCCGAGAGACATCTTGCACTTCTTCTTTGTCAAATTGCTTTTGTAGTGACTCGATATCCAAGCCACTCTCTTTGGCGACAATCTCAGCCACATGGGCGCTTTCGGCCCTGGCAGCTTCACTAGCAGGATCGTGTGAGGCAGGCTGCATACAGCGTTCGACTACTTCGTGAAGTTGCTTTTGAGTCGCTCCCTTGCTCAAGAAATCGTCCATACCAGCTGCCAGGCACTTTTCGCGATCTTCTTGGCGGTCATACGAGGTCATAGCGACGATCGGGATGTGTCTTCCTTGCCCTTGCTCGCTTTTGCGGATCGCCGTGGTGGACTCGAAGCCGTCCATGACAGGCATGTCCAAGTCCATTAAAACGAGAGCGAAATCGCCGTTGGCGATCGCTTTCTGGGCTGCATCCCCGTTATTTGCCGCTTCACATTCAAAGCCCAATCTTTTGAGCTGCAACCGCAGAAGCTTTTGATTAACAGGGATATCGTCCACAATCAGGATCTTTCGACGTTTTGGATTAGTAGAAGTTAGTTCGACTGCTTTTGGTTCGGGTTTCTTTGCTTGCTTAGGCTGTTTTTCTGCTGTCTCCGGTTCTTCAGCAACCGTTACCATTGGCTGGCTTTCGGCAACGTCGGGCTCAAAAAATTCTTGCATTGCATCGAATGGCTTTGAATTGGATGTTGTTTCAGGCGAAGCTTCATTTGCGGCCGCGAACAATTCGGCATTTAATTGTTCGATGATCGATTCATTCACTTTCTGGGTCTTCTGATCGAGTGTTTGTGATTCTAGGGAGCCCAGAACCTTAGTGTCAGAAATGCTTTCCTCTCCTCTTTCTGGCGCTGCGTCGACATTCGCCGCAGGCATCTGCTCGCTCTGAGCGGCAACTAGTGAGGACGCCAGATCGTCCGGTGCCAGCGAGGACGTTGAACCATCCGCTGTCGCATCGACCGGCGATGACTTCGATTCGTTCGGCTGGGAACGGATTTGTGGGGACGTTTCTTTAGCGACGACTTGATCAGCTTGCATCGGCACCGTATTTGGTGTGGCTGCAGGGAGATAATCTAGTTTCCCCAATTTTTCGGTGAGCAGTTGCAACTCTAGCTGAGCGCTGCCGATCTGGGCCATCTGTTGTTCCAAAGCTTCGCACGTCGACTGGATTTGAGTCTCTACTTGCACTTGCTCAGTTATGTCAACTAGGAAAACGACCGCCCCACCAATATCATTGGCTTCACTTTTTAGTGCAGTGGAGGTCACTTTTATCCAGAGTCCATCAACATAGCCTTGACGCCGGACAAAAAGGTCTATTTCAGGCACTAGTCTGCCTTGAACAGCCTGCTGCCAGGGCAACATTTCCTTGGTGTACTTTGTCGTTTTGTCAGGCATATAAAAGCCGAAATTGCCTGATTTTTCGGCTAATGCATCGGCCATCAAGTCGGCTCCAAGCAGTCTTTCTGCTGCCGTGTTGAAAAGAAGATGCTCGCCGTTTGGTCCGAGAATAATCGCGCCGACAGCGGGATTGTTCAATATTGAACGAAGAATTTTCGGAAATTGGTAAAGCGTCTTTTGTGACTCATTCTTATCAACAAGTTCTCGCAGTTGCGCCGTTGTCTGCTCCAAACCGGGCCGCTCGTCGTGGGCCTTGGTTTTGATAACGCGCAGGGTATTGCGCAGCTCTGCGATCTGACTGCGTAATCGATCGATGTGGTTATTCCAGTTAATACTCATCTCTCGTTGATTACCATTGCTGACAACTTGATTGGCTTAGGTTGAGTGCCTCTAATACTATAGGGCAACTTGCATGCAACTGCCGAAGCTAGAGCATTTTTAGCGCCAATGATGCCGCTTCACCGCTGCCTGTGACTTGGACGGGCAAAGGCGAAGAATCTAAACCGATATCGGTTTAAATCTAAGCTTGGTTTCAAGCTGCTATCCAAGGAAGTGACATCAAGAGCCATACAGCTTCGATTCTGGGCAGCTGATATTATCTCTGCATGGTTTCTGAGAATGGTGAAAAACCGACGAAAGCAGAGCAAGCGACTTTATTGTTGATTGGCTCTCGATTAAGCGCTGGCGAGGCAGAGACGCTGGAACTTGGATTGCAAAGCGACCCAAATAATTTGCAGTCCCGCATAAGGCTCTTTGGCTTCTACAACGAACGCTTGGCGCAACGAGAGCTTTCCACATTAGATCAAGTCGATGCAAGGTTAGTTAAGCATTTAAGATGGCTAATTTTGATGAAGCCTGTTTTGCCCACCATCCCCGACCTTGTCATGCCGGGATATTTGGCCTGCAGTTTGGAGCAGCTGCGCAGCTTGTACGAAATTTGGCTGGATGCGCTGGATGCGCATGAGCATACTTTTCCGCTGTTGCTTAACGCTATAGTTTTTTTGACAGTGTTTGGGTGTGATATGGAACTTTGCGATCGGTTAACTTTGAAGCTAGAGGATCTTGATCAGGAAGGCGGGCATTAGCCGCCTGATTTCAGCGTGCGGTTGTAAAACACCGCAGTTTCGAATGCTGAAACCAACAGATTCACCAGTCTTTGGCTCGAGACTCGAATGTGATGGCGCTCACCATTAATAAAAATTGTCGTTGCTTTTATTTCTTCCAAGTCGTACACGTTCCATGAAGACCAGATGGAGCTAAGACGTTGGAGGAAGTATTCGCCCTCGAAGGTTTTGTAGACGAAGTTGTCTGCTCCGCATTCGATAACCTTTAGTAAGTCTGAGTTGTCCACCAAAGTCGAAAGGAGTACAAACGGCAACTTAGATAATGCGGAATCGGCTTTCAGTTTGGTGCAAAGCTCATAACCATCCATCACAGGCATGTTAACGTCACATAGAATCAGATCTGGCTTTGTCTCAGTCAGTGCTTTCAGCGCCTTCTCTCCGCTGCGGGCAACAGTTACGCGCATGCGTTCTTTTTCCAGGACATGCTGAATCATCATTGCTTGTGTCATTGTATCTTCGACAACCATGACATGTACATTCTCGAGATTTGTGATCAAAGTTACCTCAATTAAGTGACGTTAGTTTGCTGCAGTATGAGAGATTGTGCAATCTTATCTGGTGGCAAGATGAATTGAGCGGCACCAAGTTTTATTGCCTCATTGGGCATGCCAAAGACCGCCGACGTATCTTTATCCTGAGCTATTGTAATTGCACCTTTGGATCGCATCAACTGCAGACCCTCAGCTCCATCTTTGCCCATTCCTGTCAATAATATTCCAATTGCGCGGGAGCCGTAGTTTTGCGCCACGCAGCGAAATAAAAAGCATATCGAGGGACGAATTCCGTGTTCCGGTTCAGCGTCACTGAGCAAAATTCGCTCTTGTTGAGAGACGCCCAAATGATGATGGTCTGGTGCAATATAAACGTGACCGATTTCGAGTTTTGCTCCTTGACTAGCGATACCAATTTTAAGTTTGCACTTAGGTTGCAGCCAATTCACTAGTCCGTCGAGAAAGCCATCTGCAATGTGTTGAACGATTAAAATTGGATACGGATAGTCAGCTGGCAGGGCACTCAATATGGTGTCGAGGACTGGAGGTCCACCAGTTGAGGCGCCAATGGCAACTAGGCGGTGAACCATATATGGTATCTGTGCGACTTCAAACTGTTTGGCTTTGTATTTTGAGGAGCGTCTCACAACCTTGATCTCAGACATGCTTTTCACGAGCTGTTTGAGTTGTTGAGCTAAAACTTCATGTTCACTATGTCCAGGACCTGGTGGTCGTTTGACTGTGCCGACTGCACCAGCTTCCATAAGACTAAACGCTTCTGAATATTGATCTGCTGTCCATGTGGCGCTAACAATTATGATCGGTACCGGTCTTGTCTCCATGATCTCGCGAGCAACTTGCAAACCGTTTACGTCCGGTAAGTAAAAATCCATTGTGATTACATCGGGCTTTGTTTTACTGACAAATTTAATTGCTTCCGCACCATTACTGGCTGTACCGATTACTTGAATTTCGGGATCGCCGTTCAATATATGGGTCAACAGCTGCTGCGCCACGATCGAATCTTCAACTATCAGGACTTTTATCATCTTTAAATTAGCCGTTTTACTACGTCCAAGAGATTGTTTTGATCGAAGCTACTCTTGACGAAAAATGCATCAGCACCAGCTTCGTTACCTTTGTCGCGATAATGTTGATCCGTCATCGATGTGACAAGGATGATTGGGACTTGCTTCGTCTGATCATCATTTTTTACGGCAGCCGTAAGTTCTATGCCATTCATTTTGGGCATTTCTATGTCTGTGACTAGCAGATCGAAGTTCCCTTCACGCATTAATTTTAATGCTTCAGTGCCATCGTTAGCAGTTTTCACTAGATAACCTGCAGATTCAAGAATGTTTTTCATCAAAATGCGGGCCGTGATGGTGTCATCGACGACGAGAATCCGTTTTTGCTGCACTGCTATGACTGGAATGTTGACGTGCCGCTTCGAACGAGAAAGTTTTGCTGCCGATTTAATAAGATCGCGAACGTTTAGGATTGCTGCTGGTTTGCCTGAACCGAGGATCGTTACACCAGCGACGTTGCGTATCCTGACTATAGGTTTGGACAGTTTCTTTACCAGTACTTCTTGTTCTTCGAGAACTTCGTTAATTTCAAAGGCATACGACGTCTCACCGTTGCGCAAAACCATCAAAAGATGGTGAGTGGAGTGGGACGTGACAATAGGTAATTCTAAGACTTCATCTAATCTCACGAGTGGTATCAAATTGCCGTCTACACTTATCGTTTTACCCGTCTCTGCGACTGTAATTTGATCATCTTTTACTTTCATCACGCGCTCCATATCGGAAGTCGGAACGATCAAAATTTCGTTTGAGCATTTTACGAGAACGCCTCTGAAGTTAGCAATTGTTACCGGTAGTGTGATTCTGAAAGTGGTGCCCAGACCCTGGCGACTTTCAACGAGCAAGCGCCCACCGAGATTTTCAATATTTTCTTTGGCAATCGCCAACCCCAGTCCTCGTCCTGAAATTTCCGAGATCGTTGAGCTGGTTGAAAAGCTGGATTGGAAGATCATCGAAATCGCTTCTTCGTCGGTAAGTTTGGCAGCTTGTTCACCACTAATCAGGCGATTTCTTATGGCAATTTCTTTGATTCGCTCAATGTTGATGCCGGCGCCATCATCAGTGATGACAATTTCCACCAAGTTTCCTTCTTGTTGCAAGACATTAATATGCAGGGAGCCCCTTTTTGCTTTACATGATTGAATGCGTGTTTCAGGGCTTTCTAAGCCGTGATCGATGCTGTTTCTAAGGATGTGAATTAATGGATCCTTCAGTTGCGCTAGCACGCGTTTGTCGAGTTGAATGTCGCCGCCGTTAATCGAAAGGTCTACTTCTTTGCCCAGCTCTCGGGCCAAGTCGCGCACCAGCTTCGGCATCAATTCGAGCATTGTGGAAGCTGGCATCATCAGCAGTTTCTTTGTATTTTCAAGGAAGTTATCGACTGTGCCGCTGGCCAATCGATAATCATTTAGAGATGAGGTTTTCAAATTAATCAGTTGATTACTCAGGGCGCTCATTTGCGCTTGTTGCCGATCAAGGAACTCCATTACTTTGGTGAGAACCGAGTCGATAAACAAATGTTCTGCCGATGCCTGATCGTGGTCAATTAGTTGCCGTGCGGATCTTACTTCTGCGTATACCTTCGACCAGTCACGGCTGTATGTATCATACTTAAAGCCGACGTCGTTTAAGTCTTGATTGTGTTGACGACTCATAATTTTTAAACTGAGCATGTCTTCAGCTCGCATCAGCAGTTCGTCAAGGCGCGCAGATGAGATGCGCACCACTTCTCGCGATGAATCAGGAAGTGGCGTTGGCGCTGGACGTGTAATTTCAAAGGGCTCGGCTGCAAAAACAAAATCACTCAGATCAGAAAAAGAAGCAAGTTTTGGATTGGGTCTGTGAGCTGTGTTGGCGGTATTGGACGTGTCGTAAAGAGCGGACGCGTCGTGCGTGTTGGACCAATCGGAAAGTTCGGACTTGACCGGCGTTTCAGACGTGTTGGACCAATCGGACGACTTTAATTTTCGAAGTTTTTCAAGGACTAAAGCGAGATTATTCGCGTCGAAATCCTCAGCAGGTTCAATTTTGGTCAGTGTCGCTGATACTGCGTCGACGACATCGTGCATAATGTCGAGTAGTTCTGGAGTAATGTCTCGTTCACCACGTTTCAATGCGGCAAAAACGTCTTCCAGTGATTGGCACACAGCTTCCAGATTGAGCAGGTTAACAGCTCGTGCCGAGCCCTTGATGTTGTGCACTTCGCGAAAAGTGTTTTCAATGATTGCTTGTTTGCTTTTCTCATCGTTGGTGTTTCGCAATGAAGCCAACCCAGTCGAGATCCGCTCTACCTGCTCCTGGGCTTCGCTGACAAACGCCGCCCTGAGCTTTTTAAGGAACGCTTCTTCAGATGAAGTCATCAGTCACCTAAAGTTGATATCGCTTGGTGAGAACTTGGAGTGTGCCACCAAGTTCTTGCAGAGTCAGTGTGGCTTCTTCCACACGTCTGATGGCAATTAGGTTTTGGGCAGTAGCATCTTTGATGCCGAGCATTGCGGTGGCCACTTGGTCAACGCCCGCTAGTTGTTGTTGGCTTGACACGGCGATTTGAGCAGCTGCGTTAGCTGATTCGATGACGCTGTTTGCCAAGGCCGATATTGCTTCTCCGGCCTGATTGGATTGCGTCACTGCCGAGTCTACCGCTCGACTTCCTAATTCGGTGGCCATGGCTGCTGAATTGGTCGCCTGTTGGATTTCACCGAGAATTTTGCGCACTTGCGCGGTTGCTTGTTTCGACTGATCCGACATGCTCTTAACTTCCTGGGCGACAACAGCGAAGCCGCGCCCCAGTTCACCAGCTTTGGCAGCTTCGATCGAAGCGTTGACTGCCAGCAGGTTGGATTGTTGGGCCAGATCATCGACTGTGGCAATAATTTCGACTATTGATTGACTCTTCTCACTTAAGCGCACCATGCTATCGGCAATTAGATCCATTTGTTCGCGAATGCGTTTCATGCCTTGGATTGTCTCCTCGGTCGACTTCCTTCCCATGCTTGAAATTTGGGCGGATTTTTGAGCGCTCTCAGCGACGTTTTTAGCCTTTTGATTGGCAACGTGGGAGGTTTGTCGCACTTCTTCAACGGTCGTTGTTGTCTCAGTGACCGCCGTGGCCGTCTCGGTAGCTCCTGAGGCCGAATCCGACACTGAAGCCATAATGTTACTGACCGCGTTCGATAAAACTTCCACGGCCGATTTTATTTGAGAAGTTGCGCTCGCCATATTCTCCACCATCGAGGCAAAGGCTTTTCCAAGAGCGTCATGTTCAGAACGCGGCTGCACGCTGACGCGCAAGTCACCCTGAGCAACACGCTGCGCTGCGGAGGAAATGTTTTGCAGAGAGGTAACCATGCTGCTGTAGGCTCGAATAACTGAGCCGACTTCATCACTGCGGTTAGAATCGGGAAGTTGTACACTCAGGTCTCCTGCTGCTAACCGCTCAGACGCTTTCGTCAGCTCTTGCAACGGTTTGGCAATTTCATTGCGCAGAATGAAAAAACAAAAGACTGCAAACGCAGTAGAGAAAACTGCTACAAGGACGATAAACAAACTTGCGCTTCCATCCTGTTGATTGAGGTTATTCTGAGAATATTGGTCAGAGAGCGGATCACAAATTGCGCGAATCTTTTTGTATCGTTCCAGCTCAGGACCAAAAGCAAGTTTTTGAGCTAGAGGCAGTTGACCAGACTGGAACAATGAAGTGTACTGGTTGATTCCGGATTGATATTCCGTAGCAACTTGATTGAGTTCAGCTAAATTTCCTGATTCAGAATTTTGTCGAAGCTCGGCGATTCTTCGCAGTATCTTCTCAGACATGGATGGCAGGTCGCCAAGTGCTGTATTCTTTCCACTTGCTATATCTTGCATCGCGACCTGCGCTGCGCCCACTTCTTCGGCGACCCGTGTTAGGTCATGTCCGAGTTGCACACTCCTAGCACCGTCAATCTTTGCTGCCAGAGAAGCACACGCGATTAGCGTGATGGTCAGGATGCAAATGATCATCGTCACGAAGCTTAAAAGCAATTTGTTGCGAGTGGCTAAGTTCTTGAACATGCCTAACTTTTCCTTTTATTCACGCTCAGTCGGTCACTTCTTCATTCACCAGCAGCTCACTATCTTGTAGCATTTTTTCGACGTCAAGTATGGTTACACGATCGGTTGTAATACCACGCAGAAACTTGGCGCGTTTTCCAGCCAAACCCGGTAAAGAGAGTTGGATCGATGAATGGTCGATGTTACGCATGCCTGTGACCTCATCGGCGGTGAATCCGAGGACTACATCTCCGTGCTCTACAATGATCACTTTGTTGAATACAGAAAATTCGGCTTGCGGCAATTCGAAAAAGCGCCGGATATCTATAATGACAATTATTTGTCCTCGCAGACTAATCACCCCCACTATGAAGTTGGGTGTGGATGGTAATTTGGTCACGTCTTTGAGATACAGAACTTCTCTGATATCGCTAGTTTGCACTGCATACGTTTCGCCAGAAAGAATAAATTGTACGACCTCAACTAGATCAGTTTTGCTTTCGTCCTTCAAGCGAGGTTTGGCAAGAACCCTGGCTCGCGCTTTTAAGACGGCTCGTTTCATAAACACCAATATGTTTATGTTTTCTTGATCCAGTTTTTGATTGTTGGGTGTGTCCATGCTTATCGCGCCACATCTGCCATGAGTGAGCTTACAATAACTCTCATACCACTGGCAGTTGTGCCTTCAGATTCTGGCAAAACATCGTTTTCGCGATAATTGTTGAGCAGTTTCAAAGCGATTTTGAAGTGGCGCTGTGCGTCTTTACCGTGACCGGTTTGGCGAAGTAGAATTCCTAAGTTAAACTCAGCCAAAACGAAGTTAGAGTCCATGAGCAGAGATTGCCGCAGTGAATGCATCGCTTCGCTTGTTGCACCTTGTTCTTGTAAAATGGTGGCACGTAGATAGTGTGTTGCGGCGTTCAAACGATTGGCTTTTATGGCTCGGTCACACCACTTGAGAGCATTTTTCAAGTCACTATGGTTCGCCAAGCTCTTAGCTAAGAGGACCAAGGAGGAGAAGTCTCCTCCATTGCGGCAGCGTTTTAGCAGCATCTCAGCAGCCTCCTGATACAAGGCGCGATTATAAAAAGACTGAGCCTCTTCCAGGGTCGGCATTGGTTCTGCTAGTGACTCGATGTGATCTGTGGCCTCGCAGGCGGTGACTTCTCTCGAATCCGCGGGAAGCGGCGGATGCGGCGGTATTAATTGATTCGATTTTTGCAAGATAATCGCACCCGGTCTGTGCAGTGATTGGAATCCCACATCACTTGTCACCGGAAGCTCATTGGGACTGACAAATAAATGTCCATCGGTGATCAAACAATTGTTCAAGCGAGAGATGATTTGTTTGGCGTGATCGACGCTGAAATAAATGAGCACATTGCGGCAGAAAATGATGTCCATACAACTGTAGGCGGGCTCAGACAAAAGCTCTAGTTCGGCCAGATTCATCCACTCGAATTGGACCATTTTCTTGATTTCGGGAGTAACTTGGTACCGTCCATTTTTCCGTTGAGTAAAATATTGTTCCTTGAAACTCTCAGGAGTAGCACGAAATGACCACTCGCCATAAGAGCCTTCAGCAGCGCGTTCGAGGAAGGTTTGATTTATATCTGTCGCTAGAATTTTGATCTGCCAACGCTCTATATCCGGTATCATCTTTCTCAAAATCATGGCAATCGAGTATGGCTCTTCGCCTGTGCAACACGCTGCGCTCCATATTCTCAAGAATCGGGCACTTTGTCGCGCCTGAATTAAGCGTGGCAAAATTTCTTCCTCTAGAACAAGAAATGCTTTTGGATCCCTAAAGAAATATGTCTCGCCTACGGTGAGAAAGTCCGCGAGCAACTCAATCTGTTCACGATCGAGACTATCTGAAAGGAGCCATTCTGCAAACTTGTCCAAATCATCAAAATCAAACGCTTCCGCCAAGGCCGCCATTTTTTTATTCAGATCACTGAGGCGATCGGTAGAAAAATTGATTCCCATGTGCTGGGCAAGATGCTCGCTCAATTTGATCAACGCTTCGCTCGTCAACTCGCTCTTCACTGTTACATATCGTCCAAATGCAGTGCTGATCTCAATTTATCTTCCTCTGCTGTGGAGAGAAAATCGGTGAGCTCGTGAATTACAATAGATTCGTGCTCGCTATTTATCACTTGTCGAACCGGTTCACCCTCTGAGGAAACTGCAGTAATTCGATCAGTGGGTACTTGTACAATGCCTTGGACTTCATCGACAAGTAGTGCGAACTGTCGATCTTCTGAATTGGCGATCACAAGTTGATCTGTTAGCTCCATATCTCGTTCTCTAAGATTCAATTTCTTACGCAAGTTCAGGGCAACAATGATTGCGCCATGAACGTTAATGAGCCCCAATACTGTCTCGGGCGCGTCGTAAAGTGGCGTGATTTCAACCGCCGAGTAGACTTGCTCGACTAGATTGAGTCTTATTGCCAGTTTATGGTCATCGACTGAACATATTAGAAACTGGATTTGGTTCAAGGCCGTCATAACAGTATATTTCCCAAAAATCTCATGCCATCCCCCAAAGGAGGAGGCGCTTTTAGGGTCGGATTTTAAACCGATATCGGTTGAGGTTTTAGGATGGACGTTAAACCGATATCGGTTGACGTTTTCGGACTGGATTTAGGACCGGCCTTTAAACCGATATCGGTTAAGTTTCCAATACCCATTCAGACTAAGGACATGCTTTTCGACCTGTAAACGCTTCTTGTCATCACTCTGTGGTCAAAATGTTTCTCACGACCATTAAATCTGGACGAAACAGCGGGTTTCATCACTGAAAATGGGATTTTCACGGTAGCTCTGCCAGTCCCGCGCCACGATAATCCATGCACAGGAATCCCAATGGCGAGCGAGCACAATGGAACAGGGCTTTTTAAAACGAGAGTCAGCCGTTTTAACTGATGGCATCGGTCAAGGACTTCAGGACGCCGTAACAACTACTTGGACCGACTTTCAGCAGGCCAAAAAGGACTTTACGAGCAACCCAGTCGGTGCGACCGCCAATTTTTTAGAGAATCACTGGCAAGATGCAGTTGTTGGTGCAGCGATTACAATCGCCAATCCGCGCGGATGGGCAAACGCCGCTCTCATGGCTTATGCAACACGTGGTTTGTGGACCTCCACAGCCTCTGCCATGTATCAGGCGGGCGATTCCAATGCCAATATGGCTAAAGTAACTGGCGATCTGCGTACGACAGTCTCCCACGAGGGAACCGCGTTTCTTTCATCGATGCCGCTTGCCCTTGCTGGAGGCATGGTTGGTAAAGGTACTGCTAATGCGGTATTCGGCAAAGACATGGGCGCAATCGACATGCTCACAGGCAAAGTTACCAGTGCCGAAGTGAAAGCGAATCTTTGGAATGTTGCCGATACGATCAAGCCTCCAAAGCTGAAATTATTGGTCACTGACATTGATGGCACAATGGGGCCCTTTACCGACTATTTCGCTCCTGCGATTCGCGAAAACGTGGCAAGAATCAGCTCCGAGCAGAAAATTCCTGAACTTGAGGTCTACCAAAAGATTGGCGGAGTCATGGATCAGTATCGTACGCACGATTATCCTTGGAGCTTGGAGCAGTCTGGACTGTTGGAAAGATTCAAGATGACACCAGACCAATTCACCAAGGGCGTGGTTGAGCCATTTTGGAAAGTGATGGACGAGCGGCGCGGAGAATTACTGAAGCCCTTTGATAGTGTGCCTGAGACCTTGGGCACTCTCCACGCCAACGGCGTAAGGATTATTGCCCGCACCGATGCGCCTTACTTTATCGGGCTGGCTCGATTGCATACAATGGATTTGGCGCGTCGAATGGACGAATTTTACGCCATGGACACACCACATCCGAGCCCAGCTTCGTTCTCAGATCCGAGCTTGATCGAGAGCGGTAGAAAGCGTGTCGCCGATTTCATGAATGCTGATAAACCTTTTGAATTGACCGAGGTTCTCCCTAAATCTCAAGAAAAACCTCACATCGGCAATCTGCAAGAAAGAATGAATGATTTAGGAGTCAGACGCAGCCAAACAGCTATGTTTGGAGACAGTCGAGTCAAGGATGGCGGACTTGCAGAAGCTGCTGGAATCAAGTTCTTCTACGCCAAATTTGGTGCCCACCCGCCTGCCGAATATCAGGACATATTTGCCAAGCTTGCCTCTGGTAAAGAGACCGGACCGTCCACTTCGTTACCCGACACAATGGCTGCACCCAGAAAAGTTTATCCACCGATATATCGAACTGCTGCCAGCTATTCTGAAGTTCTCGATTTGTTAAACCCGAAACGGGATTGGGGTGCCATTCGTTCGGGACTTGCTGATCATGCACTTGTTGCCCCCTCCTTCAAGCCGCTGGCTGCCTACTCTGTGCCCATGGAGCACCAGGGAAACAAGTAACCGCTGCCAAGTTCCTTAATATCGGGATATTCGCATCCGACCCATGATCTGTTGGCTGCCTCTATAATGTGGTCAATAGCACCATATAGACTTACTAATGGCAGACAAATCAGACCAAACATCATTCGAGCCGGAACAAGAGAAGTCTATGGGCGACGGTGAGCCTTTCGTCAATATGCCAATTGATGCCGCTGTCGAAGCTGCAGTTGATGCAGCCGCGTTAGAATCCAACTTTGACGCTGGCACTGACCTGCGCCCCTGTCCCGATTGTGAAACGCTGCTGAAGCCATGGCAAGTGACTTGTCATAACTGTGGTCGTAGTCATGCAAAAAATATCGATGTTCCGCGTGCTGAAATGGAAGAAGTGGTGCATCAAGCCGCCGAACTTGAAGAGTCGTATCGAGATTGGCTTGCAAAAGGCAATGCAGCGCTTACGAGTGAAAGTTATGGTGAAGCGCAGTCGTGTTTTTTAGAGGCCCTCGCTCGTAGTAAAGCTCTACCGAATCCCAATAGTCGTGAGATTGAGGTTAGGAAGGGATTGGCCAAATCGCTTGAAAAACTGGAAAAGAAAAGAGAAGCATCAGAACAATATATGTTGTTATCTCAATTGAATAAAGATGCGCGCGCCGATCAAGCCGATGAGTTTACCAAACGAGCACGGCAGCTCAGTCTTTCAACCATGGATATTCTCTCTGCAGTCGACAAGAACGCCTCGTTCAGACCGCCAGTCGGCAGTGAAGTCAAATTGGCACCTCTGTACTGCGGTCAATGCAAAAGAATTTTGTTGGAGGCTGAAATTTATCATGTTCGCAAAGGGCGAGTCAATCGAGTGCGCTGTTTTTGTGGTGCAGAAGGCATGCCTTTGGTGCGCAGTGACGCTAAACATTTGCGCGCATTGAAAACAGCTTCATCGGTGCGTAAGCGTAAGTCAGAGCTTATTCAAGCAGCGTCAGATCAACTGCCTGAAGGGCGACAAAAACAAACTGCCATGGTGTTGGCAGCAGTGCTTGGTAATTTCGGTGTGCATAAATTTTACCTGGGCGAAAAAGTGCCGGGTATGATCTATCTGAGTATGTGCTGGACAGCCGTTCCTGCCGTGATAGGATGGTTTGAAGCGATAAATTATTCGCAGATGTCTCGGGTTACTTTTAACTTGATGTACAACATTGAGCAAGTCATTAAGCGACTTCCGAATGAAGAAGAGGATGATTCACAGCAAGATCACTCCGATGTTTTTTCGATGGAAATCGGAGATGAAGATGCTGAAGATTTTGTAGACCAGTTTACGAATAAGGAGAAGCAGCGGTGACTTTGTCCGAAAAAACTTGTCAGCCTTGTCGTGGAGGTGTGCCCGCCTTAACGGCAGAAGAAATTAAACCACTTCTTTTGCAAGTTGATCAATGGCATTGCGAAAATGATCAAAAAATCGTCAAGAGCTATAAGTTTGAAAACTTCAAGCAATCCATGGATCTGGCTACTAAAGTCGCTGCAATCGCTCAAAAAGAGGATCATCATCCTGATTTAATTGTCCGCTGGGGCGAACTACGCATCGAAATCTGGACACATGCTTGTCATGGCTTAACCGAGAACGATTTTATTCTTGCCTCCAAAATCGATAAATGCGCTGCCGGTGTGGCAGTACGTTAGTAATACCAGCTCCATAGTAAGACCAAGTAGTGAATTAGTTAGGATGATTTGGTAAGTGCCATTAGCCAAAATCAGTCGTCAGTGATACCACCTAGTCAACGATCCCAGATCCCACTAGTCAATGATCCCACTAGTCAATGATCCCACTAGTCAATGATCCCGCTAGTCAATGATCCCGCTAGTCAATGATCCCGCTAGTCAATGATCCCACTAGTCAATGATCCCACTAGTCAATGATCCCACTAGGTCAATGATCCCACTAGTCATGATCCCACTAGTAGTAAGTGATACCACTAGTAAGTGATACCGTCAGTGGTTTATGATCATTACAGCTACTGCAACCAGGACCATGATAATCATGATTGAGGGTAGCAGCCAGCTCGGCAAGGAGGCAAAGACGCTGTTGGGATCGCCCTCGGTTGTCAGGTTGCGAGCTTTGCGTAAACTGCTCCCAGTTGCCTTTTCGGCTGGCGGAGCGTTAGTGGGGCGTTCTGTGCGTCCTTGTGCGATCGATCCCTGCCCTGCTGGCAGTGCTTGTAAATTGTCCTGAGTGGCACTGGGACGACTGGATGCTAATGGTGCCGGGGGCGGTGCACCAGCAGCTGTCGTGGCAGTGTGTTCTTTGCTATCGATACGTGCAATTGCAGGCGGTAATAATTGCGCTGCTCCCGGCATGTCTAGATACTCTACGGCTCCTAGTTGCATCGCTGTTTTTACTAAATCAGCTTGCAAAGTTTCGTAGCTAACCAGGTAGTGAACCTTGGGGTACTTTTCTTTCAATTCTCCCAGCAATGCCAGACCTTTTTGCGGGTCCGGAGCTAATTCCAGCCAAATCACCTTGATCCCCTGTTGTAGGGTCTGCTGGCTTGCCGCCTGCCGACTGACTGTGCCAAGCAGGATCAGCGAAGGCTGGGCTGAGATCAAACTCTCAATTTCGTCTTTTTTGCCTGCGGCGTTATCGCAAACAACTATTGTAGGTAAGTTCACTGGTTTGCTACCCCGTCATGGTATCAAATACGGTGCACGATCAAACCCGACGATGTCGAAACAACTCGCATTTCCATAGTGTCACACATTTCATGGCGAACTGTATTAACCCGCCGTTGCCTTAGTCATGGAGTTTTCGAGAGAGAACCCCGGTAGCCGTCCATTGGTTTCGATAATCCGTTTACGAATTTCATCACCATTTGCTTTACCCATTTCGACATCTCGATACATGCAGAGCAATTGCATCGTGGTCATCAAAGCCAGATTCTTCTTTTGAGCAAATTCTGCTAAAGCTTCTGTGTAATCAGGTTCGTTGCGCTCAGAAGGAGGTCTGTTTGCCCAAGTACAAGATACGAGAACGCCTTTAGGCTCTACTTCATGTTCTCCCCAGAAGGTGATTACTGATTGGGCAAGCTGAGCAATATCGGAGCTCTTTGGCTGTGAGTTGGTCCTCAGCACCCGGGCGATCACTTCTGGACGATCTGCTGAAAGGAGGAGTTCGGTGGGCGCTCCGGTATTATTTGTCGTGCCCCAGCCTAAGCGCTTGAAGACTAAGGCGCTGGCATTTAAAAGTTCCTCTCCGTCTGAAGCTAGAAGTGCATTTTTCAAACTGTCGAGTTGAGAAATTTTGTTGTCGATTGAAGAAATTTTCGTCTGCGCTTGTTTTATTGAATCCGTAAGCGCGGTTTTTTCGCGCTTCAAGTCTTCCAGGTCTGGAAACGAGTACTCGGCACACCACTCTGACGAACCGATTTTTGTCATTTCTTCCATCTTCTTTATTAGATCCTTTGCTTCAGGTGGTTCTGCGTCATGATTATTATTTGCTGGTTCAGTTTTTACGTCTTGCGACTTTGCCGCTCCGGGTTGTGGATAAAACGATTCATTCTGCTTTGCGGGCTCTGTCTTAGCAGCCGGTTGCGGTGCCGATAGTGGTGCTCCTGGTTTGGCTGTCGCTTCCGATTTTGAGGTCGGTTTAGCCGGCTCCGGTGTTGAAGGTGGTTGTTCTTCTATACCGTACTTGTAGCCTGCATCTGGAGCTTTCTCCTCTTCGGCAGCGAATTTGTAGTTGGAAAAATCGGTGCTTTGTTTTGATTCTGGAATTGATTCAGGCGCTTTATTTACGGAAGCTGCTGTTGAAGTTGTGGCCAAATTCTCCATTTCTTGCAATAAATTTCTTGATCCGGGTCCGGACGCCTCAGGAGTCCCACTTTCAGCCTTAGGCGTTGAATGTTGCGCTGAAGGCGGTGCTTGACCAGGATTTTTGCTACCGACGGATTCCAACTCTTTCAATAAATCTGCTGCACTTGGTACGCCGGCGCCTTCGCTGTGTTGAGGTAACGGCTGATTGAGACTGTTGAAGGCGGCGCCGATATCAGCTGTGGTTCTCTCATTGAAAGGTTGTCTATCGGTTACTGGGTCGCTCACTTCAGCCTGGGCTGAAACTGATTCCAAAATCTCCTCTGCCGTCATTTTCTTTTTCGCGTTGTCGGCGTCTGCCGGCCCTTGCGGCGTGCTGCGTGAAACGCGGGCATCGAACTTTTGCACTGGCGGCAGCCCTGTTCGCGATGTGGAAGGATTTTGCGACGGCATGCCCGTTCTTGAAGAATTTGGTGTCGGAGCGGGTCTAGTCGAATTTGCTGCAACAGCCCCAGCTTTGGTTTCAGGCATAGCTGCGGCAGCCACGGGCACTGGTTCAGGTTTGAGGAAAGAGTTATCGGGTTGAGGGAACTTCTGCCCGGGAGTTCCCTCTTTTGCTGCTGGAGCAACATCGGCAGTATCCCCTGTGCGTTTTGCGTACCAGTTGTTGACGCAATCCATTAATGTGCGATCGAAATCTGGTGAATAAGGTGCAGGAAGAAAAATTATTCTGCCGCCGTTGTCACCAGCAATTAAGTGCGCCGCAATGCATTTGCGCGGACCAGCGGTGGCAAGAACAATATAGCCTTCAGTAAGGAAATCCGTGCGAATAATCGTGTTCCACTCCAAACCACTTTGTTGAAAGTAGGCAGCAAACTCAGATTTATCGGCTTGTTCCGTCGGTTCGATAGTTCGCCCGTGCGAGACAGCGCTCATGTGGCGCACGTTATTTTCTACAGGAGTGTCAGGCGCGAGACTTTCCAACCAAAAATAGTTGTCCATCGATAGTGAGTTGCCTTGAAGCAGAAACGGACGGCACAGGTAATAGACGAGTAATCCGCCTCGTTCCAGGAAACTGACAAGCTCAAAAATGCGTTTCTTTAGATCCGATTCCAGTGCTTGCAGCAGTGAATCGTTTTTCAATGTAAAAGAGGTCAAGCCTTCGTCGAGTTTGGAGTCAATTTCTTTGAGAACATCAGGATCGCGATCGAAGAGATGCAAGATGCTAACGGGGTTGGCTACTATGACGTCATAGTTGTCGAGTGCCTTGGCTTTCCCGATCGTGAGATAGGACTCCTCACCAAACCCGGGGCAGTTCAGCCTAAGAATCTGCTCCCTTTGAATACTCTTCATAGTCCTTACTTACCTTGTTGAATAGGCCGAATAGTAAACTGCTCCGAAGTGGTTATACCCACAATCTCACCGCAATTTAGTCGCTTGTTGCTAATTTTCGTTGTCAAGAAACTGTTGGGCTCGCTTTATTCAGAGTTATCAGATCCTGGCTTGCACCAGTTATCTAAGTTCAAGGATTCCAGTGTACCTAAGATTGTGTCAGCTTTTGTATGATCTTGGTGCCTTGTAGCCTGACATGGAATGGCAATGCAATGCATTCCGGCTGATTTTGCCGCTGCGACTCCATTGAAAGAATCTTCTATGACAAGACAGTTTATCGGTAATACCCCTAATCTTTCAGCAGCCAGCAGAAAAACATCTGGCGCTGGCTTTCCGTGTGCTACTTCATCGCCCGATGTTAACGTTTGGAAATATGCGGCGATGTCGAGTGTTTGAACGACCAGCTGAATTGTTGGCAACGTAGCAGAAGA
This sequence comes from Candidatus Melainabacteria bacterium, assembly GCA_003151275.1. The sequence continues at coordinate 75,135 of PLXC01000020.1, forward strand.
GGCGACGGCAACCGGCAGGGAATTGCTCTTGGCTTGCTCTAAAACCCTGAGTACGCCGGGTCGTATAACCAACTGCGTTTGAAATAAGCGCGCCAATATTTTTTCTTTCCTTTGAACCAGTTGTAAAGCCTCGATTGGCAAATCATGAAGAACGATCAACTGCTGCGCAAGTTCTAGATCCTTGCGTCCAATATATGGCCGATTATCTTCTTCGCTGAAGCTTATACCAAACTCCGCAAGCAGCTCTTGGTAAGCGATCAAGTGGAGTGGTTCTGAATCAATTAGCACTCCGTCCATGTCGAAAATCAAACCGCTTATTTTTGGCATTCAACAGACCTGAATTGAGAAAAAGCGTCAACAACTCCATCAGGGCTGTTGACGCTTGATTGATTTTCTATTTTATTTCTTCTTAGTGCTCTTCTAGCTTTTCAGCGAGACTGAGAGATTCGAGGCTGAATGGCTTTTCTACCCCTTGCTGGATAGCGTTTGTACTGCCAACATATACACCTTCGGCGGTACCTACCAACATTCCAAACGGAAGTCCAATAATGGACGCAAAGATCACAGGCGGTGCGCTTGTGTGTCCGCCGATTTTGTCAGCGAAACTTTGGGTGTACTCAATCATGCGGTTTGAGGCTCTTCGTGTAATCGCCATCGGCACACCTACTGCCAAACCGGTGGCAACTCCTGCAGCTCTCAGCGGCAATCTCACGGTCTGTCGTGCCGCATCTCTGAGACCATCTTCTGCGGCTTGAGCAGATGTGATCGGGGCCACGGTCAAAACAGCCAGTGAAAGCGCAATCGCTAACGTCTTTGTCATTTGTACCTCCAAAGGTGAACTTTGCGAACCGGGGTGCAACGTGTTGCTTTGTGTCAGTTCTTGGTAACTAGGGTCCATAGTAAGCTTCAGCGAAGTCATAATATCACCGAGTTTGCAGGAATTGGCACCACATCTTGGTAAAATCAAAAGAAATGGATGCAAAGAGAGTCACTGGTTTCAAATGAATAATTCCAATTATCACCGCAAGGGCTTTGGTCTCAAGGACGAGGTGCAGGGAGATCTTCGCTCAGCCTATGAATCAGATCTAATTGCCGGACTGCGAGTTAACGGCAATACGTTGACGAAAAATGGGATCACAATCAAGCTTGCTGAAGCGTTCGGTTTTTGTTGGGGGGTCGATCGAGCAGTCTCAATGGCCTATGAAACACGCAAACATTTCCCTGACAAACAAATTTGGATCACCAATGAAATCATTCACAATCCGGTCGTGAACAACAATCTCCGCGATATGAACATCGCTTTTATCCCTGTTTCCAATGACGGTAGTAAAGATTTTAGTGGGATCAAAAAAGGGGAGGTGGTGATCCTACCTGCTTTTGGTGCCAGCGTGCAGGAGATGCAACTGTTGGAGTTAAAGGAATGTGAGATCGTTGACACAACCTGCCCATGGGTTTCCAGAGTTTGGAACCGAGTCGCGAAGTACGAGCAAAGTGACTTTACGGCAATCATTCACGGAAAATACAATCACGAAGAAACTGTGGCTACTTCTTCACGCTCGAGGCACTATTTGATCGTTCAAAATCTTGCTGAGGCAGAATGGGTTTGCAATTTTATACTTCAAGGGGGTAATCCTGAGCAATTTTTAGAGAAGTTCACTCAGGCGTGCTCTCAAGGTTTTGACCCGATGAGCAATCTGGAACGCGTCGGCATAGCCAATCAGACGACGATGCTTAAAGGGGAAACTGAGTTGATCGGTAAGCTTGTTGAGAAAACGATGCTGCGCAAATATGGACCGGATTCTCTCGACGAACATTTTCTCAGTCCTGGCGACACCATATGTGATGCCACTCAAGAGCGACAGGATGCCATGCTTAAGCTTGTCGACGATCCTCTTAATTTAATTCTTGTGATTGGCGGTTTCAATTCTTCAAACACCGGACATTTGCAAGAGATAGCGAAAGTGAAAGGTTTGCAGTCCTTTCACATTGATGGACCTGGTTGCCTTGGACCGGGCAATGTGATCCGCTATATGGAAGATGGACTCATGCACGAAACTCGCGGCTGGCTACCCTCAGGCAACGTTACGATTGGTGTCACTGCCGGAGCGTCAACACCAGATCAAGTAGTTGCCGAAGTGTTGGAGAAAACGTTTTCCATTAGGCCGGTTGAAAATTAGCGCACTGCGTAATCTCAGACTCTTGGGTTCTTGTCACATTTGTCAGCCAGTCCGTCGAACTAGACAGCTACGTTTCAGCATTCGCCACGAGTTGGCAAAACGCAATCCGTCATATTTTACGAAACGGCGGTTTCAATAATAGCTCTGATTTTGGCTGCGGCGATAGCGCCATGTCCGGCAGCCATGGCGATTCTTGGGTAACCTGGCATTGTAATATCACCGACTGCGAAAACGCCCGCCATGTTTGACTGACAATATCTGTCGATCAGTATGTGACCGGTAGCGTCCATATTTACCTGTCCTCTAAAGAGTTCAGTATTTGGTACGGAGCCCACCTTAATTAGAACTCGTTCTGCTTGAATGTCCTTTACTTCCCCACTGCGACTTGAAATGACTTGCAATCCTGAGAGATGTTGTTGACCGATCAGCGAGTCAACTTCAGTTTCCAGCATGATCTCGATTTTGGCATCGCTTTGTACAGCTTTGACCAAATCGGGTCTGGCTTTAAGTTTGTTATTGCGGTGAATCAAATGCACTTGCGGGCAGATTGATGCAAGTTCAAGACACTGTATCAGTGCTGAGTCACCACCGCCAATTACAGCCACTCGTCTGCCTGCAAATTCGTTTAGTTTTCCGGCGGACTTGTAGAATACTGCAGATTTGAACATTGAGCTTCCCGGCAATGGTAATTCGCGGAGCCGGTAGCCCGTCGCCAGCACTATTGTTTTTGCTTTATACCTGGTGCCATTAACTGTCAGTGTTTTCAGTTTGAGATCGATCTGTTCGACGCGTGAATTCAGCTGCACATTTGCCGACATGATATTGACGAGATCAACAAGCCTCTGTGCCGTCTGTTCTCCGTTGTCTCCGTAGCCACCGACAAAATTTCTTACCGTATTGCGCAGTTCCCATAACTGACCGCCAACTCGAGAATTTCTTTCAAAAACAACATAGTTTATCTTCGAATCTTGGAGTTCAAGTGCACAGCTGAGCCCAGCTGGACCTGCGCCGATGATTATTGTCTCGAAAGATTCCATTGTCGGTCTCCTTCCGTAGTCCAGTGGATTGTCATGTCATTAACTGTTAGGTCGGCTATCGTAGCATGTCGCTGTATATGGACTGATTTCAACCCTGTTTGTATTTAAACCGATATCGGTTGAGATTTCGCTCGAGTTCGTCTTCCGATCGCTATCTGCACCGTTGGCAGTGCGCAAGGTCGGGTCTTAAGTTCAAATTGAGGTGCTGACACGTAAATCGCCCTATGTCGATGTTAGAGCGGATTTTGACGGCATTCTACAGCTTGTATCTTCGATTTTGTCTTGCTGTAGGTGGCGAAGCACGATGATGTTTCCCAGAGCTTCACTTTAGTAACCGGAAATCCGGCGTTCTCAACAAAGTCGAAAATCAGCTTAGCAATACTTTCGGCGGTCGGGTTGACTTCCATAACAAAGACCGGCTCTTCAACGCCCCGAAGGATTGGCAGCAAAGGGTCTTCCTTGCTGAGAATCATGCGATGATCGAGGTTGTCATCGATCCATTGCGAAACGACGGCTTTGATGTTTGAAAAGTCAGTTACCATGCCAAGTTGATCTAATCCCTCTGATTCTATTGTGATTACAGCCAGCCCATTGTGTCCGTGCAAATTTTTGCATTTACCGCTGTAATTTAAGAGGCGGTGACCGTAACAAAATGGAATCTCGCGCGTGACTTGATACATGATTAACTCGCTTTGGTTCGCCGTCTTGAAGATAGAAGCATACTCTGTTTTATTATGGTTCGATTCCGTTATCAAACCAATCAACCTTCAGTCCGAGCCCTCAGCAACCGCTGTAGCCATACGATATCGGCGACGTTCTGAACCATTTCTGAACACGGTTCGAGCGTTAGAAGGCTGCTCCGCTGCCAAAAGCTACGAAGATGCGCTCAGTTAGAAAGTTCCGATTATCCAATGCGCATATACATGATAGGATTGCTCATTGCGCGTATCCTAGTGGTTGAGCTATAGCAATCATCAATGCCTAAAGAGCACAAAAATTTAGCAACCGTGACTTGTGCAAATGAACATGAAGATTCCATATTCATGCGCGCTTGTCGACGTCAATCTGTGGAACGAACACCGATCTGGTTGATGCGCCAAGCTGGCCGCTTTCAGCCTGAATATCGGGCAATTAGAGAGAAAGTCAGCTTTTTGGAACTGTGTAAGACCTCGCAACTGGCAGCCGAAGTGACGGTAATGGCAGTAGAGCAACTAGAAGTGGACGCGGCCATTATATTCGCAGATATTCTTTTGCCTCTTGAACCGTTGGGGGTCGGATTGGAGTTCGTTCGCGGCGACGGACCGGTTATTAACAGACCAATCTGCTCAGCCATGGATGTGGCTAGACTGAACAAATTCGATGTGACTAGCGAACTTGGATATGTTTTGGAGTCAATTAAGTTAGTGGTGCAAGCACTGAACAAGAAAGTGCCATTGATCGGCTTTGCTGGCGCTCCTTTCACTCTTGCTTCTTACATGATTGAAGGCGGAAGTTCGCGCAATTTCGAGAAGACAAAGACATTCATGTACACAGAAAATGCTGCCTGGCATTCCCTGATGGAAGTGCTCAGCGATGTGACGGTGAGATATTTGAACGCGCAGATCACAGCTGGAGCGCAGGTTGTGCAATTGTTCGACAGTTGGGTCGGCTGTCTTGGACCTGAGGATTACAGGCAGTTTGTGGTACCGCATATGAAGGCAACAATTTCTGGTATCATCCCTGGTGTGCCAGTAATCCACTTTGGAACCGGAACAGCAACTTTGCTCCAATCAATGAAGGATTGTGGTAGCGATGTAATCGGCTTGGACTGGCGCGTTGAGCTGGATCAGGGGTGGGCTGAGCTTGGCGAGCAACTCGCTGTGCAAGGTAATTTAGACCCGGTTGTACTTTTGTCGAATACTGAGCAGATTAGGTTCCACACCGAGCGCATTCTCAGGCAAGCCAACGGAAGACCTGGACACATCTTCAACCTTGGGCACGGCATTCTTCCCTCAACGCCTGTGGCCAACGTAAAGTATTTGGTTGAACTAGTGCGAGAGCTGACCACCTCAGTTAAACAAGGATAATTCTGCACGCCAATGAAGGTTGTAATTGTAGGCGGTGGAATCTCAGGATTGGCTGCGGCCTTTTCTCTTTTGAAAGCCGATCCAGAAGCCGATCTGACGATTCTTGAGTCGGCTAGCAGAATCGGAGGAGTTATCTCGACTCGGTACGAAGACGACTGTGTGATCGAGGAAGGTCCGGATTCATTTTTGACAAGCAAACCTTGGGCAGTCAGTCTATGCGATCAGTTGGGTGTTGCGGATCAGCTAATTGCCACTAATGACGCCAACCGTAGAGCGTTTATCGCAACTAACGGACGCCTTCAGCCACTCCCGGAAGGCTTTGTCATGCTTGCACCAACCAAAATCTGGCCTTTTATAGACACTCCGATTTTGTCGTTAAGGGGAAAGATGGCCGCAGCTTTAGAGTTGCTCAGAGCCCCCGTTCAACCTTCCGAGGATGAAACACTCAAGGATTTTATTGTTAGACGCTTTGGTGATGAATTGTTTGAGCGCATTGCTCAACCCATGGTCGGCGGCATTTATACGGGAGACCCGGAAAAATTAAGTGCGGCAGCGACAGTGCCACAATTTGTTGAGATGGAGCAGAAATATGGCAGTGTTACGAGAGGCTTGCTGAACAACGGCCGCATAAACAGTAAGGACAGTGGTCCTAGATATAGTGCCTTTGTTACCATGAATTTGGGGCTGCAAGCGTTGGTCGAGGCCCTTGGAGATAAAATCGGGCGCGACAAGATTCGATTAAATTCTGGTTTGCAAAGAATTTCGCACTCTGCTGATCGATGGCAATTGGTGACGCATTCTGGTCATTCACATGAGGCAGACGTGGTTGTGCTTGCTGCTCCCGCCAAAAAGGTCGGTGAGATGATTAGCTCGTTAGACTCTAGTCTCTCAGCGCATCTTTCCAGTGTTGAACACACTTCTTCCGTCATCCTCAATTTGCTTTTCGAGAAAAAAGACATCAATCACCCGCTGGATGGATTTGGTTTTGTAGTACCTGAGCGTGAGCGCAAATCCATCATCGCCTGTAGTTTCAGCAGCACGAAGTTCAAGGGGCGGGCTCCCTCCAACCAAGTGCTCATGCGTGTGTTTTTGGGTGGCGCACTTCATCCAGATGTTTTTGCTCTAAGTGATGGTGACTTGATTAAAGTAGCGTTAGAGGATCTCAGGACGTATTTGGGCATCACTAGTTATCCACTCAAGATTTGGCTAAAAAGATGGCCAAACGCCATGCCTCAATATCACGTAGGGCACTTGGAGTTAGTGCAGCAAATCAAGCATCGATTTACGAGTCATCGTGGTCTAATTTGGGCCGGGAGTGCATTGTGCGGGGTTGGTATACCAGACTGCATTCGCGGCGGCTTGGAGGCGGCACAATCAGTGAGTGCGTTTCAGAGAGAATCAGGGACAGACGAATAATAGTGTATATTTATTCGCTCTAAAGTTTGGATCCATACCCATGAGCGGAGACAGAATTTCTCATAGATTAGGAGCACAGGCACAATTAGCACCAAATCCGATATCGCAAAGGTTTTCACGCGTTGTAATATGTGCAACGCGGATGATTGCACGCTTCTAACGACTGGGCGGGAACACGAATACGACAATACTACTGATGATCTGTTCCGCGTAGTTCAGTGCAACAATTGTGGATTGATATATTTAAACCCGCGCCCGGACACCTCGGAGTTGTCTGTAATTTATCCACCGAATTACTATTCCTATAATCAGAAAAAACTGAGAGACGAAGCCAATCCTAACTCTATTTTGCATAAGCTGCGCTACAAGGGCTTTCAGACCAAAATTAATAAGTCGCTTTCGTTGTGTGATGTAAAAGATGGAACCTGTGCTGTTCTGGATGTGGGTTGTGGTGACGGACATACTCTGGATTTATATGCCCGAAAGGTGGGCGTTAAGACGTCTGGTGTCGACTTTAACCTGGCTGCTTTGAGCATCGCTCAAGAGAACGGTCATACGGTGTATTCGGGCTCCTTTGAGGAAGTTGATTTACCAACTGACTATTTCGATCTCGTCACCGCTACTCATGTGATCGAGCACGTTGCTGACCCCCGCCAGTTTTTGAGAAAAACGCATGCGGTGCTTCGCCGAGATGGAATTTTGTGGCTGGAAACACCGAACATTGGCTCGCGCGATGCGCACTGGTTTCGCCAAAAACATTGGGGCGCCTACCATTTTCCTCGGCATTGGTTTTTTTTCTCCCGCGATACCTTGATCAAATTGGCTGCTGATATCGGTTTTCAACCGGTATTTATTGAATTTGCGCCGAACGCAATATTCTGGTTTTGGACGATGCACTCCATTCTATTAGAGAAGTATCCCCGTTCCCGTAAAATAGCGGACGCTCTTTTTCCGCCGGTTGATTTTCAACGCGACAGTCTGGCAAACTTTTTGCGCATCTGTCTTTTTTGCGCAGTGGACGTGGCAATCAAACGCTTCACCGGTGAAACATCTAATATGGTGATTGCCTTTCGAAAAGCTTGAGGTTAATCGTTAGACCAAGTAGACCAAGTAACTGCAGTCTGCGAAAGAGAAACTGATCGCGCTAAGGTCATAATTGTTTCAGCAAGCTCTAAGAATGGACCGATGACCCTCAGGCATCTTGTTCAGGAATCTTGTTGATTAGCGTGCTAGTGTCGGCGCCATTTCCAAAGCCGCTTCAGCGTCCAGTACGTCCCTGCCAGGGGGCGGAGTTTCGACTGCCCAGTCCGTTCAAAATATTCAATGCCGATTTCCTTGTACTTGTACCCCTCAGATACAGGCCCAACTAACAGCTCTACTGGTAATGCCATGCCGTTGCAGTCGAAAGCAAATGAATCAATCAGACTCTTGCGATAAGCGCGCATGCCAGTGTGTACATCAGTTGTTGTAACACCACAGATAATACCAGCTAGCTTAGCAAAAACTAGATTTGCTATGTAATTTGAAAGTGGCATCGCTTGTGGGCGTGAAATAAGTCTGGATGCGGAGACAAGGTCATAGCCAGCTTCTATTTCCTTGACCAGTGTGGTAATCGCTTGAGCTGGATAGGTGTTATCGCAATCCATGGTTACGATCACATCGCCTGTGGCATTTTTAAGCGCCATTGCCAAGGCTGGTCCGTATCCTTGAGCCGGAATCTGACGAATAACGCGGCAGCCAATTTGGCTGGCGATTTCGGCAGTTTGGTCGCTGCTACTATCGACAATGAGGATTTCGCTCTTCTCGACAACCTTGCGGATTTGCTCTACCACTGAACGAATAGCGCCTTCTTCGTTTAGAGTAATCATCACCACAGATAGTGCGAAGTTGGAGTTCGACATTTAAACCAATTTTTTTGTCAATTTCATCATATGTGAGATTTGGAAGTAAAATGATCTGAGCAGGCTAACAAATTAGATAATTCGGCGGTACTGACATGACAATGAAGTGGGAGACTCTTAGCAAGCAGGCTGAGACGTCATATCAGCAAGGTAATTTCGCCGACGCGGAGTCTATGTGGTTGGCAGCCCTTGAAGAAACCAAGAACATGCCCAACGATGATTTGCGCGTCGCATTCACAGTTGATTGCCTGGCGGATATTATGACTCGGCAATCTAAAGTTGTCATAGCCGAACTGTTTTTCAAGCAAGCTGTTCATCTGAGAACGCAGGTTCTCGGTGCCGAACACCTAGCAGTAGCTGCTAGTTTGAATAACCTGGCCAAATTTTATTACCTGCAAGGTCGATTCAATCTGGCAGAGCCGCTCACACTCCGCTTTGTTCAAATCTACGAGGATAAACTCGGTGAGAATCACGCAGATGTCGCTACCGGACTGCACAACCTCGCTACCCTTTATCATATGCAAGCCAAATATCGTGAAGCTGAGCCAGTCTACAAGAAAGCCCTGAAAATCCGGCAAAAGGCTCTCGGAGAGGACCATCCAGACACAATCAAATTGATGAGGAACTTGGCCAGTCTAATGCAGACAACCAGACGAAACGCTGAAGCAGAAGACCTCAATGCGAAGGCTGTTGGATTAATTTCAGGCAGCTGGAAGGCGCTTCCACCTCCTGAGGATGGTGAGCTCTTAATGCGAAAAGATTAAGATGTGAGCGCACGCTGTGAGCGATCTGTGGTTCTACGCTAAATCAGTTCTGAGCCAAGATTTCCGCTATTGCCAGATCAACGGCATCCTTTGAAGAATATTTGGGTTGCCAGCCGGTTCTTTTGAGTCTCTCTGTACTTAACTGAACCCGCGGAACATCACCAGTCCAGCCCACCTGGCCATCAGTATGGGTGATGTAAACGTTCGGCAAATTCATGGACTCGATCACTCTTTGGGCAATCCAATTCACGTCCACGGTGTCGTCCGAAGCTACATTCAGCAATGACAGAGGGGCTTTCTGAGATCCCAATACAGTTGAGATTGCCTCATAAAGGTCACCAACATATAAATAAGATTTTGTTTGTTTACCGTCGCCTAAAATTTGAAGGTGCTTGCCGTCATGCTTCAATTTGTTGATAAAGTCAAAAATTACGCCGTGAGTTTGGCCGCCACCAACGACATTAGCTGGGCGAAAAATTGTGGCACGAAGGCCGAACATAGCAGAAAAAGCGCTGATTAAACCTTCTGCAGCTAATTTGCTAGCGCCGTATAGGGACACGGGAAGCAGCGGACCCCTGTCCTCGGTGGCCACAATATCACCCAAGTCACCGTACACGCCTGAGCCTGAGAGAAAGACAATTGCTTTAGTCAAACCAGTCCGCATTGATTCAAGCACGTTGTAAGTCGTTATCGTCGTAAGGTGCAGGTCCAGGGCTGTATCTTTGACACCCGCTGAAATGTCTGCGTTGGCTGCCAAATGATAAACAATGTCGTGTCCACTCATGGCGTCTCTGACTTCTTCGAGATTGAGAAGATCACCCTCTATAAATACGCACTTCAACGCGCATTCCGAAGGCAATGGTCGTTTGTCGAAGATTGTTACCGAATTACCGCACTCCAGAAGCTGTTTAGCAAGATAGCCGCCAATGAAGCCAGATCCTCCTGTAATCAACGCTTTCATCATGCCTCAAAAGTTGGGGGCGGCTGGCGGACGATACGAGAAGATAGCACGTTTTGGCAAGGGACGATTCTGTTTTTCCGCCTTGGCATTTTGCTGGTTCGCCCGCCATTCTGTTCAGATAACTCGAAAGTCCCGCACTGCCAATTTGTACCTTTAATCAACTGGGCACCGGATACGGTGCACAGATTCGACTTCATTGAAACTCAACTAAGACAATGATCTGCTGGGTCTACTGTAGCTTTTCTCCGGACTTTCCGTTGATTTAAACCGATATCGGTTTAGATTCGTGACGCTGTGAACAAAACCGATATCGGTTTAGTTCCGGAAGTGAATTTTTCGAAAATATAACAATGTGAATTGAACTTTTTTATCAAAGATTGCGTTTAAGAAGATAGTCAAGGGAGGGTAATAAATTGACTAATTCAAGTCTGCAAAACCGAGAAAGGAGCCAGCACTTCGCACTGCTGGTTTCTGAGGTGGACAACATAGACAAGCAATTCCCAACTGAGGAGGATCGCCTTGATGAAGTATGGCGAAGAGTGCGTCGAGGCAAGAAGTGCGATTCGTGTGGAAGCTCGAAGTTGAACAGAAAAGTTGGCGCCAGGTTTGCTAGGTGCAGGAAGTGCAACAAAAAAATATCGATAACAGCTGGAACTATTTTCGAGAGAATGAGAAGTGCTAGACCATATTTAGTGCCGATGCTTCTGATAGAAAGAGGCATCTCTTTTAATGCAAGACAATTACATAGACTTGTGGGAATCGCCTATTCTTCAGCATGGGAGATTTTCCAAAAAATGATGCACGTCGTTAGCCAAGTTATGATCGAGAAAGGAATTGCGGTTTCTTCCTTCGATTTCAACGAGGTTATTTGCAAAAGGAGTACAGAAACGGAAGCGAGGAAACATCCATCAACAGAGCAGGAAGAAGTGCGGATGCAGCTTGTGGAAAGGGCTTCTAAAGAGTCAATTGATCACATAATCGAGAGCAAGATTTCATTGTTTCTAAAGCCCAGAACAGAGGCTATACCCTCAGGTGACACAGACAGCCAAGAAACAATTTTGATACGTTCTCCAAATCACGATCAGGGTTCTCCAGTTTGCAGCACCGAAAAAGTGATTTACAAACTGTTGTCGAGTCAGCCAACTTCCATTGATCAATTGGCTGCAGCAACCGGTTTTGAAACTAAAGTTGTTTCAGCCGGGGTCACAATGCTCGAACTAGCGCAGTTGATCAAGTGTGTGCCTGCAGGCTTATTCGTCCGATCAAATGAGGCTCTTGTGGCGGCTTTGTCTCCAACTCCTCCAGATGCAAATGTAGTTTCAGAAGTAAATCGGGCAATTGATTTTATCCGGCGCCATTTTCATGGCGTCAGCAGAAAGTATCTTCAAAACTACTTAGCCGCTTACTGGTGCTCTGTTGACAGGGCGCGATGGCACAACGGTGCATTATTCAAACTGTGCCTCCGTCGAGTCGCGGGAAGGTCAGAGTTGAAGCTATACGTTTCCCCACCAACTGTGCTGTTATGTGCTGCTTAGATCAGGCTGCGCTGTGGGCTTGGCCAAACGCGAGTGCACACTTTGTCTAAAAAAAGGGGCGTTGGAAGGGTCTGCTGAATTCCTCCAGCGGACCGACCATTCGCCCGTAAGCCCTATACTTATTTAGGGCAAAGCCACGCAAACCAGAAACCGATCATTTACTGATCTATATATTCCCGCCGTTTGACATCCTAAACTCTGGCATTATTAACCTATGATAATGAGCGGATAGCGCCAGTCTGACTCGTTTTAGCTGTTCACTATGGCGCCGGCGCTGCGCGTTTTCCAGCTTGTCGTTCAAACCTGTCGATTGGATAAAGGTTTGCGCAGCAAGATTGCCATGTTCGATGTTTTTCCTGTTGTCGCCTTTTGTACTACGTCGAAGAAGGTAAAGATAGATACGGCGCAGAGATTTTTTAGATTGTTTTTTTGAAAGTCTGACGGAGGGAAAAGATAATCAGCTAACTTTTTGTACGGTGGTTTAGCACTCAACAACGAATGAAATGACCAGTTCCAGAATGCAGGGGCCGGGTGGTATTCAATCTTGATCACTTCAAAACCCAGCTCAAGGGCTAAGTTCGTGATTGATTCAGCGCTGTAAAATACCCAATGTCTTGGAAAGTGATATCCGCCCCAATGACTGCGACGAAATATGCGGGCGTCAAGCGAGTCTATGTTAGGCGTCTCAAGCAGAAGGATACCCCCTGGCTTAAGCACGTCGAAGGCACGCTGCGCAAAAGCTTTAGGGTCTGCCACATGTTCGATGACGTGAGTCGCTACTGCCATGTCGAAATAATCGTTTGGCAACGACACTTCTTCAAAGCGACCAAGATACGCAATATGGCCAGCTTGCCGAGCACGTTCAACCGCGACTTGATCAAAGTCAACTCCGAAAGTATGGATCGTTCTGGATTGAATTTGCCGATACCAATTTAACGCCCTTCCATCGGCGCACCCAATGTCTAGAACGTTTAACTCTGTGGTGCCACCACATTGTGCAATCGCATTTTCTAATCGATGCAAGTAAACATATTTGCGTGCTCGAAAAAGCAAGGAGTCGCTGTTTTCAAGCTCAACGTTCTTTGATTGCAGATGGTATGCGTAATATTCAGGAGGATAGATTGTGCCTAGTTCGGATACATCCGGACGCGGATTCAAGTAATGCAAGCCGCATTTCTTGCACTTGACCACGGTGAATTCATCCCTGGTTGTGTTGTCATACTCGTGTTCAACTCCAGTTGTGACGAAATCGGACTCCGCCGAACCGCAGTTATTGCAGGACACTTCAACTTTCTTGATGCCGAATTTCATTACTGCTCGCGTGTCTTACGTTCTGTCCTAAATTATATGCACCAGAACCCTCGAAGCATCCTCAGCAGCTTACAATTTAGTTGGCGACCGGGAATTACAATGCAAAGCCGCAAAATCAATAAACCGCGCAGCAAACGGACAGGTTCCTGGGTACGTGTTCGAGGCGGGCCTATTGTCGCCTGTATTGACATGGGTACAAATTCCTTTCACATGGTCGTCTGCCAGGCCACCCCAGAACGGGATCATTTTGAAGTCATTACCAAAGTTAAAGAGGCGGTACCTTTCTTTAGACGCGCTTTGTCGGCTCATTTTATTGATGATGTAGCCATGCGATCCGCCTTGCGAATTTTAAAAGACATGCTCAAAAAAGCTACCGAAAACGATGCGACTACGGTCATTGCGGTGGCTACCTCGGCCGTGCGTGAATCTAAGAATGGCGAGGAAGTGCTCCAAAGGATTCGCCAAGAACTAAAGTTAGACGCCAAAATGATCTCCGGAAAAGAAGAAGCCAGGCTGATTTACCTGGGAGTGCTGTGGAGCATGCCTGAGTTAAGCGATACTTTTGCCATTGTCGATATCGGCGGCGGTAGCACCGAAGTTATAGTTGGCGATAGAATTCAGACGTTCTTTACTGAGTCGTACAAGCTTGGCGCGGCCCGCTTAACACAACGCTTCTTTAAGAAAGGCGAGCCGACAGAAAGTAGCATCCGTGAACTTCATGATGAAGTTCGTGGCGTTCTGCGTCCGGCTGCAGCCCGAGTCGAAAGTGTCGGGGGATTCGGTAAGTTGATTGGCACCTCAGGAACTGTGCAAGCTCTAGCCAAAATTGATCGTGAACGATTAAGGCGACCCTATGCCGAGTTGCACGGTTGGACGCTCAACATTGACCGACTGGCAAGCATCGTCCAGTATCTCGAAGAGGCGTCGTTGAAGGGTGATCGCATCAAGGGAGTTAGCGCTGATCGAAATCAGACTGTCCTGGCCGGAGCCATTGTTTTGCTCGAGACAATGCGGTCCTTTAGGGCCACGGAAACCATTGTCTGTTCGGCGGCTCTGCGAGAAGGTGTAATCGTCGATCGGTTTTTGCAAACCGGTTGGCTTAACGCTGGTCTGGATCACCACCGCGATCCACGATCTTCCAGCGTTCATGCCTTGCTTGATAAATATCACGGGAGCTTTGAACATGCTGAACAAGTAGCGCGTCTTTCAAGTGAAATATTCCTCCAAACGCGAGGAGTCCTTCACGAATATTCGGAGGAGGTTGGACATTTACTGTGGTCAGCTGCCATGTTGCACGACGTGGGAATGTTCATTGGTCGAAATGGGCATCATAAGCACTCTTATTACTTGATCCGAAATGGTGGAATGCTTGGCCACTCTGAAGAAGACGTGGCGGTAATTGCAAGCATCGCCCGTTACCATCGTGGAAGTGAACCTAAAGACTCACACGAAGCCTATTTCACCATCGCCCCTGAAGAACGAAAAGTGATGTGGGATATGGCCGCCATCCTCAGACTCGCTGAGGCGTTAGATCGCAGTCATCGACAGGTCGTCAAAAATCTCTCGGTAGTTATTGAAGGCGTGCCCGGAAACTCGATGTCAGTTGCGACGATGAAACTAAACATTGACGTTGTCCCAGGTGAAAATTCCTATTCAGAAGCATGGGCGCTAAATGAAAAGAAGAGCTTCTTTGAAGACCGCTTTCGCGTTAAGCTTGAGCTGACTGTGGGCGCGGAAAAGGTTTCAGCCCGCTGAGCTGAGCTAGACAGGCTGCCAGAAGACCTCTCCCGATAGCCTGCGATTGACAGAACTCAGCCGATATCGGTTTAGAATCGAAGAAAATCCTAAACCGATATCGGTTTAGATCCGACGAACATAAACCGATAAATTCTTAGCAGACCAATAAGATATGCACCAAACCAGGCGTACGCATGACGTATCTATTCTGTTTTACTGCCAGTAGCAGCAACTTTTGAATGCATGCTCTCAGCCATCTCTTTGATATGGGCCAGTCGTTTGTCCAGCTTCTTCTGAGTCAAGCCATTGAAGATCATTTTAGGCACAGGTACACCCATGTCCAGGTGCGTAGATAATTCTAATATCGTCGCTTTGCCGTTTTCTGCGGGTGTAAAAATCCAGCTGCCTTCCATTGCTTTGAAGTGATCAGATTTCAAAAGCTTGTAATCGATTCTCTGGTTAGGCACTTCTGTGTGATGCATTAAACAAGTGGCTGAGCCAATCACAGGAAGTAAGCAGAATTTTTGTTCCAGTTTTTGTTCATTGACACCTTGCTCTATAACCTTACTGTAGGCAATGTCAGGATCGTGTTTCCGTTCTTCATGGACCGAATACCAGACAACCTCAGGCGGTGCTTTGATGAGGATTTTAGACTGCACTCGATGTTTTTCTGAAGCGGGTTTTTCAACTGCGTCAATCATTTTTGGCGCCTCGCTTGCAGGAGCGTTAGTTTTTTGGCCTGGAAACTTGAACGCTTGCCCAGGCGGGATCACGCTCATTAACAATACTAGAACCGTAGTAGTAGTAAATACGGTGGCTCGGATCTTGGCGGACCTGATTTTGTACGAGTTCAAGAAGTCTCCAGTGCTGACTAATAACGCACAGCGTCAGCGTTTCCTTTACTTGATAACTAGACTACCATAGCGCATGGCAACTTAATAGCAACCATGCCACCATTAGAAAATACTGAGCTTGAGCGGTTAGCAATCAGAAGCTTTGGAAGTCTCTGCAAACTACCGCTGCCACTGTGGAAATACACCTAGAGTCGGCGTTCGCAGCGGCTCTTAAACGCCGATTGGGAAAAAACGTGGCACCAATCGACGCCACTTCATATTTTCCGCGTAATCTTTGTAGCTTTGTCCCAGATTCTCGATTAGAAGTTGTTCTTCGTATTTAGCACGGCGCAGCCACAGAGGCGCGACCACGAAGATAGTGAACAGAGCTCCAAGCACAGATGTTGCGGCTAGTGAAGAGCCAAGCAGCGACTGGATGATACCCGAGTAAGCTGGATGCATCACAAGGCTCAGTAAACCTGTGTCTCGAACCGCATGGTTGTCCATTACTTCAGCGTCAGTTGAGAACATTTCGCCCAGGGAATACCAACCTCCGATCATAAAGATCAATCCGCTGAGCAGGAATGCGCAGCCGACCCAAGATACGATGCTGACCAAACCAGTCGGCTCGCCGCTGGTCAGAGCGAAGAACGGCACTAGGTAAGGTGGCAAAACGCCCATGTAGGTTAGAAAGCCGATCGAAATAATAATCACGTTAGCAAGTGACATCAACTGTGGTGCGCGCTGGATGAGAAAGTTTTGCTCATACTTGACTCCGGTTCCCCGGCGCGTGAAACCTTTAATTAACACCGGCGCGGATACCAGCGCACCAAGGCCTAACAGGCTCAGTGCCACTATCGAAGGAGTGTTAATTGCCACTTACTTGTCCCCCTTAATCGTGAAAACGTTATCTGATAGAGTAGCCGCTTTGAAATTGTTCCAAGTGCTGTGAGCCCACAAAGATCCGTCTTTGTAATCCCACCATTCAACCGGCAAATTCGTTTCGGGATCAAACAGGGCTCGTTTGAACAACGCTCCGCTCGGACCGCCTTTGTAAAGTTCGAAGACATTTACTTTTTCGGGTCGGTTGCCGACCTGACCAGGAGTCTCTGTCATGCGGGGATAATCGCCACTCTTGATGTAACCCTCCACTGCCTCAGCCAAAGAAACGAAATCAGATTTGACCATTGGCCAGCCGTTTGCCGATAAGAGCATGTTGCTGTCCGGTGAAAGAGTGGCTGTGAAAAATTTCAAGGCACCACCGGTGTGCGCCCTAACTTTCCCGTCTGCTGTTAACACGGCTACTGATCCCTTTTTAGGACCGCCTGTTTGTTCGATTCGTAACAGCCTTTTCTTTTTGAAAAAGAGATTGCCCGTATCTGTAGTGGTGCCGTCACTCTTATAGACTGTCATTTGATAATTGAATTGATAGCTGTTGTAAGCTTCTGATGCCTTTAGCCAATTGTCGATCAACGGCTTTCCATCTTTCATGGCGTTGGCAAAAGTTTCACGTGATAAACCGGCCGCATTTCCGAGTAATTCTTTCTTGCCTGCTCGCCCAAAGGCGGCCGGAGCAAAAGCGAAGACAACCAGTGCCATCATGCATAGTAAGAGTCCCAGAAGTTTTGTGGCGACGGGGCTACTGCAATGTTTCAAATTCCTATCCTCGTTTGTTTTGGGCTAGACTGAGATCTTTTTTGCTTGCAGGCATTCCCGTCTGAGGGCATTGCAAGAAAGCAAACACAGCCTGTAACACCGTTTCCACTGGTTGTGGCAGTTGGTCCGTAGAATGTTCGTCAAGGTCCTGAAGCATCCGCTTTAACCACAACGCGTGTTTTGTTTGTGGTTTGGTATGAAGGTGTAGCCATTTTAGCCCTTCTTCGATTTCTTCCTGTGAATAAGAAGAGCCGCACTCGTCGAAGTATCGCTCGAACAGTGGTAAAGCAGATCGGCAAAACGCTGTCGCCGCCAGTTCGGCCGTCACAATTGCCAAAATTCCGTCATGATAATTGGGGCTGTGGCAATAGTTGCGCATTACTTCACAAAGATGTTGGGTCGACGCACTTGGTATTTCAGACGCAAGTTCATCGAGATTTAGGCGGGCTAATTGACATTGCTTTACGAAAAGTCCTTGATAAATTCGTTCATCGTCAGACAGTTCGTTTAACAGAGACCTGGCCGCATCCATCTGCGGCGGTAAGGCATCCCGCACGGCGGCGATATTTTCAGGTAACTCTTGAATAAAGTGCCACAACTGTCGGCAACATTTACGACCTGATTGAAAAGTTTCGATGGTGTCATCTTGAGTGGACAAAATGGAGCTGTTTGAACAACCCCAATTGATTTGGCGAAGTAAGCTCGGCATCCAGCCAGGCAAGTGCCGCATAGTGAACATCCTTTAATTTAGTCGCTTAACCCAGATGAATACTTTACTACGTGAGCCGCTTGGCAAGATTTCAAGAAGCTAATAATTGTCGCCCCACCGCTTCCTTGCTAATGATTCGTAATCAATCAGCGCTTTTGGAAGCAAAGTGGTGTTAGACTCAAGCGAGGCGCACCGTTAGCGCGCTTTTGCCAGCGCATCTTACAGTTCCGTGTTTGAAATTTAGTGGAGTAAATCGTCGCGGTGTCGAAAGATTTAGTTTCAATTCCTTTGCCAGACCTGAAGCCATTTCCAGGCTCAAGTATCGAACCACAAATTGAGTGGATTAAAGGCAGCGACGCGCAGCAATTAGCCTGCAGAGTCTGGAGAGGGCAACCCGACTTACCAGTTGTTGTTTATTTACATGGCATTGAAGGTCATAGCCAGTGGTTCCAAAATACGGCCAGCGTTCTCAACCAACGTGGTATCACCGTCTATGCTCCTGATCGTCGCGGTTCAGGTCTAAATTCCCGTGACCGCGGCCACTTGATGAGCTACAAAGCCCTGCTTGGCGACATTGAAATAATCTTACGCACGGTAGCCGCCCAACATATCGGTCAGGCTATTTTTTTGATCGGTAACTGCTGGGGCGGAAAACCAGCATCGGTGATCGCCAGCGACAGTTACAAAACGACAGATCTTGGAAAATTACCGGCCTTGTCCGGCTTAGTTCTAACCTGCCCGGCAATTCATACTAAAGTAGACTTTGATTGGCAGACCAAACTCCAGATCGGCTATTGCTGTTTTAAGGGCGATCAACATGCTCGCAAACTTTTGGCTATTCCAATAGAGCCTTACATGTTTACAAATAATCCCGCTTATCTTGAGTTTATAAAAAAGGATCCATTGAGGCTTCTTGAAGCTACGACTAAGTTTTATTTCGAACAATTCCTGCTCACTCAAAGAGCGAAAAGAGTGGCGCCAGACTTGAAATTGCCGATCCTGCTAATTCAGTCCGGCAATGACGAGATTGTCAATCTCTCGGCGCTCGACAAATGGTATGCAAACATCAAAGCCATAAATAAGTCGCTGCGGATGTTTCCGGACGCGGCTCACAGCATTGATTTTGATCCTCGCTGGTTCGGAGAATATAGTCAGCTTCTTGGCGATTGGATCCTCGCCCGTGCACCAGGTGCAGTGGCATGAGAATCGCCTCGATTGACTCCTTTTTGATTACGCTTCCATTCCGCTTCGCCTTTAAGCACAGTTTGGCATCGCGCAGTCAATCGGAAAATTTGATCGTGCGTGTTGTTATTACCGATGGTGAAAAGTCATTTGTCGGCTACGGGGAAGGCATCCCCAGAGACTACGTGACCGGGGAAAGTCCTGACGGTGCAGTCCGATCGGTCAGTAAAGAATATGTTCCTCTCTTTCTAAACCGCAGTTTCGATGATGTGCAACAAGTGGTATCCGCCTTGCAGTTAGAATGGGCAAAACTGCAGTTGGACAGCCGACCTCAAGGAGCTTCCTGGTGCGCCTTCGAGCTGGCCTTGCTCGACGCTGCCGGCAAGTGCGCCGGCAAGTCTGTTTCTGAGTTGATCGGCGGCGGGCCGCCAGATACCGGTGCCATCAGATACGGTGCGGTTATTCCTTTTGGCGGCAAAAAAGCACTGTTAGCGATGCTCTGGTTTTATAAGTTATACGGCTTTCAGACCGTCAAGATTAAGGTGGGCAGAGATCTTGACTTGGACCTTTATCGACTGCGCCTGGCCAGGGCAGTGTTAGGACCAAATGTCACTCTGCGAGTTGATGCCAACTGTGCCTGGTCGCTTGATGAAACTCTTCACGCGGCGGAACAGATGAGACCTTTCGGCGTCCAATCTTATGAGCAACCTGTACCAGCGGATCAGTTTGCTGGGCTGGCTGATATCACCAAAGCAATTCCTGAACAAATCCTGGCGGATGAATCTTTGTGTACAGTTAACGACGCTCGCTATCTAGCGAAAAACAAGATTTGCAGCGCTTTCAACATTCGCGTTTCAAAGGTGGGTGGCATTCTGGCCGCACGCCAAATTGCGGCAATTGCCCGTCAGGCTAACATCGCCTGTCACATGGGTGCTCAGGTGGGTGAAAGCGGCATTCTCAGCGCCGCCGGACGCGCTTTCGCGGCACTGGAACCGCGTTTCGACAACTATGAAGGCTCGAACAATCTGTTTCTTTTGCAACAAGACATTACCGACGAAAACTTAAATGTTGGCTTCGGAGGGATCGGCAAACCCCTAAAAAACACTGGTTTGGGAGTGAGTGTGAAAAACGAGCGTCTGCAACAATTTTTCAATTCAGGATCGCTAAATGATCTCCAGCCGCCGCTCATTCATGAGCGCATTATATGAGGCAAAACCTTGTTTAAGAATCTAGATATTGCAGCTGGTCAAGCCTTTCGCGCCTCCACGCACGTGCGACGTTTCAACAAGGCGCTGCGCAATCCCAGGCTGGCCCAAGAGCAGAAACTCTTAGAAATTATCCGGGCCAATGAAAACACTGTATTTGGCAAGAAGCATGGCTTCGATAAGATCCACTCAATAAAAGAATATCAAAGCCGGGTCGGGGCCAATAAATATGAAGACTTGCATCCTTACATTGAAGCTTTAAAAAATGGAAAACGCAATCAGCTCACAACTGAACAGCCATTTATGTTTGCCACTACGAGTGGCACCACCGCCCAACCAAAGTTCATCCCGATCACCGAGGCGCACCTCAAAGATTACACGCACGCTTTCCAGATTCACAATTACCAGATGATTGTGGATCATCCGCAGTCTGCTGTTGGCAAATTCCTGATCATCACCTCCAATGACGAGGAAGGTCTGGTCGAAAGCGGCGCTCCGTATGGTGCCGTGTCCGGTCTTCTAAGCAAGCGGCAGTCGCCGATAATTAGGCGTCATTTCTCGGTGCCATACGAGTTGTGTAAGATCAAAGACGTAGATATGAAATACTATCTGATGTTGAGAATCGCCATGGCCCAAGACGTCACGGCCGTAGTTTGCTGCAATCCGTCTAGCCTGTTACTTTTGGCGGATCAACTAAAGGAACATGCAAATGACCTGGTCGCCGATCTTTGCGACGGCACCGTTAAATCAATCTATGCCCCACCAGCTCATCTGTCTGCTGCTTTCGAGAAATATCTAAGACCCGATCGAGAGAAAGCGGTGCAATTGGAAAGACTGCTTGAGCAAAATGGTTATTTGAGCCCGCAAATTCTCTGGCCCAATTTAAGCGCTTTGATCTGCTGGAAGGGCGGTCCCATGTCGTTCTACGTCGAACGATTGCCTGAATTTTTCGGCGATATTCCGGTGCGTGACTTCGGCTACATGGCCAGCGAAGGGCGCGGTTCCATTCCGCTGTCATCAGATGGCGCCGGCGGTGTTGTTGCTGTGACCAGCCACTTCTTTGAGTTTGTCGAAGAAGATGATTTGGATTCGACTTCTCCCGCTTTCCTGACTGCCGATCAGCTGCAAGTCGGCTGTCGATACTACATTTATTTCACGACGAATTCAGGACTCTATCGCTACGACATCAACGATCTCATTGAAGTGGTCTCTATGAAGGAAAACACTCCGATTATTCAGTTCGTTCGAAAAGGGCTTGGAATAAGCTCAATTACGGGCGAAAAACTGACTGAAGAACAAGTGCTTGTGGCGCTCAAATTGGCTGTGAGACAGTTGAATCTTGCCGAGATCAGTCACTTCACTTCCGAAGTTGAGCTTGGCTTCCCACCTCATTACGTTTGCTTTGCTGAGTTGAACGCCAGCCTGCCTGAATCGATGAAAAACGAGTTCATTAGAATATTTGATCATTCTCTTAAAATGCAAAATCCCGAGTATGCTGACAAACGCTCTACTAAGCGTCTGGGTATGCCTGAATTAAGAACCCTCCCTTCAGGAACCTACATGAGGTTGAGACAACAAAGGGTAGAAGAAGGAGCCCCAGAGGCCCAGGTTAAAATACCTTTGCTTAGTTCGCCTAAATCCTTTTCTCAAAGGCTGGCACTCTTGGAAGCCTCTTGCTGAACTAAATCAAATACTAATTAAGAGGATTGAAACTGATTGTATGGAAGAACAAACGCGCAATGCGACAGTTGCTGTCACCGGTGCGAGTGGGCTTGTAGGCAGTCACGTCGTTGAGCACCTCGCCGACTGCGGGTTTCATGTCGTCGCCGTTTTGCGAACCGTGCCCGATCATCTGCAAAAATTTATCTCTGCTTATAGCGGAGCGGGTTCCATCCAGATCCAAACAGCTGACGTTAGCGACCAAGATGCTCTCGAAAGAGCCTTCTCTGGCGCTCAAGCTGTTGTTCACGCAGCAGGAAGCGTTGATCCTTTTGGCTCGAAAGAAGCCATATTTGCCACTAACTTTGGTGGCACCGAAAATGCCCTGCGGGCTGCTCTCTTAGCCTCAGTAAAGCAGTTCATTTTTATCAGTAGCTTGTCGGTGATTACTGGTCAAGGTGATCAGTACGATGTGGATGAATCAACACCGTTGAAACCTTGCGGCGAGTCTTATGCTGATTCGAAAATCGAGGCCGAAAGGGCGGTGATGAACATGGCCGGAAAAGGAGAAGGAGCGATGAAAGTTACTTCTTTGCGCCCTGGTTTTATTTACGGACCGCGCGAGCGCTCCTGGATGCCCAGACTAATCAACTCGATTCGCACTGGCAAAGCCATGCTAATTGACGGTGGCACCAAACAGACGAATGTAATTTATGTCGGCAATCTCGTCAAAGCAATCGAGTTGGCCTTGTTCAACGAACGTGCTTATGACCAAGTTTATAACCTTACCGATGGTCAAGTTGTTTCGAAAAAGGAACTGTTTGATACGATCGCGGACGGTTTGAAATTACCCCGGGTGACCAAGAAGGTACCTGGTTCAATTGCCAAATTCGCTTGCACGACAATTTCGGCAATTGCACCGGCTTTGTCTATAGATACACAGAAAAAACTGGCTCGCTTTTCCAAAGCGGCATTCAGACTAGCTGCTGTTAATCAGGGTTTCAGTGTGGCCAAAGCCGAGCGCGACTTGCTATATCAAAATCGAATTCCTTTCCAGGAAGGCATGCGTTGCACGTTGGAGACTTTTCGCAACGCCGATGTGCAACATGACGGCCTAAGGCTCGGCGAGGCAGCGACTCGATGAATCCCATTGCGGCGTTCATCATAGACTACTGTCAAAGACACAAACATCCGGTTAATGCCGTCCTGCATGTAATCGGCGTGCCGGCTGCGTTTTATGGTATTTATTTGCTATTTGTTGGACAAGCTTTGCTTGGTTATTTGCTTATTTTTCTTGGCTATTTGTTTCAATATCTAGGTCATCGAGCTCAAGGTAATGAAGTCGGTGAAATAACTCTGATCAAAAATATTTGGCGAAAAGTAAGTCAGCGAGGAGCATAATGTCTGGGGCAGATAAACAACGAGTTTTGGTGGATGGTGCCACTGGCTACCTAGGCAGCCATCTTATAAACAAACTTTGCTTGTCGGGTGCCGATGTTCGGGCATTGGTGCACCCTGGTGCACGCCAAGCCGATATTGATTTTTTGAAACAACGAGGAGCTTCCGTTTACACCGCCGATTTAAGCGCGCCGACTACAACTGAGGCCTTTGCAAGTTGCGCATCTGTAGTTCATCTGATTGGCAGTGTTGCACCCAAGAAAGGAGAACGACTCGAAGATCTGCACGCCGGGCAAACTCGTAATCTTGTCACTGCTTGTAAACGTGCTGGTGTCAAACGCATCGTCATGATTACATCACTTGGTGCCAGTCGCGACGCCAATAACACCTATCACCTGACCAAGTGGGTGGCCGAAGAAGAGATTCGACACAGTGGCATTGACTATGTGATATTGCGTCCGCCTCTGCTGATTGGACGTGTTGTTGGCAATCGAGATAGCAAGTTGGTCAGACGCTACCGCGAAATCATTATCGGTAAAAAGGTGGTGCCTCTGATCAATGGTGGCAAGAATAATGTCCAACCATTGTTTGTCGGCGATCTGGTCGAAGCGATTTTTCAATGTTTGCAACCCGAACGTGTCGATGTGCTCGGGCGAGAACTCGAGGTGGGCGGACCGGAGGTGCTTACACTGCGCCAATTCGTAGAAAAATTCATGGACGTATTAGGGGTTCACAAACCGATCGTTTCTTTACATCCTGCGTTGGCGAATGTTATCGCTTTGATTTGTGAAGCTACCCAGGGCGTTCCTACGGTAAATCGGGATCAAGTTAAGCTAGCACTGAGCGATAATGTATGTACTGACAATGCCTTGCTGAACCTTCTCAAGCTTCAATTGACGCCTGTAAAGAGTGCGTTGGACAGCTACAATACACAAGGTGCGGAAGTGGCGACAGCCAAATCTTAGGCTGGGCAGCTTTACGGAGTCGTACAGATTGCCCTGTAGCAGCCGAGCGGCTTTTGGAGTTGGCATAGCGCATAGCGCATGACGCACCAATTGCCTCGAGACTCCTAATGCAGAGGCCAATCCTTGGACGGCGATTCGCGGACGGACAATCCTCGGACAGCGATCCTTGGACAGCCAATCCTCGGATAGACTATCCTCGGATAAGTGACAAGGCAATTGCAGGGATACGTTCTGAAAACGAATATGACAGAGCGGAGCGAAAGCTATTTGGCAGACGAAATACAAGACAAGAAAATATTAGTGACCGGGGCAACAGGCTTTATCGGTTCCAAACTCGTGCACCGATTGCATGAGCTTGGTCACAAAGTTAGAACCTTTGGCAGATCGAGCGGACTTGCAAGTCAATTTGCCGGTCTGGACATTGAGCATTACGGCGGTGATATAACGAATCCTGAGCAAGTATCGTCCGCGGTGCAAAATTGTGACGTAGTTTTCCATTTGGCAGGACTCGTATCGTACAAAAAAAGAGACATCCAACGCCAATTTGGAGTCAACGTTCTGGGCACGAGGAACGTTCTTGAAGCGGCTCAAAAAGCTCATGTCAAAAGAATTATTCATACGAGTTCTGTCGCTGCGATTGGTATTCCCCCAGCCGGTCAGTTAGGCACCGAAGACCTGGAATATAACTTACTTGGGAAAGGCTTAAATTATTGCGATTCCAAGTATGAGGCTGAGCTACAAGTACGACACTTTTTTCAAGAGGGTGTACCCGTATTGATGCTTAACCCAGGCATCATCTTCGGTGAAGGCGACACGCATCCTCACCACCACGCCATATTCGAATCAATGTCCAAGGGCAATTTATTCGGCGTTCCTCCCGGTGGCATCCCATTTTCAGACATCAACGATGTGGTCGACGCCCATATTAACGCGATGACAATGGGGCGGCTTGGCGAGCGCTATGTGCTTGTCAGCGCAAATCTTAGCTTCCGCGACGCCGCCCTGGTTTTCTGCAAGCAGATGGGCACCAAGCCGCCGGTTTTTGAGTATCCGGGCCCTTTGTTGGTGGCGGCCGGATCCTTTTGCGAAAACATATTGCCCAACCTTCCAAAATGGAAACTTGGAAGCTTGGTCATTTCCAAGCCAATCAATTTACCCCTGACCAGGCAACAGACTTGGTTAAGTCAGCACAAGATATTTTTTAGTTCGCAAAAAGCGATTGAGGAATTGAATTTTCATCAAACCCCATTTGATCAGACGGTGAGCCGAACGGCGCCTTACTATTTGGGCGTGCAGCGCAGCAAGTTAAACAATAAAGTGCCAAGCTCGATCAACGTATAGTGCTGCAACAGGCAGTTCTACTTGATTCTGAATGATGATTGGCGGGTAAGATACCAAAGTTCGGCAAGAAGGCAACGCCACTTGATGCTTATCTTGATTCAGCCACGTCGATTTTGAGGAATAGCGTGTGGTCAGTAGCAACTACGCAGGCGGGGTAGACGGACCGTCGCCTAGAGGACCGGCTCAGGCAGCACGCTATCCGTGGATTGTTAACCCTGCCGTCGATTTCTTCTTTGTTTACGGCGGACTTGTTTGGATTTGTATTGCGATCAACCTGCTCATCTTGGGTTGGGCTGTACCGAACGATGCAAATGCAGGTGCACCAATGTCTCGTGCTCTGCTTATCGCAGTTCTTTTGGGACAACATTTTTTTGCCGATTCCCACACCGCCGCAACATACATGCGTATTTATCCAGCTGAAGAAAGTCGACAAAAGTTCGAATTTTTCACTAAATATCTTCCTTTGGCCCTGATCCCCACTTTCTTTTACGGGTTGATTGCTCCGGGTGGTGCTGGTGATTTGATTTATCTCTACCTGCTGCTAGTGTTCTGGCATTATGCTGCCCAGAGCTTTGGCATCTCACTAATCTATTGCTACAAGCGCGGCTACATGTTCAAAACATGGGAGCGCGAGAGCTATCGCTGGTTTATTTACACGATGATTCTGTTTATTTTTGCCCGCATGCTCACATTTCGCCAATACAGCCCTGCCAGTTTTTTTGGCGTCAGGTGCCCATTTTGGGGACCGTTGCCAGAATGGGTGTTCGATCTCTCGCGGCTAGCTTTTATCCTAACAGCGGTGATGTTTACTGGTGTTTTGTTGAAAAAATTTGTGCAAGACAAAAAATCGCCTCCGTTTCCTGCCATTCTAATCGTCTCAACGGTGGCCTTGATCGGCTTCAGTCAAGGCACTCTCAATTCCTTGTGCTGGATGTATGGACCAGCTTTTTTTCACGGCAGTCAATACATTGCTGTATCCATGGCTTATTACTTAAAGGAGCGCGGCTTGCCTGAAGGTGCGCCACCATCTGCAGTAGCAGCTTTATTTTGGAAGCAATCAACTTTTCAATACCTGGGCTTGATCATGCTTTCTGGTGTTTTTATATACGTTGGCATTCCGCATTTTTTTCAGCAAATAGGTTACGACTTTGCTCTGGTGGCGGCCGTATGCCTGGCTGTGTTCAACTTCCACCACTTCGCCACGGACGCGGCAATTTGGCGGCTGCGTGATCCCAAACAGCGACAGATCCTGTTGGCGTGATGCCCTTATTTGGGCCCAATTTGCTGCCAGGTATTGTTGACTTCATTTGGCGCTGGCGTAACCGTTGCGTTTGACGCGCTGCCTACAGTTCCAGCAGTTTTTGTGTTGTAGATCAGCTCCAAAAGCTGCTTATAGTACTGTTGCACTTTTGGGTCTTTATTCTTTTGTCCCTGTGACAGTTGTGTCATCGCTTCTGGGAAATTTTGGTCAAAAGCATAGGCTTTGATCAAACCGCCTCTTGCTGCGTCATTTTTGGGATCTACGGCAAGGACTGACTTAAACGCCTCTTGGGAGGCCTTGAAATTGCGAGTGGAAAGGTATGCCTCGCCCAGGTTGTAGTTATCAAAGGTGCTTGGCACGCTGGGCTTAAGCATGTTCGCTAAGAAGAGCAATTGGCTAATGGCATCGCCTGGTCGACTGGTTCTTATCAGCGCATAGGCAAGGTAGCGTCTGGCGACAATGCTATTGGCGTCAGCGCGCACTGCTTCGCTTAGCAGCTTGACAGCATTGATGAACGAGCCAAGCTTCATTTGTTCGTAGGCTCTATTAAGAAGTGCTGTCGCTTCTGCGTTAGTCGTTGTGATTGGCGGCCTGGTTACGGATGTTGAGGAGGTCTCAGAGGTCGTCTGGACCGTAGTCGTAGTGACAGCCGTTGGCGCCGGCGGCGTGGTTAGGACGGTAGTAATTGAAGTCTTGGTTGACCCTGGTTTCTTCGGGGGATAGGTCTGCACAACACCTTTGGTGCTATCTACTGGTTTTGGCGTGTCTTCATCGGGCGGCGGTGGTGGCAATAAATCACCGTCGGCAAAGGAAGCCAAACCGCAAGCGCTAGCGAGCACAAACGCGGAGCCAACAATCATCAAATATCTTAGAGTACTGTTTACCGAAACCATCGAAAGCCTCCCAAGAGGGTGGAATAGCAACACCAAGTGTCATCTTAACACCTGGGCAATGTTTACCTCATTGTTGATTTCCTTGACAACCATCAGATGCGACTTTAAAGATGCAAACCATCCTAAAACCTGAACCGATATCGGTTTGAGGACCATCCTAAAACCTGAACCGATATCGGTTTGAGGACCATTCTGAAACCTAAACCGATATCGGTTTGATTCTCAGTGTTTCGGACTATCAATTAACGAAGGCTCGGTCAGAGGTCAATCTTAAGAAGAGCTTGATTGAGCTTGTGCAGCACTCCCCGTACAAGATCAGACTCCCGCTTGGTCGGAGCAGCTTTGTAATAGAAGCGACGCAATTCTTTGGTGACCATGCTCTTGTTAAACTTTCTGGAAAATTCTATGCGATCCAACAGCAGACCAACTTGCTCAAAGAGCTCCTCGTCTGCCTTGCCCGTGGGTAGAGGCTCATGAACGGAAACGCCCGCTTGATATGGAACACAAAATTTTGATAACTCATATGCAATTACACACGCCGCTTGGGCCACGTTCAAAGAAGCAAATTCCGGATCTGTCTGAATCCGCGTCAGAATATGGCAGTGAGTTAGCTCATCGTTTGTCAAACCATTGCGTTCATCACCCAAAACGATAGCAATTCTGTTGCCGTGTCCCGCACCAGTAATTTTTTCTAGAGCAGTTGAAAGTGGCAAGAGTGGTTGACTTCGTTGCTGCCCCGCCGATGTTCCGACAACCAGATTCATGTCCGCGACGGCTTCCTCGAGAGTGAAAAACGTCTGACTAGCTTTGAGAATGTCAAATGCCCCGACGGCCATTTTTCTGGCCTCGGCGTCTTTGTAATTCCGGGGCGCATCTACGAGTCTTAGATTATGAAAACCGAAATTTTTTGCCAGTCTGGCTAGTGATCCGATGTTGCCTAGATAAACTGGGCGAACCAGAATGAAGTAGATGTCTTGTGAGTTTAGTAGCGCTTTCATTTTTTGATCGCAGACGAGGTGTCCGTGGCTGACGCTTTCGATTGCGCAGCCTGATTCGGTTTAAACAATTTATTTCTCAACTTTTTAGATGCCAGCAAAACGAACAAAGTGTAAATTAGCCATCCTGCGGCAGTTGCTCTCAGTATAGTTATGGCTGAATAGTGGGTTGTAAGCTGTTCAAGGCAAACGGTCGTGATCGCGAAACCGCCCGTCGACAAACAGAGAATGGCGCCGTAGACTTTTGCCCGCAGCTTACTGTTAAAAACCTTTTGCATGATTGAATCAATAGTAACCAAAGTGGTGGCACCCGTGGTGCCAATGATCAGCAGGAAATAGCGCATCCATAAGTTAGTTCCTAAGATCACAAATACAGTACAGCTTGCGGCTGCGATCAGTGTGCTGTAGGTGATTAGCGAACTGCCTCGAAAGTGTTTGGTAAACGTCAGGGATAACACGGAGCCAGTCACAAATCCGACGGCGACAGCGGCAAAGAGATTAAAGCTTTGAGCGTTGTTTAGCTGCGTGTTCTGCAAGCAAAAGACCAATAACAGCCAGAACATAACACCGTGACCAAAATTTAAAAACAGACCCAACCTGAAGATCGATATTGCGTGCCTATGAATTTTGAAAAATGTCGCCACTGCCTGGGTGTCATTTGACACAACTAGAATTTTTTGCGTTTTGGATCGGTCGATTGTCCAATAGAAGTACATCGCGATGAAATACACTATTGCCGCAAATCTCAGTGTTTCGTGAGGCATCCAAATATCCGACAAAAATGGCGTGGCGCTGACCGCCGCTAAAGTGGCGGCCGTTGTCGTCAATAAAGTCGCTGCATTGGCCTGTCTCAGCTTTTGGGGCTCAGTAGCAAGGCGCGGCACGATGCCGAAATTGAGCACCGAACAAAATGCAATGCAAGAACATAAGGCAAAAACGCTAAGTGGAATGATGGGCCCGGTTGCTCCTATCCAAGTAAGCAGGGTTGGGATGATTAGAACCAGGAGGGCGCGCACCACAGTAACTGAAATTAATAACTTTCTATTGTCGTGCCTGTCTACCTGCGCACCGAATCCATAACTAAACAACACAAAAGGTAAGAGCAGTGCAAGCGTGTTTGATCCCAAACCCTGTCCGTCGGGACCAGACATTACAACTGTTGAAAGAAGTTGCATTTGGGCCAACCGATCGGCAAATGTCGCCAAACCAGTTCCCGTGAGATATCGAGCAAGTTGCCAATTTACCAACAGCTTCGTCTCAAAAATTGAAAAGGGGAAGGTCGACTGCGCCCATCCACGATTCCTTGAATCATACTCTCTACCTTAGTCTCACGGCATCAGAATTCAATTTAAGGCAAATTCAGCGTTGCACATACGTGATCGCATTACTGCGTCTATCGCTTTTCTATACAACCGAAATTATCATGCG
Organism: Candidatus Melainabacteria bacterium; assembly: GCA_003151275.1. The sequence goes on from PLXC01000020.1 coordinate 105,565, forward strand.
ACAATGTTGGATGAGCAATGTCCTGAAATCAGAGTGGTTGCCTCGACTTATGATTTATCGAAGCTTCTTTTCCTTCACCCTATTGGCGCTGCTAACCGTGCCAGGTTTTCAGGCTCGTGCAATTGATGATGCCAGTGATTCGTTTAGCAAGAAGGCTGATGGCGGCAGGGCTATTGAGCCTCTTCCGACCGTCGAGCCTGCAATGGACGCAGCCAGGTCCGACTCTGATGAACAAAAGGCGGCCAAAAAAAGAGAAAAGTATATCGTCGAGTTGAGCAGTTCTAAAAAGCAGGTTCGTCGTGGCAACGCGCCGTGTTTGAGTTGGTTGCCGAAGGAAGGTAACCCCAAAGCGGTAATACTTTGTGTGCACGGTTTGGGTTTGCACAATGGGACATATACCGATTTCGGACAACGCATGGCAGGGTTGGGCTATGCCACATATGCCATCGATGTGCGCGGATTTGGCTCTTTTATGGAAGCCAAAGGACGAGAGCAAGTGGATTTCGACGGTTGCCTGCAAGACATTCAATCGACATTGAAGGTTTTGCATAGAGCCCACAAAGGTCTGCCCCTGTTTCTTTTGGGGGAATCAATGGGCGGTGCAATTGCTCTCAGAGCGACGGCGATATATCCTGATTTGATTGATGGGTTGATCTCTTCGGTGCCAGCAAGCGACCGCTTTAAACAGAATCAAACCCGCTTAAACGTGGCCATTCATCTACTGGAGTCGCCAAACAAGCCATTCAACGTCGGAAAGGAATTGATCTCGCAAGCAACCGAGAAGCAAGATTTGCGGGATCAGTGGAGTAAAGATCCGCTCAATAAGCTGAATCTGACACCAAACGAACTTTTGCAGTTTCAACATTTTATGAATCAAAATCATAAATGCGCGAAGCTCATTCAAGTGACGCCCGTGCTTTTCGTGCAAGGCTGCCGAGATAAACTGGTTCGACCAGAAGGCACTGTCGAGCTCTTCAATGAACTGGCGACAAAAGATCGAGAACTGGAATTGATTTCCAATGGAGAACATCTGATTTTTGAGGAAAATCAATTTACTGCGGATGGGATCAACAAAGTTGCCAGTTGGATCGATAGTCATCTAACAACAGCGCATCTTGCCAGGAGTTCGCCACCCACACCGTAAACGATTTCGGATTCAAAATAAGGGAATGAATTATGTTTGCGTCGTCCAGAAGTATTTTGTTGCTCTCATCTCTGGTCCTTTTTGCAGGGCTCGCCTCCTTTGCTGCCGATCAAACAACCGACTCGATGGCGTGCGGCAAGGCATGTATTTCTAAGGGGCAGTACACGAAGGCCGTAGATGACTTCAGAGCAGTCGTGCAGAAGTCTCCGAAAAGCTGCGAAGGACATCTTCTTTTAGGTCAGGTGTATTGCAAATTGAAGCAGTATAAGCAAGCAAAGGACCAACTTCGTCTGGCCATCCGTTATGGTCACGGATCAACAAATGCGCAACAAGCGAATGTGGCCTTGATGAAGTTACCGCCGGAATTCCTGGCCCCTAAGACGGGTCCTGATACTCGAATGTTAGCATCTAGGCTGGGTCTACCGAAGACCGGTGGCGGTGCCCTGAGGCCTACCGTAATCGATTTTTACGCAACCTGGTGCAATCCTTGCCAACAGTTGCACGCGGTTCTGGACAAAGCTAAAACTGAATATGGCGACAAACTTACTTTTATGCGCGTCGATGTCGATGACGCCAGCAATGCAAAACTGCTCGACCAATACGAAGTGAGCCCCATTCCAACCGTTGTTTATCTAAACGCTCAAGGAGAAGTGGTAAGCTTTTCGGTCGGTTTTTCAGGCGAAGCGAGCATTAAAGATGGTATCAAGAAAATCCTCACTGAGGGTTAGCGTATTTCTTGCTGTGTCTGTATCCGCCAGGATCTCGTTTTTGGACGCCGATGAATTTCATTTGTTTCATTTGTCGTGATACCACAGGCGATATTTAGTAGAGGCGTAAATTGCCAATCGACTCGTCTATGCGACTGCCGCATTCCGGGGGATAATCGAAGGGACATTTAGTCAGGCGTTTGTATTTGTTAAGCGTCAAACATTTTGTCCAAGGCGATATAAGTGTAGTCAGGCCGATGGCTGCATACTCCAGCTATTATATAGAACTGTCGCTCTATTCTTTCAGGAGTATCTATTTTGAAGCCTACTGAGCCGGCTGTTGAGTGGGAAGCTGCCAGACAAGTCCCCTCCCGCCTTGAACTGAAGCGGGAAGAAAACATATTCGCCGGTGGATCAATCGTTGAGCGTGCCGCTTTCTCCGGAGTCGAGGTAGTGCGGATAAGTACCTGGCCAAACGGTCAAAATTCTCCGCCCCATTCATATGCGGTCATGCATACCTCATCGGCTGGTCAAGTGGAGGAGCGAAACAGTTTGCACGAAGAAGAGCCTTGGCCAGCCGATATGGAAGACGACCTGGATGGTCCGGAGCGAAGGACCGAACAACCAGACGAAGAATTTGCCCGTGAATTCGAAGCGGTTATGGAAGATGGTCAGTGGAAAGAGAGCGCAGAACCAAATTTACCTTTGAGCATCGAGTGGCAGCAAAGCGCTGAGAGCCGTTGGCAATTTTTCTTTGATTTGCAACCTGGCGCGCGCTGCCTTGGCTTAGGTGAGCGTCACTCGTCATTAAATCTGCGCTCAAGCTCGCATACCCTCTTCAATACTGACAACCATGTTCATATTGAATCTATGGATGCCATGTATCAATCCATTCCTTTTCTGATTGTCGAGCAAGGGGAGCAATGTTTTGGCTTGTTCTTGGATTCGCCTGCTCGGCAACGTTGGACCTTGGATCCTGATTTGGAAGATCATGCATCAATTGAACTTTTATCCAGACGTGGATGGCAATTTTACTGCATCGGACCATCGAGCTTACCTTCAATTGTGCGCGCCTTCACAACGTTGACCGGCCGTTCTAAGTTGCCGCCGATGTGGGCGTTAGGCCACCAGCAATGCCGTTGGAGCTATCCTGATCAAGACACTGTGATTCGCATCGCTCACGAGTTTAGGAAAAGGCAAATACCTTGTGATGGTATCGTCCTTGATATCGATTACATGGACGACTATCGCGTCTTCACTTTTTCAAAAGAACGTTTTCCTGACTTTAAAAATCTCGTTGCAGACCTGGAGCGGAACAATTTCAAGGTCACGGCAATCATCGATCCAGGGGTTAAAAAGGACTCTAAATTCTTTGTTTTTACAGACGGCAAGAAACACGATTTCTTTTGCAAAAAAGCCGACGACAAGATTTTTATCGGTGAAGTTTGGCCAGGACAATCAGCTTTTCCGGATTTCCTCAAGCAGGAGGTGCGATTGTGGTGGGCTGCCCAACACGGTTTTCACACCGAAAACGGGATTGCTGGGATCTGGAATGACATGAATGAGCCGGCCATTTTTAAGCATCAGGAGCCTCTTGATTGGTCAGCTCGCGAATTGCCGAAAGACGAAGATCAGCTCTTTATGCAAGAGACTCCGGAAGGAAAGCTAGGACATTATGAGGTTCGCAATCTTTACGGCTGCATGATGAGCCGTTCGACTCACGAAGGGCTGTTGGCTATGCGTCCCAACCAGCGACCTTTTGTCCTCAGTCGTTCTGGCTACGCCGGAATTCAACGCTACGCGGCCGTCTGGCTTGGAGACAATATGTCTTGGTGGCATCACCTGGCCCGGAGCATCCCAATGCTTTTGAACATGGGACTATCTGGTGTCGCATTTAGTGGCGTCGACATTGGTGGGTTTGGCCACAACTGTTCGGGCGAATTGTTGGCCAGGTGGTATGCGGTTGGATTGTTCTACCCTTACTTTCGCAACCATTGCTGGATGAAGGGCTATTCTCAGGAACCTTGGGCATTCGGTCCTACTGTCGAAGCCTACTGCAAGAAATTTATCGAGACTCGTTATCGCTTGTTGCCCTACATCTACTGTTTATTCTGGGAGTACGTGCGCACCGGTGCACCACTAATGAGACCAATGAGTTGGCACTATCCCGAAGATCAATTTGCTCGTGAAATTGATGATCAATTCCTTTTCGGCGAACATCTCCTTGTGGCACCCATTTTGGAAAAGGGCAGAACTTGGCGCAGTGTCTATTTGCCTGCCGGCTTATGGCATCCATTCGAGGGCGGGGAGCCCCTTGAGGGTGGACAAGTGCATAAGGTAATGTTTGCTTTGGACGCCGTGCCTGTATTTGTAAAAGATGGATCCGTTGTACCCATGTGCGAAGTGATGCAAAGCACAGCTGAATACGCTCAGTCGCCGATCACTTTTAACTGCTACGGAACTTCTGCCAAAGGGACTTTCATTGAAGACGATGGCGATTCTTTTGACTATGAACACGGTACTTATAATGAGTGGCGAATAAAGGTCGACGATGGAAAGTTTGTCGCGCAGCCGGTTGAATTAGGTTTTGACTCCAGGCGAAGGAGCTTTAAACTTAACTACAATGGACATACTGAATCAATAAGTCTTGCCATTAATTAAATAAAGACCCTTTCCTCGCGGATCACACCACTGAGTAACTTGTTGGAAGATGCCACTAAATATAGTGAAGCGTTCACTGATGGTAAATCTATCGGCGAGTTTCTGATCGAGCAAAGTACGAATAACCCCGAGGCCATAGCTCTAGTCTTCAACGATGAGCGGACCACTTATCGACAGCTCCACTCGAAATCCCAAGCATTAGCAGCGAAGCTGCATTCAGCAGGTATCAGCAGTCAAGACAAAGTCGGTTTGCTTTTCCCGAATCATTCGGATTATGTGGTCGCTTTTTTTGCGATCACTCTGTGCGACGCGATTATCGTGCCCATTAATCCTCTTTTGAAGGCAGAGGAAATCTCACATATCCTCGCCGATTCGGAATCACAAGCAATCATCGTTCATGAATTGGTATTACATGAGGTGCTAAACGCGGTCGACGCCGGTCTGATCGATCCAATTATTTTCTGTTTTGAGTATCAGCAAAAGTCTCGCGATTCGAACAAAATTGTTCCAGTCAAGAGTGAAAAACTGGTGGCAATCGATCGTGACCAACTCAAAACAACATCAGTAGAATGCTTCGCTGGCGGCTTTGCCAACGATCTGGCCGTGATCATTTACACCTCGGGCACCACCGGTAAACCAAAGGGCGCAATGCTAACGCATGCGAACTTGAGAGCAGCCGTTTCAATGACAGAGAAGTTTCTCGAATTTACGTCGGCCGATAGGTTCTTGGCTGTAATTCCGTTATGCCACATTTACGGTCTGACGATAGTTCTACTGGGATTGATTTCCAAAGGTGGCACGCTTGTAATCGCGACTGGTTTCGAACCAGCCAATTGTCTAAAGCTGATTGAGGAGCAGAAAATCACCTTCCTTCCTGCCGTGCCTGCCATGTTTCAGTTTATGCTGCTCGAATTGCAACGTCATAGCTACGTTCTTTCGACTCTTCGTGTTTGCCTGAGCGGCGCTGCTCCGATGCCCACTGAGCTTTTTGAGCAAGTGAAAAAAGCATTTATGGTGCCGATAGTTGAAGGGTACGGTTTGACTGAAACGTCTTCCATAGTTTCCGTAAACCCGTTGCACGGCACTCAGAAAATTGGGTCGGTTGGAGTACCTTTACCAGGCGTGCAGATCAAGATTGTCATGTCAGATGGCTCCTTTGGAAATCCCGGAGAGGCAAATGTCGGTGAAGTTGCCGTATCTGGTGCCAATGTTATGCGCGGCTATTACCGATCTAAAGCCGCAACCGATGCATGTTTTAAAGATAATTGGCTGCTCACAGGTGATCTTGGCTATCTGGATGAAGAGTCATACTTATTTCTTGTCGGCCGGACCAAGGAGTTGATAATTCGAGGCGGACAAAACATTTACCCGCGTGAGGTCGAAGATGTCATCATGAAAATGCCGGCAGTTTTGGAAGTTGCTGTGATTGGCGTGCCTGACAAATTTATGGGTGAACGAGTTAAGGCCTTCGTTGTCCTCAAGCAGGGATTTTTCGTGACGGAAGAAGAAGTAAAAAGTTTTTGCTCAAGTCGTCTTGCCGAATTCAAAGTGCCTCGACTTGTAGAATTTCTTCAGGCGATTCCGCGAAATGCTACTGGCAAGGCTCTGAAAAGGCTGCTGCAAAGTGAATGACCGCTCGCCTGCTAAAATCGACTAAAATGCTTCTGATCGTCACCTGACTGCTGAGCATCGCTTAGGAGAATAACTCTACCGAATGGAAACCGCTGACGTTTCTACGATCAATATTTTCATCGCAGAGGATCATGAGATCACTCGCGTTGGATTGAGACTGACTTTAGAGAATGTCCCTGGATTTTGTGTGATCGGTGAGGCTGCAGACGGCAAAGTCACTGTTAAAAAAGTAGCTGAATTAAAGCCTCACGTAGTTTTGATGGACATCGGCATGCCGCTTATGGATGGCATTGATGCCACCACGAAAATTAAACAGGAAGTGCCGGCAACGCGCATTATTATGCTCACGTCTCGCGACAATGATCGAGATATCTTTGCCGCTCTCAGCGCTGGAGCAGATGGTTACTGCCTGAAAGAGGCTTCTGGTTCGCAGCTCATTTTGGCGATCAGAGCGGTGGCAGAGGGTGTTGCTTGGCTCGCACCAGGTGTGGCCAGCCGGGTTCTGCGTTCGTGCGCAACCGCAACTCCTACTCTTGGTGCGGACATAGTTGGCTCTAAAGCTGGCGCGCTGGCGTCACCTTTGTCTCAACGTGAACTGGAAGTTCTCAAATTGGTCGTTGATGGTTTGAGCAATCAAGAAATAGCAGACAAACTCATTCTTAGTGTTGAGACCGTAAAAACGCATATGCGGCACATCATGGAAAAGCTCACAGTCTCAGACCGTACCCAAGCGGCGGTCAAGGCAATGCGTGACGGTCTAATTTAGTTACCGGTTGTTTTGTTGATTTGATGCGCAAAAGAAAAGGACCACGCTACTAATAGCGCGGTCCCTAAACAAGAGCAACTGATGGAGGAGGTGCTGACCAAAGAGAATCTGAAAGAAGCACTATCAGCGTTAGTGTCGCACTATATCTGGTGCAATTCTAAACAAAAATGCTTGCCCTAAGGCAAGCATTTCAGAATGACTATCGGTCAGTTTGGTTTTAGATGGCACCGCGACGATTAAATCCGCGCGATAGCAGCGCGCTAAGGAAAACACATATCGCTGAACCAAGAATACAAGGAATCAAGGATACGCCGGCTAAATCTGGCCCGACGTGACCAATCATGCTTCCACCTACCCATGCGCCGATGATACCGACGATAGCTGATGTTAGGAAGCCACCGGGAATTGCACCAGGAACAAGTCTTTCAGCAATCCAGGCACATGCTGCTGCCACAATCAAAAATAGGATGAAACTTAAAATACCCATTATATCCTCCAGGCTTTATTGCTCTAATCTCGTTGACTCTTGCAATGAAGCGTTTGGGAGGCAATTAGTTCCAAAATTACCGAGTGAATTTGCTGAGATGGGTTCTTGCCTCTCGCAAATGAGTAGTCCCTAGGGGTTCTGAGTCTGAGTTAGTGATGATCAGTCACGCGGGATGGTCGTCGGAAATGCAAGCACGGGGTGAACGCAATCAATCTACAATCAGTCGTGTCCGGACGTTTGCGCCATTTCTTGCAAGCGTTGGATGCGTTCTGCCGTAGGGGGGTGGGTGGAGAATAGCTTGACGAACCAACTTTGCGGGTCTGGTTGAATTATAAAGAGCGATGACAAGGCGGGATTAACATCTTGGAGTGGGATCGCTCTTGCGGTCTGATCTATCTTTGCCAAAGCGCTGGCCAGTTCCATAGGGTGTCCGCATAATTCCGCACCGCTTGCATCCGCTTCAAATTCTCGAGAGCGCGAAATTGCTAAGTTAATAAGGCTTGCCGCAAATGGTGCCAGTATCGCCATCAGCAGTACAAATATTGGGTTAGAGCCTTCACGGCGGTCGTCAGAGTAACTGCCGAGGTACATTCCGTAATGGCCAATCATCGTAATCACTGACGCTAAAACGGCAGCAATTGTCGTAATCAGAATGTCTCGATTTCTTACATGCGCTAACTCATGAGCCAGTACTCCCTCAAGTTCATTCCAAGTGAGAAGCCTCATGATGCCTGCCGTAACTGCGATGGCAGAATGTTCCGGATTGCGGCCAGTGGCAAAAGCATTTGGAGAATCAGTCGGAATTACATAAATAGTGGGCACTGGAATTTTAGCCCTTTGCGCAATTCGTTCGACGATTTCATAAAGTTCAGGAACTTGCTCTCGCGAAACTGGCTGCGCGTTGCTCATCTTCAAAGCCACGGGAGCAGAAAACCAGTAACTGAAGACGTTTGTGCAAATAGCAAAGAAAAATGCAATGAGCACTCCGTCTCTGCCACCAAGAACACCACCGACAGCAACAATAAGTGCAGTTAAACATCCCATCAAAGCAAGAGTTTTAAGCGTGTTCACAAATCACCTTATAAACATTCAGTTCTTACCCAATGATCTAATCCAACTCTCATCGACATCAAAACAATGATAGTGAACTCTTAATATTGGGGTACCGTAGACCGGTGACAATTGCTTGCTATAGATCGGGCTTGATTTTAAGCCGATATCGATTGAGCGGTTTGTGCTTGGAGGTTAAACAGATATCGATTGAGCAGTTTGTGGCTTGGAAGTTAAACCGATATCGATTGAGCAGTTTGTGGGCTTGGAAGTTAAGCCGATATCGATTGAGCAGTTTGTGCTTGGAAGTTAAACCGATATCGGTTGAGCAGTTTGTGGGCCTGGACGTTAAACCGATATCGGTTTAAGCCAATCGAGCTTATCTGGCCTAGCTTCAAGACCCGGTTGAGCAAATGTTTAAAGTAATGCGGATATCGCTTAATAGGGCATTTAAGCGGAACTATAATGTCCTCTGGTTAAGGTTTTTGCAAGGTTTCTTAGAAGCCAAGGAGAAGTGATGGTTGTGAAGGAGCTTACTCGCGTTGAGCGTGACTCTATGGGAACGATGGAAGTGCCCGCTGATGCATACTACGGCGCCAGTACTCAGCGCGCAGTGACGAATTTCCCGATCAGTGACTTGCGTTTTCAGCGGTCCTTCATAAAGGCGCTTGGTCTAATTAAATATGCCGCTGCTGAGGTAAATCAGGAGTTCGGCGACGTCAATGCCAAAGTCGCAGATGCAGTCAAATCCGCAGCGATGGAAGTTGTTGAGGGTAAGCTTGATAATCAATTCGTCGTCGACATTTTTCAAACGGGTTCTGGCACCTCGACAAACATGAATGCCAATGAAGTGATAGCCAATCGCGCCATCGAAATCATGGGGGGCAAGCGCGGAGACCGAAATTTGGTGCATCCAAACGATCATGTCAACAACGGTATGTCATCTAATGACGCTATCCCAACTGCCATACACATTGCCGCATTGATCGATATCAAAGAGAAGCTGCGTCCGGCCCTTGAGCGTCTCGAAAAATCCCTGCGCAAAAAAGCGGACGAATTCATGAAGGTGATCAAAACAGGCAGAACTCATCTTCAAGATGCTACGCCAATTCGACTTGGGCAGGAATTTCTGGGCTATGCAGGACAGGCAGAAAGGGCGTTAGTGCGTTTGCATCATGCCGAAGAAAGACTCTCTGAGGTTGCTTTGGGTGGAACTGCAGTGGGCACTGGCATCAACACTCGTCCTGAGTTCGCCGGTAAGGTCCTCGCTAAGGTGTCCAAACTAGCTGGAGTGAAGGTCACCGAGACAAAAAATCATTTCCAAGCTCAAAGCACCCTCGATGAGATAGTTGAGGCATCCGGAGTTTTGAAAACTACTGCTGTGAGCTTGCTGAAATTAGCAAATGACGTGCGCTGGCTTGGTTGCGGTCCGCGAGCCGGTATTGGTGAAATAGCCCTGCCTGAGGTCCAACCCGGTAGTTCAATTATGCCTGGGAAGGTCAATCCGGTTATTGCCGAGGCTCTATGTATGGTGGCAGCACAAGTTATCGGTAACGATGCCACAATTGCCATCGCCGGCGCCTCTGGCAACTTCGAACTGAATGTGATGCAGCCGGTGGCAGCGTATAACTTGTTGCAATCGATCAATTTGTTGGCAACTGCGATTGATAATTTCACCACAAAATGTGTTGATGGCATTAAAGCAACAGAACGTGGACCAGAACTAGTAGAACGCGGTCTCGCGCTTTGCACTGCTCTTGTTCCAGCTATCGGATACGACGCTGCCGCTGCCATCTCGCATGATGCGTTCGAATCAGGTGAAACCGTACGCGAAGTTGCCTTGAAAAAGACAAAACTGACCGAAAAGGATCTGGAGAAACTTCTGGATCCCTTTAAGATGACTGAAGCTGGTTTGGACTGAGGTGGAGTAGCGCTTGTGAATTTGCAAGTGAGCTCCCGAGCTTTGTTGAGCGAGGTCTCGTCGCCATGTTGCGAAGAAATTCTTCGCGAGTTGGATCATGAACCGGCTCGTCGTCCAAAAATTCACGTTGGTTAAATGGTATCAAATATAGTGCTCCTTGCTGAATTTAGCCATGATTGATCCGCTCTACCTTGTATTCTTTGTCGTATTGCTGCTGATCATGGCGGTCTTGGTGCCTAAGGCACTGCGAGGTCAAACAAGCGAAGCAGACAGCCTTTTCACAACCGCGCTATTGAAGAAACAGAGCGGCAGCTTAAGCGAAGCAGAATACTATCTTCAAAGAGCCCTGAGCGCTTTCGAAAGCGAGAAAAGTCCCGACTTCGGCAAAATGTGTGGTTGTCTTGTGGTGCTAGCTGAATGCCTGTCGCGCTCGGAAAAATATGAAGAATCGCGCCAGTTGTATGCGAAATTGATTGATCTATGGAACTCTGGAATCAGCAAAGACAATCCAGAAATATATTTGGACATAGATTATCTGGCCTCGACGGCAAACTTCGGCGCCGGAACCAGTGAGGTTGCGGACTGCTACGCAAAGATCATCCAAGCGAAGAAAAGGGTCTTCGGACAAAATCATCCTGACGTTGCAAACTCCCTCAAAATTTACGCCCTTTTGCTTAGGCGGCTCGGTCGAGAAGCCGATGCCCAAGAGGCCGAAGGCCAAGCTGCAAATCTTATTGAGAATAAAGAACACAGAGATGGCGGCGCCTAAAGGTGCTGGCGGACTTCACAGGCCGAACCAGACCTCGGCCCTTGGTAATCAAACCTATTCCCTTGATAGAATTGTCCTTTTGACGGTATCAGTGACACTGTCCTGACGTTCCTTTTTTAGTCGAGGTTTTTCAAATGAAGTGGGCGTCAGCTTTATCAGGCAATGATTTCCCCGGTGAACGCAAATACGGCGGTGCCAGGCAATTATTGGCAGAGTGTGCCGAACGGATAAATTTCCAATTGGGAGATGCTGAACCAGACCTAGTGATCGGTTTCGTATCCGCGGACTTTATGGATGAGTTCGATCACATTCCTGATTTAGTCAAAAAGCATTTGCGGGCTAAAAATTTCATCGGTTGTTCGGCAGGTGGGTTAATTGGCGGTGGTGTCGAAGTCGAAAGGGAAAAAGGCATTGCCATTACCGCAGCAGTTTTGCCCGATGTCCAGATCAAACTTTTCCACTTTGAAGATCCCGACTTGCCCGATTTAGATTCTGCGCCTGCCGCCTGGGAGAAATTGGTTGGCGTGGAAAATACCGAAGCACCAAGTTTCATACTTCTGCCCGATCCGTTTACTTTTAAAGTCGACACGCTAATGCAGGGTCTGGATTACGCTTTTGCTAAATCGGTGAAATTGGGTGGATTGGCAAGCGGCGGCAATCGCGGTGGCATGAACGCACTGTTTTGCGGCGACAAAGTTTTTCGCACAGGCGCTGTTGGCGCGGCGATCTCCGGAAATGTTGTGCTGGACTCCATTGTCGCACAAGGCTGCCGACCGATCGGTCAGCCAATGAGAGTGACGAAATGCCTGAACAATTTTCTGATTGAACTTGATGGTGAACCCGCTGTTCATGTTTTGAAAGCAGCGATTATGAAGCTGTCGCCGACCGATCAGAAACTGGCCTACAATGCGTTATTTCTCGGTGTGGTGATGGACGAATTTAAGGACGATTTTAAAGCCGGCGATTTCTTAATTCGAAACATTTTGGGAATCGAGCAAAAGTCAGGCGCTCTCATGGTTGGAGAGGTCCTCCGTAACGAACGCACAGTCCAATTTCACTTGCGCGATGCTGAAACTTCAGACGAGGATTTGCGCGCTATGCTCAAGCGATACTTAGAACACCAAAATGGAAATGAGGCTGCTGGTGCCCTGCTTTTTTCATGTCTTGGGCGCGGCAGACACCTCTACGGGCAGCCCAATCATGATAGCGACTGCTTTCGCCAATATTTAGGCGAAGTGCCACTTGGGGGCTTCTTCTGCAACGGCGAAATTGGTCCAGTCGGGGGCACCACCTTTTTGCATGGCTATACTTCTTCATTTGGAATTTTTCGAGAGAAGGTCGCATATTTCTCTTGAACGCCAAGTCCTAGCGAGCCAATCTATGTCTAAGAAACTCTGGGCGACGAAACGCTTATAATATTGATACGGCTCTATGGAGTATGTATGCAAAATAAGAGATGGTTTTTGGTTCTTGCTCTCGCTCTGTCGCTGACTGCGCCGCCGGGCGTAGGCGCTCGACCGATTGCCAAGGCTAGCCGAGCATCCTCTTCTGCACCAGCCGTAAACGGAACTGCGGCGAATACAGCCTACTTGTCCAGACTGCGCGGCAAGCTTCTAAACAATTGGAACGTGCCTAATGGCAAAAATCGAGTCATTCTTTCGACTGTTCTAAATGCCGATGGCTCTTTTGGCGATATCTCGCTCAGCAGCACGCCAAAGAACGCGGATGCAGAAATAGCAGGCAGTGAGGCGTTTGCGAAATCTCAACCACTTGAAGTGTTGCCCAAAGGTGGGCAAGCCAAACTGATTTTGACATTCGAATCTTCGGCCGATCCTCACGGAGACAGTAATTCAAACGTTTACACTCAAATCGTCCCGGTGCCCGCAGTTAAAGCGGCGACTCCAGCCGCTGAGACCCAGCCAGCAAAATGATCTGCAGTCGTCTTTGCTTGAGTCCTTAGTTCGGAGTATATTGTCTGTCTGAATCGAAGACACTGGAATTATTTTCACGTATTTGGCTTGTCCTAATTATGGTTAGTGTAGTAACGCTGATGAACAACTTTATCAGTAGAGCCAGTCTAAACTTTTCACAAAAGCGCCAACCCACTTTTGCTGGGACTTGGTACGAATCCGATGCCAAGAAATTGCGCTCACAGTTGGATTCATATTTACTCAAGGCTAAAGAAACAATGATTCAAAAGCCTGTGGAAACTGGCTTTGAGAGTAATGCGAAACCCTTTCAACCGCTCTTGGCCATTGTGGTACCACATGCGGGGTACATGTTTTCGGGCCAGACGGCCGCGTATGCCTACCAGCAAGCAAAACAACAAAATCCGAAACGCGTCTTTCTGCTTGGACCGAGTCACTACATCGGATTTGAAGGCGCTGCACTGCCTTCTGAGTCTGTTTTTGCAACACCGCTGGGTGATTTGCCAGTGGATAGGGAAGTGATCCAGGAGTTGTCTGACTTTTCATTGTTTAGACAGTCGAGCGAGATCCATAAGCGTGAACATTCACTTGAGATGCAATTGCCATTTATCAAGGAAGCTTTCGGTGATGTAAAGATCGTGCCAATAATAGTTGGTACGTTGTCAGACGAAATGGAAGTTCAACTAATGGCGCAGATATTGCGCCGCTACCTGGGCGAGGATGATCTGCTTGTCGTCAGTTCGGATTTTACGCACTATGGTCCACGCTACGAGTATGAGCCCTTTCAAACCGACTTAAAGGCAAATATTCGCAAATTGGATGGCGAAGCTTTTCAACATCTCAGCAAGCGAGATTTACAAGGATTTCTCAATTTCAAGCATCGCACTAATGACACCATATGCGGTTTCTACCCATGTTCAGTTTTGCTGGCATTGCTACCGGAGGAATCTTTCGGAAGCTTGCTTCACTATGGAACTTCGCAAGACACGCTTGTTGAGGATGATCGAAACTCAGTGTCATATCTTGCCCTGGCATTTTCCAGCCCAAAGCAACAAGGTTGGTTTAATAAAGACGAGGTTGCCTCCGGCACTCAGCTGTTAGATGCCGATAAAAGCAACTTACTAAAAGTCGCCAGACTTACGCTGGAAAGCGTTGTGCGGAACAATCGACGCCCGAGCGACGATGAACTTAAATTTGCCAATAGTCAATTGACCAAAAAGAATATGGGTGCGTTTGTCACTTTGTACAAAATCAATGCGCATGATCCCTCTCAAAAAGAATTGCGGGGCTGCGTTGGTTATATCTGGCCAGTGAAGCCACTCCATCAGGCAATCGTAGACAATACGATCGGATCATGTTCGCGTGATTACCGTTTTCATCCGGTCACTCAGTCTGAATTGAACGACATTGAAATTGATATCAACGTGCTTACTGCTCCCAAAAGAGTCGCTAGTTATAAGGAAATCGTCGTGGGACGAGACGGCGTGGTCATGTACAAGGATGGTAAGCAGGCCGTTTTTCTACCGTCTGTGGCCACGGAGTTTGGCTGGGACCTGCCTGAACTTTTGACTCAGCTTTCGCTCAAGGCCGGACTGTCAGGGGATGCCTGGAAACAATCGGCGCGATTCGATATATTCCAGTCTCAATCTTTTGCAGAAAAATTGAATAACGGTAAATTCTGAACAATGAGAAATTTGCTTAAGTGTAAGCGATTAGTAAATGCTGAAGCATCACTTGCACGACAGTGAAGAGCAGGAAGACGAATGTATGATCCTGGCTGGCAAATCTTGTTAGTTCCGCTTCAATACTGGGGATCGTGCGAGATTTTTGGTCGACGGTAAGAAAACTTATGGGCAAGACAACACGTGGATTTGAGCGCCACAAGCCGTAGCTAAAGAGCTCTTCGCTGTTCGTGTCGATCACGGCAAATCTGAAACCTGGTATGGAGAGCTTTTTGCATTGCTCTGTGATCACTGCTGCTAGTTCCGGGTTGTCCTTGGCCACTTCTTCTAACTGCATGAACCTGGCTTTGAAATAACGAGATTCCGCCCAATCCATCACCAACGGCAGAACCATTATGAAAAGGACGTTCCAGCACAAGGTCAAAATTGCAGCGCCACGAGCTCCCAGTTCATGTTGTTGAACCATTTGCGCTACCGGAACAGTAAACAGAAGTCCTGCGATTAGCGTCGCTAAATAATAAACTTTCAAAATGCGCGAAGGTCGCATGGATTGTATCCCACGAGAAACGGCTGCTTGCAAACGATCAGACCAGGTTGTATCTGTATTGTTCCCCGGCTTTTTTGACTCAAACTTGTTGACAACTGCGCCCTTCGCGAGCTTATTTAAATCTTTCCTGCCTGTTCAATCAAGCCGTCTAGCAGCACGTTTCACTCACCAGCTGGCCACGCCGAGCTTTCCTCCAGTTCCGATCGAAGGGTTGAAGGCGCCGACGCGCTTAAAGCGGGCATAGAGAATTTAGAAATCTGACAGAGGTCCTAATGTCCCCAAACGTTTCTCTTGCGGAATATCAGCTGTTCATCACTTCGCGATTGCGTTCTTTTGAGCAAAAGCGTGCCCTGAACGACCCTGAGAAGCTTCGGCAACTGCAGATGACGCCCGACGCCATGTTGCTGCGCAAATGGCTCTTAATCGTTTCCTGCGTGGGCTTTCCAATTACATTTGTAGTTCTATTCTTGATCGGCATCATCTCTCCGCATCTCCCTCCGTTTATCAGTCAATTCCTCTGGATTTTAGGAAAAGGGGCGATGGGGATCACTTTTCTGATTTTTTTGCTCGCTATATATTTGACTCTTCAGAAGAGCGACCAGGACGGGCGGTGAACTTCGATGATCTTGAAAAGCGCTGACGAAATAGTCACACTCGCTCAAAAGTCAGCGATATCTCTGGTTCGTTTTTTGTTTTGCGATACGACCAGCATCATTCGCGGCAAGTGCACTCGCACTGACAAACTCAAAGAACGAATTGAATCCGGTATAGGTTTGGTCAAGGGCACAATGGCTCTGAACATTTTGGATCAACTTCAAACTGATACCGGCCTTGGTGCAGTAGGGGAAGTCAGGTTGATTCCTGATCTGGAGACATGGGCCGTGCTGCCTTATTCTGAACGATCAGCAGCTCTAATTTGCGATATGCAGGAGCTGGATCATAAGCCGTGGGACCACTGTCCTCGTAGTCTGCTTAAAAGGGTGGTTGAAGACGCGAAAACAGCAGGTTACAGCTTCCAAATCGCGTTCGAACCTGAATTTATCCTTGGTAGCTTTGAAAACGGTGAATACAAGCCAATCGATCGCAGCATGTGTTTTTCGACGGATGGTATGAATCGGTCTTCAAAATTTATCAATAGATTCGTGGACTCACTTGAACGGCAGGGAATAGAGGTTGAGCAGTATTATCCAGAACTTGGACCAGGTCAGCATGAACTGAGTATCCGCCACACCTCTCCCTTAAAGGCGTGTGATCGCCAGATTTATTACCGCGAAACGTTGCGTGGTGTTGCACTCGAACATAATTTGGATGCCATGATTGCGCCGAAGCCATTTGAGGATCAGCCTGGCAATGGCTGCCATCTGCACTTATCGGCCTGGGACATTTATCAGGAACGTAACTTGTTTTGGGCTGAGAATGGTTTGAGTGATTTCGGTAGATTTTTCGTAGCTGGTATTTTGCAACACTTACCGGCTTTGGTGGCGCTGACATGCCCTTCGGTTAATTCATACCGGCGACTGCGCCCACGGGCCTGGAGTTCTGCATATACCTGCTGGGGATTTGAGAATCGAGAAGCTGCCGTGCGAGTTCCTTCGGTTTATTGGGGACAGGAGATGGCCACCTCAAACATCGAGCTCAAATGTGTAGACAGCTCGTGCAATCCGTACGTGGCACTGGCGGCAGTGATTGCTTGCGGCTTGGACGGTGTTAAGCGTCAGTTGACCCTTCCGCCACCGGTAGATGTCGATCCAAGCACATTTTCAGCGGACGAAATGATCGAGCGGAAAATTGAAAGGTTGCCATCGACCCTTCAAGAAGCGCTAATTGAGCTTGAGGAAGATGAGATGCTTATGACTGTGCTGGGAAAATTTGGGCAAACTTTTATCACTGTGAAGACTTCAGAATGTGGTGCCTTTGCCGGGGCGAATACGGATTTTGAATTGAGTCAGCACCGCACACGGTTCTAAAGATGATTAATCTGAGCCGAATTATTCTTATCGATCACCATGCCCATTCCTTACTAACCGATTTTTCTCAGCTTGACGCAATCGGATTTCGGCAGGCATTTAGCGAAACCAAATCTCTCTCTATGCTGCAGTCGCATGCGCAACATTCGATTCACTATATCCATATGCTCCGGGAACTGAGCGAATATTTGGACATGGAGGAAGATGAAGAAAAAATTCTTGAGATGCGCAGTCGTTTGGGAAAAACTAATTATGTACGGATGCTTTTTGATCATGCATCGATCGGTGGATCCATTATAGATGCCGGTTTCCGTAAAGATGACATGCTCAGCTTGGAAAAGCTTTCAATTCTATGTGGTCGGCCAATTTATCAATGCATTCGCATCGAGTCTGTGATTGAAGACTGTCTAAAAAATGCGCATTCCTTTGATGAAATGCACAGTGATTTCGCAGAAGGCCTGAACAATCCGAGTGGACCTAAAGTAGTGGCATTTAAAACTATAGCCGCTTATCGTGGTGGCTTGGAAATTGATCAGTGGGACGTTAATGCTGCCCGAACAAATTTTAGCGAACTGAAGACTTTGAGCATACAGGCAGGCACAGTGAGGATTACGAAGAGCCCGTTATATCATTTTTTACTGAGTGAAGCATTTGAAATCGCTCAAACCGAAAATGTGCCCGTGCAGATCCACTGTGGACTCGGCGACGCTGATGGGGATTTAAGGGAGACCAACCCATGGTGTTTTCGCACACTTCTGGAGCGAAGAAAATTTTCAAAAGTCAATTTCGTTTTCTTGCATTGCTATCCATATGTGCGTGAAGCGGCTCTGCTGGCCTCGCTCTATAACAACGTTTACATCGATCTCTCGCTAGCGGTCTCCCTGATATCCCCGCAAGCAGGAACAATGTTTGCCGATGCGCTTTCGGTTGCACCATCCACTAAAATTTTGGTCGCTACGGATGGTCACAGCATTCCAGAAACCTATTGGTACGCCTCGCATTCGGCTCGCAGAGCCTTGTCATCTGTTCTTTCATCCTTAATTGGCAACGGTTATGTTAATGAAAACCAAGCTATGACGATCGCTGATCGATTATTTCACAAGAACGCGCAGGACCTATATAGACTCTCGGACATATAGCTGTCGCTAGCGCCCAGCTGCCCGAGGGGGCGATTTTATGAACTGTTATCTTCACGGCAACTTCTGGCCAACATCCGAGTCTTTAATTCCAGCTGTATTTGATATCTAAACAAGGAGTTTTAAAATGGTTATTTTTTGGCTTCCGAGCATTCTTTTGAGCATTGTCCTAAGTGTCGGACTAACTGTTTTGCTTAACGGTTTATTCAAACGATCGTAACGGTTGTACGTCCACGCTATGCGCTAATTGTGCAGGGACCAAGATCTCTTTATTTTGGGACTGGGGAAATTTTTCCTCGGTCCCAGTTCGGTATCTAGTTCTTCCACGTCTTTTCGAGCGCATTTGGTTTTAGCGTAGAGAGTATTCTGCATGGAAATCCCCGCTGCAAACAGCAGCTGTAGGGATTAGGGCAGCTGCGAGTTTAGAACAGATGACGGATCAGGCAATCCTTTGGCGGACATCTGCATCTGACACTCATACTGTTGAGGCGTTAAGCTTGTGAAACGTGAGATTTTGGTGGAACGATGGCGTGTTTTCCACTTAGTTTCTGCGGTTTTTGATCATAGAACATAATATGCGCAACTAGGGCGGCACCACCAGCCGCTGCCAATAAGAAGCAAATCATCGCTAAGCCGGGATAGCCAAATACTTTGAAGTGAGTTTCCACTCTCATGAGCAAAGCCGCACCGATTATAAGTGCCGCAAGGATGAGTCCCGTAGTGATTCTGTTAGCAACCTTTTGAAACGAATCAGTGATTAGCTTTTCGTCTATTGCGTGCACTTCAACATGCAATTTATTGGAGGCAATCAAATCCAAAATTTTGTTGACTCTACTAGGTAGTTTGTCGGCGAAGTCTTTAGTCTCAATCATGCTGTTGAACATACCGGCAGGCGACATGCTCTTCATCATTCTCTGCTGAGTTAGATGTGCTGCATTTCTGCGCACAGACGCGTTCGGGTCAAACTCAGGATCCAGTGTTCTACCGACTTGATCAAGATTTAGCAACGTTTTTCCCAACATGGTCAATTCTGAAGGCATTTTGAGACCGTGATCGGCAGTTGTTTTGGTTATGGCTAGAACAACCTTACCAATTTCCATATCCTGTATATTTGAGCCAAACGCTTGCTGCACCAATTCATTGATTTGTTTGCGACAGACTGTTGGATCGAATTCTCTTCTGGTTTCGCCAATCTCAAACGCAATCTCTGCTGCAGCGTCCCCATGCCCTGAACTAACGGCAAGCAGTAGCTGAAGCAGCTTAGACTGGAGGTCTGGACTCACTCGTGCCACCATGCCTAAGTCGATCAGCCCAATTTTTTTATCCTCAGTCAGAAAGACATTGCCAGGATGTGGGTCGGCATGGAAAAAACCGTCCACGAGAATCTGTTTTAAATAACAACGGAAAACTTCCTCGGCAAGAGGGCGCCCATCTAGTTCTAATTGTTCTAGTTTGGTAACCGCAGTAATTTTCTTGCCTGATACAAAATCCATTGTCAGCACTTTAGACGTGCTGTAATCGTGAATTGGCGCTGGCACCACTATTAGAGGGAATTCTTTCAAGTTCTCTCTCATAGTATCCAGATTGCGTGCTTCTTTACGATAATCCAACTCTTCTAGGATTGTTTTACGAAACTCTTCTAACATTTTGCCGTATTCATACTTGCGACC
Organism: Candidatus Melainabacteria bacterium; assembly: GCA_003151275.1. Next base: position 125,632 of record PLXC01000020.1, read on the forward strand.
GGTCTCGGTGTGTTGATCATAGAACTCAGCTACGTCAGCAAAGATTTCGAGGTCCTGAATGATGCTTTCGCGGATGCCGGGGCGCTGAATTTTGACGGCAACTTCACGGCCATTTCTCATCACCGCTTTGTGAATCTGCCCAAGGGAAGCCGCTGCCAGAGGTTGATCGTTGAATTCGGAAAATGCTTTTGAAATGCGTACGCCTAATTCGCTAACTACAATCTTCTCCACCTCACTGAAGCTGAACGGTTCGCAGTTGTCCTGCAGCCGCGATAGAGCTTCGAGATAAGCAGGTGGCAAGAAGTCAGGGCGTGTGGATAGCATCTGCCCGACTTTGACGAAGGCAGGACCTAGTTTTTCGAGGTCCTTAGTAAGTTCCTCGGCCTTGCCCTTCGCTTCATCACTGATTTTGCCGTCACCATTGAGTGCATCTTCTAATCCTGCGTTTTTGACAAGGTCAGAGTTTCCGTACTTGATGAAAAGAAGGGCAACATCCTTATATCTCTTCAAATAATCGGGCTTAAGTGAAATTCCCACGGCTCTGAACCCCCTTGATGGTCTGTCTGGGAAAACGACGGTTACAGCCGCACGTTCGTTCCATAATTAAGGGTTGCAACTTCAGTGCTTTAGAAATGTACTCCAGCCGACGTCCGATGCGAAACCGATATCGGTTTAAGTTCAGGCTCGAACTCAACCTGATATATGACAGTTCCGCTTACCAGTGCTGACAGTGCTTTACGTTAGTTTGACGTCTGTCCAAATTTGGATTGCTTGATGCAGCTAATGACATTCTCTGGCGCAGGGGTGCCTCGTTCGTAAAAGCAGATATTACCGGCTGGGTCGATCACCACAACTGTACGTTTAATGAAAGGAAGCCAGCCTAGAAATGCTTTGTACTTTTTGGCGGTACTGCCACCGGGATCGCTCAATATCGGAAACTCAAGTCGTTGCCGAGTGCAGTACGTGCGACTCTTGTTTGCGGGCGCTGTGTTGACCCCAAAAACTCTGGCATCGGTTTCCAATAGTGCGTTCGTGTTGATGCTGAATTCGCTTAGTTGTTTGTTGCAACCGGGACTGTCGTTAGCTGGATAAAAGACGAGAACCACATATGAACCGGCCAAGCTCGATAAAGTGATGTTCTGACCGGTGGTGGCTTCCAGTGTGAATTCCGGCGCTTTCTCGTGTAGCATCGTTTTTATCCTTAGGCTGTGGAGGCGAATAATAGCGTGTTTGACTTGATTTGCGATCCCCATAGAGTGATCAGCAAATTGATCTTGCTGCCTATCTCTGTTTTGAATTCTACAAGTCCGTACTTTTGGATGCCAATTTCGACAAATTTGTTGAACTCTGGTTCTAAGTAGCCAAAAAGCATGCGCTCATCAACTTCCTGCCTCATCACCATCTGGTTCAAGAGCACAAATAAGTGCATCCGCGGACGGAAAAAATTCTGCACATAAGCGCAAAATTCGGTGGATTCTGGGTCGAACGTCAACGGATTGAAATCGCAATTGAGCTGCTCAAGTTTTTTTTCAAATTCGCGTAGCTCTTCGCGATACAGTTTGACGAATTCCCATGAGCGACGGTAACGCTCTTGATCGTCATTTTGGACCATTTGAGTATTGGTCTGCTTCATTTGTTGGTAGATAAAAAATAGCACCACAGTGCTACTGATGGCTTGCGCCCAATCCGCAACTGAGCCTAAGTCCAAATGCTGCGCCATGTTCTATCTACCAGCGAGATCCGAATTACATCAACTCAGCCATGATCTTTTTCAGAGCTTCTTTAGACGGTCTGGTTCGTTCTTGAGGTAACGAGGCCAACGGCGCGTCAACTAGATCCATCATGCTGACAAAATCTGGTTTCTTTTCGTCGATGAAGAGCAGTCCTGTAAGAAACTGCTTTTCTTCTGAAGCTTTCAGCATGGTCGTGATCGCCAATGCCCGATTTTGAGGATCATAGCCTTTGTCGAGCTTCTTCAAGCGCAAATGCGAACCGTCATGCAGTTCAACATCTTGCACCGCACCTGGATCGTAGTCCACCGTGATTTGCTCATAAAATGGAATGAAGCCCAATTCGTGCAAAGGAGTTTCCATTTCCTTGGCGTACTTATAGCTCTTGGTCGATCCCTCGTGATTGTTGAAAGTGACACAAGGACTAATTACGTCCAAAACTGCGGTGCCCTTGTGACAAGCGGCCGCTTTCAAAAGTGCCACCAATTGCTTGGGATCACCAGCAAATGATCTGCCAACAAATCCGCAACCTAGCTCAATAGCCAATCCGCACAAATCAATTGGTGTGTACTCGTTCAGCTTTCCACCTTTTGCTTTGGAACCGAGATCAGCAGTGGCTGAAAACTGTCCTTTGGTCAGTCCATATACGCCGTTGTTTTCAACAATGTAGATGATCGGCAGATTTCTACGCACCAGGTGAGCGAATTGACCGAGTCCGATACTGGCGGTATCACCGTCACCACTTACACCGATAAGCAGCATGTCTTTGTTTGCCATGTTTGCGCCAGTGGCGACAGATGGCATTCTTCCGTGCACAGAGTTGAATCCATGGGCCCGATTTAAGAAATATGCTGGTGTTTTACTGGAGCAGCCGATGCCGCTAAGCTTTACCACCTGATGTGGTGCAATGCCCAGTTCGTAAAATGCTTTGATGATCTGGGCAGTGATCGCATCGTGACCGCAACCATCGCACAAAGTCGATGGTGCGCCTTTGTAGTCAGCCATGGTCAAACCAATTCGGTTTGTATTTGCCGCCGGGCTGGGAGAACTTGGGTTTGTAGGTGTCTGAACCATGTCTATTTCTTCTCCTGCTGCATGATGGCATCCGTGACGAATTGAGCGTCTATCGGAAGTCCGTTATAGTGCCTGACAGAGTGGAGCTTTGTCGCCAAATCCGGCAGCTCGAGAGTGATCAGATCCCTCAACTGAGCATCGCGGTTTTGTTCAACAACATAAACTCGATCATGCGCCTCAACAAACTTGCGAAGTTCTTCAGTAAATGGAAGCGCGCGCAGTCTGAAATATCCGGTTGGCATGTTTGCGACTTTTAGCTGGTCTCTGCTCTCGTAGATAGCGAAGTGAGTTGAACCGAAAGCAATGATGCCAATTCTGGCGTTTGCATCTTGAACTATCTCCGGCTTTGGCACAAATTTACGTGCTGTTTGGAACTTACGCTCAAGCCTGTCCATCAGGTTTTGATAGTCTTCAGGTTTTTCTGTGTACGTAGCCTTCTCGCTATGTCCGCTGCCTCTGACAAAGTATGGAGCGAGCGGATGATCTGTTCCAGGCAGTGTGCGATAGCAGATGCCATCACCATCAACATCTCTATATCGCTCGAATTTGCCAAGTTTTTCCAAGTCTTCAGCCGAGAGAACTTTGCCTCGATCAAGTGGCTGAGTTGGATATTCAAACGGATCGGACATCCAGTTGTTCATGCCTAGATCCAAATCAGTCAGCACAAACACTGGTGTTTGGAAGCGCTCGGCAAGATCGAATGCTTGCTGTGAAAGCGTGTAGCATTCTGCCACCGAGCCTGGTAGCAAAACTATATGTTTGGTGTCGCCGTGCGACAGCATATGGGTGCTGAACAAGTCTGCTTGTGAGGTACGTGTTGGCAAACCGGTCGAAGGACCAACTCTTTGGACATCGAAGATCACTGTCGGGATTTCGGTGAAGTAACCAAATCCGACAAATTCCGCCATCAGTGAAATACCAGGTCCGGAAGTTGATGTCATCGAACGTGCACCAGCCCAACCCGCGCCTAGAGCCATTCCGATTGCGGCTAATTCGTCTTCAGCCTGGATGACAGCGAATGTATTTTTGTTGTCTTGATCGACTCGGTATTCGTGCAGATAATCGATTAGCGTTTCGCAGAGACTAGAGGATGGGGTGATCGGATACCATGAGACAACGGTCACACCTGCAAACAACGAGCCGAGAGCCGCCGCTGCATTGCCATCAATGATGATCTTGCCGGCAGTCTTATCCATGCGCTCGATGAAATACGGATCATCCTTCTTTAGATTCTCGCGTGTCCAATCACGACCAATTTTGATGGCATTGATATTTAAATCAATCGCTGTTGCTTTACCTGCAAATTGGCTGCTAATAGCCTTGGTGATTTCAGCATCGTCAAGGCTGAGTAGCTCAGCGACAACGCCGACGTAGATCATGTTTGTAAGGAGTTTTCGCAGCTTTATTTTATCGCTAGCTTTGGCAGCCAGCTCGGTAAACGGCACTTGGTAGTGCTTGATGTCCGAACGAGCATCGTTCAGTTTGAGCTCTGCAGGACTAATGCAAATGGAACCGGCATGGAGCGCTTTCACATCTTCAAAAGCGGTTTGCGGATTCATCGCAACCAATATATTGGTTTCCCGCTTGCGAGCGATGTAACCGTCCTTATTCACTCGAATCGTAAACCAGGTGGGGAGCCCAGCGATGTTGGACGGGAAGAGATTCTTACCGCTTACTGGAATGCCCATCTGGAATATCGTGCGCATCAGCACGTTGTTTGAGGATTGGCTTCCAGACCCATTTACAGTGGCGACTTGAATTGAAAAATCATTTACGCAACGTCCGTGTTCAGTTTTTTGGACGCTGTCAGCTGCTAGCGTTTTCACTATTGGAATACCCTATTAAAGAGCGATACGCTCTAAAGTTTAACAGTGAGCGCATCGAAAGGCGCTCAAATACAACATTCGATAAGGTTTGCTGAACAATCAGCTTGGTGATCTAATCCCATAGCGATGGCTTTAGCTTTGCGGATCCTGGAAACTCTTTACTGGATTGGCATACGAACTATGCTATGGACTCGTCGATGTGGACATCGAGCAAAAACGGCCCAGGCGTGTCGAACATTTGTTTAAGCGCCAGTTCCAAGTCAACCATTTGGGCGACTGTAACCCCGGGAACACGCATCGCTTGAGAGAGCTCAGTAAAGGCTAAAGGCGGGTTGTCCAGGAATATCCGCGCTTCGCTTCTCACCGACGGTGTGAGCCGCACGTTGTAGTTTGTGCGCCCTAGTGAGTTGACCACAATAAACTTCACATGTAAGCCATAATGAGCCGCCGTCCACAATGTCTGCGGGTAATAAAGAATGGACTCGTCGGAAGTTATACAGACAACTATGCTTTCAGGACTAGCCCACTGAACTCCTAACGCAGCCGCCGGTCCATGACCGGCAATGCCACCATTGGAGCCAAAATATGAGGAGCTATTCTCCAAACTGAGAGTTTCGAACGGGTCAGCCGTATCGCTGACCAGGTCGTTGACGATCACCGAGCTTTGCGGTCGAACCGCGTCCACAAGCCTGAGCAGCCAGCTCAAGCTGATCGGTGATTCCTGAGTGGGATAACCTGATGCTTCTTCTTGCTGCTCTCGGCGTTTGGAAATTGTCGAAACAGTCTGAACGGCGCGAGTTTTAGCTGCTGTTACCCAGCTTGAGTCTACAATCAGCTGAATATCCGCACGCAGTCTTGACAAGCTTTCCCCAATATCAGCGTTAGCTGTTAAATCACAAGGCAGCGAACGACCGGACAGGCCAGGCTCCACATTTAGTTGGATAACGTAACTGCCTGCCATAATCAGTGGTGGATCTTGGGGACGAGCCGGCAGTCTCGTCTGCATTCCAATCACTAATATGCAGTCGAAACCTAGCATTAATGCATTCGCTTTCGGCAGATTCAGAGGCAGAACACCGGCAAATTGCGGATGGCGATTGGGAAAGTTGACACCAGTGGGCATTGGTTCCGAAAACACCGGGCAACCGATCACCTCTGCCAGCGTGACCACTTCGCGTCGCGCTTTGTATGCCGAGACTTCATTGCCGACGATGATGCAGGGTCGCTGAGAAGCAACGAGCGCCTTTGCCGCTTTGCGCAGAAAGCCCTGGTCAGCTGCTCCGAGTGGACTTGTCTGTGGTGGCTTAATGGTACGAACCATCGTTGGTTCGAGCAAAATGTTGATCGGCAAAGACATGAACACGGGTCCCTTAGGCGGAGAATTTGCTTCGTGAAAGGCACGTCGAACCAGGCGTGGAATTTCCGAAGCCGTGCGCAATTCACACGTCCACTTGCTAACAGGCTTAGCTAATTCGCATAAGTCGCCCCACAATGGCGGCTCGTCATTAAGAATTTGGGTGTCTTGTTGATCCGCCAAAACGATCAGAGGCACCCGCGCATGAATTGCGTTATATAGACTGGACAGGCTGTTAATCAAGCCTGTTGCGGCCGGCAAACTGACCACACCGGGACGACCGGACGCTTGAGCGTAGCCAATCGCCATAGAACCTGCGATTTCCTCATGTAACGCCGCGAGGTAGTGAATGTCTGCACTCATTTCAAGAGCGGCACCGATTAACGGTGAATCGGCAGAGCCCAGACTGCCGAAAATGAAGCGGGTGCCTTCGGCTGCAAGTTGGTCAAGTAATAGGTGACTGGCGAGATATTCAGGCATTTTGTTCTCGATTCTTTGAACTTCAACCGATATCGGTTGAAAATCTATACTCTACCTCCTGAAAGTTGTCAGAGGTGATCCAGTTCAAGAAATGGGCATGGAAAATACTCCATCCAATCGTCCAGCTTTTCTTCAAAAGGCATATACATCGGGCGACCCCAGTTGCGCTGCGTATAAGTGAGTGGGGCAAAAGGAGAGGTTTTGGTCATCTCTTGCGGCAAAACTTCTTCCATGCGAAATCCTGGAAAGAGATCCGTTGCCACAGACTCCCAACCCCGCACCTTGTGCATGCGTTTACTGATTGCATGTTCAATCAATGTGCACCACAACTGGCGGCGCGCTGACTCAGTGCCGACTAATTCCAAAATCCTTAAGTTGTGCCCACCCCTTTCAGTCAGTGCATATCCAGTCTGGAGCGCGTTTTCTATGGCAAATGTAACCTCTAGTTTTGGCCAGGAAAGGGTCGAATGCTCGGCCAGGAAGCGTTCCCGACCGAGCTTATAGTGCAAATACAGCTCGCTGCGTTGAAATCCGTAAGGTTGCGTACGCTGCCACTTGTTATAAATTGAAATCATTATCGGTATGTGTTCACGTTCAGCATATGTGACGTCTGGAGCGCAATATTCAGAGCCCATGTCTCCCTTCGGCATATAGACACCAAAGTCGGCCGCGCCCAGTTCGGAGAAGCCGAGGCGGTTGTAAAATTCCGGGTCTATGTCGGAAAACAAGATTGTGCCGTCATATTCATTGTTGTAACAGTATTCAATTACGTCAGCGATCAATTTGGTGGCAAACCCTTGATTACGAAACAAGTTCATCGTGTAAATGGCGCCCATGCCGCCGAAAACATATTGCTTCCCTTTGGCAGCCAAAGTGACGGTGTACAGTTTGCAACTGCAGACGACTTGGGAATTCTGTTTAAGAACGAAGAATTTATAATTTCGTCGCGCCCAGGTATGGTTCATCTGGCGCCACATGTACTCTTGGTATTGGTCCTTGCTCAACCCGGGCGACCAGATTTTGTGACTCTCGTGAAGCACTGTCAAGATATCACTCCACTCTGCCTGCACAATTGTCATTAGTTCCCCGGGTTTGTCTGAGTACCACTAAATATTCTAGACGCACTCAAAGGTCGTAAAATGAGTACCTTCTTTGTTCGTGGCAGCTCAGACAATGTTTCTGTCGTTGCTAAAAATACACTTTGTCGTGAAACTACATTTGGTGCGCTCACCTGGAGATAACCGTGGCAACAATCAGAGAAATCTATTCGGCGCAGACAATTCAAGATCGTATATCCGAACTGGGCAAAGAAATTAGCCGTGATTATGCTGATCGTGAGAAGCCTGTAGTTATAGGCGTTATGAAGGGCGCATTTTGTTTTTTAGCGGATTTGGTTCGCAATATATCAGCCAAAGATCCTTTGCAAATTGAATTTGTTCGACTGAGCAGTTATGGAGCAGGCACCGAGAGTTCAGGCCATGTCCAAGCTCCCTGGTTGGATTTACCGGACATTCGCAATCGCCACGTTTTAGTAGTTGAAGACATCGTCGACTCAGGAAGAACAGCGAAATTCTTCCTTGAATATTTAAAAGATCAATTTAGTCCGAAAACCTTGAAAATGGCGGTTTTCCTAGATAAGCCATCCCGTCGGGTTGTACCTTGTCAGCCAGACTATACCGGTTTTTCGATCAATGACCTGTTTGTCGTTGGATATGGGCTTGACTATGCCGAGAATTATCGCGAGCTGCCTTTTCTCGGTGAGCTCAGCGGCGTTGAAGAAGGCTAATTCGTATCGAGAAATTCAACGATTGGTGTTTATCTTCTTGTGTACACCCACCATTGGGTTAATATAGGTTGTAGTCAGTACCAAGCGTAAAGCCATGCCGTTTCTTAGTTTTAATCGCAATGCACAACCTCGCCGCGCTACTGGGCACAGTTTGTTGGATATTGGTTTAGCGGTGTTATTGCTTACTGTTTTAGCGCTTCTGGTCAGCAACATCTTTGTCATTCACTTGGCAAGAGATTACAACGACAGAGCCTGTAAGGATGCGGTTCTTTCCGCCGCCCGTGCCGTAATCAGCGGCAAGGACCCGCTGGCCATTCAAAGAGCAGCTCAGGACGGCTTAAATGAATCGCCTCAAGGTGGCTATTTCATTGAACATCCTACATTCCTTGAGTACAAAGACGAAAAAAATGCCGGCGTCAGACAGTTGAGAGTGCAGACTCAGACTGTAGCTCGTGTGCCGTTCCCAATCTTGGTAATGGACGATGAGACTAGAGAACGGGGCATGTTAGCGTTTAAATCTACTTATATCGTTGAATTTCCAAATAAGAATCCCTAGTCATGGATAATGGCAAACAAGCCGCGCGCGATGATTTCGCGGTAAGCGCCGTGCCATTCATTTCTCGCTATAGCCCGTTCAGTATGGGACTTTTGTGGATCACTATGGTGTCGGGATTTCCCTCTGTGCTAGTCGGATTTGAGTGGCATAAAGCAGGCTTTTCGCTGCTGCAAGTACTCCTCGGTTCGTTCGTGAGTTGTTTGATTCTCCTCGCTTATGTTCTCGCTGCCAGCCATTTGGGTGCTTCGACCGGACTCAATTTTGCTCTGTTAACCAGGTCCGTTTTTGGCAAGCGCGGATCACAAATCATTTCGGCTTTGCAAACATTTTTGTTCTTGGTTTGGTACGCGATGATCGCCGGATTCGTTGCCGTTGAAATTAAAGGACTATTCCCGACTACCCATTCGACTCAGCTGCTCGCCGCCATTGCCGCCATTGCGATGGCCGCCAACAACTTGTTTGGCTTTGCCGGCGTGGCCAATTTCGCCAAATATTTTGCCGCCCCGATTTTGATATTTTGGATATTGTCACTCTTCATAAAGACGTCTTGCATGACGCCGACTTCAGTCTGGTTCGAACCTGGAAGTGGTTCATTTGCAGGGTCACTATCAATGATCTCCTCGTTTGTAATCGGCTACTCAGTTTGGGGAAATGAGCCTGACTTCTGGCGCTTTGCTAAACCGAATCTGATCACGACAGCTATTCCTCTTGTCGTGACGATCCTGATCGGCCAAATAATCTTTCCGGTGTCTGGATGGATGCTCTCTCGCCTGGTCAACGTCAGTGATATGGCGACTGCAACGAATGCCGTGAACGCGTTTTCTTTCGGCGGCGCACCGCTTATTGCCGCTTTGGTTTTGACAGCATCCTACTTCGCCGCTGGCGATGCCAATTTGTACGGCTCGATCAATTCTATTGAAAATCTCTACATGTTTGATAGAACACGGCTGGTAGTTTCAATGATGATCTTTACGTCGGTTATTGCTGTGGTCCTCACCTTTCACGGCAAGGCGTTTGAGATCCTCTCGTCGTTCAATAGTATCGTCTTGCCGTGTGTGACTATAATCCTCGCCGCTGAGTACTTTTTGATTCGTCCTCAAATGGACGATTCTCACTTCTTGCCTCTCAATAGTCAGGCACTGATTTGCTGGAGCGCCATGGTATCGCTGATTTTGGGATGGAGCGTTGGCATCCTGACCGCAGGCGTGATTCACGGAACAGAGCAGCTTCACGTTGGCGTATGGCCGCTTTACGCCTGGCTCACGTCTCTAGTCAGTTATCTTATGATCAGGCGATCTAAGCTCTTGATAGTGCCACCAACGAATGATCTATGAGAACTGTCAGCCTCGGCATATTTTGTGAATTAAATTGAAGTGCGCCTAAATCGTCTCAAATAGCTGGTCTTAAGCGGTCATTACATTATTTCTCTGGACGAAAGCTTCGTCACGTCACGTCAGGCGTCTATGCCGTCTGGTGGCACCACGGATGGTGGTATCAGGCAATGCCTTAACCGCTCTTTTCCTTTTCATCGTTGGCTTCGAGAATTAGCTTGTCTCGAACTTTTTTGTCTGCGATGGTAAACAATTTGGAAGCGGTTATTTCCAGGGCACTAGCAATCCGGTTTGCTGTAGTTACTGTCACGTTTCGTGATCCTCGTTCAATGTCACTAATGTACGTGCGATGAACTCCGGATTGATTAGCCAGCTGTTGCTGGGTCATGGCAATATACGAACGGCGCTCGGATATGGCCTGTCCAAGGGCAGTCAACCAAGCATCCTTATTGTCAGGCTCTTTGCGCATAGAATTCGTTCTTCTGACAGCCTCACTGTTTATTTTACCGCCTATAACAATGCGCGTGGATTAATCATCTAAGTGGAGTCCATTGCTCACTACTCTTTGATCCGAGTCGTCCTGCAATTGTAGACTTTAGTCTACAATTGCAGGACCATCTTTGCCTAAGTTGGCAGGGGCTGGACGTCTCGGTTCTTAAAGACTAAATCGGATTAGCGCTTCCAGTAGAGTCGGTGCTTAGCTTGCCGGACGTGTCGTAGACTTCTACGGGGGCGAAGTATTGCAAATCCTGCTTGATTTTGCTGGCGTCTCCAACAACAGATATGACTATGTTGTTTTCATCGATCAGCTTGCGAGCGACTCGTCGAATATCGTCAGGATTTACTGCCATAACCTTGTCTGCATAGGTCTCTAAATAGTTGTCCGGTAGATCGTAAAGCTTGAGTTCAAGTAGCCGTTGAGCCAATCCTGACTGTGTTTCTAAACCTAGTTGGAATGATCCAACCAGATATGATTTGGCATCTTTGAGTTCCTTGTCGCTTACTTTTACGTCTCTGATTCGATTCAATTCGTACAAGAATTCTTCCAGAGATGGCGCCGTGACCTCAGTGCGCACTTCGGCTTCAGCGGCAAAGGCGCCCGGTTGACGATGGGCAGCGATGGAGCTGTAGGCGCCATAGGTATATCCTTTTTGTTCTCTAATGTTTAGAAACAGTCTGGAATGAGCAGCACCACCAAGAATTTGATTGGCGATCGACATCGGAAAATAGTCGGGGTCTGTTTTGCTGATGCCCACGTTGCCGATTTTTATCGATGATTGCACTGAACCTGGTCGATTAACCAGATAGATCTTGCGTCCCGTTTGTTTCGGCAGTTGAGGCATCTGGGCAGTAGGCATCGTGCCGGACTTCCAGTTATCGCCAAATTTCGCCTGGATCAGATCCTTAATCTGATTGCGTTGGAAATCACCGACAACAACCAAAGTAGCTTCGTTTGGCAGATAGTGCGTGTCATGAAACTCCTGCAAATCCTTGCGCGTGATTCGGTCAATTGTTGCCGGAGTCGGCGCAACAACTGAGTACGGATGGTCGCCAAATACAACTTTATTGAAACGTTCTTCCACGAGAAAATCTGGTTCACTGCGCTTCATTGCTAAAGCTTGAGTGAGATTCGTTTTTGCCAGCGTCAGCTCTTCTTCAGGAAAGGTTGGATGAAAGACGATGTCGCTCAGAAGATCCACAAGCCGACCGCTGTATTTGGACAAAGCTGAACCGCTGACGATCGTAAAATCGAAATCCGAAACAGCTTTCAAGCCACCACCGATGAAATCGGTTTCGTCCGCAATTTCCTTGCTTTTCTTTGACGTTGTGCCTTCATTGAGCATGTCGGCAGTCATTTCCGACAGCCCCAACTTATCTTTCGGCTCTAAGGCGGAACCAGCTTTGATACCAAGAGCGACGGTGATGAAAGGCACGCGGCGGTCTTCAATCAATTGTACTTTTAATCCATTTTCTAACTGATAGTTACTGACGATCGGCAGTTTGAACGGGCGTGGTGCCGGCACTGTAGGTGGATTCTTACGCCATTGGTCGCCTGACACTTGCGCCGAAGGGACGCTCAGGTTTGTTTGGTCAGGTGCGACTGTGGTTGCGGTACTAGATTTGGTGACGACGCTGGCGCCAGCGCTGCCCTTGTCTACAGCTGTCTGAGCGATCACAGCAGGTTGAATCGTAGAGAACGCCACTAACAAACTCAGGATCGAGTGTGTTGATTTAATTGAGAGGTCCATGCTTGCTCCTTCGGCTTGCAGTTAGTTTGCTTGGGATTCTGTTGACGATGAGGGAGTTTTCTTCGTCGGTAGCACGTCGATTACTGTCATCCCTGGTTTTGTAAAGTATTTGGCAGCGGCGCGTTGAATATCAGCAGGCGTCACCTTCATGTAACCTTCAATGTCGGCATCGATGGCTTTGGGATCATTGAAGAAGCTGCCGTATTCTGCCAGCATTTCTGCCCGTGCCAGACTGCGTTGTATAGACGTGTAGCTGTTGGAAGAAAACAGTGCTCTGAGCACCTGATTTTTGGTTTTTTCAAGTTCTGTTTCAGATACTGGCGTTGTCTTTAACTTTTCCAATTCACTCCAAACGATATCTCGTGCTTTTTCAGCAGTGGTGCCTGGTTTGTAAATCACAAACGTTTCAAATGCGCCTGGACCGCGTCTTTCGTCATATTGCGCGTCAGCTTTTAAAGCGATTTGCTCTCCTTTAATCATGCGCTGATAAAGGCGTGATGAATCTCCTGCTGAAAGAAGGTTTTGAATAATGCCCAGAGCGTAATAATCGGGCTCTCGTTTCGCAGGCGCTTTCCATGCCATCCAGAAAGCAGGCATTTGAGCGTGTGGATCGTCGACCTTTAAATACTTCTCCTTCGTTTGCTCAGGCTCAGCTACATTCGGTGCTTTTGGTTTTGGCTGGGCCGGTATACCGCCGAAGTATTTGTCTACCCACTTGTGCACAGTGGCTGGATCGAAGTCACCAACAATGGCCATGACAGCGTTATTGGGAGCATAGTAGGTCTTGAAAAAGTTTCTCACATCGCCTATCGATGAAGCTTCAAGGTCTTCAAATGAGCCAATTACAGGATGAGAGTTAGACCAATTGTCGAAGGTGATCTCTTCCAGCTTGAGCGCCGCCGGCACGTACGGTTGGTTGTCGATGTGCGAGCGTTTTTCTTCTTTCACCGTCTGCAACTGGTTCTCAAAATTTTCAGCAGTCACTTTTAGCGATCGCATGCGATCCGATTCTAACCAGAGAGCTAGTTCAAGCTGATTGCTCGGTATTTTTTCAAAGTAATTAGTGAAGTCGGCGTGCGTCGAGGCATTCAGTGAGCCCCCGGCGCTTTCGATGTATTTGAAATGTTCTGTTTTGCCAACGTTTTCTGATCCTTCAAACATCATGTGTTCGAAAAGATGGGCGAAACCTGATCTGCCTTTTTGTTCGTTTCGCGCACCGACGTCATAGACGATCGCCACCGCACTGACAGGCACTGTGTGGTCTTCAGAAAGGATGACTCTTAAGCCATCGGCAAGAGTGAAGTCTTGCGTGACTGGAATCAATGGTTTCTTCCAGGTAAATTTGTCGCTTTCTGATCCAGCTGCCGTAGTAACTGTAGTAGTCGCTTTCGACGTGGTTTGGGCCCGCACGGGCAGCGCGTTGTTGCTAATGAACAACGTTGCACTCAAGAGCGCAACTCTCAGTTTGAACATAGTTTTAATCGTCCTCATCTTCGGCTCCCAACAGTACACATGACCAAAAAATTGCCACCACTAATGCTGATAAGATGCCTGCCCCGACACATATTTTGTCTGGTGCGCCGTATTGTTTCAGCACCATGTACGAACTCAGTGCCAGCACTGCGCCAAGAATCGCTACGACGTGGTTGATGGAAATTATCGGCATCGTTCATCGGATTTTGATACTTGCAGCGGTCCGGGTTTGAGCCATCGCTAAGACTTGACCACACGAGTGGTTTCTCATCCGCCTTCAAGTAATGGTTCAGCATATCAGAGCAGGATGAGCTAGCCCTTAAACCTATCGTTAAAGGCCGGATTTGATTAAGCGTTCTTGACAGTCGGTTAAGCGCGTGAATGTAACAGCGTTTCAGCACATTTGCAAGCAGCGCGCTGGTCGGGAATGGTTTCGACAAATTTGACCAGCAAATTTTGTAACTTGCCTAGATTCGCGCCAAATACTTTTATCACTTCGGAGTGGGAAACAGGTTCAACGTTGCCATGCAAGCCTGAGTCGTAGTCTGTTATCAGCGAAATGTTCACCACACACATCTCAAGTTCCTTAGCCAGATGAGCTTCCGGATACTGGGTCATGTTGATCACTTCCCAGCCCTGTGCTCCGAACCAAATCGATTCGGCTTTGGAGGAAAAACGAGGGCCCTGGATGACAACCACTGTGCCTTGAGGATGCATTTTAATACCGCAAGCTTCACCCGCTTTGACAGCCAACGGTCTGAGTTCTGGGCAGTAGGTATCTGCGGCGGAGACATGGGTGGCAATCGGACCCTCGTAAAACGTGTCGATGCGAGCACTGGTGCGATCGACGAATTGATCGCAGACAACAAATTCTCCAGGTTTGACGTGCTTCTGTAGACTGCCAGCTGCGCATGGTGAGATCAATCGAGTTACGCCCAGTGACTTCATGGCCCAAAGATTGGCGCGATAGTTGATTTTGTGAGGAGCTATAGTGTGTTTCGCCCCGTGTCGCGGAATAAAAGCGACTTTTTTGCCAGCCATAGTGCCGACAACAACGCTATCACTTGGTGGGCCGTATGGCGTCTCGATCTGCCGTTCTTCAAACTGATCAAACAGTTTATAAAAACCTGAACCGCCAAAAATACCGATGTTCGCTGAAAGCTTCTCCACGACAGTGTCTTCTCCTCGATTTGAGTTGCAAAAACGCTCATGGCAAGTGATTCGCCGTGAGGGTTACTAATAGTAACACCCACGCAATCCCGCAGAATGTCTGGAAGTTGCCAGGACTGGGTATAGAGACATTGTCAGAGTCCCTCTGTTTAGCCATGATTCAAGGATCGCTCGCTTCGCCGGCAGCTGCTCTACCGGCTAAAACTCGGAAAAACAGTGACTCGCAGCCTGATCGAAAAGCGAGTAGACGTGACAAAACAAGCTCCCGACAGTCTCCATGGATACTTATATGCGACGGAAACTTTTACTTACAATTCCTTTTGTTGTTCTCGGTACTTCTCTTGCTGGCTCAAGTGTAATCTCCAGCAATGAATCATATGTCGCGTCAGCCTCTAACACACTAAGGTTAGCTCAATCAGTAAAGAGCCCCAAAAATGTCGATCCGGAACGGCTTTACGACCGGGTTTTTAGCCTGATCAAAGATGACTTTTACGATCCTACAGTTCTCGGTAAGCAAAACTGGGATAGGTGGCAACATAAGTACGATGGCAAGCTCAAGACTCTGGAAGACTCACATCGAGCGATAGAGACGATGCTGGCTAGTCTCGGAGATCGGTACACGAGGTTCTTGGATTTTGAAGCCTTTGCTGATGAGAAGTCTCAAATCGACGCCAAGTTATTTGGCATTGGCATCCAAATTGGCATAGATAAGGATCATCGAGTGGTGGTGATCGCGCCGATTGACGATACACCCGCCTCTCGGGCTGGACTCCAGTCGGGCGACGAGATTGCTGAGATTGACGGAAAGACAACTAAAGGTTTCTCAGTTGAAGACGCGGCAAAGTCTATTCGCGGCAAAATCGACTCACCAGTAAACCTGGTGTTGATGCGGAGTAAACAACGCATTAAAGTAACGGTGGTGCGTGCCGAAATTCCGATCAAAGCTGTGCAAACAGCTAAGATGCTGGATTCGCAAGTTGGATACATTCGCTTAAGCAGCTTCATCTCTCAACAGGCGAACAAAGAAATGAGCGATGCTCTGGGAAAGATGTCGTCTGCAAAGGGCATCATCCTCGATCTTCGCGATAACCCGGGCGGACTGTTGACCAACGCCATAGACATATCCAATATGTTTTTAGATTCGGGCAACATTGTTTCCACAGTCGATCGAGATGGTTACAAAACTCCTGCTCAATCAGATGGTAGGCCGTTGTGTCGACAACCGCTTGTGGTGCTGGTTAACAAAGGAAGCGCCAGTGCCTCGGAAATTACAAGTGGTGCGCTGAAGGATAATGGACGGGCTACGCTAGTTGGCCAAACGACGTTCGGTAAGGGTTTGGTGCAAGGCATCAACAAGTTGGATGATGGCAGTGGTGTGAACATCACGATTGCAAGATACCTCACTCCTAACGACACTGATATCAACAAAAAAGGGATCGGTCCTGACGTCAAAGTCGACCTGACTGATAAGGACTACAAGGAAGGAAAAGGACCGTGGTGGGCTGATCCTGACGCTCCGAATACAAAGCGTTCACCAGAAGATTTAAAAGATGTGCAACTTAAATCAGCAGTTGAAGTGGTGCACAGAAAGATCGATGACACAAATCCTGTGGCAATAAACGCTCGCAAATAGTTTCTTGGAATCATTTCAGTAGTTGATACAATAGTGGCGCTGCAAACGCCAGGAAATGAATCCGTGCAAACCGCCAAAAGAAAAAAGTCTACAGATTGTCTAGCTATCGTGGGCACAGAGACCTGCTGTGGCAAGACGGTGCTGCTCTCTGGCATGGCCGGCGCCTTGCGTGAGCAGGGATTCAAGACGCGCGCCATGAAGCCTATCATTTTGGGACCGAGTCGAGCTGCAGAGGCAGAGTTGTCGTTTATAAGTTCGGTTTCGCACACACCGTTGGGATATCAGCAAATCTTCACTGAGAAGTCAAAAGGATTACGTGACACAAGTTGGCACAACGCTATTAATCAAAATCGAGACGGCGATTCTTTGACATTGATCGAGTTGCCAGGTGGCAGTGCTACGCCGATTTGTTTTGAAGAAAACCAGTCTGAAAGTAAGGTGGTGGCATGGCATGACACAGCTGACATACTGGCGCAAGCTGACTTGCCCTGCATTCTGGTGGCAAAGCATGCCGTCGACGCCATCGAGCAGCTCGTTCTGAACGCTTACTATTTAACGATGCGGCGAGTTTTTGTGCTTGGTTTAGCGACGGTGGAAACTTCCACAGGCATGGGCCTGGACATCGAAAACAAAATGACCCGGGACGATTTCGCGATGGCACTATTTTCGAGGACAGGCGCTCCCTACCTGGGATGTATCAAGCACAGCACATCCATCAGCGTACCTCGCTGTAACCAGGGCAACTTGATTAAGTTGACAACTGCCGGTCTGGATCTGTTGACCGTGCTTAAGGCTCTAAATTTGACGGTCTCAGTCTAGAAAATTGGCCCTTATTAAAGTTATCTGTTTATTCAACGCTTTTTAGCGAACGCATGTAAACATGAGCGCAATACTGTGTGCGCAGTGATTGCAATGCGCCATTTCTCTGGTGGATGCCGGTGGAAAAACACGATAAGCCTGCCTTGGACGTCGAGTCGCCTCTTCCAGTCGAGACTCGGGAGCTTATTGTGTTTACCATTTCGGACTCCAGTGGAGAGACCGCAGAAGCTGTTGCTCGAGCGGCGCTCGTGCAATTTCAACCTGGACGCGCATCGATTTACAGATTGCCTCAAGTGCGAAGCTGTCAACAATTGGCTGGGCTTGTGCGTGAAGTTTCTCATGGTAATGCGGTAATCGCTTATACGCTGGTACTGCCTGAATACCGAGAGACCCTGGAAAATGAAGCGCGCAAATTCAACATCCCGACAGTAGACTTACTTGGACCGCTGATTTCACGAATATCCTCGTTGACTGGCACCGCACCAATGTCTCAACCAGGTCGATTGCACTTGCTCGACGAGACTTATTTCAGAAGAATTGAAGCAGTGGATTTTGCCATTAGGTTTGATGACGGCAAAAATCCTGATGGTATCACTCAGGCTGATGTGGTGCTGACTGGAGTTTCGCGAACTAGTAAAACGCCAAACTGCATGTATCTAGCTCATCACTATGGCTTGAAAGCGGCTAACGTTCCGATCGTCTCTGGTGTTGAACCTCCGCTTGCTCTTTTTCAGATCAACCCTCGGAAAATTGTCGGCTTGCATATTGATCCCTTTCTACTGCAAGACATTCGCACCACACGCGCTCAGATTTTGGGAATGCCCGCCAGCACTGATTATGCGGATCCAGATAGAATCAGGCAGGAGGTTCGCCAAGCAAAAAAATTATTCCGTGAATTAAAGTGTCACGTGATTGACGTGTCCGCCAAAGCAATCGAAGAAACATCAAGCGAGATTTACCTGCACCTTCGTCAATGAAAGATCAAAAGTTAGACACACTCTCAGCAAACTGGAGAAAGCGAGCATGATGAGCACCACAGGATCCACCCAGACAAAAAAGAGTACCGACTTGAAACGAGTGCTCTTATTCGCAGACGCATACAAAGCGTTCCAGGGTGATTCAAAAGAACTGTCAGACGCGACCCGATCGGCGATGAAAGAATACCTCGGTGGTAAGGGTGCGGGGCTGGCAGAGATGACGGCTAGTGGTGTGAATGTGCCACCAGGCTTAACGATCGCTACTTCTGTATGCCGTGAGTATCACGATCAAGGGCAGAAGGTGCCAGCTGGGCTTTTCGACGAAGTACTTGAACAGCTAAAGCAAGTTGAATCAACCCTGGATCGCAAACTCGGTGACTTGGAAAAGCCTTTGTTGCTTTCGGTTCGCTCTGGCGCGAAATTCTCGATGCCTGGAATGATGGACACGATCCTCAATCTCGGTTTGAATGATAAGACTGTCGAATCTCTAGCGAAACTAACCAATAATCCACGCTTCGCCTGGGATAGCTACCGCCGTTTCATTCAGATGTACTGCAATGTGGTGCTGGACATTCATAAGGACAAATTCGAAGATATTCTCGAAGATAAGAAAGACGATTTAGGTATAAAGAATGATCCCGATCTTACTGCCGAGCATCTGAAAGATTTGGTCAAAGAGTACAAAGAACTTGTTCTGAAGCAGCATGGCAAGCCGTTCCCACAGGACACGAAGGAACAGCTTACTGGCGCCGTCGAAGCTGTTTTCAGAAGTTGGAATAACAACAGAGCGATCTACTATCGCAACTTAAACAAAATCGATCACAATCTTGGTACGGCGGTGAATATCCAGGCTATGGTTTTTGGCAACCTCGATGATCAGTCAGGAACGGGTGTTTGTTTTACTCGCAATCCAAGCACCGGCGAAAAGCTCCTCTACGGCGAGTATTTAGTCAACGCTCAGGGAGAAGATGTTGTCGCAGGCACTCGCACTCCTAAAAAGATCTCTGAACTGGCTAAAGAAATGCCGAAAGTATACGAAGAGTTGCTGGCCACAGTTGGAAAATTAGAGAAGCACTATAAAGACATGCAGGATATCGAATTTACGGTCGAGCACGAGCGTCTGTTCATATTGCAGACGCGCACTGGTAAGAGAACAGCTGCTGCTGCGGTTAAATTGGCTGTTGATATGAACAACGAGAATATAATTGGCGTGAACGAAGCTCTCTTACGAGTGGAGCCAATGCAATTGAATCAATTGCTTTTGCCTAGCTTCATGCCTAAAGAGAAAGATAAAGCAAAGGCGGAAGGTCGCTTGCTCACAACTGGTTTGAACGCTTCTCCCGGTGCGGCAATCGGCATTATCACATTTGATCCTAACGAATCAGAAAAGCTGGCCTCCAAAAATGAGAAAGTGATTTTGGTGCGCATCGAGACTTGCCCCGACGACATACATGGTATTGTTCCAGCCCAAGGTGTAATCACTACTCGTGGTGGCATGACCAGTCACGCGGCGGTCGTCGCTCGCGGCATGGGCAAGCCCTGCGTCGCGGGTTGTGAAGCCGTAAAGATTGATATGCAAAAGCAAGAGTTTACCGTCAATGGTAAAACATTCAAAAAGGGTGACACGATCTCAATTGACGGATCAACCGGGGAGATTTTTAGCGGCACCATAGCCACTCACGAACCGGAATTTTCTAGCGAGTTCACAACTCTCTTGAATTGGGCGGACAAGGTTCGTGTCCTGCAGGTGCGAGCAAACGCCGACACTCCTGAAGACGCCCATACAGCGCGCGAATTTGGCGCTGAGGGCATCGGTTTGTGCCGAACCGAGCACATGTTTATGAGCCAAGACAGACTGCCTGCGGTGAAGGAAATGATCATGGCGATGAATTTGGAGGAACGTAAAGCCGCTCTAGCTAAGCTCCTTCCGATGCAGCGAGAAGATTTCAAAGGCATCTTTAGAGAAATGAAAGGCTTGCCTGTAACCATTCGCTTGCTCGATCCACCACTACATGAATTCCTTCCGAAGTTGGAAACTTTGATCGAAGAAGTGTCCACTCTTCGGGCCAAAGGCACCAAGGGTCCACAACTTCGAGAGAAGGAGGTGATGCTGCAAAAAGTGCACGAGTTGCATGAATCTAATCCGATGATGGGATTGAGAGGTTGTCGACTAGGGCTCGTTTATCCCGAAATCAATAAAATGCAAGTGCAAGCCATTTTCGAAGCAGCGATCGCGGTGAAGAAAGAAGGATTGGAAGTTTTCCCTGAGATCATGATTCCTTTAGTTGGTCACGTCAACGAGTTGAAGATGGCTCGCACTGTTCTTGAAGGCGCAGCCAAAGAAGTGATGGAGCGTGAAAAGACAACTCTCGACTACAAGTTCGGCACGATGATTGAAATACCACGCGCGTGCGTCACTGCCGATGAAATCGCCGAACATGCTGAGTTCTTTAGCTTCGGCACCAACGACCTGACTCAAATGACTTTCGGCTACAGTCGAGATGACGCTGAAGGCAAATTCTTGAATCGCTACCTCGAAGGCATCGATGTCAATGGCACCAAGCACAAGGTCCTTGAGAGTAATCCTTTCGAAGTACTGGATCGAAACGGTGTTGGCAAGTTGATGAAGATTGCAGTTGAATATGGACTGCAAACTCGTCCCGATCTTAAATTGGGAATCTGTGGAGAACATGGCGGCGAACCATCGTCGATCGCTTTCGCCCATCAAATCGGACTTGCCTACGTAAGTTGCTCACCGTTCAGAGTGCCCGTCGCTCGCTTGGCGGCAGCACAAGCGGCTATCCAGACAGTGGAAGGCGACAAATAGGAAGACGACCAAGAATTTAAACCGATATCGGTTTAAAATTCATGCCGGCAGTCAAGTAGCGATCTGGTAGAGGCTCCTTACGAGCGCCGGCATCCTTGCCGGCATCGAACGCGAAGCAAGATACACAACTGGGTGAGGATTGGAAACTGTCGACGGATCTAAACCGATATCGGTTTAGAGACACAAGGACGTACGCTAAACCGATATCGGTTTAATTCCGGAACCAAACGAGCTGTAGAGCTAGAAATCCGAGCACCTTGTGGCTTTGATATCATAGTTAACGTGATACGCAAGGAACACCAATGGGCAACAAAATTGACGCACTAATGGAATTGTTGCCCGAAAAGGAGACAGCGCTTGGCAGTGATCATCCTCAGTTCGCTGATTATCTAACAGCAGTCGGCCTCACTCTCTATCATGAAAGTCGGTTCGAAGAAGCCGAACCAATTCTGAAACGCGCTTTGGACATCCGCGAGAGAGCTTTAGCCGTGGACCACGAAGATGTTGGCGAAGCACTGAACAACCTTGCCCTCATCTATATGGCCGAAGGACGATACACTGAAGCTGAGCCACTTTTCAGCAGAGCCCTGCCCATTCAAGAGCGTAAGCTGGGAGTTGAACATCTGAGCACTGCAGCTGGGATGCACAACCTAGCTGAGCTTTACCGGATGATGAGCAAGTATTCGCAAGCGGAACCCTTATATAAGCGCTCTCTTCAAATACGTGAGCGACAGCTAGGTCAAAATCATTTAGACGTGGCTCAAGTGCTCAACAATTTGGGAATGCTTTATTTCGAACAGGGGCGCAACAGTGACGCCGATCCGGTCTTGCGTAAAGTTCTCGACATTCAGGAAAAGGTATTGGGTAGCGATCATCCGGCTATCGCCAATACTCTCACCGATTTGGCTTTGTTGTTTACGGATCGCGATCAGTTTGATAAAGCTGAACCCCTGCACTTAAGAGCCCTTGGTATTCGCGAAAAACAGCTAAGCACTGAGCATCCAAAGGTAGCTGAGAGTTTGAATAATCTTGGCTGGTTGTATCACCAGCGTGGAAATTATGTGCGCGCAGAGTCGTTGTATGCTCGCGCTATAGAAATTTGGGAGCGCACTCTTGGCCCCGATCATTCAAATGTAGCTGCTTGTCTGGAAAATTATGCTGACTTGTTGCATAAAACCCATCGTGAGATTGAGGCTGTGGCGCTAGAGCAGCGAGTGTTTTTAATTCGCAAGAAAGCGCAAAGCTGACTGTTTTGGGTCAATCCAAAATGCTCGCTGCTCAATTCGCCTTCACGAGGCGAAATACTCTGAGATAACCTCAGCGCAAGTCGGCTGTATAATTACGACTCATGCTAAGAGAGGTGATCGCAATGGCTAAGAACGTTGTACTGACTGGGGTCGGTCATGACCGCGTCGGTATCGTTGCTGAACTTGCGGAAATACTATTCGAGATGGGCTGCAACCTTCTGGATTCCAGTATGACTTTGTTGCGTGGTGAATTCGCTATTATCCTGATGATTAGACTTCCGGATAACCAAAGCTTGGATGATCTGAAGAAAAAGATCATTGAAGTTGAAAGCAGGCTCGGTTTGACGATCCATGTTCGGGAATTGTCCGATGAAGAAGCAAATGAATGCGAGGATCAAGGCGATCCGTATATTATATCGGTATACGGTGCGGATAAGCCCGGTATCGTATCTGGTATCACGAAAGATTTGGCGACCTTGGGTGCGAATATCACCGATGTCGAAACGAAACACACTGGCGAGCATGATGGAGCAACTGTGTTTTTGATGGTCTTGGAAGTCAGTTTGCCTGAACAGGTGCCTGAATCCAAGCTGAGGTCCGTTTTAGCGGATTCATCAAAAAGACTGAATGTAAATGTTTCGGTTCAGTCATTGGACGTGGTGCAACTATAAATGGCGATTTTACCAATCCTGCTTTATCCTGACGAGCGGTTGAAACAAATTTCCGCACCAGTTGCCTCCGTTGACGAAACAGTGACACGATTGATAGATGATTTGTTAGAAACGCTCTACGACTCACCTGGATGTGTGGGCATCGCTGCGCCGCAAGTCGGAGCGCTTGTGAGATTGGTGATAGTTGATGCTAGCCGCAATGCGAAAGCTGGTCCAAATCAAGGTCGAATGATATTAATCAATCCGGAAATTATCCATTCCGTAGGCGAAGTTATGGCCCGTGAAGGTTGCCTGAGTCTGCCCCATTTGACCGCAAACGTCAAGCGTGCGCAGCATGTAAAGGTGCGTGCTTTAAACGAAAGAGGCGAGACTTGGCAGTTCGATGCTTCGGACTTTGAGGCACGAGTTGTGTTGCACGAACGAGACCATCTTGACGGACTGCTGTTTTTGGACAGAGTGGCGTCTCTAAAGACCGATGTCTTCCGGCGGAAGCGCTACGCCGGGGCAGAGGAAAAGGCCAACAGCAATGCGTGATCGTTATCAAAGGATAGTCTATCCTAGGAGCGCCTATGCACATTAGTGGGGTCTGTGCAGCAAGCTGCCCGACTCCGCGAAGCTGCTCGGCTGCTGCACTCTAGAGGGGTCTAGGCAGCGAAGCTGCTCGACTCCGCAAGCTGCTCGACTCCGCAAGCTGCTCGACTTATCCTAGGATAGTCTATGCCGGCGCCACTATCCGCAAATCTATGGTCTGACCGTCTGTATCTTCGGGCATACCAAGATCTTTAGCCATATCCTGAATTTGCGGATAGCGTTTGACAGTATCGAGGGCGGTGGCGCGTGCGATGATCGAGTCTAGTTCAGTTGAGATCTCTTCTCTGCTCAGCACGGGGTGAGAGCACGTAATCGGTTCAGGGTCGTGTCCTAAAAGTAAGTATACTAACGTAGCGCCCATAGCGTAAATGTCGCTCTGTGGAACAGGTCTTCCTCTGAATTGTTCAGGCGGAAGATAAGCGTGTTTGCCCACTACTGTTCCTGTTGCAGTTGATTCCGTTTGTTGGGCGACGTTGAAGTCAACCAGTTTGAGTATGCCGTCTTTTCCTAAAATGAGATTGTCCGGAGTGAAATCTCTGTGTACTACTGGTGGAGTCAAGCCGTGCAGGTACGAAAGGATCGTGCACATTTGACCAGCCAGCTCTCGAACTCGCTCTTCACTCATGCGACCTTCGCATTCAACTACTCGGCGCAGTGATAGTCCGTCAATTCTCTCCAAGACTAAATAACCACGATGATCTTCGACGAAGAATTCAATCAGGCGAACGACCCTAGGATTGTCCAGACGTTTCAGCATTGAGGCTTCGTGTTGCATGCTCTCAAGCGCCTGTCGACGAACATTCACGTCCACATAAACAGGGAGGATAAATTCTTTCAGGACCACTTCTGACTGGTCTGTTTCGCGAGTGGATAAATAGGCAGTTCCTTGGCCGCCGACTCCGAGCTGTCCACTAATTTTATACTTGCCGCTCATCAGCACCGCTCCTGGTGATAGCGGTGTCAGTCGTTCTCGTTTAGGCGGCGCCGATAACGCCTGCAGCCACAGTTCCGTGTAGCTGTCATCATGTGCCGGCGTGAGCACATCCATTAGCTGCGGATCACGAGGTATGTCGCTGCCCCAAAGTTCAATTGCCTTCAGTAAATTATGCCGCTCTTCGATGGTAGCAATACAGCCGAGCTTGAGCTGAATTGGATAGTTCTCGATTGCTTTATTGCCACCAAAGCCGGTAGCATCTTTAAAACGAATGATCGAATCTTGGGGAGACGTTTTGTTCGCAGGCCAGGACAGATCAATTCTCTCCAATTTGTTCCATGGCAACATCAATCCATCAGAATAATTCCAACGATGCCATTCTAGACAAACACCGGTTTTGCTCAATGAAACGTGGGTGGGATGCGATAGATACCGGAAAGCTGCTAATGCTAAAACGGCGGCAACTGCTAGAAATAGTCCCGGCAAGATATAGCCTTCCGATGAGCTTGCGCCGCCACCCAAGCTGGCAACGAGTGCTGGGCTAGTGGCTCCAGTGTTGAGAAGAAAACCTGTAATTTTGTCTAGAATTAGCCCCGGTCCACCAAAGCCGAAGAACAGCACCACCAGTCCCATTGCAAACCAAGCTTTGACACTGCTCCAAGCTGAGAATCTGTACCTTACCCACTTTTCCAAGCTGGCATAAGGTCGATAGCGAATTACTAACTCACCGTCTTTCTCCAAATCTATTGCTACTGGTTCCTGAGTTTTGAGGTTGTCTGCCATTTTGATACTCACACAGACGGAACTACTTGTTGCTTTTCGCGAGCATGCTTGATCATAATTTCACCGATGATTTGGACAAGATCGGTGGCTGACTTCGGTCGATCTGTTGACTCCATCTCTGTGCAGGCTGCAACTAATTCGTCCAGCTCTTCTGACACTTGAGGAGCTAGATGTTTGGGATGGGAGGACATCAATGCTTCAGGATCTTTACCGGTAAGCAAAAAATACATCGTGCCGCCTAACGCATAAATATCACTTTCAAGATTCGCCTTTCCGCGCAATTGCTCAGGAGCTATGTACGCCTGCTTGCCAACGAGTGTACCAGTTGCCGTGCCAACAAACTCATTAGCGGCACCAAAATCGATCAGGGTAATGGTGTCATCCTCTTTGCGCACCAGATTGTCGGGAGTTAGATCGCGATGAATGATTGGAGGATCTTGTGTGTGTAAGTAACTGACTATTGAAGCTATCTGTTTCGCCCAGTGCAGGACAATTTCCTCGGGCTGCGCGCCATTTTGTTTGACCAGCTGCCGCAAATCTTGACCACGAATGTATTCGAGCACCATGTAGCTGCGATTGTCCTCCGCAAAATGATCGTAGACCTTGGCGATGTTCGGGTGGTCCAATTTGACTAACAGTCGTGCTTCGCGCTCGAATAGCTCCGCAGCCTTGGCATGAGTGTGCTCGTCAGCATTGGCAGGAACGACTGCTTCTTTGATCACGACCAGATCTTTTTCATTTTCTTGGGCCAAATAAATAGCGGATAAGCCACCAAACGCAAGTTGTCTCAGGATTTTGATTCGCCCATTTTGCAGTTTGCGATCTGGTTCGAGCGGCACGAAGGACGTCGCACTGAATCTACGACTCAGCTCCTCCTCCCACATTTGCGTGTAACTGAACTCTAGTCCGCGACTTTGATTTTGCAGACCATTTTGAAAGTCAACCAATTCAGGAGTTCGTTTGCAGTTTGATCCCCACACTTCTATTGCCAGTAAAAACTGCTCGAGTTCTGTCTTCGCAACTTTGGAAACGTCAATTGTGATGTGACCGCCCGAGCGAAAGAATAGACTAAGCCAGCCACAGGCAGCCATGTCTTGGGCTAACGGTTTTGATGTGTCAAGCTGAACTTGCGCCGTGATCAAATCTGTCCAAAGTCGTTCTCGCCTGAAGCGCAGTTTGGACATCATGAATAAAGGAAAGGACAGACCTTCTTTGCTCACGACTATCCGATCATCTTCACACACTGCTGCAAGCAGAATTGCGATCATTGGAATAGCGCCGAGAAGAATAATCGTGCCGGCGATTGGAATCGCCGCCGTGTGTACTTTATCCCAGTTGGTGACAACCATCGTCAAAAAGAGACCGAAGCAAAACGGTACGATGATTGACCACACCGGCATTAAAGCAGTCATGATCCCAAAACCAATTTTTGCCGGTAGTGTTTTGTACTTGACCGCGAGTTCCAGCTCTGCCACTGTGCGTTCCTTGGTCCCAGAAGTTTCCGGATGTTAGAAGGTACCCAATTTGTCGTACCCTGCTAAGAGCATTCTTGAACCTCTTTGACCCCCACCCCTCCCTGAAGGAAGGGGATTCCGACTAGGCAAGGGCTCTTGCCGACACGGTGGGTTCTTGCTTCAACGAGATGCCCATTGGCGTCTCTCCACAAGCTATCACGGCGAGCCCCGCCGCGAGAATATTGCGAGCCGCATTGAGATCTGCATTCTCTGCGTGGCTACATTCAAGACACGAAAAATTGGCTGACTTCTTCTATTTTCTTTGCAGGTAAATCCACATTTTGAACACTTGACGCTTGTGTATTTCGCTGGGACGCAGACTAATAGTCCTGCAGCGTCTTCTAATTTGTATTGCAATTGCCTTCGGAATTCAGACCACCCCTGATTCAGTATCGATCTGTTTAGCCCTGATTTTGCTCTCACATTATTTCCTGGATTTTCCAATGTTCCTGATGCAGACGCGCTCATTCCTTTCACATTGAGTTCTTCGACAATCACCGTAGCGTGGTTTTTGCAAATGGAAGTCGAAGTCTTGTGTTGAAAATCTAGCCGACTATTTCGTGCGCACCCATACAATCGTTGTATCTTTTTTACCTGTTTGCGCCAGTTTTCACTGAACTTTTGTTTGAGAGCTAATCTTCTTTGCTCTCTTGCAATCTTTCTTTCATACTTTCGGTGCTCTACTTTAGATGTATATGTTGTGCCATCAGATAAGGTGGCAAATTTTGTTACTCCTAAATCAATTCCTACAGCTGAGCCCGTAGAATGCACCTGCCCGTCTACCTCCTGTTCTGTCTGAATACTTACAAACCAAGCGTCCCCAGACTGACTCACGGTAACCTGTTTGATGTTCCCAGCTATCTCTCTGCTCTTGCGATAGCGAACCCAACCAAGCTTCGGTAAGAATATCCGACTATTTCTCTCGTCGATTTTTATTTGCTTGGGATCAGGATAGCGAAAAGAATCTCCCCTGCCCTTTTTCTTGAAACGCGGAAACTTCGCTCGCCCAGCAAAGAAATTTGTAAATGCTTTTTCGAGGTCTTTGAGCCCTTGCTGCAGCGGATGTGTTGGTGCTTCCGCTAAAAAAGCAGTCTCTTCTGCATGACGCCATTCCGTAAGTGATCGGCAAAGACCCGCATAATTAGCTGCTCTTTCACTTCTGCCTAGGCGTTCCTTCTGGATACCCAGCGCCTTGTTGTAAACAAAACGTCTACAACCAGAGAACCGGGCCATCTTAGTTTGTTGAAGAGAATTTGCCTTCAATTGAAATTTGAATGCTCGCAACTTTTTCATCTCGTTATCACCCATCGCGAGCCGCCTAGTGACTTGCTTGTAGCATCAGTACCGTATATATGTATGGTAGCAGGAGTTTTCCGAATTGCAATAGTTTTTTGCGGGCTTCGCCCGCGGCGCTTTCCTTCCCCGCCCTTGAGCGAGGCTTGACGCGCATTTCGGTCAGCGCTCTGGGCTGCAGTAGTTATGATTACTTAACCCTCAGTGCCTTTTGTCTTGTTGGAAGAGTCGACCAAATCAGAGGGAATGCGCCTGGCCATACCGAAAACTGCTTGCGGCAGAATCGCATTAAGGCGCTCGATCGCTATTCCTGGTGCCGTTAAGATTATTTCCTGACCGCCGCCCTTTTGCAGGGCGTGAAAAATGTGTTCAGCAGCACTTTCAGAACTGATACTCAATACATGTTTCATGAGAATGCCGCTTAGGTCATTTTTTTCGGCAATCAAGGTTGGATTTTTGGACCCCATAATTGCGTTTTTAGCGAAAAATTCAGTGCGTACCCAGCCGGGACAAACGGTAATGAAGTCGATTCCCTTGCTCTGCAGTTCAGCAGCCATTCCTTCAGACATGCCTGTCAATGCGAATTTGCTTGCTGCGTAGCAAACGCTGCCAGGGAACGCCACCTTTCCTGCAACAGAAGAGATGTTCACGACCTTGCCCATTTTGCGCTCTGTGAAGTGCGGTAGCGCCGCATAAGTTGCGTAGAGTGGGGCGAAAAAGTTGACAGCAAAAACTCTGTCCCAATCTGCAGGCGTTAGGTTTAACACTGACCCAGGTTTGGCAAGCCCAGCGTTATTAACCAGCAAATCTATAGTGCCGAACTCCGCCAGGCAGCGCTCAACGAGTGAAGCCGGCATGCCCGCGTTTGCCACGTCTCCCGCCACGATCATCGCCTGACCGCCAGCCTTTTCAACAAGCGCCTTGGTTTCTGAAAGAGCTGCTTCAGTGCGCGCATTAATGATCAGCCGGGCCTTTAACTTGCGAGCCAGCAAAACTGCAAGTGCTTGGCCAATCCCAGTTGACGCACCGGTTATCACTCCGGCAAAACCCGATTTTAATTTTTGATTTGACATCTCTGTTCCTGAGGTTCGAATCTAAACCGCTATCGGTTTAGATTTCGGACTCGATTATAGAGCCTTGTTGGGCGCGCACGAGGCGCCGAAAGTGACGCGTGGGGTGGGAATCAAGGTTCGGGCAATTCAGTTAATCCTTTTGGAAATTCCAACTGCGGTCAAGATGCCATTCTAGAGAAGCATGGGCTAACCTGGGGCTGAGTTGGAAGCACTGTAGCTGCCGCAAAAGGAGTGATCAATTATGACCAAAATTACAAAATCCAATTAGTATGTAGACTTACCTCGGATAGCGGAACAAAATGGTTTAAACACGGTCGCTAGCTCAGTAGAATTTTAGAGGTCTAATTTATGGAACAGGTTCACGAACTCGCCACTGCTGCAGCTAAAGCGTTGTCTGTTCACGATTATTCAGAAGCAGAAGCATTGTACCGCCGGGTGATCACGATGGTTGATAGTTCGCCGGATCCTCAAAGTCCAAATGAATTCGACATTGCCCAGTGTTTTAACGCCCTCGCCGATTTACTCGAACGTGCAAATAAGACTGAAGAAGCAGAGGTCATGCGAGGACGAGCCCGCAAGATCACAGCCAGAGAATTAAACGAGATTGACGGATTTCCTCGATAAGCAGGCAGCTTTGCTGTCATGACCTTCAGCAAATTTTCTCTCTTCGATTTAGGCTAGAATCAGCAAAGTTTCGATGCCGTATAGAGCCAGCAGCTCTGAGAATGTTGGCACATATTCTGTCGTCTGCAAAACTTCCTTGAAACTATCGAGAGGACTTGTCGATGCCAACTCGTGGCGAATCAAAGCCAGTCTTTTCTCTCCTTCTGCTGAAGGTCGTTCTTCGAGTTTCAGCCGCCAGCCATCAATAAATATTTGGACGGGCGCCACAAACGCTAAGGTCAGGACTACGTAGATGACCAGAAAGGTCATGTGCGAATGATGAAAGCCGAAAGTTAAAATAGCAAGCGCAACACCTGTCAGCGCCAGAAAGCCGACCAGCACTACGGTGTAAGTGAACACGGTGATTAGCCTAATTAGAATTCTAAGTGCGTGTAGTCGCCAACTTTGACGTTTTAGATGTTCGATTACTTCGGCGATCTCGGAATACAGTGGTATCGAATGTAGTAGCAGCAGCGCGAATCTCAAGATGATCGCGCTGATCAGGCACATACCGATTAGACCAAGGGCAAAAGACAAAGGGTGGATAAAAATTGGGACGAGCGCTGCAATCATTAGCACTCCGGCGATAGCGGCCGTCGAGTAGTGCCTGGCATAACTGCGTTTTCGCATCAAAGGCACAAGCAGTCCACGAGCGCGCAAATCGTTTCTGAACTCTTCCTCGAAAGCCGCTTTATATCCGGCTGTTGAAAAGTCAGCGATTAAAGTGGCGATAGCTGACATCTTAAAATAGCGACGAATTTGGCGCGGATCTTGGAGCAGTTTCACAACGAAGTGGCGAGCCGTATGAACAACGAAATTATAGATTTTGGAAACACGACGAACATACTCAACTGGATCTTTCTTTATGTCCATCGGTAAATGCTTGTCTACCCGACTTTGCGCCCAATCAGAAACTGTCTCTTTGGCCAGATCCCACATGCGCAATTCGTATGAAGCCAGCTGGGGAACGTTACCGTCGGACAATTTTGCTTTCAAGGCACGCTGAACAAGGTCTGCTCCAAGCACCAGCATGGCATGAGAGATATCGCCGTTAGTGCTCAGATAGGCGATCTCGGCCGGGCGAAGCCTCTCGTCATTTATTACGAGTTGGTTGGCATCGGCCAAGCGAGAGCGAATGAGATTGCGATTTAGCCCGGCTCTGGCGAAGAGCAAAGTTGCAGCGGTAACAAGGACCGCTGCAAAAAATGGTGCTAGATGCGTAAATTCTTCCAGCTGCTTTGACTTTTCTAGTTCTAACCGGCTTTTGTCATCGGCATGTTTGCAGCCGTTAGCGCCATTCTTCTCTTGTTTGCCGCTTTCCTGATGGCGTCGCACAAATCCTTAACGGCTGTTAAAGGACCGATGCTGCCGTCGGACTCCATAGCAAGCGCATGATCGTTGTGTTGTTCGCTCGGTGATTTCAAGAGAATCGCTGGCGATGAAGCGGATCCTCTGATCGCGCGAACCACAGGAAGGTTTTCGGTAACGCCTTTCTTGATATCGAGAAGTACTACGTCAGGATTCAATTGATTGATGCGATCAACTAGATGAGCTCCATTGCTCGATGTGCCGGACACTTCAAATTCAGGAAACTGCTCAAGCCATAACATCAGTGACACCAGGCTGGCACAGTCGTAATCTGCTATGAATATTTTCGTGCGGGCGTTCACTTTTTTTCTCCGACATGTGAGCTGATGAATTTTAAGAGTGCTTCGAGATTGATTTTGTTTCTTCAATCTAGAGGAAAGATAGTTAATGCGTGTCAGTGTGAATTGGCTCTGGTTGTAGGTTGCATAGAACCTAAAGACAACCTTAACGATCGATATAAGTGTATACCCTTAGCTAGCTAAAGAGAACATCTATATATTCGGATCGAATATCGATCGCTAGACACTTCAGATGCACCACACATGATGCTTTTGCCTTATTGTCAAGGTGGCTTGTGGAACAAAACTTAATCCCATCTACGCTGTCCGAGCTGACTGCTTGTCAATCTTCGCGTACTCAGAACTTGTGTCGAGCCAATGCCACCGTCCTTGGGAAACAGCTTGTCTTCTGCCATACAGTTGATCGTTCAGTTTGGGAAAGTCTTCTCGGAAATGAGCGCCCCGAGACTCTGCGCGATTTAAAGCGGCAGTTGCGATCAGCTCGCCAATCAGAAAAACATTTGCAGCGCATATATTTGCAACGTTGAAAGAAGCTGATTGCCAGCCATCCTTTTTCATCAGGCTAGATAACTTTGTCAACCCGGCTTCACTGCGTGTCAGGGAAGCGTATTCATACATATGCTGTTTGAAGGAAGTCAACGAGGAAGGAACGGAGTATTGATCCTCTTTAGTGCCTAACGTCGAGCAAGGCTTAGTCAACAGGCTGAGGGCACCATTTGCACTGGCGCTGAGGAGTTTGGCTAGATTGATCGCCATCACACCTGCCTCAAGCAATGAGTTACTTGCCAACCGGTTCGCTCCGTGAAGACCAGTGCTTGCCACTTCGCCTATTGCGTACAGTCCTGGCAGACTAGTGCGACCACAGGCGTCGCTCAACACGCCGCCCATGAAGTAGTGAGCAGCAGGACAGACGGGCACTGGTTCGTGAGTGGGATCGACACCAAACATTTTGCAGGTGGCGATAATGTTTGGAAAGCGCTTCAGCAGTGTTTGCTCGCCGATTGGGCGCAAATCCAAACCCACCGATGACAGGTTGCCGTTCAACATAGTTGAATGGATGGCGCGGGCGACAACGTCCCTTGTTGCCAGGTCACCATCAGGGTGGAAGTTCTTTACGAATGGTTCGCCGTTACCGTTAAGCAGCACAGCGCCGGCACCGCGAACTGCCTCAGATATAAGGAAAGCAGGAGCGCCAGGCTTGGCGAGAGCCGTAGGATGAAACTGCATGAACTCAAGGTCGGCCAGAGTTGCCCCAGCTCTGTAGGCTAGAGCCACACCGTCTGCGGTGGCAACTAAGGGATTGGTGGTGCGAGCATATATTTGTCCGGCACCACCGGTGGCTAATACGGTATGGCGAGCGTAAATTCGTTTAATTTGACCCTTATGTAAGACTTCTGCACCAATCACCTTTTGCCCGTCCTGGAGCAAATTGAAAGCAAAGCATTGTTCCAACATGTTGAAGTTTGCTGACGATGAAGCTTTATGCTCAATGTTCTCGAGCAAGGCTGTTGATATCGCTTTACCGGTTGTGTCTTTGCTGTGTAGAACGCGCGCCTTACTATGGCCGCCTTCGCGAGCCAATTCGTAGGAACCATCCGCGCCTTGATCGAAGCCCATGCCCAATCGGCTCAGCTCGTGCACCAGCAGTGGTGCTGCTGCAATTAACTCTTTAGCCACGGCTTCGTTCGTTAAACCAGCTCCGGATTTGATGGTGTCATGGAGATGATCCGTGATCGAATCCACAAAATTGTTCGCAGTAACAGCTGCCACTCCACCTTGCGCATAGAATGTGTTTGAGTCACTGAATGCCTCCTTGGAGGCAATAGTCACTGCTGCTCCTTGATCGTGCAGCAATATGCCTAGAAGCAATCCCGCCAACCCGGAACCGAGAATTAAGACATCAGTGTCTAAGCGAGTCCATCCGTCATTTTCAACAATATTTAGGTTTTTCATGTCGCTAATATATTGAGATCATTCGTTCAATAGATTTGAGTGCCTTTTGGGCAATCTCTTCAGGAACGGTGACTTCAAATACATCCTCCACAAGAGATCGATGCAGTTTTTCCAAAGTAATCATCTTCATGAACATGCAGCTCATTTCCGAATTGATTGGCAAGAATTCTTTGTCGGGATTTTCTTTCTTCAAGCGGTGAAGAATGCCAATCTCAGTGGCCACTACAAATTTCTTTGCTGGTGAATCTGCAGCCCGGCGAATCATACCCTCGGTTGAAGCAACCTTCAATTGATCGCCGTTCCCAGCTCGCGCCACTCGATCCAGATATGGAGTTAAGCAACCACATTCGGGGTGAATGAGAAGTTCGGCGTCTGGATGTTCTTTTATCTTTTGATCGATCTCTTGCGGATCAATAGCCGCATGAACGTGACATTCGCCCATCCAAATATGCATATTTTTCCGACCGGTCATTTTTTGAACCCAGGAGCCAAGAAACATATCAGGCAGAAAAAGTATTTCGACATCGTCAGGAATTGATTGCACGATTTTTAGGGCATTACCGGAAGTGCAGCAGTAATCAGATTCTGCTTTGATCTCTGCTGTCGTATTGACGTAAGAGACCACCAGCGCATTTGGATGTTCTGCTTTCCAATCACGCAATTGATCGATATTTATTGATGCAGCCAACGAACATCCCGCATCAAGATCGGGAATCAATACCTTTTTTGTGGGACACAATATGGCCGCAGTTTCAGCCATGAAGTGAACGCCGCAAAAAATGATCGTCTCGGCTTTAGTTTCTGCTGCTTGCTGGGAAAGACCAAGAGAATCGCCGACAAAATCAGCGACGTCTTGTATTTCAGGAATTTGATAGTTGTGAGCAATGATCACGGCGTTGCGCACTTTTCGCAACTCATTTATTTCCTTCAACATTTGTTCTTTCGGGATTGATTGCGGGCGATTGATTGTTGCTTCAGTTGTGGTCATGGCTATATTTCAACCTCGAGACTGATATCAATGTTCGGAGCTGAATGTGTCAGCGCTCCAATAGAGATGGCATTAACCCCTTCGATCAAATAATTTTTGATGTTCTTAAAATTGATTCCACCTGAGACTTCGATGAAGCAGGCGCCGTGTACTATGCCGACGGCGCTTCGAATCATCAAGGGACTCATGTTGTCCAATAAGATAGAAGCGACGCCAATTTCTAAAGCTTGTTCAACTTGGGTAAGCGTGGTCGCTTCAACTTCAATTGGCAGAGTCGGATGAGCTTCCCTGGCGTGTTGAATGGCGGTCTGGATGTTTCCGGCAATTTGAATGTGATTGTCCTTGATCAAAATGGCATCAAAAAGTCCAAAGCGGTGATTTTGCCCTCCACCGATGGCCACAGCTTCCCGCTCAAAAGCCCGCAGTCCAGGCGTTGTTTTGCGTGTATCTCTGATATCGATTCCTGATGGTTTTGTTAATTCGACGAATTGCCGAGTTACTGTCGCAATAGCCGACATGCGCTGCAATAAATTGAGTGCCACTCGCTCTCCCCTCAAGACACTGGCGGCCGGTCCTGAAAATGTCGCAATCACCGAAGGCGATGAGTCCACATATTGACCTTCCGCTACTTTGGGTTCAACTGTGATTTGAGAATCGAATCTATTTAAGACGTAGGCAAACACTCTCAGGCCGGCGACCACTGCTTCTTGCTTGCAGTAGACGCTGCCTGACACTGTTCTGTCCGTGCGCACGATGCTGGCAGTCGTGATGTCCAAGCGTTGATCACCAAGATCCTCACGGATAGCCAAGTCGATCGCGTCGCTGATTAATTTCTCGCGGAAATCTGCCGATTGAGAGGTTTGACTGAGTGCAAACATTTTGTCACCTGAACTGTGTCGGACTTACGCTTATGACTCTTAAAAAGTAATTGTATTACTTACGTTATATCATGACTTTAATAGATGTGGATTAATTCACGATGTTCCCGTGCTGAGCAAGCCTATAGGTCGGTTTGTCGAGCCTCGAATTGACCGCCGGATATGTATTTACAACGGTCAGGCATCTCTTGATCAAGTGTGTAGTAGACGTTAATTTCCGTTACTTTCTTTAACATTGACAGAAAGAATTTAGGCTGATTTGGGCCAATAGCTCGCCATTGAGCCGATTGCGGAGTATTATTGTCGTTGCTTAGGCAACCTATATAGGTGAATTCACGGTGAAAGATCCCCGCTCTATCCGACTGTTAGCGATGTTGGCTATTTGTACTTTGTGCTGGCTTTCAGGCCGAGCGTCAGCATATAACGCCACTATTTTGAACAGCCTCTCTCGTTCGCGCGATGCTCTTTTGACTCAACGTGTGCATTTGCAAGACGCGGCAGCCGAGACTCAAACCAAGATCAACGAATATCAAAATAAACTGGACTCCATCAACTCATACCTAACCGACACCGACAACGCCCTGCGTGATGTTGAGTCGGCAATGGCTCGTGCAAACTAAGAGGCATATTCAAATGGCTAGCAAATATTTCAAGATCACTTTAGCGCTATCCTGCGCGGTCTATATAGGCAGCCCCGCACCTGTGTTTGCCGAAGGGTCCAGTGTCATGGTGCAGGACATCACCGAGAAGAAAGGCATCGCCACAGCATCAACGCCGGTCACCACATCGACAAGCAATTCCAAGCCGGAACTGAAAAACAATGTGGTCACAGAAAAGGTTCTGCCTAACACGAACACTGAGACTCATGAAACCAATTATCAAGGCTGGGAGGTCGATTCGGGCGACGTGAAAATAAGTTGCGTCAATCCACATGCTGCGTGCACCGAGTCAGAGCAGGTATTAGACACACTGAAAATTCTCTTTAAGGCCTACAGCAAAGGTGATATGGACACAGCCGGTCAGTATATGGACGATGATTGCACCACTTTTGACGAAGCATCTAAAACGTTGATAGTGGGCAAAAAGGCGGTTCTCGACGATTTGAAGCAGAAAATACACGGCTGGGAAGTGTCGGACTCACCTTTGATTTCATACACAATGGAACACCCATACGCCAAGGTTAACGGGGATATGGCCGTAGTTTCTTTTGTCGCAATTAAAGCGTTTGGTGGCAAACATCCGCAAGAGTTTAAATCTCACTGCACTGACATTTTCAAAAAGGAAAATGGAAAATGGAAAAAGATTCACTATCGCAGCAACTGGAAAGAAGTCGTGGCAGTAGCTAAGTAGTCTCCTCTAGTTGCTGCAAAAGACTAGCGCGGAAAGATTGTCCGTGCTTTGCTAGCTACAAAGACGGTTCTTACGGTTGGAATGATGTTCGATACGCTAAGCGCTGAGCAGGAAAAGTTGCTCGATCACCTTGCGGAGCTTTTGGGTGTTGATGCTGCTCCAGATCAGACTTGCAATCAGTCCTCTGTAAAAGGAGCCATCGAGCGGCTCTATGCCAGCGTTGGACTAAAGCCACCATACATCATCTGGTCTGATGGACCGTTTCAGCTTGGCGTGATGCCACTGCTTTTACAGCTGCTTTGCTTCAGACCAAAAGACAAGAAGCGCGACGACTTAAACATTGACCTACGCGTTGCAAAATTAGTATCTTTGATAACAGAACCAGGATGGCATCAAGCTCTTGCTTGCCTGCTCGACCAGCTGTCGAGCACTATAATCTGTTCGTTGAAGTATGAGGATGAACCCATACTTCCAGTCCTAAAACAATCGTATGAGCGTTTTCCCTGGTCCAGATGCGGAGTTTCAGTCGGAGAAGCGCTCCACAATTTGAGCCAAAGTTGCACCGCTCAAGCGATCAGCTGTTTATCGAGATCAACTACGCTTGCTCTCTCTGCTGCTCTGACAAGTCGTTTGTACACTGGTCCCATCGATCAAGCCCAGCAAATCAAACAGACAGTAGGACACGTTTTATTGCGCGAACAATCGCTTTCTCTGCGCGATACTCCGATGACTTTATTCGGGGCCGCAAGAGGATCGATGACTGGGATTTACAAACGCGCTCAGGAGTTGCATGAGCAAATTGCCGGCACTGTTTTCGAAGAAGAGCTCAGTCAATGTCTTGCACCTCAGGCTGATGCTAAATTTCGCAAACAACGCAATTTGGAAAATGACATCACAATGAACACTGCGGGCATACTTACTTTTGGACCCTATGACACTTTGTGGGGGGCTTGGGCGAGCTATTCCGCCACTTGTTATTCCATTATTGCCGGGATGTTTCGCGATCAATTCTCCAAAGAAGTGCGCTCGACTCTATCTGATATGAGCGTCTTACTGCGATGCGGTTTTGCCTACACTCCACTGACTCGCACCATCTTTATATGTAAGTTTCCGCAAGTGCGACTGGACGAACAACAACGATTGCACTGTGATGATCAAGCAGCGATTGAATTTCCTGATGGCTATCGGATCTATGCTTGGCGTGGTGTTCCCGT
Organism: Candidatus Melainabacteria bacterium; assembly: GCA_003151275.1. The sequence continues at coordinate 163,736 of PLXC01000020.1, forward strand.
GCCAGCCGATGTGATTGAGTCTCCTGATTCACTTACAAGTAAGCGTATTGATGAAGAGCGAAACATTGAGTTGCGGCGCGCCTTTATCGATAAGTTCGGCATGGCCAAATACTTGCGTGAGACTACCGCAGGTATCCGCGATCAAACAGAAGCCGGCACGCTCTATCTGAAGCAACTTCCCGGCGATGAACCGATTGCAGTGGTACGAGTCAAAAACAGCACTCCCGAATCTGATGGCTCATTCAAAGAATACTTTCTTCGCGTGCCACCAACCATGAAAACGGTGCAAGAGGCAATCGCTTGGACTTTCGGTATGAAGCCCGGTGAGTATAATCCAGAAATTGAATCCTAACCGTCAATGGTGAACAAAAAGTAAAACCATATTGGCCAGACTGAGCACCACAGATAGTGCTACCAAGAGCGTAATTGTTTGTTGAGAAATGCCAGACTGTTTTGTTTGAGTCAGAGTTTGCAAAGTCGACTCAAGCGACTGCAGTTTCTTGTCAAAACCTTTTAAGTCATTCATCAGTGTTCTATCCAAATCAGCTTTGACTTGTTCGAATTGAACTTCGAATTCGTTTTGAGTTTTTTCGACAAGCGTTTTTGCTTTCTCATTTTGAGCGTCAGCCGCGGTGGAAGCCTTGACGGTCAGTTGCTCCATTTGACCAGACAGCTCTGCCCTTAACTTACGCATTGCTTTCTCGTGTTCAGCAATCGTCTCTTGAACAAACTTCTGCTGCGCCGATATTTTTGCAGCGAAGCCTGTCGTAATGTTTTCGGCTTGGATTTTAAGCAAGCGATCGACTTCGCTTTGTGAGTAGGTTGAATACTTCCAGGAGTCTGAGTTGATTTGAACGTTTACATCTTTTGCGGCGGCGACAGAACTTACCGGGCTCGTTGAGGGCGATACTGGGGACATGTTTTCTCCAATTTCTATCGGTACCAGGGATACATTTCCTTGAGAGACTGAGAATGTCGAAAAGCTCTCGGCTGGAAGCTTCTCTGCGTAAACTTGATCGACTAATAAAGTCGCGGTTTCCGCCTTGAAGTTGACGCGAATAACAAGACTCTCGAAATCTGCTTCCAAAATGTTTAATTCGTCGCAGATAACCGCGATCGATTTGGATGTTAGGGAACTTGCTTGGTAGCTAGTTTTCAAAATGTTTTTTTGCAGATCAGCCGATCTACTGATGTCGTTGCTGACCCACTGTCCGCGCGTGTAGCGCACAGCAATATCTGCAGGTCGACTATTTTTCGAAATTTCTAGAGTAAAAGAGGCGTTGCCCGAGACGATATCCAGGTAAGCAGTGTTGATCAATTCGGACTCAAAACGGGCGGTGAAGCCCGCCGCCTCTGAAATGCTTTTGATCCCTGCAGTGCTCAATTTGTAGACGCCGCCTTGCACAGAATCGCACGGCATGCGGTCGAACGTGCCTGCTTCCGGAATCCAAATTTTGTCAGCTGCTACCGATTGAGCGCGTTCTAATTCTATTACCATGCCTGCTCTCTATAGATGTTTTGACACCAGGCCGCGGCGCCCGGTCGTCCTCGCTCTTAGATCAGTTTGCGAGTTCTCCAACAGTATCCCATCTCCTATAACTTGCCAATGGGCGTGCCTCTAATTCTCTTTAATGTTGTCAAGTCGCCATTGGTACTGGCTCACGTGTGACTAGAGATTAGTGTGCACTCAGAAATGATATCTCGGCTTGATCAAATTTCCTGGCACAGATTCAGGAAGTCATCATCGATCACTCAATAGTGTGATGGTTGAGGCTTTCCGGCTATGGTTGGCTTAGGCAAAGCAAGTTGCGAATCAATTGCGCGAGCCAATTGATTTTTTTGATCGCAGTTATAGATGGCGAATTTCTTTACTAAATGCCCATTGTTGAAGACAAGTACAGCTGGCACCTTTGGAATGTCATATTTGAAGCTCAGCTTCAAGTTGTTGTTGATATTCAATCTCAGATGCCTTACCTGCCCTTTGTACTTAGAGAGCAGATCGGTGAGTTCTGTTGTAGTGGGATTACAGGCTAAACACGTCGGTAGCATAAATTCCACGACTGAAATGCCAGCCTTGGCCAGAACTTCATTTCTGAAAGTATTGCCATCTTGATCGGTAAGCTGATCAGGCTCAGGGGTGTCGAATAGGTGAAGACTATTGTAGGGCAAGATGTCTGGCAGATTTTGTCCCGCCTGGGAGTAGGCGGGCTGAAGGAAGCTCAGCAGGATCATGGTGCATAAACCAGTTCTTGCTAAAGCGCCGTTCGTCACTCCATCACCCTCTTATTCACTGGCAACTCAATCAAAGTTGAGTTATCGTACAATACTTTCGATCAACTATATTTTCTATTACGCTGCCGGTGAAAATCCTGAGAGACGTTGTTAATCGGATTATGGTACCGCCCATGGTGCAGCGGAACTCGACCTCGAAATAGAAATGCTAATGGTCTGGGTCAGAATCCAGTCTCAGAAGGTGGTGGCATCGACGGTGTTTGCTTCGGCTGCACTTGAGTATCAGCGGTGGGTGCAGAGGCTTTATCAATATCGGAAAATATTGAAGAAATCTGTTGATTGGGAAAATGTTTTTTGTATTCGCGGATGCACTGGGCAGCGGCTTCTTTCTTGCCACTCAAAGACAAGGCTCGCCCCAGGTAAAGAAAGTCAATATGACTGTTTACGCAGGCCGAAGTAACATCGTTAAACTGCTTGACGGCGCCTGCATAATCACCAGCCGCCAAATCCAGCAGACCCACTTGTCTAATCAAGTAATAATCCTTCGGCGCCGTGGCCAAAGTTTGTTCAGCGCGTTCAAGCACTGCATCGATTTTGCCGGACGCCGCCAGTGAGGCACGTTTCTTATCTAGTAATGGCAGATCCAACGCCCGCGCTCTAACGAAATTGCCTCGGTCAAAATCATCAGCCAAAAATGGATCCCAATGAAAGTCGTGCTGGGCGGAAAATCCTATTTGAGTCATCGGTCGCTGCTGAAGAGGCTCTTTGACTTTGCTGAGCCTTTTTAGGGCAGCCTGCATTTGCTCTTCGTCGCCTCGAAGGAAGCTTATTTCCGCTAATAGATAAGTGACGGGAGCATATGATTGTAGCGTTTCAGCATGTTGCGCGGCTGCATATGCGCTCTCCAAATCACCGTCCAAATAGGCAACTTGTGCGATACCTTGATAGGCAGGTTGGCAGTTGGGATTGCAAACGATTGCTTGTTTGAACTGTTTTTTCGCTTTATCGAAGTCGCCAAGCCGCATGTAAACGTAACCGAGGTCAATATGCGCGGCGCAGAAATTCGGATTCTGGCGCAGCAATGTCGTCAGGGCGTGTTCAGAGGCAAGATAGCTGTGTCCAAGATAGTGGCTTATTCCCGTGCTCAAGACGGTTTCAGTTGATTTGGGATCGAGCTGATACGATTTAGCCAGCGCTTCAAGAGCCTCGGAGTATCTTTGTTTTAAATCAAGAGCGAGCCCGAGCGTCGTGAATGGCACTGGATCCGTCGGATCGGCTGCAGTCGCACTGACCAGGGCAGCAAGAGCCTGATCGATCCAGCCCTTCAGTGCCGGGCCCTTGTTCAAAATTGTTAGAGCGCGTGAATTGGCATTTTCTGCTCGTTCTCTGGCATGCATGTCCCAATTGTGACTTTGACTGTGCGCACGAGGCGCTGCCAATAGGGCGATGGCGATCGTTAGGAGGGCGATTTGTTTGTTCTTCGGGTTAAGCATATGGTACTAGGGATGGTGCGGAACTAAAATAAGAATACTGGTCGATCTGGCAGTCTTTCAAACTCACCTTCTGAAAAATTGTACAGACGTGCCGGGCGAAATGATGTCTCTTGCGAAGTTTCGTCGAGCTCTTGCAACACACCTGTGTTGAGAAATTTCTTGCGGAAGTTGCGGTTGTCCACAGAACGACCGAGAACTGCTTCATACACCATCTGCAAATCTCTCAAAGTAAATTTCTCTGGAATCAGCATAAACGCTGCTGGTGAATACTCAATTTTATAGCGCAGTCTTTTGCGTGCGTATGAAATTATATCCGCATGATCAAAAGCGAGCTCAGGCAGTTGATTTACCGGCCACCAGGCGACACCGCTCGCGTCAGAGCTTGCTTTCAATTCCAATTCTTCTTGCCTTAATAGAGCAAGATAGGCGACGGTAACGGTGCGTCCTCGTGGGTCCCGACCTTTGTCGCCAAAAGAGTAGAGTTGCTCTAGATAAACATCGCCGACATTGGTTTCTTCAAGTAATTCTCTGGCCGCCGCTTCATCGAGAGTTTTATCGGTGTCGGCTATGAACCCGCCAGGCAAAGCCCACGAACTTTTGAAAGGATCGAATTTCCGTTTAATCAGCAAAACTTCGAGTGATCCCTGCTCGATTGCTAATGCCACGGTGTCGACGGTAACTCTAACGGTTTCAGATGACATGAATAGCGGAGAGCCTAGCTTTTGTCTGCTTTTGAATAGTAAACGTAGTATACACGTTTCCTGAATCAAGACGCTCAGTCTGATGAAAGAACAAAGTCAAGCGCTTCGCTATAAACAGGAATTGGCGGCGCCTCGTGATGGATATCTAGTTTGACTAGTTTGTTGGGAATATGCGCCTTGTCTAGGCTGTCAGCCATCTCTTGCTGCAAATTTGTGGGCACGACTGTGTCTTTCAAAGCTGAGACGATAGCGAGCCTAACGCCACGAGGCAGCTCATTTAAATGCGCTAGAAAACTTCTTGAAGAGTATGCCTCCGGCTTTAGTTCCGGCGTACCGCCGAAGGAGGCAATCATTGCATTCTGCACAGATTGCATTTTTGATTGATGATAGAGGGCAGCAAGATCACCTGCGCCTTCGACGCTAATCACGCCAACAATTTTGGCTTTGATGTCAGGCGGGGCGATCGTCGCGTAAGTTGGCGCAATCGAACCACCCATTGAGGTGCCCATCATCACAATTTTTGTGACGGGATATTCCTGACACATCTCCCGAATGTTTTGTGTTAGATCCGACATTGCAGCCTCATTTCCCCAGGATGCCGGAGCACGATAGTTGCACGATAATAGAACTGTGTTTTTGCGACTGGCTATTGTCTCGCCCAAGCTTTTGCCTTCACCGGTTTCGAAGGGTTCTAGAAACGTGGAACTCTGTCCATGCAAGTACACGACAAGAGTGACTGCATTCGTCGGCGTTTGCAAAAACGGTGGTGCCACGGCGAATGAATCGGGCACGCCATCAAAATGACTGATAAACATTCTGCGAGAGAGAATGTCCGAGGAGTTCAGCTGGTTTGTTTCGGCTTTTACAATTTCAATGTTGGTCGCTTGTTTTTTGAGATTGCGTCTGAGTGTTTTAACATGGGATTGTGCGCTCAGAAACAGGATGAAGAACGTGATACCAGCAGCGTTCAACAAGCATGACACAACTAACATCGCGATTAACGCCCGTTTTTTCAAATGCTCGATTCCTATGACTTGTGGAACATATTAGTTGGCTGCCGTCGCTCTATTGAACAGCGATGCGCTCGGTAAGCACTATAGCAGCCGTCGCAGGCGAGTTTGTTTGAAATTTGCTTGCATTCGACCTGATTGGGGATGATTCTCGCGTGCAGGGCTCCGAACCACTATTGTAGAGCCGAAGGAAGCGTTGGGCTCTGCTGAAGTCTGGCAAGATCTTAGAAATAAGCTAGACTATTTGAAACAGATTTGAAAACTCGTTGATCGCAGGTCGTTGATGACATCTGAGAATAACAAAAAAGAATCCCGAGGCATATCAACCGATACGCTTTTGCGCGCCCAGAGGCAGCTAACTGTTTTGGTACTAGCCATGGTGGCGCTGGTAATCTTTTTGCAAATTGGCGGCTTTTTTGCGGACATCTTTCGGATTCTAGGGTTTTCGATTCTGTTCTCCTATTTGTTCATTAATGTTGTGGACTGGTTGGAGAAGATTATAAGAAACCGAGCAGGGGCAATTCTGATTGTCTACCTCATCCTTGGCGTTATCACCATACTCGGTATCATTCTTCTGGTTCCAGCAATTATCTTTCAGGTCTCCCAACTGCTTGATACCACTTTCAATCAGTTGCCTCAGTGGCTGAATTTCCTCGTTAAGGCGCTTGAACCTCTTGAGGCTCGCCTTCACGCCGCTCAAATTCAAGTGCGTGCGATCGATATTTTGACCACGGTCGTAACCAGTGTTCCAAAGCCTGATCCGGCGCAATTAATTGCCCGCATGACCGACGTGGCGATGTCAACGATGACCTGGCTTTTTTATGGTTTGAGTATTGTTGTTGTTTCCTTTTATTTTCTCTTGGACGGTCACAACATCAAAGAACATATCATCAAACTTTTCCCCAAAAAGCATTACCCATTTTTAGAAGTTTTGGCCACCGATATGGACATTGGCTTGCAAGCGTTTTTCCGGGGACAAATTGTGCTCGGACTTTTGTTTGGCGCATTCATGATTGCCGTCTACATGGTGCTCGGCGTTCACTATGCTTTGCTGCTTGGACTCTTTTTGGGTGTTTGGGAAATCGTGCCAGTGATTGGACCAACAATTGGATTTATTCCAACGATTTTTTCAGTGGCGATTGACGGTGTCGATAACTTACCGCTGAATAGAATTTCGCAGGTCATTGTGGTCGCCCTTGTCTTCAATCTTGTCCAATGGTTGAAGGACAATATCGTGGCGCCAAGATACATCGGCAATGTGATTGGACTTCATCCCGTAATGATTTTCATCGCCATTATGATTGGTGCCAGGCTAGACGGCATGTTAGGTGTGATCTATAGTTTGCCCGCGGCATGTCTGATCAATGTTTTTATTACTCATCTTGCCGCAAGAGCATCAGCGGTAAATAAATTGGAGACTATTGGGGATCAGACGACGATCGCAGAGGCCACAAGTAAGATTGCTGAAGCAGAAAATAAAAAGATTGAAGCGGCACGTAAGAATATTGAAGTAAGCGATAAGCTAGTGACTGAGCCCGATAGTCCAAGCGCTCCAAAGACTAGCGAAAACGTTTGACTGTTTTACGGTTTTCTATGGTGCTGGATTCTGCGGAAAACCCAAAATTTTTGCCCAAAGTAATTGATGATTGTGCTGACACCAGTCGCCATCAACCAACCGAGCTGAAAAGTGTATGGGTTCAAGGCGGGTGACAACTCTGGTATCGCCACAATGACTAGCTTATTGACCGCCACATTGGTGAGAAAGGTGCTGGTGTAGAGACCAATAAATTTGGATATCTCTGTCCACGAGTGCTTTTCGGCCTTAAATGTCCAAAATTTATTCAAAAGATAAGCGACGCAACATGCCGTTAGAAACGATACGGCTTTAGCGGGTGAGGGACCAATTGGTCCTAGCAGCAGCCAGTACGTTGCTAAGTCTGCGCCAACTGCGGTGAATCCGGCGACGAGATAGCGGGCGAACTCGGCTTTTTCAGTGTGTGATACGTTGATTCCCTAAACCTTCTTTGCCCTCAGATAATATCCTAAACCATGAGGCTTAAGAAACTAACTAAACAAACAGCATCGCCATGCTCTTGCGAACATGACGACCTGCCTTCAGCAAAACTGTTTGGAATTTACACGTACGTCGCCTGTGGTGCGTTTTTGGCGACCACGTTTTGGTCGGGCGCGGCGTTAACATCTGGTCCAGAGTTAGCGTCGACTTGATATTGCATAGTCGTCAAATACGAATGACGGAAATGCTTTTTCAGGTGCTCGTGCTGTGCCCATCCCGTTTTGAATTCTTGTTTTAAGTTGTCTCGCACGGTCAAGCGCGGGTCTTTAGGATCAAGTTCTGGTTGGGCAGTCATAAGGAACCTCCAAAGCCGTGCGTGGACAATGAGTCGTCACGTACGATTCACTTCGAATGAGCTTGGTAAATTAGTTGGGCAAGAGGATGGGCAGGAGGACAGGCAGGCGAATGAGCAAGAGCGGTGCCCTCGACGTATGGTACGTATCGAGTTGGAATCTGTTCCGGTGAGTCAAATTAGAGGGGGCAAGGAAAACAGATTAGAGCCAATCACAGAAGTTGTCAGTGGGAGAAATACGAAACGTTCCTTAAATCGGTCTCATGTTGGTCTTTGTATCTCTGTAAACTGGCGTCCACCACTCAGGATCGTTCCGTGAGCAGTAAGCTGCACCCTCCGATTGCACACAGCAGCGCTCTTCCAGTCCGTACATAACCGCCGCGCGTCCTACGCTTCAGCCACGTGCTGATTCCTTTGATCCGCTTTCAGTGATGATCCTCCGGTTCACTTGATGCTGAGCCAAGTCTAAAGTGGTGGCATATATTTATTCCTCGACCTACAGACAATCTGTGGTGATTTTATATGCGCAAAGTCGAAACGACCGACAAGGTTCAGAGCATCGTTATTAGAACACCGTGCTATGCGTATGCTGTGGCAGTGTTTGTGACGTTGACTTGGTCACTAGCGCTACGCGCGACGGCTCAAGGCTTAGTGGGCGCTCCGATCCATATTCCTTCCTGTGACTCTAGTTATGACACCGCAATAGGTATTTCCCGTGTCATCACCGCGATCAGCTTCTTAATCACATTCTTCATACCGTTGGCTAAGAGCAAAAGAACAAACCTCAAACTATGTGCACTTGAATTGATTGCACTTGCAAGCATCCCTTAGTGGCACATTTGTAATCAACAATCTCGGCTGTCTCGGGCTTTATGAATGGACTAGTAGCTGGACTTTAGCTTTAGCCAAGTTCATTCGGACAAATCGTTCAAATCCTACCTCTTGCGAATTAAAACCTTGGAAGCGAGTGTGCCAAAGGCTTGTAATTGACTGTTTTTTAGTTGACACCCATACAAAAGTATGGTTGAATAGAGGCACTGAAAAAACCAAAAAAGCGCGTAGAGAGGTACCTAGTTTGCCTCGCTGACTCAGCACGTTATGTTTAACGACCGCTGAGAGTGTTGCATTGGTTTAAAACTACGAGTGATGGCGGGTCCGTGTGGAATGGTGCAGTGATTGCTCTACTCCATACGCCCTGCATTATGGAATGAAATACAACGTTGTGGTGCTATGGAGAAGCATCCATAACGCTATTTGAATTTCGCTTAGTGGCGATTGTGCGGGAATTTATGAATCACCAAAATGTTGCCTTATTAAAAGAGCAGTTCGAGCAGCTATTTCCCGGTAAGTGGTTAGTTGATTCGCGCACTCATAAAAACATTCAGACCGGAATCCCGGAAATTGATTTTGGTATCCTTCATGGTTTGTCTAGAAAACGTATTACCGAGTGGACGGGGTCTTTCTCATCAGGCAAGACTAGCGTCTTGCGCTCTATCGTCGCACGCTGGTGTGCAGCCGATATGCAAGTGGTTTACATAGATACTTTGGAGCGGTTGCGTCCAGGAGACTGGGCTTTTGTCGAATCGGGATATGCTGGCGCAGCGCCTCTAAATATGGTGCCAAGTTCTGTTAAAGATCCAGGCAGATTTTGGGTGGTGAGGAATTTCAAAGGTGCTAAATTTGAACAAGATGCTTTGTGGTCTGCTGAGCAACTAATTCGTTCTTCTATGTTCGACGTTGTAATTTTTGATCTAGCCGATAGTCTTTCCATTTCCAGCAAGATTTTTGCCCGATTGCAACGCAGCTTAGAACGATCACGAACAGCATTGATTCTTTTAAAAGATGAAGACAATACCAGCACGACAATTTCTTCATGGGGATGCCAGTCCCGCTTTACCTTCGGATGGTCATCATCAAATGTCCATTGTGAAGTTGGTTTGTCTGGGGTGGTGTCAATTATTCCGGCAATAAAAACAGACCTTTGGAAAGAGGGAATGACAAAAAGTATAGAGGTGAATATCCAATCGCATGTCTCGAATTGCTTGTTTACGCATCCCCAAATTCCAGATCGCCGTACATCAAAAACGTGAGCCTGAACTTAAGAAGAAGGCGTTTGTTTTATTGGCTGATGGACAAAAACCGACCAACAAAGTAAATCTGAGTCGTGCCCGCATTTTTATGTGTTCTGATTCTGCCAGTAAAAAATATATTGTCGCTGGAATGAAGTGGACGGAAGCAAGAGCCACATGCGCAAATTTAACATGGCGTCAATGCGATCTTAAATCATATCGAGAAGCGCAGGCAGTTATAGTAAATGAATTGATCGTCTGCTCGCCTCGAGTTTCAGCGCGAGAACCAGGCATTTTTATTTTGGATGCAGATGGTTTGCAACGCCTCGGTGGTGAAGGAAAACTTTGTCGCGATCTATTGAGGTTGGTTAGTAAATTAGGTTACACAAATGGCCAAATTGGTATAGCAGATTCCGCATTTGCGGCGATGGTGGCAAGTCGCTCGAAGAATCGCTGGCATATCATTCCACCTGGAAAAGATCTTGATTTTTTGAAGCCACTTTCAATTGCACATCTTGCTTTAGATTTGGATTTACAAGAAATGTTTGTGGATCTCGGTATTAAATCAATGGGACATCTGGCGCAAATTCCTGCTGACAATGTTGCTGAACGATTTGGACAAGATGCAGTCACAGCGCAACAACTAGTGTTAGGACTGGATAAGGCTCAACCAAGTGTGCCCGTTCGCGAAAAAGAGTTTAACGCGTATGTTGAAATTGATGGACCAATTGAATCTTTGAATCAAACTATATTTCTATTTAAAGCAATGCTCGATCATTTACAAAGGCAATTGCAGAATGAGGGATACTGTGCAGAGGAATTATTGCTTCAATTCTTTAACGACGATGAGCTCTTTTATGATCGTCCAGTAAAACTTGTGCGTCCATCCAATAACGCTAAATTTTTACTGGAAGTTTTGAGATTGACGATCGAAGCGCATCCACTCAAGCGAGAATTTACGTCGATCAAATTACATATCATGCGTTTTTGTAAAGAGTCATTTCAGCAAACCCAAGTTGAAGTTGACCACGATGCAGTAGGAAATAATAGCGATCAACAAACCAATCTTTTGCAAAAGTTTTTGACTAGATTGGGAGAAAATTCTTTGGTTCGTCCAGTTGCAAATGATCAACATGCACCTGAAGTTTCAGGTGTTTGGGTGCCTGTTTTTTCGCCTAATCAAGCTTCAGGTCGAACAGAGTTGAATCTTGATAATTCTGCAGCTAAAAATTCAGTGGCAGTTGACATTGATTATGTTAAGGACAAAACCGGGCTACGTGGATTGACCTCCGGGCTTGTTTTAAAGCAGTTACCAAATGCGGTGCCTGTATTTGTCGAATTTAACAGCGGCGCACCACAAGCAATTGCATATCAAGGTCGATGGCATCACATTCTCAAAATAACATCAGCAGAATGTTTGTCAGGCTTATGGTGGGATGAACCATTTCGTAAGTCATATCATGTTGCTTTAATAGAGCCTAAATATGATCCTGGATCATGCATGCTTGTTTTGCTAGTACATGATCATCTTCAGAAGTTATGGTCTATTGAAGGCATCTTTGATTAAATAGCAACTGTGCAAGTGATCTTCTGCACCTTCTCCTAAGCATCCAGATTAGCTCCCGACACAGCTATGTTCCTGCCCCCGGTTGCTCGGAGGGGTACAGTCAGGACAGGTCATGTCCCCTAAACCCAATGCCTTAACCCAATGCCGGCAAGGGTGCCGGCGCTCCCAGGCTAAACCCTCAATCCCCAAGAGCTTGTACGTATTTACCCCATTTGAAGCGACGCAGCTCTGATGAATAATACGCTGACTAGAATTTGGAGTTTGAAATTGGGCGGCAATTTAGAAGCACTGAGCGTCGAACCAAAGAAACCTGTTGAATCATCTGGCTGGCTGATGGACAACATAGCTCACCCATTCGTCAACGCTGCCGTTATCGACCCTATCAATGCTGTTGCTTCCGTTAGCGAAGCCGTTTCCGGTAAACATTTACCCCGAGTAGACCTACTTGCAGTGCCGGAGAGCCATGGAACTGGCGCATGGCTGGCGCAAACACTATCTGGTGGTGTCGGCGCTATCGCTCCTTACGTCGTAGCCGGGAAAATGACTGGTGGGGCATTAGAGGGTGGCGGACGTTTTCTTGAGAGTAACAATATAATTCAGGCCGGTGGCTTGTCTGCAAAGATGCTGGCCAGCGAGCGCACTGCCATGATTGTTGGCGCTGGTTTGTACGGCGGCGCTCGAGATCCTATGGGACACGAAACACGGCTCGGAAACTCGGTCGGCAGCATGATCGGCTTCGGTGCATTTGAATATGGAAATTCGCTCACGAAGGGATTATCTCTCTCTCGAAGCATTCCAATCCGCGCTCTTATCGGTGTTGTTGGCGGGTCGGGTCAGATGGCTACGTCGAATCTAATTTCCGAAGGCAATATTGGATCGACCGATAATCTTATGAGAGCCGGCGCGTCCGGTGCAGCATTAAACTTGTTCTTGCCCGCCGCCCAACATCAACTAGGTAAAGCTATTGATGCTACCAATGTTCGGTTAGGCAGACCAATTCCAGTCGATCACTTTGTGGCTCGGGAAAATTGGACTGACAACAACCAATTGCAATCACTGGTAAACCGCAGTCCGCTCACTCGTGTTCAAAGAGCTGGTGAACAGGGCATCAACCAAGACACCAACGTAGTTCAACTCGGTCCTAAAGATGGTCCCGAGAAACTGGGCCACGAAGTTAGCCACCGCATCAGCGCAAAGCAAGCTGAGCCGGCTTACAGAGAAGCCGCCGACCTTCTGAAAACAGATCCAGAAGCAGCAAAACAGAAGTTTATCGATATTCGAACCGCCCAAGAAAAAGCAGCAATGGAAGCGGAAACTCGCGTCAAAGCGGCAATGGATGCTAAGTCTCCTTACGCTGACACAAATCCAGACACGATTCAACAACTGCGCGCCAACAAGGATCTGACTTACGGCGATTTGTTCAAGCAAGAAGCGTCGCAATTTGAAAGTACTGGCGGGAAATTCAGACCTTCAAGAGACTTTGCCGGCTCGACCTCGGATTATCGCGGTATCAATCCTGAGAACGGCCTGCACTTATTTGTTTATGATAAACCGACTAGTTCTCCATATGGAGAAGTTGCCGCCTACGAAACAAATGACGACCTGTCATTTCAACGTTGGACCAAAATGGACGCAAAAGTTGATGACGCCGGAAAGACTTGGGGCTCCGTAGAATTATTTTCCAAACCAACACCAACTCCATTCGGAACCGCCACGATGGTGGAGTCATTCCCCGATCATTCAACTGCCTACCACATCGTTGAAGGCGACGGAGTTGCTAACAACACTGTTGTTCGTGCGTACACTAAAGGTTTGCAGACTGAGTACGGCACAATCACATCCACCGTTACACACCCTGATGGTCGTGTTGACTTCGGTAAATTAGATGGTACATCCGCCACTTCTTATGCCACACCAGTAGAGCAATGGTATGGAAAAGTAAAAGCGGAAGATACCAAATCTGATGGCACCACCTTTTATCACCTGACTGATGGTGGCACCATTGAATATTACGCAAACCCGCTGAAAGTTCAGATGGCCTTGGGAGACGGTTCTGTTCGAGATGTCCAAGTTGAGACAGCCTGGCGCAGTAATGGTAAGGCATCACGTTCGATGATCGACCGCATCCTGGAACGCGGCACAGAACCCGCTGCAGGCGAACCTGTCGCCAATTCCGCTCCTAACAAATCTGAATACCTTTTGACTAATGAAACGTCGATGGAACAAACTTTTCATCCAGACAGGATTGAAATAACTGAAAGACCGCTAAATGGTCAAACTTCAACATTCTCTTCTCAGTTTATAGTCGAAAGTTTTGATGCGCCGATTCAAACACCTGAAGGACCGGTAAACAAAATGGTGCGCAGCTTCGACAGCACCGTTTATCATATTGCCGACGTTTACGGCACACGGGTTCAGGTTTATGACTCGACTCACGTGAGACCAACAGATTATGGTGACGCCAATCGGGTTGTCTATTCTAGAGATAATTTCGAAGAGTACACCAAACTAAATGGAAATAAGGTGCTAACGAATCCAAAGGGCATCACAACTGACTATGGTGTGGCTCGAGCAATAGAAACGGCACCAGATAAAACTGAATATTATCATCGTCCCGACGGCACGATTGTCGAGAAGTATCCTTATGACTTGACTACTAACATCGGCGGCATTACTGCCATCGAACAAAAGCCACAAGGATTAATCCTGTACCGTCCAGAAGGCTCACCGGAGTTTCACTCTCTCGAGCTTGATTTCGCCAACAAGCGCATGACCTTCGCCGATGCTGACGGCAACTTAATCGCAAATGGATACAAAACGCTGACAGACTTCATTCTTATGCGCAAGTTTAATCCTACTCAATATCCTGACGGCAAGCTGATGCCTCAAGGTAAAGTTCGCAGCATCGAGACTGACGTGAACGGAGTCAGCACCTATCAACTGACAGACGGAACGTCTGTAACCGATGCCGCAAAACTATAGGTTGGGTTCTAAACCGATATCGGTTTAGAGTTAAAACCTGATCTTACTCATCAATTTTTTCTAAAGCCGGGCACATTATCGGGTCGACTCACGTCGCATCCACTTTGCGCCCTATAGTCCCTGTTAATACAGTGAGGAGAAACAATGACCACAGTTATAAACAATGATGGAACTGTTCCGCCAGTTCGAAAGGTATTTCTTGCCGGCGGTGGAAACGCTGGTCGCGTCTTTGAAGCTGCTTATGATCATCTCTATGTAATCGAAGTAGCCCCTAAATTAAACGGTGGCGCACTCCCTGAAGGCAGCTTTAGCGTTAACAATGCAGTTATACGCCCTTTAAGATATAACGCAACTGGCAAATTTGAAGCTGTAGGAGAGGAAAATCTAGAAATTTATGAATTCGTCGGTTTCGAAAGAATGTTGATCATCGAACGAGACGTAATGAATAATTTGGACACGCTGAATCGGCTAGATGCGGTTGTCACAGGAGCGACAGTGGTAAAAGACGAACCTGTGGTAGTGGTTCGACAGTAGAGACCTAACTACCTCACACTGGTACATCAGATCACAGGGCAGTTTGGCTGTAAGCACTTCGGAGGAAGCCCCTCTGAAGTGCTTGTGCCTTGTGAAGCAGAAAATGTGGATTCCTACCTGCCACGTCTTAGCGTGATCGACTAGGTGGTTGCTTGGTAGAGATCGTGTATCGAGACCCATTTGTCATAGGTTAACTTCCAGCTGTTATCCAGGTGCGCCATGCCCGTGCGGGCGTCGTAACTATCAATACAAACCACATGCCCACCTGGTTTTCGTGTAGGTTCAGCGGTGCCGAGCAGCGGATCTCCGTCGGTTACTCCGATGATAATCGGTAACCGACGATCTTTAGTCGCCTGCTCCAGCTGCTCTCTTAATTCTTGCTCGTCGCCGAAACTTACTAATCCGTCTGCACCGCCTACGTTTCTATTGAGGAATGTAGTCTTCTGCACTCCAGTTATTCGCTCGGCTTCTTTGCCGATGTCGCTGAATCTGATTCCTTCAAATGGCATAAATTTGCCATCTTGTGCTACAAGCGGTTTTCCGTTTGCATCCGTCCAATAGTTGATTTCTGGTTCATCTTTTGTGGGAGGCAAACAGGAGAAGTATTTGGGCGTCGTCTCTCTTTGTCCGACATCGTTGATCAAAGTCCCTTGAATCAACTGCGAAGCGAAACTGCGCGATCCATCGTTGGGCGGATTATATACGGACTCCGCTTCCGGCACCAGATTCTGCGGCGGAATCAAAATGAGTTTGCCATCGCGGGCGGTGTACGAACCAGTAAGCGCAACATCTGCCACCATGTTGGCCATGACTGCAGGATGAGTGAACCATGTTCTGATCTCAATGTCCGTCACATTGCACGTGAGATTGTTGCCTTGAGCAACGTGATCTGGACGAGCTGCTGAAGCCATAATTTGTTGAGCAAGTTGCTCGCGCAACTGCTGGGACACTTGTCCGTCAGTTGCTTCGAGTAGGCTTTGCGTGGAGGCGAGGGTTCGTGCAACCTCATCGGCGCTCATACCGCTTTGATGAGCACGCTCAAGGAAAATATTCATGTTATCAATGAATGCTTCGCGCTGAGGTCTGCTATCTGAACCGACAGCATCAGGAATCAACCTAGCTGCGTCATTTTGCAAGTCAGCCATAAATAGGTTTTCGTTTGCGCGAGTTGAATCGTCTGTATTTAGGTGTTGAGTGATGTCATCGGTAAGTTTCTTGCCGTACATGGCTTGATACTGACGCTCGACAGCACAACGGTCTGTCTGACTCAAGCTTTGGATGATGTCATTGACTTTGTTACCATTTGCAAAAGCGAAACGAAACGCCGTATGATTTTCCTCATCGTAGATGTCTTTTGCCGCCTGCGTAATTTGATCGTAGGTCGCAGATGTCGCGGTTTGGTTCCCATCCGTGCCATTGATAACGACATGGTTGCCCCTATCCAGATAACCGTAGGAACCATCCACATCAATCTGCAGATCATGTATACCTGTGTCATGCCCGTGGCCGTCAAGCCAACTTCCGTCGGTTCCTCGGTGCATGACTAGGCCATCAGGACTGGTAATCTTCTTTAGATCACCTTTCTGGTAGCCGTTCGCGAAGTATTCGAATTGAGTCCTCTGACCGTTTTCGTATTTAATTTCAGAAATTTTTCCATCTAAGCCTTCTGTTATCGAAGAGTGATTTGGCTTCTCCACTGACATGGAACGATTTGGGGAGTAACTTGTAGTTAACCCCTCTTTGTTTGTTTCAGAGATTATCCCCTCAGCCGATACATTGATCTTGCTCAGCCCACTGTCAGTGCCGTCGGCGACGAGCCATTTGTTTCCTTTTAGCCTCCAAGAATTGCCGTCTGAATCAGAAACCTTACTTAGACGATTTTGTCCTGCGCTATCCTGAGTAAAATCAAAATAGATACTCTTTCCGGTGCCATATTTAACTTCCGTTATTTGACCGTTGCAGTCACTTTTGACTGTCGACTTCTCTTTTAAGTCGATCAGGGTGCAGCTCCCGTCTGGGTGGACTGTTTTGTTTCTGCCGTCCAGAGCTGTGTAACTTAAGGTGCCGTCGGTGGAAACTGCAGGATTTACGTAATCCGGTTTTGGCTTTGCTCTAAACATCCGAAAGATGCTATGGTCGGTATCACGAGCGGTGCCATCATTTGCCGTTTCATAAGCCCATTCCCCGGACTTTGCATCTAATTTCGCCACCTTTCCATCAACATCAGTGATTTTATTCAGAGTTCCCTCGCTGTCATAACCAAACTTTCGAATTTGCCCGTTCGGATAGCTGATTTCTTTGACCCGGTTTTCATGATCTTTGCTGATTCCAACCTTACTGAAAGCTGTCTTTTCTGCGGTCTGTTCTAAAACTTTGCCGAAATTTATTGAACCGTCTGATCCAATGTTTCCTTTTGGCAATTCTCTAGCTAGCAGTTGTGCACCATGAACCAAGGCAGGCTCAGCGTCATTGTTCGTGCCGTCGGCGCGAGATTTATATACGGTGCCGTAGCGATCATAGTCGTCTATTTCATTTGTTCTGTCGAAGTTTTTGTTGAATTTATATACCGTACCGTAGCGATCGTAATCGTCAACGTTGTTGGTTCTGTCAGCGTTCTTGTTGAATTTATATACCGTGCCGTAGCGATCGTAATCGTCAACGTTACTTGCGTCATGGTTTTTGTGTGTATTGGAGGAGAGTGCTTTTGCAGTATCGTGCGCGTGCTCACTTAGGACCGCTCTGCTTTGAGCGCTGCTTTTTGAATCAGCGGATCCAAAATTATTGAATGTTTCAGTCATATAGAATCGTGCTCCTGTAGCGGATGCGAGTAGTTGCATTCCGAAGTGTGAGATATGAAAGGAGGCAAAAACAGCTAAGATACTTTGAGTTTGTCCTGCGATGTGGTGCGCAGTTGGTGCACTTACATAGAGGAATAGAACTCAGCGAATCTAAGCGAAATGGATTGGGAGGGGTAATGCGGTAATTCCGATTGTTCGATGGGGGGATCGAACTTCCATACCATAGCGAGATAATAGTTGGCACTTCTTGCAGAATAGTGATTTTTTAAATGAACGAATTTTGTTGTAATGATTTGCCAAACTTCGATAAGGATGATTATTGCCACACATCTCTATGTATGGTATACTAATTACACAGCAGCTTGAGCCGCTTCAACGACTTCTGCGGATATTTATCCAAGGATGCTTAGTGCCCTGTGTACCAACAACGGCATACTTCTGGTGCGCCATCATAAGAGCAGACTCGTGCGCAATTTGTACGCTGAGCTACATTGTCACTCGGCTTTTTCCTTTCTGGATGGTTCTTCTGTTCCAGAAGAACTTGCTTATCGTGCCAAAGAAATTGGACTTAGTGCTTTAGCACTTACAGATCATGACGATCTTGGTGGAGTGGTTCGATTTGCTAGTGCCGCAAAAGAACTAGAACTTGAAGGAATTATCGGCGCCGAACTTACCTTAGAAGACGATTCGCATCTCATTCTTTTGGCAGAAAACCTTCAAGGGTATAAGAACCTTTGCCACATG
Source organism: Candidatus Melainabacteria bacterium (assembly GCA_003151275.1). Next base: position 182,232 of record PLXC01000020.1, read on the forward strand.
ATTACTTATGCTCGCTCTAATTGTTTGCGCGGCAGTCCTCGTGTTAGTTATGCAAAATTGTACGAGCGTTCCGCTGGACTAGTGGCATTATCGGGCTGTCCACACGGTCGCATTCCATCTTGTCTGGCAGTTGATGATTTTGCACAAGCCAGGAATTCTGCACTTGAATTGAAAGAAGTTTTTGGGGATAGACTTTATCTTGAACTGTGGAATCATCATTTGCACCAGGAGTCAGTCATTGGTGCCCACTTGCTGGAATTATCTCACGAATTGGAGATACCTTGGGTAGTGACAAATAATGTGCATTATTCGCGCCCCGAGAAGCGAATTATTCACGATGTTCTGACTTGTTTGCGGCATGATTTGACTCTTGCTAACGCAGGGCGGCGATTACGTCCAAATGCCAGTTGGTATATGAAGTCGCCTGACGAAATGGCACATCTTTGGCGTAATTATCCACAAGGAATAAAGAACACTTTATTAGTCGCAGAACGCTGTCAATTTCGCCTGGGGTTACTCAAACCTCCGTTGCCAAATTTTGCTATACCGAAAGAATTTGTTGAGGAAGTTTCGACACACAATGGGTTGTTAGAAAAATTAGTTTGGGAAGGCGCTGCTGAAAGATACGCCAACCTCACTGAGAAGCATATTAATCAACTCAATCACGAGTTGAACATGATTATGGGATTAGGTTTGGCACCATATTTTCTGATTATGTGGGACATCGTTAGGTATGCTCGTAGTAATGGAATTGCTGTACAAGGTCGAGGATCCGCGGCGAATTCTGCTGTCTGCTATTGCTTGTTTATTACCGCGGTTGATCCAATCGGCATGGACCTTTTGTTCGAACGATTTCTTTCTGAAGGACGAAATGAACCACCTGATATTGACCTCGATATAGCTCATCAAGAACGCGAGAGAGTTCTGCAATATGTTTACGAAAAGTATGGTCGCAACCACGCAGCTATGGTATGCGAAGTGATTACTTATAGAGGTCGATCCGCCGTGCGCGACGCAGCTCGTGTGCTAGGTTTTTCCCAAGAACAGGCGGATAAGTTAGCGGCTGAATCGCATTTTTATGAAGCGTTACAAGCGGCTCAGCAACTTGCAGCTGGTGGTGCTGAGGCAGCAGGATTAGATCTGCATGATCCACGTGTTCAGTTACTTATAAAAGTTGTTGCCGGTCTGCATCAGTTACCCCGACATAGATCTATTCACGTTGGTGGATTTGTTTTGTCGTCAGAGCCAATAGGAGATGTGGTGCCAGTTGAGCCAGCGGCTATGGAAGGGCGAACTGTTATTCAATGGGATAAAGATGATCTGGATATGGCTGGACTAATCAAAATCGATCTATTGGGACTAGGCATGCTAATGATGATCCAGGAAGGATTGAAGCTTGTCAAACAGCATCGCAATATTGATATTGATCTTGGTCAATTAAATATGAGTGATCCCAAAATTTATGACATGCTCAGAGCCGCAGAAACAATCGGGTTGTTTCAAGTTGAGTCACGAGCTCAGATGAGCATTTTGCCGAAACTCAATCCGACCTGTTTCTATGACATTATAGTTTCAATAGCATTAGTTAGACCCGGTCCAATTCAAGGAAACATCATCCATCCTTATCTGCGCAGACGGAGAGGGGAAGAACCCGTAGTATATTTGCATCCTTCTCTTGAACCTATATTGAAACGCACTCTCGGTGTTCCACTTTTTCAAGAGCAAGGAATGAAATTGGCCGTTGTTTCGGCGGGTTTCACTCCATCGCAAGCAGATAATTTACGACGTGTAATGAGTCATAAACGATCGCAAGAAAAGATGGATGCACTATGTGTGCAGCTTGCGGCGGGTATGCGCGTTAATGGCTTCACAGAGGAAGCTATTAAAACTATTACGCACCAATTGAGAGCGTTTGCAAATTATGGTTTTCCTGAAAGTCATGCTGCTTCGTTTTCATTGCTTGTCTATGCCTCTGCATTTTTGAAGCTTTATTATGGACCGGAATTTTATTGCGCAATTTTAAATGCCCAACCAATGGGTTTCTACAGTCCGGCAACGTTGATTCGAGATGCGATGCGCAGAAATATTGAAGTGCGTCCACCTGATTTGGCGGTGAGCGTTTGGGATTGCACGTTAGAACGAAATGAAAATAATAGTCTTTCTTTGCGAATTGGTTTGCGATTCGTACAAGGGCTAGGTGAGAAATCCAAAATTGCACTTCAACGTGCTTGGGCAAATGGTGGCAAATTTAGATCTTTGGATGATGTGATCAGGCGCAGTGGACTAACACCTGCAGAGCTTAAAATACTGGCTCGTGCAGGCGCTTTTGAAACCCTTTATCCTGGCAGACGAAAAGCGCTCTGGGAAACTTTGGCTAAACTGAACAAGAAGCGCGAAACTCCTTTACTTGATCTTTTATTACCACAGTCACGAGTTGATCCAATTCAGGAAATGTCGCAACTGCAAGAAATTGTCGCTGACTACAAAATGATGGGTCTTTCGACTGGCGAACATCCAATGTATTTCTATCGTGAATGGGCGACAAATCGCGGTATCAGATCTTGTGGTCAACTGAAAACCGAGCCATATGAATCCAGATTGACAGTGGCTGGAAGCGTAATTTGCCGGCAGCGCCCTGAGACTGCGAAGGGATTTGTTTTCCTAACACTTGAAGATGAAACAGGGATGGCAAATATCATAGTTAAACCGCGGGTGTTTGACGAATACCGGCGAACTCTATTAGGGTCCACTTATCTTGCCATAACCGGAAAACTACAATCTGAGCAAGGTGTGATTAACGTATTAGCCGAGCACATTGAGCAATTGCCGCTACTGCCAGGCAACCCACATATTCCCGCACGCGACTTCCATTAACCTCCTTGCCTGGTTCGAATTCCCGCCTTTGTGCCGGATGCTGAAGTCCGGAGCATCTTTTATTTATGGTGACAACTAACTGAACAAATTAGCATCACGGGCGGAGGCGACGAGCCAGTTGATACAACCGGGAGTGCACAATCCTCCAGCCACTCCTAGTGCTCCCAACAACACTCGCCTGATGGCACCATCCGCACGGGTCCCCAAGCGCATGAAGCCCATAATCATCGTTGCCCCTCCCCAGGCAACGCCGAGGATCTCCATGCCGTTGGCAATGATGTTCAACAATGCCTCTAAATTGGCCAGGTTGTTAACCCTCACTGTTCCAGCGGTATTCACTCCGGTGATGAACGTGGCGTCCCCACCTTGCGGTCCGACTGATCCGTTGCTTGCGCCCTGAAGTACTGGAGCTTCCGATTGAGCAGAATCTGTCTCAGCAGTGTTATGGGCGATGGTGTGCTCAGCCGCTTGATCGATAACAATCGAGCTTACTGGTGTCAACACTCCGTACGCCAGAGCCAGGCGAGCGGCGGCACCATACTTGTGTTCACCGAGCAGTTGCATACATTGGTTGTAGGCATTCAACTGCAGCATTGCCTTTCCTTCAACTTCGGTTAGCTCACGCACTTTCACAGGCTTGGCATTAGCAGAGTTCATTGCCACAACATAGTCAATGTTGTCTGGTTGCCATTTATCGAAGAAGCAAGCGACGTCAGTATCCAAGTTAGACTTGTGGGATACCTGCATAAATTGACCGATGTCGCTGTGATTCTTGAAGAATTCAGCAGTATCAATTTCACCGTTTGCAATCGGCAATTCATAAAGAGCTGGATGTGCAGCGTATGGAGTTGTAATGTAAACCTCACCACTAGAGATAGGTTGTGGACCGTGGATCCATAGCACAGCACCACCTTTGGCAGAGCCGGCTTCTTCAGCAGCGTCGATCACGCTGCGCAGGTTGTTTTGACCGGCATTGAAATTCTTTTCCTCTAGAAGCTTCAGCCCTTGCTCAAGCGAGACTTTACGTGAGAGTTCTGGTTTGTCTTGTGATGCAATCATCATTTCAACGTGGTCGACAGGAATTGATTTCTTAGTCAGAGCTTGCCTTAACTTGCTCACGTGCGGTTTCATTGCCTCCGAACCATCGATTACGATCAGCAGATGCTTAGGAGCAGTGTTTTTGACCCGCGTAACAGTCTGAACAACGAACTGCGGTTTGACCATCTTGATACCTGGCTTCAAACCATGTGAATCACGATGATGATTGAGGTTGGTGGCAAGCTGATCCAACTGTTGTTGAAGACCTTGACGCCCATCCACAATTACCGTTAATTGCTGAGGCAATGGTGCGTATTGACCATGCGCCGCACGTCGCTGCTCGGCAAGACGACGCTCATCTTGCAGCTTTAGCTTGACTGCGGTTCTGTCAAGCACTACCAGCGGCTCAGGCGCCGGACGCTCTACCGTGACCATCACCTCCGCTGATTCAAGTCGCTTACCATCAAGCATACCCACCAGGCGTTGGACGCCGTTAGAGGATCGTTTTCTCAACTCTGCAAAGTCGCTGGATATTGTCAGTGGCGAATAGAGTTGAACGACATTCTCATTTTCGACCGAGTAGTTGGTAGCAATCAACTTCGGTAAAAGTAGAGAAGCGGTCTCACGTCCCTCTTTAGATTTGACGCTCTCAGGCTTGAGCGGCACAATCATTTTTATGTCCATCTTCAGTTGGGCCCCCGCAGGAACTGCCGAGCAGCGCAGAAGTGCTCTGCCATGACCGAGATCGGTGACAGCGGCAGACGAGCTAGCGGAACTCCAGCTCGTATCTTGCTGATTTTTTCCTGCTGTAAAGTTACCGTGAATTTGTTGACCATTCACCCACTCAGTCATCCCAGTTACCACCGCTCCTGGTGGCACGCTGATTTCAGTGCGCGCTTGATCAGTGCTATTGGATTCGTTGCCGAAAACAAACGTCCAGTCGACCGCAGTGGTAAGGGTAGCCGGCTGCACCGCCGCACTCATCTCGGAGCGCACCAGTCCAAGCCCACTTATTTTGTCGCCCACTGCATGCCTCGTTACGTAATCGTCGGGCATGACAGCGATGTCGTTATGCTCGTCTTTGAACGAAAACGGCTTACCCGTCAGCCTGAAATATAACTCCTGGTGCGGAGTGTCTTTAATTGGAAAAAACAATCCGCACAAACCGGCTGCGCGTGAATCGGTACACTCCATGCGCAATGTTCTTTCGGAAAAAATCGGTCTCAGCCGTTCCAGGCCTTCAACGCGCTCTTGCTTGTTGGTAGAAACAGCAAGGCGTTCGGCAATTCGCACATTCCAGTTTCTGGCTTCTGAACCAACAAGGGTCAATGAGGTGAGCATCGCTCCTGCTGCCGTATAAGCAAGAATCAGCTGGCGCGATTTGGCGAAATCACGGGTCTTCTGGAAACTGTAGACAATGTAGCCTGTAGAAATTGCTGCTGCCAGCGCCATGACTGCAAGCCAGGTAAAACCTGCGTCGAAGTCGGTGCCGATTTCTGTCTGGAGCATTGTCTGACTGCTGTAAAAGAGAGCGGCCATGGAAACTCCACATACAGACAAAGAAGTGACCATGGCCGAACCAAGAGCAATGCCACGTTTCAGCGATAGGCGCACGTCATCATTACGCAAAGCAGACCACATAACGAAATTGGTAAACGGAATAAGAGCGATCAACAGCAGCTCGACGACTGTCTCCACTGGATGATCGAGCAGAACGAGTGTCAGCCTTTTGGGCACAGACGCGCAACCACAAGCGAATATGAATGCCGGGATAATCACTCCGAACATCATTACGGCAACGCCATCCATGCCCTGCCAGACTTTATATCTTTTCTGTTTGGGTTCCTGCTGAATAGGATCACCCCAATTATCGACGCTCTCATCATCGCTCGCGTCTTCGCTGTTATCCTGCTCATCTGGACGGAGGAAGGACATTAGGGGTGACCGCAACTTTCGCTGTTTCTTCCTGGGGTGAAAACTCACCCGAGTTTGTGAAGGTATTACAGCCGAGGGCAGTTCGCATGCTGGCGCATCTTCTTCAGGAATTATCGGCGACTCTGTTTCGGATATCAGATCATCGGCCTCTTCTTCAGTTGGAGGCGATTCTGTTTTAGAATTTGGATCATCGAAAACCGCAGGTAGTTTTTCTTGTGCTGCAGGAGTCTCTTCTTCTTTCTGCGATTTGAAGAGTGGCGTATTCATCGTCTTTCCCAAACTTTCAAGAAAAGCGCGGCCAGGATGGAGATTAAGAGCATCCAATTGCGATCGAACCGGACTCTCTTCTAGCAAGCGGTCAGCGACCTGCTCAGGACTGTGTCCGCTCTGGCTTTGCAGTGACGACGCCACAGCCTTCAATAAATCCGCCAGAGGGTACAAAATATGACTGCTGTCACCGCAACCGGTGCACGAATGCGGAGGTGGAAGCTGAGCCGTATTGCCATTCTTTGGATCATGATCAGAAGACATAGTAATAAATCCTCGCTGTAAGATAAACCCAGCACACTGGGGTGCTCAGTTAAAATCAGCTGCCACCAATAACGATGGCAACGCCGAATTTTCGATTGTAGTAAGTGTGGAAATGCCTGAAAAATTAGGCTCGTTCAATATACGGCCAATGTCATGAACAATCTATAGGGTTTTTCCTGGCATGCACCCAATGTTTCTGCCATGATTGGATTTTGTCACCGTGCTTTGAACGCAAATGCGCGTTAACTATCTACTTCACAAATTCTGCATAGGGACGATGCATTCTAAGCAAGCAGATATGTATATTTCGATGTCTGACAGAAAAGCGTCCGACCTGGAAGACAAATAGTTGCAAAGAAATGGTAATCAACATGAGTTTCGTGCATTGTTAAAACCTTTGAGCATTGGTTTAATGTGCGCCGTGGTGTGGTGTTCCGAGGCGTTTTTTTCGCCCTCCGTCATGGCGAAAGAACTTGACACGGCAGTCAACAGTGATAAGCACTTACATAAAAAAACAGAGGCTTCCACGACTGTAAAGTGTGCGGCGCCGTGTATCGTCTGGGTGAATCCGCTGGTGAAGCCACGTATGGCACTCTTATGTATACACGGATTGGGTTTATACAGCGGCTCGTATCAAGCCTTTGGTAACCATATGGCCAGGCTTGGAATTATTACCTACGCAATAGACGTGCGCGGATTTGGATCGTGGAAAAAGTCAGATGGGCATACAAATATAGACCTCAAGGCTTGCTTAAACGATGTCAAAAGCGCTCTGGAAGCAATACGCCGAGCAAATCCTGGCTTGCCAGTATTCTTGCTCGGAGAATCTATGGGTGGAGCGATTGCCCTCCGGACCGCATCCTTATACCCAGACTTGATTGAGGGACTGATCTCGTCTGTTCCAGCCGGAGAGCGTTTTCAACAAAAGAAAACTGACTTAAAGATTGCACTGGAGTATCTTAAAGGAAAAAATAAGCAGTTTGACGTTGGCACAAAAATTGTTGCACAGGCGACTCAAAACGAAAAGTTGAGACAAGATTGGGCATCTAATCCGCTCGACCGCATGAATCTTTCACCAAATGAATTGATTCAGTTCCAGAGTTTCATGAATGATAATCATATCGCCGCCAAAAATGTCATCGATGATCCTGTCTTGTTTGTTCAAGGCACTCAAGATAGGCTTGTTAAGCCAGAAGGAACGTGGGAGCTTTTTAACGAGTTAACTACACCTGACAGATATTTTTTCGCGGTACCAAGCGAGCATCTGATCTTTGAAGAAGGTCAAGACAAAAGTGCGGATCTTGTTCGCCTTTCGGCAATGGTATCAAACTGGATGCGAATGGTAGCTGCCGAGAATGGCACTATCGCTCAAAACAAGAAAAATAATTCAGTTTCCGAGCAGGTGATTGAGCTACCGATGGACGGGCGCGTCAGTGATGCAATCTCTAAGCTGGTACGGGGTCAAAACGATCAGGCCTTACCTTTGTTGGAAGCTGCAGTAAAAGACAACCCAGGCAGTACGGATGCGAAGTTTTGGCTAGGAGTTGCATATGCAAGACTACGTAGGCCAAAAGATGCTCGAGCCGTATTAACAGAGGCGTCAGCACTTGCAACCACCAGCGGTATCACAAATCAGGACAGCGCTGCCCCAAACGCAAGTGGAAATAATCTCGCGCAAACGCAAATCCGAACTGCGACTATAGTCAACGTTGACCCAGCCGTCAAAGCACTAACGAATGGCAAACCGCTTGTCCTCGCGTTCTCAGCACCATGGTGCGAACAATGCCAAACCCTGGATGGATTCTTTGCACAAGCACATAATATGCTTGGTGAAAACGTTAAGCTATTAAAAATCGACGTTGATGACTCCAGTAACGATGCTCTCTTAAAATTGTTCAAGGTGGGGCCGATACCAACCGTGGTGTATCTCGATAGGAACGGAATTGTCACCTCAACAATGATCGGTCAGACCGGTTACATAAATTTCGTTAAGGGAATCAGTGCAATCTATCACTGATAGTTATTTTGCATCACGACCATAAATGTATTTACCAATCAGCTTTGACGAATTTCCAGCGGAACTTCGAAGATTCATCCTTGGGCCCAAAGTGTACTTCCGGATGCATTGGTGGCGATGAAACAACAAACATTGCGTCTCCATTGCGATCTACACTTCTCACAACTATTCCGTCTGCTTCTGGCTGAAAAATGTATACCGAAGGGTCGCCTAAGATGGCTGTGGCGTCAGAAATTGGATGAGGCTGCAAGTTTAATGCTGTTGACTCACCAGCTAGCTTGATGTTGTATCTATTTGTTGGTAGATGCGTTTTCGGGTCGACCTTCCTATTCAACGTCCACTTTTGCACCCCGCCCTTGTTAAAGTCGTAGAGAAGCACATTCTGCCCTGCTGATGGCATGGCAGGTTGGACTGCTTGCTCGTTAAGAGCGCTAACGATGAAGTAGGTCCCACTTTCAGGCAAAGGATCGCTGACCTCAGCCATAGCAGGAGCGAAGGCAATCAGCTGCATTGACACGACGGCCGAAATTAATGCCCAGAATTTCATAATCTTCCTCCAACTTTGTTCTCGCTCCAATTATAGGCAACTAAGAAGCTTTAGTAACGTCCCTGCGAAATTGGAAGTGGCTTTTCGTGCAAGAAAACATTATTCTTGGACTTAAGGATATGTATGTGATGAAATTTGAAATTTTTGGTGTGCAGTGCGAATAGCACAGTTCCCAATGTCTGAGCACTGTCAAGCAGAGACGCATGAGACAGTCGAATGCAAGTAACGCTAGTTGAGGCGGATCGAAAGTGATCCTTCAAACCGAAAGTTCAATTGAATGTGTTCCGCATGGCTCACTTATCGCCATTGATGCCCGGCCAGCCGGCAAGTACGTGCTGATCTTGAGTCGCCTTGGCTTGTAAATCGTGAGGTAAATTGTACAGGTCGACTGCGTTTATACCAACCACTGCGGCCACCGCGACTGTGCAAAATCCGCTTAGTGCAGCCAGTGGTGGAATTTCTAGCGAGGCTGCCGTCACCGCTCCCAGACCGGCTGTGGCTAATGCCAAGCTGGCAGTCAAACCGCCATTAATCAGTTCCCTTTTAGTTAATTCCCCCTGTACATCGCCTTTTGCGAGATCGATGTCCAGTCCGATTTCCCTTGCTGATAACCCATTGATTTGCGGATCATTGCTATCAATTCTTGAAACGTTCGGCAATTGACGGAGCTGGTCATAGTGCGCGGCAGCTATAGCGGCGGCAGCTCTGCCTCTGGAGTCGCCACCTTGTGAAGCATAAACGATCAAGTCATTGCGGCTGACGTCGTCGGGATGTTGCGGATTGACCTTAGGCATAATTGATTGCAAGGTCGTCAAAAAATCTACGGGGTTGGCAAATGCTTGCTGTGAAAGATTGTGCTCGCGTGAGTCCACATTCCCATGCGCGACATTGTCTCCACGTTGAGTCTGAGCTGCGATTTCTGTTGTTGACATTTTGTTTTCTCCTTGTTTGCATTTACCGAACTACATGTTTCAACATTTAGTAGTGAATGAGAGTGGGTGCGGTTAATATAGTGTCCGTGTCGGATCGGAAAAGAGTCCTTGAACAATGGCAAAGATCGTTTCGCAGCGCTCTAAAACGATTGAGACAAAAACTAGACGACTCAGATGACCAGAAGCCTCTTATCGAAACCATTCACGGCGCAGGGTACCGGTTCAATTCACAATAGCGCGCAGAGAAGCCGGCATTGCCGGCGTTTCCAGGCGCTCCCCATAAGGATCTTCGCTCGTCGCGTGAGACGCGTGTGGTCGACTCAGGTTCTCCCTCAATATTTATCGATGCGGATTGTTATGACCAGTTATCTCAACAGCATGCAGCACTTGCGTCGCAGCTTCATTTTGCCTGTGCTTCATAGCCGCCGTCCAAGTGCTGTTGTTGTGTTCCGTAGAAGCGGTGAATGGTTTGGGAGCTCCTGCTTCTGGATTAGTCTCTTTTTGACGTTCAAAAAGATGAGCTAATTGTTGGAAAAAATCCATGGTAATTGAACCTCTTTATTGGAAAGCCATTGGGTGGGAATGCAAGTAGTTTACGCAGGCCTTGTGTCAGCGAAATTTCTTGAATGTGTCACGCATGTGTCAGGGATGCAAAATCCAAAGATGGGCATGTTCAACGCTGATGTCACGTTACTGTTATTCTAAGTCACGCTTTTCATAAGGCTGCCCCGACACGCAGTGTCGTAGTTAAGGTAACTTTGATTTGTGGTGTTGCAATAATTTTTACTGATACAATCGGGAAATTAAATCGTAGGAAAACTAACTCGAAGTTAATGCGACAACAGACTTTTGGTTGCGTGTGTTCTTTGCAAGATCGCGCATTGATTCTAAGAACGCAGGACTAGGTCCGCCGATTGGCCATGACGTTGGCGGTTCCCAATAGTCTAGCTCCGGAGTTATTTTCCAGGCGATGCCACCGCCCGCGATGCCGCCAATACCCATGGCTGCATAATCTACTAGCCCGGATCCGACATTGTGAGCAATCACTTTTTTGTTTGCCTCTAAATGATCTGGATTTTTCCAGACATCGTAGGCCGGTACTCCCACTTTAACGCTCCAGTCTGCAGCAGCCAGTACTATTCCAGCTTTTGCCGCTAAGTGGATACTAGCTTTGACGAGCGGCTCAACGGCTGCACCAAGCAACGCCGGATTCTTCGTTAGTGCTGCCAACCCCGCACCAAAGCCAACGGCCGTTGCTGTTTCGAAAACGATCGTGCCTTTACTGTCGGCAAGATGATCTTTTACCGAATTCCATAAGTTATCTTTGAGACTGCCAAACAATTCCGCTTCGCGGTCTAACGTGGACTTCCCAGTATTGATGCCTGATTCGGGTCCGTGCGCCATGGAGGTCCTCAATGGAGGGTACACTTCTGATCGTCAATGTACTGCTCCAATGTTTCCGTTGTGTTACCAAGGACTGGTATGCCTTCAGCCCCGCTGTGACGGGGCTGTTTAAAATTGTAGAATCGTCGAGCCTTAACACTTTGGTCCATCACAAGGTGCTCGTACAGACTACTACGAGGTCTGTTAATGATGATGTCCAGAGATGAACGAAGGCACCATGTGCTTCAAACTATTCCGTCGGAGGTTGCTCTGTTATGTTGACCCAAATCTATCCTTGAAGTAGATACCAGATTGGGATCTAATGTCATGATTTTCCGTTCCTTGAACTGCTGGCGAAGGATTACTTTCTATCACTTCGTCGTTTTTCTTGCTTGCTGTTCTATAGGCAGCAGTCTCCCGTGGCTTCACCTGTGGTGTTTCACCTGACGCTTCTAACGCTTTCTCAAAAGATGCAAGTGAAGTAGTTCTCAACGTGCCGGGTACTGCCTTGAAGTTGACGAATTCTTCATATGTGGGAGTGTTGCTGTGAGAAAAAGCGTTCCAAGTTGGGACACCTTTCGACTGCGCTGCATTGGTTGCGAAATCCAGCTGAGGCCCTTGTAGTCTCTCGATTACGCCAGGAACATGAAAGCCAAATCTAATAGCGCCGCCTGCAAACAGACCTTCTACGACTTGAAGTGAATCGACACCAGTCTTCTTTTGCAGTTCTTCAACTGCCAAATAAAGAGTGTCCCAGTCGGTTGACTGACTGGCGGTATATAGAGCGCGTTGGTAGGCTCCATTCCTCTCCCGATTGTGAACGCTGTTTGGATTAACGAGATCAAAAACGTATTTGCCCGTAAAAATTGCACCGGTTGCCAAAGCCGCGCTTGATATTAGAGGAAGCTCGGCTACCGCTAAGGCTGTTAGACTCGCAGCTGCAAGTGATATTTCAGCTGTGTCACAAATGGTCTGGGCTGGATGTTTCGCAGCCTCCGCTATGGCACCACCTATGGTACCGGCTGTTAGGACGTATGCTTCGCGGCTTAACCTCTCAGTAAGAATGACGCCTTGGTTGAACGTGTTTTGATTTATAGAATCTTGTGTGTCTCGCATGGTGCAACTCCTATCGGTACGATGACATCATGATTCCTTTGTGGAGTTGATGAACTGTAGAATTCCGCAGTTCGATTGCGCATAATACGTAAGTGAACGGAAGACATACCGCTTAGGGTGAACTTTCTGCCATGCTTCACAACTCCCTGAATCGTAATTGGCAAATGCTGACACGCAATGAAATGGGAATAAAGTTGCTAACTCATTCCAGCAAGCTCAGTCGATGCGACCAATTGAATTCTGTAGATGGCATATTAAGGCAACGTCGTCGTACACTTGTGGTAATAGTAACTAGCTGGCGGCTGTCCAAAAAAACAGCGAGCAGCTTTATAAAGTGGTGACAAAGTTGACGGAACCGAAGGACATACCTACCGTTGAGAAAGTTGAGTTCTGGGAGGGGTTGTACCAGAGGAATATCACTCCCTGGGAGCTGGGGACTTTCAGCCCTCCATTCAAAACTTTTCTTGATTCACCATATAAAGTTCCACCGGGCAAAATTGCTTCGCTCGGCTGTGGCACAGGTCATGACGCTCTCTTGTTTGCGAACTACGGGTTTGAAGTTACTGCATTTGATTTCGCGCCATCGGCTGTGGCAGCAACGAAAGCAAAGTTTGAACAAGCTGGATTGTTCGGCAAGTCCGCTTTTGTTATCCAGCATGATATTTTTGATCTACATCAGTTCAACGGTAAATTCGACTATGTACTCGAACATACTTGTTTTTGCGCCATTCATCCAGCGCGTCGCAAAACATATGAGTTTGTAGTTCGAGACTTACTCAAACCTGATGGAAAGCTAATCGCACTGTGGTGGCTTTTGGATCGAAAGGGCTCCGGACCGCCCTTTTCTGTTTCCAAAAGCGAGATATTTGATTTGTTCTCTGTCGACTTTCGCTTCGAAATTGTTCACGAGCCTACAGATTCAGTTCCTGATCGCAAGGAGCAAGAGTTGTTTACAGTTTTGGCACGTAACTGATACGAAAAGATTTTGAACGTCTAGCTCAAGGATTTTCTGAATCGTTTGACGCTGAGAAAAATGAGCATGAACCCGAACACCATCAGCGGTAGCACCCATTGCCATAAATCTTGAAGCCCAGCGCCGCGCAAAATTATTCCTCTTTGAATTTGCAGGAAATAAGTAAGCGGAATTAATAGCCCCAGCCAATTCAACAAGGCGGGCATCGACTCTCGCGGAAATATAAATCCCGACAATAATACCGAAGGAATTAGAACGAATGAAGCAAGATGCATTGCCTGCTCCTGACTGGTGGCAGTGCTCGAGATCAGGATGCCGATCGATAAAGAAACAAATACGAAGATCAGTATGCAAGCTTCCAGCAGGAAGATATTGCCATTTATCGGCACTTTGAAAATTAAATACATTGCCGCCAACATTAGGTTGGTTCCGATAAAGCCGATTACACCATTCGGCACCAGTTTGCCAAGCATCAAACCGAGTGGTTTAACCGGTGTCAACATCAGCTGCTCAAGGGTTCCACTGACTCGTTCTCGTACGATGGAATTCACGGTCAAAAACAATGTGATCGTTTGCGCCATAAATCCAATCAACCCCGGCAATATGAAATTTGTTGTCTTAGCATCCGGATTGAAAAGCATTCTCGATCGGATGTCGATTGGTGCTTTAGCTTGTTTTTGTTTCAAGACGGTGCTCATAATTTGCAGAGACCTGCTCTGACCGACGGCAATTGCCGTTTGCGCCAGGGCATTTGCGATCGTAGAATCTGAGCCATCGATGAGAACTTGAATTTGTGCTTGTGTGCCCTCTTGCAATTTGTCTGAGAAATTTGGTGGAATAATAATTGCCGCGCGAGCGTTACCGGAGATGATTTCGTTGACTGCGGCGTCGCGTGAATAGACGTGCTTCGTGATTTTGAAAAAATCAGTGGCAATCATTTCATCCATCAGTATCGAGGATTGCGGGCGCAGATCTTGGTCGAATATTACAGTCGGTACTTTGCGCACTTCAAAGCTTACTCCAAATCCATAAATAGTCATTTGGACAATTGGGATGATCAAAATGATGGCTACTGTAAATTTATCGTTCAGGATTTCAATCCACTCTTTGGTCATCACAGCATGAAAGCCCCAGAACATATCGCGGATTTTTTCGCTGAAACTTGCCACAACTTGCCTCGCTACTTTTGTGATGCCTTTAAGACTTTAGCCTCTTCATGCTCAGTCAACGTTACGAAGACATCTTCCAACGATGGTTTAATCGATCGAATCTCGGTGACACCAAATTTGTTAGTGGTCAATTCGTTGCGCAGCCATTCGATATCTATAGAGACGGGCACGACGATGTGCAGAGCTCGTCCGAATATGGTCACATCGGTAACATACTTTTGATTCCGCAAAAATTGAAAGGTAGGCATGACAAGATCGCAGTTGACTTCAAGGTGTTTTGTATTCGGGTCGTTCACCACAGGTAGTGATCCTAACTCGTCGACTTTACCAAGGGCGATCAAATTGCTTTGAAAAATATAGCCAACCGTGCTGCAACGTTCCGCTTCATCCATGTAATGCGTGGTCACGAAAAAGGTAATTCCCGTTGTCGCGAGCGTGAAAAGAAGATCCCACAATGCACGCCTGGCGACGGGATCGATTCCGGCAGTTGGTTCATCCAGAAACACTATTGGCGGCTCGTGAACAATGGCGCATGCAAGTGCTAACCGCTGTTTCCAGCCACCGGAAAGACTGGACGCTTTTTTCGATTCCTGTCCGCCTAGTCCCGTGATTTGTAAAACATCAGCTTTCCTTTTTAGAGACTTTTCGGAACCCAACCCATAAAGTTCGGCGTAGAAGTCTATATTTTGTTCGACTGTGAGATTTTTATACAGGCTAAACTGCTGCGACATATAACCTATGCTCCGGCGCACTTGTTCCGCTTCTTTGTGAATGTCAAAACCATTGACCGATGCCGTGCCGGAAGTCGGCCGCAGTAATCCGCAAAGCATTTTAATCGTGGTTGTTTTCCCCGATCCGTTGGGACCAAGAAAGCCAAAAATTTCTCCGCGTTCGACTGTGAACGAGAGTTGATTGACGACAGTTTGTTGTCCGTACTGTTTCGTCAGACGGTCAAGGATGATTGCCGCTGGCATTTTCTTTTCTCGCTACTCGTTCGAAAGGTTGTTCGACAGGTGGTAAGCTGATCTCCGCGTTCATGCCACCACGCAATAAATGCTCTTTATTTTCAATAGTAATTTTCAGTCCAAAGACTTGGGCGGAACGTTCCTCAGCTGTTTGGACATTGCGTGGAGTAAACTCGGCAACGCTCGGAATTTGCACCACTTTTCCGTGGAATGTGCGAGTTGGAAAAGCGTCCGCTTTTAGTTCTACTTCTTGACCAACATGCACCCGTCCTAACTCTCTTTCTGGTATGTACACTCTTGTCCAAATCTCATCCAGTTTTGTCAGTGTGGCAACTGACTGTTGTGATGTAAACACTGCTCCGGGGTGCAAATCCATAACCGATACTTCAGCATTCACCGGTGCAATCACTTGGCGCTCTTTCAATTGCGCGTCCAATTCTGCCAGTACTCCCTGGCTTTGTTTCAGCTGTGCTTGAGCCTGAGCGATTTGCTCTTTTCGAGTTCCTTGCTCTAGCAAATTCAACGATTCCTTGGCCGAAAAATATTGTTGGCGGGCAGACTCTATCTCTTCCGTTCGCGGTCCTGTGCGCATCATGCGTTCATTTGATTTTGCGGTTTCGAGACGTTGATGTGCGCTTCGGATCTCCTCTTCTCTTGGACCTGCTGTCATTTTTGTGTACGCTTGTTCGGCGGCTTTGTATGCTTCTTCTGCGGCGTCATGTTTGCTCTTCAATTCGATTGCATCTCTTGTTGAAACTGCTCCTTGTTTGGACAACGCGAGATAGCGCTCGGCATCTTGTTTTTGAAATTCGACTTGAACCTTCGCTTGATCCATCACCGCTTTGGCCTGGCTAACTTCTTCGCTGCGATAACCACGCTTGAGTAAATCGAAATTTGCTTGGGCTTCGCCGCGGGTTGATCCAGCTTTCGAGATGTCTTCGACTCTGTATCCGTTCTTGAGCATCTGCCAGTTTGCATAGGCTTGACCAGCTATGGCTCGAGCTTTTTCGATTTCCGAACGCCGTGGTCCATTCGTCAGTTCATCTAACTGAGCCTGACTTCTATCGATTGATGCTTGCAGCTGCACGTGTTTTGCTTCCAGTTCCGGGGCTTCGAATTCGACCAGAACATCGCCTTTTTTGACTTCCTGCCCCTCACTTGCCAGAACTTTGGAAATCCGCCCGCCAATTTTCGAGGAGATGGGAATTTCTTTCGCTTGGATGGTGCCAGTGACGATAATCGGTCGGTGGTTAATGTCGAAAAATGTGTTGTGAATGAACCATGCCAAAACCGGAAGTGCAACAACTGTGAGCACTATGCCTGGGCGGTTTGAAGTTATGCTTTTGGGGATTCCCATCAATTGCCGTCTTGTTCATTCGAGGACGTATTCGCAGCTGGGCTGGTGCACTATGGCCCGACTCCGCGACTGTATTCCGTAGAGTGCTTTTTTATATTGTGCACTTTAACGCAGCAAAATATTAGCAGGAGCAGAATATGATCCCTTTTTTTCAGGTTTAATTTCCTGATTTTCAATCAAACAGATCCACCCAGCTCCGACCCTATTAGCGTTTCGGGTAAATGAACTTTTTGGCCCTTTTTAGCGTTTATATAAGTGTGATGACGGAATTGCCGGTGGGCTTGTCTGGGGAGTTAGGTTTATCGGCAAAAACTTGCGTACACTTCAACCGAGCCGATAGCTACCATTCGCCTGGTCTATCCGCGCTCGGCTTGGTTGGAGACCTGTTGAGGCTCATGCCTCAACAGGGTACGCATTTGTGTGGACGCTCACGCTTTGCTGGTTACACCGTCTGTGGTGATGAGTAGATCGTCAGTGTCTCGATCCTGTATTTGCTGGTTCTTTCCCAAGAATCTGAGCTGCTGTATTGGTTGACGCCAAGGCGGGTGCGCAGATTCTTATAGTTTTCGAGCAGGGCAATGATGATCGGATCATCGCAAAAAAGCAGCGCTGTTCGAATTCGAATCGCTGGCTTATAGTACTTTTCCGCGAGATTATACTTGCCACTGGCGTGATACAACATAGCCAAGTTGTTAAATGCCATGCCAATATCAGCAGGATTGGCGACAGCAAGGTTTTGATAGATAGATAAAACTTCTAAACAAATTGGCTCTGCCCGCATGTATTGGCGCTGACTATAGTAAATTCCGGCGAGGCTGTTCAGGCAATTTGCGACAAGTCTGTGTTTTCTCGTGCCGACCATTTTTTCGGTCACTGCTAACGCCCGTTTGCAATGCAGCTCTGCCTGGTCAAACTTTCCGACATGCTGATAAAAATTGCTGATTCCATCCAGTGCGATCGCCAGTTTTTCGTCACTACCCTGGAAGACGATGGCTTCCTTGAGAGCTGCGAGCCAAAATTCTTCAGCGTGCACGTAATCGCCTTCGTAAGCAGCTGCCTCAGCATTTTCTCGGTATATTTGCCAATCATCTGTGGGATCGAATTTCAATTTCAAAGTCTCTTCTACGTTGTGCTTTCTCATTAGCCTGATTGGCATGGAATCATAAAACCTAGATTGCCGTGCTAGCTCATCAGGAGCGAAATGACTTGTAAATGATGGAGTAAGTACGTTCATGGATAAATCGGCCATTGGCTAATCCTTCCGGTTGGTATGGTGGGGCGCACGGTCAATGTAGCGACCATGTGTGGCAAAAATGTGAAACAGTCGTTAACATTCCTGGCGCCCCACGCGAACAAACAGCTGCAGCGACCGTCATCAATATATGGTGGAGGAAACGCTTGCTATGTCCAATCAAATAACTGCGAGTACTCAACAACGCAGCACTAACCCGTTCCGTGTCTTCAAGAATCGGGAATACTCGCTTTACTTTGGCGGGCAACTGATTTCGCAGGTCGGTACATGGATGCAGCAAATAGCCCTCAGTTGGTTGACATACAAACTGACCGGGTCGGCTTTGCTGCTCGCCGTAGTCGGTGTCTCAAGCCAGTTGCCATCTTTGCTGATCATGCCGTTTGCAGGCGTCCTTGCAGACCGATTCAATCGTCATCGTATTATCGTGCTTACCCAGTTCTGTGCGATGGTCCAAGCGGGATCGCTGGCTTATCTGACCTTGACGCACCAACTACAAATCTGGCATTTAATTGGGCTCGGCATTTTAATGGGAATTATCAACGCTTTCGACATGCCGGTTCGCTCAGCCTTTGTTATGGACATGGTTAAGCGAAAGGAAGACATGCCCGCTGCAATCGCAATGAATTCGAGTCTGATGAATGTTTCGCGTCTGCTTGGTCCCGCTATTGCCGGATTTGTGGTGGCAGCGGTAGGGGAAGGTATGTGCTTCTTGATCAATTCTCTCAGCTACATTGCCGTGATAACGGCGCTCATGTTTATCCACGGAAATTTTGAGCCTAAAGCGAGAAATGCCACCCAGAGCGTTTTGAAAGAGTTGAAAGAAGGACTGGCTTACACAGCCAAGACCGCGCCGATTCGTGCGCCAATTTTGTTGCTCGCCATGTTTGGATTTGGTGGCATGGCTTACGCGATGTTGCTACCAGTCTTCGTAAAATCCATTGGCGGCAACGCCAACACTCTCGGATATCTCAGCTCTGCGTCCGCCCTTGGCTCAATAGTCGGCACGGCAATATTAGCGACTCGCAAAAGCGTTCTTGGTTTGGGACGATGGGCGCTCATAAGTTCATTCGTTTATGCTGTTTTCTTGTTCGCTTTCGGATTTGCTAATAACCTATGGTTGGCTTTACCGATCATGGCTGTTCTAGGTGCGGCGATGATGCTGCAAATGGGCTGCTGCAATACCATTTTGCAGGCAGTTGTTGAAGACGATAAACGTGGCCGAGTCATGAGTCTCTTCACTATGGCATTTATGGGCACCGTGCCGCTGGGCAGTCTGGTTGCTGGTGCCATCGCCAGCCACTTCGGATTCCAAACAATGATTTTCGTCTGTGCTACTTACTGTCTAGTGGTGGCAGCTGTTTTTGCAAAGCAAATGCCAAGGCTCAGGCGCGAAACAAAGCCGATCTATCTTGAGCGAGGACTTCTCGAATCTGAAGAAGAAGTGGACCTTGTCACCGAGCCCGCCGCTTGACCCTACGGGGATACAGCAGTCGTGTAGTCTGCGCACGCAAGGTCATCATGATTGTTCAACTGTGAATCGGAAGACTAAGCCAAAATGTACTTCCATGTCCAAGTTCGCTGACGACACTGACTGTGCCACCATGGGACTCAGCAATCAATTTGCAGATCGCTAGGCCAAGACCGAACCCGCGCGCTTTATCGCTGGCCTTGGTTTGATAGAATCTCTCGAACAGCTGTTCTTGACTCTTCGCGTCCATGCCTGGCCCCTGATCTCGAACCCCGATTTTGAATGTATCGCCGTCGTGCTCAGTCACCACACTGATTTGGGTGTGAGGTGGAGAAAATTTGATGGCATTGGATAAATAATTGAGCAGGACTTGCAACACTCTCGATCTATCCGCGGCGAGTTCGAAACCTTCACTCTCGTTCAACATCTGGATTTGACGATACTTGGCGATGCTAGCCAGTGCTGCAAGTGCTTCGTCGACCGCCTCTCTGACTTCAAAAGGTTCAACGCGAATAGTGAGTTTGTTCTCTTCGGCACTTTCGAGAGTGAGCAAATCATCTACCAACTGCAGGATGCGCTCTATGTTTCCTTTGATAGCAAGAATATGTCGTGGTGCAGTGTCCGGCATTTTATCTAGTAAAAGCGGTTCAACTTGACTTAGAGAATCTCTCGCGGATGTAAGCGGTGAGCGCATATCGTCAACAAGAAGTTCGACGATCGCTTGCCTTTGTCTGGCCGCCTCGATTACCTCCTCGGCTCCTCTGTGCAGAATTTTATCCAGGTATACCAGTTCGTCGCCGCCGCTCAATTCTTCCAACAGCGGTTCTCGTCGCGGTAACTTCTTTGCATTTGCCACCAAAATGTTTAGACGTTTCGTAATATGGATGTTGAATGCGAGCACCAATATCAGTGCCAGAATGAAGTTTGTAGCCAGCCATGCTAAGACAATTCTTTGTAAGGACTGTTTCGATTGAGTCTGTTCGGCACGCAGTCTTTCCAATTCGGCTTTTTCCTTAGCGAAGAGATCGTCATAGGTCGCTGCCACATATGACATTGCTTTGGAATAGTCGATGAACACTTGAAAGATAGAAGCAGAGCCCATCAATCCAAGATGTGGTCGTTCGGTAATTTGCAGCTGCAAATTCATTGGTTTGATCATCGCAAATTCAAATAGATCGACCAACCTGGCCTCAGCGGGATAGCCGCTAGTTTGTTCCTTGAGTCTGGCCTGCACACTGCGAGCAACGTCGCCCTGCGCTTTGGCTTGTTCTTTCCATTTTGGATTTCCTGAAAGGGCATAACTAGCCGCATTTACAGTCACATCAAAAGTTGCGTTCAATCCTGCGTTTACATTGAGCAGTGTGTCGGTTAAACGTTGGATCGTCGTTGCTTGCGCTTCTCCAATTTGCAATTCGTGATTGAGCCAGCCGATCCAGAGCGCTTCAAGACACAAAGGAATAATCACGAGAGCGATTCCCTTGTGAATAATGCGCGCGCCAAACCATCCTTTCGGTTTATATTGATTGAAGGATTTTGGACTATATTTAGTACCACTAATTACAGGCACAGTCGCTTCAGGAATTGCAGCACTAGGCATTCTCACCCAGAGCGAATTGAAGCCATCGTTTTGCTCAAAACCTACCGCCCCACCATGAGACTGCGCAATCAGCTGGCAAGTAACAAGGCTGAGACCAGCGGCTGTACTTTTGTTGCCGTGCTTTGGGAATTTTCTGAAAAGATCAGTGCGTACGGAACGATCGAGTGGCGGACCAGGTACTTTGACTAAGACTCTGACACCATCTTCGGTGGTTTCTGCGAACACGGATATTTCCGGCTCACTTCCTGGAAATGCTTTCACACTGGCGAAGTAATTTATCAATAGCTGTTCGAACTTTTCTTTGTCTGCGCGAATCAATCGATCAGGGCAAGTATTCTTTATGGAAAACTCAGTCAGATCGCCGACTTCCCTATAAGTGAGAATTGCCTCGTCAACTGCCTCTTTGATGTTGAATTCGCTGACACTGAA
Organism: Candidatus Melainabacteria bacterium; assembly: GCA_003151275.1. The sequence goes on from PLXC01000020.1 coordinate 203,815, forward strand.
ATCGACTTTCCCTGCTTCAAATCTTTCAATTGTCAAAAGCTCGTTGACCAGCCTGAGCACTTGATTGACGTACTGGCTTACTGACTCAAGTATATGCGCCGCGGCGGTTGGCAATTTTGCCGACTGTGGATGATTGAGAACTTCAGTCGATACCTGAGCAGCCATGAGCGGTGAGCGCATATCGTGCGCCACCATTTCCATTATCGATCTACGATGATCGTCGGACTGGCATAACTGCTCGTTTGCTGCATGCATTACCGTATCCAGATAGGCAAGTTCGTCGCTGCCGGAGACAACTTTAGTCAGCTTTTCGCGCAAAGGTAACCTGCGAGCGTTGTCTATCAGTAATTGAAGACGACCAGTGATGTTGCTGTTGAACAAGTACAGAAGCAATGCAGCCAGGGCAAAATTGCTGGACAGCCCCGCATATACAAGAAACTTGACCCGGTTTCGCGCAGATTGTTCACGTGCCCTTGTGGCGGCCAGTCCGTTCATTTCTGCTTGCATCAATGTGCCAATTTTTTCGCCGTCGCTTATACCCAACCGAAGTAGCGGTCCGAGGTCTCTGCAAGCACCTAAGTTATCAAGCATGGTCGAACCCGGCTGTGCAGATGGCAGAGCAATTAGGGACTTCCACTCGGTCTCAGACATGCGTTCAAGTTCGCTTATGGTCTCGAGTCTCGCTGGATCGTTTGCAGACAGCTCTCGAAGCTGTTCATAGTGCTTGTGTAGTGCGTTGTGTTTCCTATTGGCGTATATTGCCCATGCTATTTTGGGATCGAACATGCGGCTCATCAATTCCAAGATAACGACGTGTCTGTCTTCACTTGCGCCGGCAAGATGCATGGCAAAGTCTCTTTGTTTTGTCTCTTCAACAGCCAAATACTCTGTAGACAGCCATAACTGACTGAGCAAAAGAAGCCACAGTGTCTCGAGGATTAGAGGTATTAGAACGAGCGCCAGACCCTTATGCAAGATGCGCGGTTGGAGACTCACGATAGCGGCCTACTTCTTGTCCTTCGTTAGGAACGGACTTTCGTTGTACAGTTCTTGTTCAACCTTCCGGACGGCAGCCTTATCTTCTAGTGCACGTTTGGTGTCTTTGAGAGTTTCATAGCAGCTCGCCCGCTCACCAAGAAGCTCTACGAGCATTTTAAAAGCCGGATAGATTTCGCGGCTCTCTTTGTCTATACGCTGTATCTTTTCCCGCTGAGTCTTCACAAGAAAATCGAAATCAATGAGCGCCTGTCGCGGTTGTTTTAAAGCCATTAGGGCCCGGGCGCGATGCTCGCGGCCGTTAAACTCATCACCGCTCTTTAGGATTTCGGATGACATTTGAAGTGCCATCTCGTTATCACCACTCAGACGCGCGCAATCGGATATTTCAGTCAATAGGGTCTTTACTCCGAGTTGTCGGGCGATTTTTAAAGTCTTGATCGCGTCCTTATATTTCCCTTGTTTTTGGTAAAGTTTGCCCAATTCTGTAGCTGCATTACTAGCTGAATACTTATTTTTTGAATTTATCAACTTCTGGTAATCGGCGATGCATTCGTCGAAGCGATGTTCATTGCGATATTCCTCTGCACGTTCCAGGCGCACAGCATCATCATTTGGATGCGTACTCAGATATTTGGAATAGCAGTTAATCGCTTCTTCGTCATCAAACATTTGTTTGTTGTGTCGAGCACGTTTCAGTAAGTCTTCGCCCGATTCAATTTTCGCTGGTGCTGAGCCGGTCGGTTTGTGACTCTGGTCAGAATTGTTAGAACAATACCCAGGCAGAGCCCACTGCATCAAAAGAGCGCTCAAAAGAACGAGTAGAATGCCGTTGCTTTTAGTAGTTTTCACTTTTAATGGTGTCCAATCCAGATCGTTCTATCGTGTCGAGATCAAATATATGCCCATTACAACACGAGATGAGCTCTCTTCGGATCAGCTATCCTGGAATGAACAGTCCCTGGTAATCAGAATTCAGGGGATAAGAGTGCACCTTCACGGGGATGAGACTTCCTGAAAGCAGCACTCCCGCACCTCCAGGTACTTCTACGCTGTTCTCGATTACTTTTAACGTGTCCGCCGCCAGCCTGCTAAAAGAGTGACCTTTGAGAATTTAAGATGATGCCTAAGGAAAGAGTCGTAATCACTATGTTGCCAGAGGCTGCTTGATTATCCATCTCGATTTGCTGAGCACGTTGGTACCGCTTCAAGAGTCCATCAATTTGTCAGGTAATCTTTCTTGAGTGCCAGAATTGATTCGCCACTGAATATGGTGCTTCAACTGTATGTTTTTCTAGTAGCAAACAATCGCAGACCGCAGCGGACAGCTTCTTATCATCTTCGACAACGAGAATTTTGGCCATCGATCCGTCTGCATTAGATCCGATTCTATTTTAATTAGCCTACGACAAAAACACAGTCATGCTGCCTCCTTCGTTAAGGATGGCAGCATGACAGTAATTTTTAGATTTAGAACGCACGAAGCGAGCTAATCAATCACTAAACGGTTTTGATGAACTCGTCGAGATGCTTTTCAGCTTCTTCTTTTGAATGACCATAGTGAGTCTGCAGTTTGCCTACCAACTCATCTTTTTTTCCGCCGATTTGTGTTAAATCATCGTCGGTAAGTTTGCCCCACTTAGCCTTTACTTTTCCCGAGAACTGTTTCCAATCGCCTTTTACTTCATCCCAGTTCATACTGATCTCCCCTTTATTGCGGATCCATTTAATGTAGACACGAACATGTGCCATTATAACTCAGCTAGATTGCCAGTTAACTAACGCATCGAAGATGTGAAATTCGTTTAGAAACTTTGGTGCGCGCTCGCGCGATGCGTGACTTTACAGTGCCCAGTTCGGCACCTGTAATGGCAGCGATATCCTCGTAAGCCAGGCCTTGAATTTCGCGCAGAATAATCACGTTTTTAAATTGCTTTGGAAGCGCATCGATGGCAGCGTTTACTTGATTTACTATTTCTTTTCTTTCAAGCAATTCATCAGGTTGTGACCTGGTGTCAGCTATTTGACGTGGGCTGCTGTCTTGGTCGTCATTTTTAAGTGGCTCGTCTAATGAGACGACTGCAAAGTGTGGACGGCGTCTAAGTTCATCGTAAAAAAGGTTTGTTATTACTTGATGCAGCCAACCTTTAAAAGCTTTCGGGTTTTTGAGTTGGCTGATTGAGCGCCAGACTTTGATGAAAACGTCCTGAGTCAGATCATCGTGACTGCTGGTCCAGTCCGGAGCTAGCTTGTTAATATCCGCACGAACGAACCGTTGGAAGCGCCGAAACAGTTCTGGGAATGCGGTCTCGTCTTGGTTCTGACAAGCGAGAACGACTTGAAAATCTTCCATCACAGCGTAGTCGTTTTCTTTCACGACTCTTAGTCTGGAGCTGGACTCTATATCTAGTTGGACGGACATGTTTCTCCTCCAAGTCAGTTGCCTGACTCGGTTCAATTGCACAGTACCTAACTATCATGACCTGATTCGCAGGTTTTTGCTAGTGGTGTTATCCTTACACGCTGTCTCCGGTGCTAAGACTGATTCTGCGACGTTCCGCGCGCTTGGCTGGGAGGGTGTGTATATGGTAAACCTTAGATGATTGTGAAGTATAAACGTCTACATGAAGGGTGCGCTGCCCTGCACATTAATTAGTGGGCTATTTCGAATTTGAACCGTGTAGAGGAAAAAGGACACAACTTCGTCACATTTTTTTCCTAGACTCTTTAAATCGAGTCCGCCCCCTTCGCGGAGATTGTTCAAAATGTTACTAAACCACCCCTTCAATGATGGAATCAATAGCGCTACTCTCGTCGGTGTCGACGATCGGCGCGCTTTCGACCTAAATGGTTCAGACACGTTTATAGGTAGATCGAAAGAGAACGATATTTCCTTAATCGCAGACCTCAGTCTGTCCCGCCGGCACGCCGCAATTACCAAAGTCGATGGTGTTTACTATCTACGTGATTTGCGCAGCTCCAATGGCACTTTACTAAACGGAAAAACGGTCGATGGAATGGTTGCCCTTCAACCTGATGACGAGATTTTTCTTGGCAGAAGCAGGTTTCTTTTTTGCCCAAGTTCAGCCAAGCTTGAATCGACTGAATCGTATGTTTCCAACGAACGTACAGTTTTCTTAGGTAAGGTAAAACCTACCTTTGTAACCAGAACTAGCAATCTCATGCTTAGATTAAAACGATTGCTGTTCGCGGCGCAGCCATGCAGTTTGACAGCGCTCACACCTTCCATTCAACGGCTTAGAGCAAGTCACCATGATGAACTGCTTAGAGGCATTCAGCGTTAGCATTAAGTACTCACAAGTCGGTTCATCCAACTTGGCTTGAAATAGTCCATAACGATGGCACTGCTACATCGCTACAAACTCTCAATTTACTAGGATCTCGTATCTCTGCCAACTTCCTTTTACTAGGATCTCGTCATGGACTTTCGTGACTGAACTCTTCCACCGCATAGAGCCTACCATTAGCCGCGCGAATCATTCCAACACCCACTGTTGAATGCTTTGGATCGAGGATATTGCTTCGGTGATTTGCCTGGTTCGGGGGCTCATTCATCATAATACTATCCATTATTTGAAGTTGGCGGAAGCCGCTCTCCGATCCACCTTGATAGGCAATATTTTCAAAGACACCATGGCTGATACCATGACTCTTAGCCCGAGCTTGAGGATCGTTTCCATCTGGATCCACATGACCCCAAAATCCTCTGGCGGCCAAATCACTGGCGTATGCTCTGGCCATCGCAGTTAGCGCCGCGTTAGATTGAATCGGTGCGCTGCCATTTACAGTGCGGTCGTGATTGATCAACTCAATCATAAAACTCTCGTATGCCGGCATAGACTCGGCAACCGCACTTCTTTTGCCGCTCATGGCAGACGTTTGGGTAGATGAGCCTAGATGAGCAAGGGCGGAAGCGGCAAACTTGGGCAAGTTTACTTCGGTGTTATAGAGTTGCAAGCCACTCTCGGAGGGATGGACAAAGACGATCCGCGCTTTGCCGGCTGGGCTTGATTGGAGGATGCGATCAGCATCGCGTCCAGATTGAACGACTCTGCTGTTCACTGAAAGTAGAACGTCACCTGATTGCATGCCAACATTGGCGGCGAATCCGCTTTCAACATTTTTAAGTAACATGCCTCGATTTGAACCGCCGACCGAAACCACATACGCTGATACTCCCGATGCACCTAAGCAATTCGAGGTTTCCTCACGCTGCGAGAGTTCATAAATTTGCTTTGCCGGAACACGAGGGGTCGGCGCTTTTTTCTTGACGGCGATCAGCAGTCCATGAGTAGATTTACCTTCGGCGAGAAGGCAAAAGAGCGGTACTGAAAATAGAAAAATTGCTACCAAAATGGCGGTCTTGTTTCGGCATTCGGTATTCAATAAAAACACATGGACCTCGATATTTATTGCATTCGCTTCGCGTTATGTGCAGCCCAGACGCCTGCGCTCCATCCTATTTTGTCCATCGTATTGTTTGACGTCCTCCCCTCGTAAACGACGGGCTTGACGGAGCATTCGGTAAACATTCCAGTGCCTAAACTTCCTAGAATGCCTTATTCTTCTAGGGCGTGACTTCTGCGTCGTGTCCGTTATCTTCTGTCCATGCCACGTCGATTGGTTCGTCCTTCAGGTGTTTTCGATCGCCTATGATTTTCAAAAGAATAGGTGTGATCACGGCTGCATAGGCCACTGCGGCGGCAATGATTCCGAGGCTCAATGTCAGGCCTCGAATGACTCGGCCGGCAGTATTTGATACCCCTATAGTTTGATTTGTCCTTTGAATAACTGGCATTTTTAGCTCCTTACTGATTTGCCGAGAGCGCGATTTGCGGCAAGACGTGCTGCGGCAATCGCGCTCTCCGCGCATGGTATACCTTGAGTACTGCAATGTGCAAGAGTGTAGCCACTATTAGTGGTGCGGTTGAATTTGGAGATCTTGGCAAAGAAACCAGGGCTGTTCACTGCCATGGCATGACCCCATCTTGTCAAAACAACTGTGTCGATCTCCTTCTCGATTGGACCAATGAGTTTGACTAGTTGTGTGACTATTGAATTCGCTAGAGAGTTCCGATCCCCTTGTAGAAGCACTGGTCGACCTTCAGATGAAGGCGCATATGGCTGATACACCGTTAGTACGGAACCCATTCCCTGGTGATAATTGTGCTGCTCAATGTATGGCGTTTCAGCCACAGTGATATCTGCGAATGTGTATGGGGGCGTTACCCAATTGTCATATGCACCGTGAAATTTCTTCTTTGGCATCAGAATGTTTGCCACCAAATACGAACCATATTTAAACGACAATAGATTGGCCATCACTTGATCGGGGATGTTCCGTAGTATTCGTGCTGCCACCATTGGTGGAGCGGTTACGATGACGTGCCGACAAGAAACTTTGTGCATTTTCTCGTCAGCGCCCAGGTAGGTGACGAAGGACTTCCCATCCGTGCCGACTTCTATTGAGCTGACAAAGCCTCGCTGGCAACGCGGTCCTTTAACTTTATTTGCGATCGCCTTAGCCATGGCGGGGTTTCCACCAGGAAAAACGTAGGTTGGTTGCACCAAATCTTCTAGGATAGAAACCGCTGACAGGGCGGACAAATTATTGATCCCACCGCAGAGCGCCGATTTTAGATAAGCGTCAACAAGGGCTACGAAGGCTGGGCTATGATTTTTCAAGTATCCTTGGAAGGGCGTGGCGTCAAGCTTTAGCAAGCTCTGATTGGTTAGCGGCACCGGAATTCCTGTGTGCAGTTCCTTCCAGATTGGTTTGCAGTTCTCGAGCAGTCCCTTAAATTCAGAATAGATTTTTTCTCTACCTTCCAATCCTGCCAGCCAAGAATTTTCCCAACGCCAAGCATCTTTTGTTGGCTGAAGTTTCGCTGGTGTTAGTTTGAGGTCGGCGATCAGCTCTCCCATCAGCCCATCTACTGTACTTATGTAAGCGGCGCCATAGGAATAACCGATGCCATGGTAATCACTTCCTCTTGATTGACCGCCCAACGATTCGTATTGTTCGAGCAACAAGAAATTATGATCACGCAGAAAGTATGCGCTAGCAAGTCCGGCCATGCCACCACCAACGATGACGAACTCGACCTCCTTCTCTACATGCTTAGGAGCGAGGGGGAGCTGATGATCCCTCATTTTATGCCCGATCGTAAAGTCATCACCGGTCCAAGGTGCGATTTTATAACCAGACCTCGCCTGCAGCACGGGAGAGTTGTCTTTGGCCTGGATGGGCTCGAATTGATTAGCGAGCAGGTATGCAAGATACAACCCGCTTCCTGTTGTCAATTGGCGAGACAGGTCTCTTAAAAATTGTCGACGAGAAAAACTTTCGCTAGACATCAGTTGCTTGATAAAGGCTTAAGGACAGACCCCGCGCGGTTCGCATCTTCTTGGCCATTATAGCCTTGTCGATTATGAACCGCATACAACCATCTTGACACGGGCCTGGCCGTAGAATAAACACCTATATCTGGTTTATGTCTGTCACGGGTAGGAATAGGGATGGAAGTTAAATTGAAGGAAACTGAAAACAAGTTATCGGACAAAACCACTCAGCTTGAAGAGCGAATTGCTCAGATACGCAAGGGCGGTGCACCGAAGTATCATCAGAAGCTGAAAGAAGATAAAAAGCTATTCGTGCGAGACCGGCTTCGTTTGCTTCTCGACTCTGGATTTGAAATCGAAGATGCCGTATTCGCAAATTGTGGAGAGGCGGACCTGCCAGCCGACGGCGTGGTCACAGGTGTAGGCCAAATAGAAGGCAAGACGGTTTGCTTTATGGGCAATGATTCGACAGTCAAAGCTGGATCGTGGGGTTGGCGCACTGTCGAGAAAATAATCAGGATTCAGGAGACCGCCCAGAAGCTTCGTGTTCCGATGATTTATCTCGTCGATTCAGCAGGAGCGAGAATCACCGATCAAATCGAGATGTTCCCTGGCCGACGTGGCGCTGGAAAAATCTTCTACAACCAGGTGCAAATGTCTGGTTACGTGCCGCAGATCTGTTTATTATTTGGACCATCTGCGGCAGGCGGCGCTTATATTCCAGCATTTTGCGACATCGTCGTGATGAACGATGGCAACGCTTCCATGTATCTAGGTTCGCCGCGGATGGCCGAGATGGTCATCGGTGAAAAGGTGACCCTTGAAGAGATGGGCGGCGCAAAAATGCACTGTTCTGTCAGTGGATGTGGTGATGTGCTTGCCAAATCCGAAGAAGAAGCAATTCAACTGTGCAAAGACTATTTGCGCTTTATGCCATCCAACTGTGAGCAGGCGGCACCGCTTCTGCCACCACAGGATGCTGGCGGCATCGAAAAATCAATCGAACAAATCATTCCAGAGAAGGAAAACGTTCCCTTCGACATGGCTCAAGTGATCGACAAGCTTGTTGACGCGGGTTCCTTCTTCGAGATGAAGAAGCTTTTTGCAGGCGAATTGATTACCGGTTTTGCTCGCCTGGGCGGACGTCCAGTCGGTATTCTTGCCAATCAGCCGAAAGTGAAAGGTGGAGTGTTATTTGTAGATTCTGCCGATAAGGGCGCACGCTTCATGATGCTTTGCGATGCATTCAACATTCCTCTGCTCTTCCTTGCCGACGTGCCTGGATTCATGATTGGCACCAAAGTGGAGCGCGACGGTATTATTCGTGCCGGAGCAAAAATGATTTCGGCAATGTCATCGGCGGATGTGCCGAAGATTTCAGTTGTAGTGCGAAAAGCTTACGGTGCTGGTTTGTATGCGATGTGCGGACCGGCCTTCGAGCCTGATGCATGTCTGGCTTTGCCGACGGCGTGGATTGCTGTGATGGGACCTGAGGCAGCTGTTAATGCTGTCTACTACAACAAGATCATGGAACTTCCTGAAGCTGACCGAAGCGCATACATCGAACAGAAGCGCAATGAATATCGCGAGGACGTCAACATTTACAAACTGGCCGCGGAGATGGTGGTGGACGGTATGGTGGCACCGCATAATTTGCGCAATGAATTGATCAATCGTTTTAATGCATACGCAACTAAGAAAGTTACAGGGTTCAAGAAGAAACATGGTGTATTGCCCGTTTAGTTTTATTCCCTATTTTCTGCAAATACCATTCAGTCTTATATGTGGAGGAAAAGAAAATGGATACGGTTTCTGAAAAATTGAGTGTCACCGCCGCCGATGGCGGCAAATTTAACTGTTTCGTCGAAAAGCCAGGCAAACCAGCTACAGCTGCTGTGATCATCATCCAAGAAATATTTGGAGTGACCAATTGGCTGAAAAGCGCCGCTGAGTGGTATGCCTCGAACGGCTATTTGGCAGTGGTGCCTGATTTGTTTTGGCGTCTTGAGCCGGGATTGAATTTGAACGATCGCAATGAAAAGGATCTGCAAAAGGCATATAAGTATTACGGTGAATTCAATAAAGACAAAGGCATTGACGATCTGAAATCAGTTCTCAAAACAGTGCGTGGCATGAAGGTCGGCGATGGAAAGGTGGGTTGCAGCGGTTATTGCCTTGGTGGTTTGATGACTTACCTAATGGCGGCACGTTCAGATGTGGACGCTTCAGTTGCATATTATGGCGGTGGCATCGACGAATATTTGGGCGAAGCTCATAACATCAAAAAACCGATCATGATGCAGTTTGCCGAAGACGATAAGCACATCACCAAAGAGAAGCAGGATAAGATTAAAAACCAGCTGGGTGGCAATCCGCTCGTCACAATTCATACTTATCCGCATACAGACCACGCCTTTTGTCGGGTTGGTGGCGAGAACTACAACATGCAGTCCGCCGAACTGGCGAACAAACGCACATTGGACTTCTTTAAGTCCCATCTCCACTAAAGAGCTTATGGTCAGCCAGGCTGGCGGAAGGATCAAGATTTCTTGCCGCTAAAACGGCGCAAATACTTTCGTTCTTGGTCGAGGCACATAGTTTTGCAACCCTCGATTTAATATGTTAAGCAAAAAACGCGGCTTTCCCGAAGTCTCTAAAGCCATAACCTGCAACGGTTTTAGGGACTCAAAAAGTCTCGGAAGGCTGATGTAATATTGCTTTACTTGAAATGGGATCAAGAAAAAAGAGGAGGGGTACCCCTTTCTAATGTTTGTGTTGGCACCTTTTACGTTTGGTCCACGTCACCTCCGTGAGAAACAAGCGGCAGGTATTGGGGCGAACCTTAAATAGCCCGCCCGCCATAATGGAGGTATTAAGATGTGGTCTGATGAACAAGTCCAAGACGCCGTGGCGGTACTTTGGAACGCCTCGGAACTTGGCCCAATTCAAAAAGTTAAGAGCACCGACGATAAGGACAAAAAAGAAGACTACATTGTCGCTGGTACAGTCACCTACACGGATCCAATCTATTTAAAGGCTTTCGACAACCTATTGAAGGAAGGCAAGCTGGCAAAAGAAGACGCAGAGCAAACAGATCGCACGTCATACAGCCGTTGCGAAAAAGCTTGCAGTTCTAAATCGAAGAAACACTAAAATCGAATTCGCTATTCCGTGGCCAACGCTGGTCTTTCAAACTGTGCCTTAATCAAGCGGGCATAGTGCGCATCTGTGTCCATGAGGACTTGGTGCGTTCCCATCTCGACAATTTGTCCGCCCTCGAGAACGAGAATTTGATCGGCGTGGCGAACAGTTGAAAGGCGATGGGCGATGACAAATACCGTTCTGCCTTTCATCAAATTATTCAGAGCTTTCTGTACCATTGCCTCTGATTCGTTGTCGAGCGAACTTGTGGCTTCATCGAGGATGAGGACAGGCGCATTTTTCAAAAAAGCGCGGGCGATCGCCAGGCGTTGTTGCTGGCCGCCCGAGAGCCTGACACCACGTTCACCGATCTGAGTCTTATATCCGTCACGTAACTCCAGGATGAAATCGTGGCAATACGCCGCTTTCGAAGCATTCTCCAACTCTTCAGGTGTAGCGTCGAGTTTGCCGAGCCGGATATTTTCTTCGACCGTTGTATTGAATAGAAAATTGTCTTGTGTGACGAGAGCAATTTGTGCCCGTAGCGAATAAAGGGAGATGTCCTTAATTGGGACACCGTCAAGCGATATCAGTCCTGAGGTGACGTCAAAAAAGCGAGGCACCAAATTCGCCATCGTTGACTTGCCAGACCCGGAGAGTCCAACAAGTGCCACCATTCTTCCCGGTGGAATGTCCAAATTTATATCCTTGAGCACCATTGTTGAATGGCCTGGATACTGGAAGTAAACGTTTTCGAATTTGATGCGGTGCAGTCCTTCCTTGAGCTCAATTGGTTTAACAGCGTCAGTCAGATTTGACTCTTGGTCGAGCACTTCGAAGACGCGCTGAGCCGCTGCAAGAGCTGGTTGCAGAATGCCGTTAATCCGACCAATGTTTTTGATTGGTGAATACAACAAGAGCAACGCTATAACGAACGATGTCAGTTGGCCCAGTTCCATGTGTTTGTGCAGAACCTGGTAACCAGCCACCCACATGACACAGGCGATACCGACTGCTGCAATCATCGCCAGAATCGGTGACAGCAAGGCTTCCGAACGAACAGCTTTTATAGTGTTATTTTGAAAACTTTGATTTGTAGCTAGAAAACGCGCACTCTGAAACTGCTCCAAATTATAAGATTGGACAATCTTGGCGCCTTGAATAGATTCGGAAAGCACTGAAACCAAGTCGCCAATGGCTTCTTGCCCGCCGCGTGAGCTTTTGCGGATTTTCTTTCCGAAAATCGAAACTGGTATCACGATTAGTGAAAGAATTCCCAGAGCAATGATACTGAGCATCCAACTCTGGAGAATGAGCACAGTTGCCAGCGAAATCACAGTAATGGTTCTGCTGATCATCGATTGGAATGTTTGCGAAATGGCATTTTCAATCAAACCAATGTCATTGGTCATTCGACCGATCATCACTCCTGATGACTGACTTTGGAAGAACAGCAACGGCTGTTTTTCTAAGTGACAGAAAAGTTCGTTGCGTAAATCTCGAATGGCGGAAGCTCCAACCAGGCGAATCGTGTAGGTTTCGATGAATCGAAAGATTCCCTGACAGGCAACGACTGCCAAAACTACAAGTGGCACTAAGTAGATCAGATGTCTTTCTGTGCCAATGAAAATGCGCTGGATGCCTTGTCCAGCTAACCAGGCGATGATGCCATCCATGCTTCCTGAGGGAATTGCTGCGGCCATGCCAAGGAAAAACGGTACGCTGTACGGCTTTATGTATTGCAATAAGCGAAGGTATATACGGGCTTGTTGTGGCTCTTCAATTAAGTTTTTCAAAGTTTCCTGACCCGTATCGACTCTTAAATGACTGCCAAAATTTCATCTACAAGATTGACTGCATAATCGCCTTGTCCCAACTGGTCGCGCAATGTGAGCAGTCGCCTGGATATGTCGGCTCTTAAACCTGGGACGTCCAGCAAATCATTGGTGTATTTTACGAGTTGTTGGGCTCGGCAATCTAGTTGAAGTAGTTCAGGGACGACCTCTCTCCCGGCAAGAATGTTCGGCATGCCAATGAAATTTATCCTCTTCAAGAGGCAGTAGACCAGGTATTCGCCCCAAGTGACCCGGTAAAAGATCAACATTGGTTTTCCAAAAAGTGTAACTTCTAACGTTGTTGTGCCTGATTTTGCCCAGACGATGTCGGAAGCCGATATCAAATTGATATTATCCTCAGAACCAATCACGAAGAGCTTGTTGCCCAGCAACTTGTCTAGTCTGGCCTTTTGGATCTGCTCTTTTGCCTTCTTACCCAGTTCTTCGTTAGCGGCTGAAATCGCGAACTGAATACCATCTCGCTCGCTAGTCATGGTTCTGATGGCCTCTAATATGATCGGCATGAAGTTGTTTACTTCCCGCCGTCTGCTTCCTACAAACAGCGCAATGATCGGCTTTTGAGGGTCCATTTTGTAGAGCGCACAGAAGTCTTGTTTAGATGGCATGTCCGCGGCGGCGGGAATATTTTTCAGCAATGGGTGCCCTACAAACCGCACAGGCACATTACTTTTCCTGTAAATCGCCACTTCAAAGGGAAATATGACCAGCATTTTAGTCACTGTTTGCGCGATCGTTTTGATTCGCCAGGGGCGTGAACCCCAGACTTGAGGCGAAGTGAAATAGAGAATGGGCAGCTGCGGAAACTTGGCGCGAATATCCGTAGCTAGTTTTAAGTTAAATGTGCCCATATCCACAAGCAGGATGACATCAGGTTTTCGTTCAACGATCTTGTCAATCAATTCCTTTTTTAGATTTACGAAAAAGGAGAACTGGTTAAAAATTTCGGCGATACCGGCAACTGTGAAATCCTCGCAATTATGCAAGATCTCGACTCCCTGAGCTGCCATCCCCGATCCACCACAGCCCCAGATTTGCAAATCTGGCGCGCATTTTTTGAGTTCCGGAATCATGCGGGCCACGTTGCGATCAGCCGATGGATCACCGACCATAACGAAAAGCGATTTAGGTTTCGCTTCTGGCCCCGACGAAACCATCAGACCGAAGCACCTGTCTTAGCGACAGTGCCTGTGTGCAAAGCCACGCTCCCGAGGGCGAGGCTGATATGTTTGACGTTTTTCAAACCAGCGTTTTCGAATATCCGGCTGATGCCTTGCGGGTCTGGGTAGGTACTGTTTGATTCTGGAAGATAGGTGTAAGCCTGTTTGTCAGACTGTAACGCTTGCCCGATCAACGGCACGATTTGCCTGAAGTAAAAAGCAAATAGTTGGCTAAATAACGGCACTTGCGATTTGCCAAGATCGAGATTGATAACGGCTCCGCCCGGCTTTACGACACGCGCCATTTCATTTACGCCTTTTTGATAGTCAGTTAGATTTCTCAAGCCGAAGCTGATGATGGCACCGTCGAAAGTCCCATTTTCGAAAGGCAATTTGAGGGCATCTCCCTGTTCAAACCGGATTTCTGACCGCTGTCGTTTGGCACTGTTGGCGGCTCTTTGTTCAGCCATGCGAAGCATATTGGGAGAAAAGTCTAAGCCGACAACTTGTCCATCTTTGCTTAGTCGGTTGGCAATTTGCAAAGTCAAATCGCCTGTTCCACAACAAACATCAAGGTAGACGCCAGCTGGTTTGAGTTTTAGCTCTGAAACCGCGCGCCGTTTCCAGAAGTGATGCATTCCCAAGCTTATGGCGTCGTTAGTCAGGTCGTAACGCTGGGCGATGCGATTGAACTGACGAAGTACGTACTCCGCTTTCTCTTCGGCAGTTGGAAGTGAAAAGGACATGAAGCCTATTTAACGAGCCCGAATCCAAGGATTAGACAGACGGTCATAAATGAGAGGACGATTCCCCATGTCAACCTGTCCAGTCCGGCTTCAGCGCCTCGTTTGCCGCTAAACATGGTCGCGCCGCTGCCAATTCCGCCCATACCTTCGCCTTTCGGTTGGTGCAAAAGTATCAAGCCGACCATCGCTAAGCCCAGTAAGGCTTCGCAGATTAGCAAAATGACGTAAGGTAAGCTCATCGAACCCATGTGAAACCCTCTATAACGGCTCTGCCACGAATCGGCGGCACTGACTGATCCGGATTATAGCGTATTGGCGCTGCGAATTAGCGAGCCTTCAACAAGAGTAAATAATGTTTGACAGAATCCCTGGTGGTATCGGATGCAGTATCATTTATCTGAGTAGTAATTGTTGAACAACGATACAATCCAACAAGTTGATCGTCCAAATCGAGGCTTGTTTCCACGGGCTTTTCCATGGTAATTATTACTTATGAACATTGGCAGGATCCTGCGGTTTGTTGAGGCGGGAAATCGAGCGTTACTGGCGAAAGGGAGCGACTGATGAAGTTCCTCGTCATTGGACTCAAGTCTGACGAACGGACAACAATAAAGAACGCGCTCAGTGGCATCTCTGGGCTCGATCCTGAACTGCAATTGTCAGGTCATTCAGTCGAAGGCCTTTTTAAAATTCGCAGCTTTCAGCCGGACATTGTTTTGCTGGACGAGCATATGTTGGACGCCGCTATGCTCATGCAGCTGCGCCAATCAAAACATGATGCGTTGATATACGTAATAGTCAATGCTCAGACTGATCTCCGCGCTTGCGAGTTAATTCGCAAAGGCGCAACTGATTTAATTTCGCGCGACCAACTCAGCAGTGAGTCTTTTGTATCGTTGCTCACCAGGGCTGTCGAGAGGGTCAGAAGCAGCGGTCAATTTAATAGCAATGAGTTAAATAAGGCAAACGCCAGGCTTTCCAATATTGCCAACACGTTGTCAAACCTTTCCTGGGTCTCAGATGAATTCGGCGAGCGAATTCTGTTCAACGATAAATGGCTAAAGTTCACAGGCCGTTCACTGGAACAGGAGACTGGCAAAAAGTGGGCTGAATCGGTTCACCCTTTGGATTTGCGGAAATTTTGGGCGGTCTACACGAAAGCTTGCCGCGATCACACGCCGTATCACAGTGAGTACAGACTTAAAAAGGCGGACGGACAGTTCCGCTTTATGTGGGAGTCGGGTACGCCTCAGTTTAGCCCGAGCGGCGCTTTTATCGGACTGATTGGATCATGCGCTGACATCAGCGAAACAAGATTCACTCAGCAATCTTTGCCATCGTTGCCAGCTCTTCGCGAAACAGTGCAATTATTCACCACTCTAGACAACGCTCCAATTGGTGTTTGGAAACTCGATTCCAATTTGGTGATTACAAAGGCCAATCCTGCTGTTGCAACTTTGTTCAGTGTTGCACCAGAGCGGCTTGTAGGATTGTCATTTCCAGCGGTAGTTTCGTCGATGCCGGAAGACGCTTTCATTCGCGTTTTAGAAAATGGCGAACGAATTAAGTTAGAAAATCATCCAGTCACATTAGCGCTTGACGAGCAGCGTAGAAAAGTATTTCTGGATCTTGCCGCATGGCCGCTAAAAGACAAATCGAACAATGTGGTTGGCGTTTGTATTAGCACCACTGAAGTAACGCAACGGTTGCTGCAAGAGCAACAGCGTGATGATTTTGTGGCCACTTTGGTGCACGATTTGAAGACTCCACTGATTGGTGCAGATCAAGCTCTGGCGGCAATGATCAGAGGATCTTTGGGACCTGTTGATGCCGGTCAGGCAGAATTGCTCTCCATGCTGAAACGAAGTAATCAGCATCTGTTGACCATGGTGCAAAATCTGATCGAAGCTTATCGCTACGACGCAGGCGAAGCACGTATGTCAGTTGAAGAATTCAGTCTCTACGAACTGATTGATGTTTCTTTGGAAGAGCTAAATGCATGGGCTCAACACAAAGAAATAACTATGCGTTCAAGTTTTCCGCAGGGAACCGGTCGAATAGTCGGTGATCGTCTGTCAATCAGGCGGGTGCTTCTCAATCTGCTCGATAATTCTCTCAAATTCACTCCCAAGGACGGTTTAATAGAAGTGTCTGCAGACGAGGATGATGACGACATCATTTTTAGAGTCAGCGACACAGGAGTTGGTATTCCGACATCTGAGTTAGGACACTTGTTCCTTCGTTACTGGCAAGGCGACAGCGCAAAACAGCACACTCCAGGTACAGGGTTAGGGTTATTTCTTTGCCGCCAAATAGTGACCGCGCATGGTGGCACAATTTCGGTGGCCAGTAAAATTGGTGAAGGCACTACATTTAGTGTCGTGTTGCCTAAGCAGCCTCCTGCGCAACAATAGTTCCGGGAACAGATAGCTTAGATTCACGTCAGCATCACTAAAAGATTCATAAAAACAAGGCACTCCCTTATATTATGTTTGAAGAGTTTGGAGTATGCGATGAACAAGTTTGCCGTCCTAAGTTTGGTGCTGATGTGGTTGTCCTTCAATCCCGTGTTGGCGTCAACTGCCACCCAGGCTAGAGCAGCGCAGTTCAGCGGAGCCAGTGACGAATTTCAAGCAGACATTCCCGAGCACAGGGCTAGTTGGAAGATATACATGGAGAGAGCTCTTGGATATATTAAGAACGGAGATTTTGTCGAGGCACAAAAAATGGTTGACTTGGCCCGTAAAGAAGCAAATGCCACAGGTCAGCTCGACCCAAGTCTAGCCGAGACGGAGAAAATGGCAGGCGATATATTTCTTGCTCAAAACAATTTGGATAGTGCTGAAAGGTCATATCGACGTTCTGTCTACTTGTTTGAGCGAGCTACTTCTCCTGATAAAAGCGAGTTCGCAGCCGCGCTGAGCTCATACGCCTCATTTTTGAAAAATTCAAACCGGATCAGAGAAGCTAGTAAGTTCGAGGCGCGCGCAAATTTGCTGCGCGGAAATGATCAGTCCACAGCTGAAAGCAACCGCTCTTTGTAGGCAATCCGTTAATTCGCCACCATGCGCGGTGCTATTGCCGTTAAAGTTCATTTTGCTCAACGATATTCTGATCAACCTTTAGGTTGTGAAATGATCTGGTTTTACAATCTATAGGTTGTGAATTGATCCGACTACAATTTCGCGATCATGAACCAAAATTCAATGTGCTGTAGAATGAGCCCAGCATCCAAAACTGAATATTTTTGAGGAGGTCGACGTGAGCGACTTAGTTGTAATTGCATATGATGATATACACAAAGCTGAAGAAGTCAGAATCACACTGGCGAAGCTTCAGCATGAATACTTGATTGATCTGGAAGACGCTGTTGTCGTAACCAAAGACGCCAATGGTAAGGTCAAGCTCCACCAGGCTGTTGACTTAACAGCAGTCGGCGCTTTGCAAGGTGGCATGTTAGGGGCCTTGCTTGGTTTGGTTCTCTTGAATCCATTGTTCGGTATGGTCTTGGGTGGCGCTGCAGGGGCTCTATCAGGCAAAATGACCGACCTCGGCATCGACGACGATTTCATCAAGGAATTGGCTGCCACATTGCAGCCTAATACTTCGGCCTTGTTCATCTTGGTCAAGAAAGTGACGATCGACAAAGTACTGCCAAGATTGGAAGGAACCGGCGGCAAGATCCTCCGAACTTCATTGGCTACTTTGGACGAAGCTAAGCTGCAAGCTGCGCTCGATAGTCACCGCAACGAAGTTGCTGGAACACCGACGGTCTAAGATCCGCAATCATTTTTGCCCCTATAAGGCAAGTTATGAAAGAACAGCACCTTGCCGCGTGACGGCTGGGTGCTTGTTTTTAGTCGCATCGTAAAGAGCGTTTAGCACTATGCAAAATGTCTTGAATTTAAAGGCAATCTTTTGATGCAGAATTCTAAGACAGATGAGGCACTAAAGTGTTGTGAGGAACTGGCTAAGCTTAAAAATGCAGACCAACATTAAACTCCTTTGTTTTATCGAAACTCTGTAAATGACTCGCTATTCGCATCAACTGCCTGCGAACTCAGTAGAGATTCGTGCTAGTCCTATAACTTTATTCTTCGATGTTGATTTCAGAGAAACAACGTTCCAGTTCGCTGAGTTGGATATTTATTTCGCCTTGGATAAATCCTGAGCGGTCCTTTACGGCCGATTTACTGGCATCGCATATGGTGACCATGCGGGTGCTCTCGTTGTAGTCTATAAGGGCGTAAGCGTGTGCGCTTTTAAGCGTAAGTCCCCTGGCTTGGCGTTCCGCAACTCTTCTATGTGAAACGTATCCCGATGTCTCTGCACATTCGCCTTCACCGATGTGGAGAGTAATAGTTTTATAGTTTTTTAGCGCTTGCAAAATCGCCTGACGATTTCGCATGTCAGTTGCAGAAGTGCTCAGTGGATTATTGCGCTGCAGCAAAATCGACTTTGATTTACTACCGGTCAAAAGTTCAAAGGCATCTCTGACCACGCCCCAGCGCTCGTGGGTGATGCGCATAATCTGCCGGTGAATACCGTAGGCTTTTTCAAGCAGCGTGACGAATTGACTTCCGTCCGTGCTGCAGGAGCCAACCATTCTTTCCTGTAGTGTAGTTTCTTTTACTTTGATTGGATGATTTGGATCGCCTGGGAACGTGACAGTGTAAGAATTGTCTGCGTTACGCTCGATCATCGCTCGAATTCGCTTGTCACCGCTGGGGGTGGCAGCCAGCGCTGCCAACGCCGCAGCAAAGTTAACGTCTGCTATTGCACCTTGAACAATCATTGTTGGATCGACGCGATTTTGGGGATAGACACTGGCTTGGAGATCCTCTTTCTTAGCCAATTGATCGAGTGTTCTTTGTGCTCTGTCCCGATATCTGGGCTCACTCAACCTATCGAAATCATTCAGCTCAAGCGACATCTCGGTTGTTCCTAGATTTCCCCGGTAGTGATAGAGAAATGCGGACGCTAGTGCATCTTCGCGCTTCAGTTCGGGTTTAGCGATCATGCGCAGAACGTCGGTGCGTCCGATGTGCCCATCACCGTCGAAATCCAATGAACAAAAATTGCGCTTGATATAAGCCGAAACGCCCGCTATGGATCGCAGTTCTTGAGACTGGGACTGGATTGTTTGATTTTGAAATACTAAGCCGTATGAGTTTGTCGTACCAATTGTGGATGTTGCACTGGAAGCCATTGTTCATCTGCCGTTCTAGATCAAAGAGTAATTGCCCAACTGTTAATTAGACGTTGGAGTTTATTTATTTAGGAGGAATTTTTATAATACTGAGAGGGCGCGAATAATATCTGCGCGAGTGATGATGCCGACAAGATGCTCACCGTGAGTGACTGGCAAGCGATTGATGCTCTTGGCATCCATGAGAGAGATCGCTTTAATTAGTAGATCTTCTGACTCGACCGAAATAGGTTCTGGTGTCATAAGTTCTTGGACTGTTTGATGCGACCGTTCAAGCAGATCATTTTTTGTCAGCACACCAACCAGGCGTCCCGAATTTAAGACCGGAAAACCTTTGTGTTTCGAAGACCGCGTGATCTCTACAGCTTGATCTCGAGACATGGTGGCAGCAAGCGTTTCTACTTGTGGCTGCATACATTCTCCAATCGTTAAAAGATCCAGAGGACCTGATGAGGAATTTTCTGGCAAATGAATACCATCTAGCTCCAACAGCCGATCGTATACCGAACCGGCAAACAAGCTTTCACCGATAAAGTAGGCCGTGATCGAGCTAATCATCAGAGGCAGTAGCAAATTAAAATCGGCGGTTATTTCAAAAACGATGACCGCGGCAGTAACCGGTACGCGGGCAACCGCAGCAAAAAAAGCTCCCATGCCCGCCAGTGCCAAAGTCAGTGGGGCGTGAGTGGCAAGAGGCAGTACGAGCGTTTCGCCGAAGCCAACTACATAGCCAATCGCCGCACCGATTGTCAAAGCAGGCGCAAACAGTCCGCCAGGTGCGCCAGATCCATAGGCGAGTAGAGTTAAGCCGAAATTGGCAGCAAACACAACCAGGGCAAATTGCAGTCCCCGACCTTCAAGCAATAGTTGTCGCACGCCCGCGAAATCGCGGAAAGTTTCCGGCAAAAGGGCGATCACCAGACCACACCCAAATCCTGCGAGCGCCACTCGGACCGCGAAGTTGTTCCCGAAAATCTTTCGATTCAATTTGGTGCCGGCCAAGATACCTTTGTTGAAGACAACTCCGATCAATCCCGCGACGATACCAAGTAACAAGCAGAACGGAATATCCTGTCCCGTGAAAATCGCTTTAGGAAAAGCGGAATTGATTGGTAGATCGAGGCTGTGATTGCCCATCCACCTTGACACTATGCCTGCGAAGAAGCAGGCCAGCAATGCAATCGTTACTGTTGCACCAGAAATTTCCCTGAGTAATTCTTCCAGAACAAATATGAGACCAGCAAGCGGTGCGTTGAAAGCAGCTGCCAGCCCGGCACCCGCACCCGCCGCGATTAGCTGACGTCTGTTACGAAAAGACCTCATCCCCAGTCTGTCCAGTATGGCTGCGGCAGCGGCGCCCACTTGAACAGTCGGACCTTCTCTTCCTAACGGTAACCCTATGCCCAGCGCCACTATGCCTGATAACAACTTGGTTATGGCCACTCTGAAGTCTAGCTTCATTGGTATCTTATTCAGTGCTGCTTTAACTTGCGGAATGCCACTGCCCGTGATTTCTGGTGCAATATACTGAATAGCCAATCCACAGGCGCCACCGCCTAAAAGCCCCATAGTCGGAAATACTATTATTGCCGGCAGAATCGTCGTCAGGTACGTGCGAAATGCATTTACAACGCTCACCCCTTCGACAAATATATAAGCAGCCAACGCTGCCACTGAGCCGATTATCGAAGCTTCGAACAGTGCGACCAACTTTTTGTTGCGCGCACGCCTAACCAGCTTGGCATGATACCAGTGCAGCAGCCGGTTCAAATGGTCGGGTTTTTGAGCAGTGGTCATGCCGATGATGGCGGTTCATTGTGATCGAGATACTTTTGCAAAATGATTGCCGCGGCTTGCATATCTACAAGCGCTTTGTTGTGCCCTGTTTTGACGCCTTGCAGGGTAAGTGTGCGAATCGCCGAGATGGTAGTCAATCGCTCGTCTTCATAAACTATCGGCAGCCCAGTCGCCCTTGCGAGCTTGCGTCCAAACGACCTCACTTTTTCGGCTTGCTCGCCGACGGAGCCGTCCATATTCTGCGGAAAACCAAGCACAATTTGCACTGCCCCATGCCTCTCAGCGATGTCTTTCACCGCTTTGACGTCCACTTGCATATTCTTACGATTGATCGTTTCCAATCCAGCTGCCGTTATGCCAAGTGGATCTGAAATCGCTACACCGATTCTTTTATCACCAATGTCAAGACCGATAAGGCGTGGTTTGTGGCTCATACACTCAATTTTACTACTTCGTTTCAACGTTAGACTTTCATATCATCGAAGTTGTTATGTGGGATCTCTCCAGTTAAATCACTTAGAATTAGCCTATGAAAGTTTATTTGGTTAGACATGGAATAGCGCAAGAACGCCTCGGCGGCGCCGTCTTGAACGACTCTCAACGCCCGTTGACGGACGAAGGAAAGACTGAGATGAAGCAAGTCGCGCACGCCTTGAAAAGGCTTAATGTCAAGCCCGACCTTGTTGTGGCGAGCCCGCTTGTCAGAGCAAAGCAGACTGCGGAGATCATTAGGGAAGTGCTTGGACCTAGTGATGAACTTAAAATTACGGATTCACTAGCACCAGGTGGAAGTGCCAGTGGGGTTTACAAGTTCCTACGCCAATTTCACCAAATGGAAGAAGTTTTCCTCGTCGGGCACGAGCCTGACATCGGTCAGCTGGCAGCAAATTTGCTTTGGGCCGGCTCAGAGTTGAATATCCCTTTTAAGAAGGGAGCTGTTTGCCGAGTTGATGTTTTCGACCTGCCGCCTACCAGTCCTGGCATGCTCAAATGGTTCATCACTCCTAAGATTGCGAATTTAATTAAGTAATCGGCGCAGGCGAACGAGCCTGGTGAAGCGCACAGGCTTTATCGGATGTCGACCTGGAAATCTAAACCGATATCGGTTAAGTTCAGAGCCAAAATCTAAACCGATAGTATTGGTTCATGGTCAAAATCCAAACTGAAATCGGGCTCAGTTCTGGGTCTAACTCTAAACCGACATCGGTTTAAGTTTAGGAATCGAAGTCTAAACCGATATCGGTTTAGGTTCTACTTCATAGGAACGCTGTTAGGTTAAACCAGCGCTTGGTTTGCAAATTCGAGCGACAGGACGCTCATTTTACTGATATTGCAGACCGTTGCATTGAATCCAGCCACTTTGGTGGTGGCGGCTGGTGCTGTGGTGTGTGTAATGGACGAGACCGCCCTTCTTGTTCCAAACAAATTCACCATGAATCGTTACCAGGTCGCCCTCGTGAATTGGTATATGAGGGGCGAGCTTGGTGTTATGTGCCACCAAAACTGTTGTGCCGTTTGAAATGCCAAGCAAGAATTTTTGGTGCGGATTTCCTTGCGTGTCATCGGGTAACAGTCTCTCCACCGGCGCAGAGAGAGTCACCTCTACTTTCGATCGGTGCTGATCTTGATCCTCGATGATCTGCGTGTCACTTACTGGCCAAACACCGCCTGCATCCGTTGGCGGACCAGCGACCGACTGTGGCTCTTGAATGCGCTCCCTGACGCTGTTGCAACCAGATGTGGCAACTAGAAAGCTTGCCAGCATACAGAAAAGAAGAGTGGGTGCTTTCCGCGAAAGCGCGTTTGGTGGCGACAATTTTATTCTCATCAGGCAAACTCTTTATGTTTGGAGACCAGCGAGGGAACTTCTAGCTAGAACATACCTTCGATAACGCTACTTGAATAAGCATTGCATAGCAAATAACAATCGAGTAGCTAGCACGATGTACGAAGGCACACTGGCATTACCGTGGTATATAGTGAACGAGGCGCTCATGGGCCGCTGGCAGCACAATCGGGAGAAATTTCGAGTAGATGTTATCTTCAATCTACCTAACAGGAGATAATTTGGAGGGACAAGATGTCCTGAGTCAGGCGTCCTTGCCTGATTGGCGAACGGTCGCTCTTTCCAAATTTCAACGTCATGGGTTAAAGGTGGTCAACCCTCTCGAGCTCGCTTGGTCTATCGGCGAGCGCATGAATCCGATGGAGATGCCGGACGTTGTAGATCCCCGCGTACGCCGTGCGCTAGATTTAATCGACCAGTGTGACGCCCTGCTCGCCAATTTAACCAAATCAAGTTACAGCACGGCGATGGAAATGTTTTACGCCTATCGGCGGGGCAAAATGGTCACTGTGATCGGGCAGTCACCGTTTCACCCATGGGTGTTATCGCATTCACAGGCTCGTTTCGGTGATGTTGATACCGCCGTGAATTACCTAATTGATGAGCATCCGAAAAGTCCGCCAATCAATTGGACCTTACAAAACGAAGCATTCTTGTCCGAAAGATATGAACAGCTTCCGCCGCCAGGTGAGCCTGACTACAAGTTTTTGGGTGGGGAAAATCCAGTCCTCGTGATGGCTCCGCACGCCACTGCTTATTGGCGAGAAGGCGAATTTCAGGAAGGTGATTCTTATACAGGCAGCATGGCCGCAGTGCTGAATCGGATGAGCGGTTGCCACAGTCTTATGACAAATTATTGCTGTGTCGCAGATCCTTGCTACTATCTCGAAACTCCTTTGCGTCGCGCCTTTGCAGACATCGTAAAGGCGGGACAGATAGGTCTGGTCGTCCTGTTGCTTGGGGCATCATGGCACGAAGCTCCTGGTTTGCAGGTTTCTGCTTACGGTCCAGCGCAAGATGTTTGCGACGATTATGCAAATCGCCTCAAGGTTAAATTGTCGGCGATCGAGTCGGTGTTCACTGAGGCGCAAGACTGGCAATATCTTCCGCTAGTACGATTTGCGGCAGAAGAACTGTCTGTGCCGACAATGGTTGTGAGAATGCACAAGCGTTATCGCATGCCGCGATTGCAGGGTGAACTCTTTTCAGCAGTTGTCGGCGCATTAAATGAATTCCTGAGCGAAACAGGCTTGGAACTGGCGAGGAGCCGAAGCTAAATGGCTGGAGAAATTATTGTTCTCGTCACTTGCCAGCCAGTTGATGCGAACAAGCTTGCCTCCGATTTAGTATCTGAAAAGCTTGCTGCCTGTGTCAACGTGCTCCAAAATGTTGTCTCAACTTATCGTTGGGAAAACCAAGTTACTAGCGATACAGAAAGCATGTTGATTATCAAATCTCACCGCGATCTCTTTTCGCGCCTCTCAGCGCGCATCAAAGAGCTCCACACATACGATGTGCCGGAGATTGTCAGCCTTTCGATCGAGGCTGGCTATCCCCCTTATCTCAATTGGCTCAACGCCCAACTAGATGGAGCAATTAATTGATCGGCCGTTTCGTTGTTGACAGAAAGGAACTGTAGTTTGGCTGAAGATACCATTGTTCAAGTTTTTTGGAATTGGGTTGCCTCAACGCCCGATAAACGGGCAATTATGCACAAGGTCGATGGCGCCTATCGCCCTGTTATCTGGCGAGAGCACGGTCGGATGGTCGAGCTGGTCGCAGGCGGTTTGGCCAAACTGATGCAACCCGGTGAGCATGTTGCAATCATGTCGCAGAGCCGACCGGCGTGGACTTGGGCAGATGTTGCGGTGTTAACTTGTGGTGGCGTGACGATACCGATTTATCCCACGTTGGCATCGCCTGAGGTGCAATATTTAGTCAGACACAGTGATGCCGTCGGTGTCTTTGTCGAGAATGAGCGTCAAGCACGCAAAATTTCGGATGCCAAAGATTTATCGTCTAAACTCAGATTCATCATTGTTATTGACGGGCCAATTACTGCTCCTGAATCCCGCGTCCGTTGCCTGACTTGGGACGACATTCTCAAAGACGGTGAGGTCAATTTGCTCGCCGATCCGAATCAACTGCCGGAACGGATAAAAGCTGTGACACCAAATTCAATGGCATCTATCGTTTACACTTCGGGCACAACCGGTGTGCCAAAAGGTGTGATTTTATCGCACAGAAATATTCATTCGGTGTGTGCCGCAATGAGCGAATTGTTCGTTTTTGAGCCCGACGATCTTTCACTTTCATTTCTGCCTTTGTCGCATGTGTATGAAAGGGTGGGTGGTCAATTCCTGGCTATCTATCAAGGTTTGACCATGGCCTACGCCGAGTCGATGGAAAACGTGCCGAAAAATCTGATCGAGGTTAAGCCGACCATTCTAAATGGTGTGCCTCGATTTTACGAAAAAGCTTATCAGCGCATTCAAACCGAAATTCGCAACATGCCTACGGCAACCCAGTATTTGATTCGCTGGGCGTTAGCGCTTGGGAAACGGGCTGGAAAGTACCAACAGAAGGCTCCGAACGATGATCTGGTCAAGCAAATTTATCGTCAGGAATTACGAGTCGCCGATCGTCTGGTCTTCTCCAAAATCCGTAAAAGATTTGGTGGTCGGCTACGCATAATGGTATCAGGGGCGGCACCACTTTCTGATGATGTGCAAGCGTTTTTCAACACGATCGGTCTGCCTATTGTAGAGGGCTATGGACTGACTGAAACATCGGCACCGCTCTGTTGCAACACACCTGAAAACAAAAAAGTCGGTACCGTCGGCAAACTACTGCCTGGTGTGGAAGTGAAGATTGCCGCCGATGGTGAAATCTTGGCTCGTGGTGCCAGCATTTTCTCCGGCTATTATAAGAATGAAGATGCCACTCACGAAGCCCTTCATGAGGGGTGGTTCAGTACCGGCGACATCGGCGAATTTGACTCTGAAGGTTACTTGCGCATCACCGATCGCAAGAAGGATATCATCATCACATCTGGTGGCAAACATGTGGCGCCGCAATTCATCGAAAACATGTTCAAAGGCGAGGGATTGATTAGCAATATTCTCGTGCATGGCGATAGGCGAAAATACATCACCGCCTTAATCACATTGAACAAAGACGGATTGGCCAGTTTCGGCAAAGCTCATCAACTTCCTTTCAAAGACCCGACCGAGCTTACTCATCATCCGAAAGTACGGGAAGAAGTGGAACGGCTGGTCGCTACCAAGAACGACGAGCTGGCACAGTTTGAAAGAATCAAAAAATTTGTCATCCTGGACGACGACTTTACTGCCGAATCAGACGAGTTGACCCCAACTTTCAAGCTGAAGCGCAAAAAAATCACCGAAAAATACCACAAGATCCTAAACGAACTGTACGACGTGAGCGATCTTGAAGTGGCTGCAAATGAGTAATTTCGATTTAAATGAGGAAAAGCCTCGCTCTGACCATAAAAAATGCTTTACTTTCCCTTGGCAACGTATACAATAATGCCACGGGTTTTTCCAACCCATTTCAGCTCAGTTCTCCCATTTACTAAACTAGGTCCAAATCCGCAGTCCAAGGCTTTTCCGGTTTTGCACCTGCCAAGAGGGTTAAACAGCTATGTTTGAATCGTTTGGACGAGGGTTCAGGATGATCTACGCCAGCATCAAGATGGGCTGGCAAGATAAACGCCTGTTACTTCCTTCCGTTCTCACCGTTTTTACCAACTTCTTTTTCGCCATCGTGCTCATGATCGAGGCGAAGCAAAAGTTGGGCGGAGCCGGAGCCGGCGTTGCCACTCAACTTGCTGCCGCTCCGCACGAGCTCCTGAATCACGCTAAACATGGTGACATGCTTGCCATGACTGGCTTGAATGGAACGATGGACCAGAGCGGCTTTAACGCAATGAGCAGCCTGGGCGGCGTAATGGGCTCCGAAACGACATTGTTAGTCACATGCATCGTCTCGATCTGGTGGTTAACCAATAGATTCCTAGAAGGGGTGACTACGGCGCTGGTCTACAGCCATCTGACAGAAGGACCAGGCTCAGGCAGATTCTCTAACGCATGCCAGGCAGTGCTTACAAGTCTTCCGGCGATCGTCATGCTCGGTGCAGTCACTCTGGTCGCTAAGAAGTTAGCTGGGTGGATGCGCGACAAAAGAGGTTCGGGAATCTTCGGCTTCGGAATGAATTTCCTGGCTGGAATTGTGGAAGTATTTTGGACGCTCGCTGGGCATTTGATTTTGCCTGCCATAGTAATAGAAGGGACTTCTTTCTGGGGAGCACTAAAACGAGCTGACAAGATCGCGCAGGGCAACTTGCTTACCATTGGTGTAGGCGAAGTTGGTGTTGATTTGATTTGCAGAGCAGTCTCCGGTTTGGTTTATCTGGTTGGCATGGCCGGCTTTGGCGGTGCCTGGTATTTAAACACACAAGGTATGGCTGCGATTAGCGGTCCCGTAATCATCGTAGCCGGCTTAGCTTGGGCATCATTGGTCGTATTGGTTACTGCAATGTCTCTGTACATTCGTGCTTCGTTTTACACCTGCTTATATGTATGGGCAATCGAAGCAGAATCTGTTGAAGAAACAGAGCGCGTTCATGTAGCTGCACCAGCACCTTTAGCGGCTGCACTGGCGTAACACGTAGCTCGTAGATTGCCTCGAACCCTGGGAGCGCCGGCATCTTTGCCGGCACCGATTGCTTTCGACTGCTACTAAATTGCGCTTGCAGCTAATTTGATTGATTGGACCGTGCTAATCCGTGTGTAGGAGTTCTGTATGCCACGTGGTCATTAAGTTCCGCCAGCTATCGCTTTCTGGTTGGGCTTCCTGCTCGAAGTTTTTTCGATAACGTTCTTCTTCGTAGCCTTTAAAAACTCCTATCAGTGAATTCACAACTTCTGGATGCTCCGCGTACAATCTCGTCGCTACTTTAATGACTGAATTTGCAGCCTTAACGACGTCATCGATTCGACCTGCGGGGACATTGTCTAGATTTTGAACAGCTTCTTCAAGTTCTCTTAGTGGCTGCTTTTGCTCTTGCGGAACCATTTCATGTATCTCTTCCATTGATTTTTTGATCGCCCCTCTAAGCAAATCTTCGCGGCGTTCTTCGGGAACTTTTGTCGGTTGGATTTCCGTTATCCGCTTCAACGGCTCGAATTGCACAGCTGGTGTTTTAGAATCGAATGTGCCAGTTGTTGGTAGCCACATGCTGACCCCGCCCATACGGTCATAGCCGGAGCTCTTATCGCCGTGGTATGCGATCAACATTTGTTCTCTAGCGCAAGACAACTCGTCAGTCGCCGATTTGAGCTTGCTATCAGGGTCTTTCAAACTTCCGTTGGCGATGGAATCTCGAACTCCATCCAGAAACTGCTTAAGGTCGCGGCGCTGAAATTCAGCCAATTGATGATTGGTATTTTCAGAATGCAAACCATATTGCGGAGTGGTGCCGGCAAGTTTTTCGATAATTTTGCGGTTCGCTGGATCTCGAACGGAATCAGCTAAAGCTTGTTCAAATCGGTCTTCTTTATTTTTGAATTTCTGCAATCCGTCGCCTAAATCATACGCTCCTAAGGTCGCTGTGGACAGACTTTCAGTTTTTGGCTTACCAGCAGTGTTGGGAGCATGCTCATTGCTGTTGTTTGCTTCGTCTACGAAATCGCGCGCAAGCTGTTTCCCGTCAATCTTTGAATCGTGCAATAAATGATCGAGCGATCCAGGCAAATTCTGTCCGCCGCCGTTATAGGAGTTTGGTCGTTCAGTTTCGCTTGATGCCACAAGGTTGTGGGCAATCTTGCTTGCCTCAGAAATAGCTCCGGATTCCGCCATAAGGCACGCGTTCCAATCTAAGAGATCAAGTTTCTCGTGGACTGAACCGCTCAATCCGTCTTTGACAGACTGATTAAATTCCTTGAGGCTTAAAGCACCAGCATCGCCAACAATTCCTTTATTTCCGAGGCCATGCGACATATTTATCAAGGCAATCTTTTCCGATGGGAACTGTTTGTTGGCGAGTTGCAGTATCTCTTTGAGATCATTGCCCAATGACTTGTTCTGATCACCATTGCCAGGTAAAGACTCAATTTTGCCATCGTGCAGAACGAATCGTTCGATTGTCTGTGCATCTGGATGATTAGCATCGGAGCTGGGCTTTATGCTCTGTACGACGATATTCACGGATCTACCATTGGTTGACTCAGCCATTTTTTTCAGTCGCTCTGCTTCAGGTCTTGCGCCGGCATCGCCCAGATTCGCAGCTAAATTAATTACAACAGTCCAATCCTTTTTCGGCGCTGCCTCATTGGGCGCGGCCGCAGGTTGCGTGCCGTCCTTAATTTGTGGAAGAGTATCGCCGTCTTTTTTCGCTTCGGCTTCAGCCCGTTGGGCTTTTGAAGTGCGGACACAGGTCTCACTAAATATGTTTGTTACTTCCAAATGCCCTTGTTGTGGTGCTAAATCATTACGTTTCAGTGGATGGTGCAGGTCGTTTCCCCCAGATTGCAAGTTCTCATTTGCATAGGTCAAATTTTGCTCTGCGGCGAGCGCAGGTTTTGGCTGTATTTCAAAAGTTTTTGTCATAGTGCTCTCACACGTTTCGATCTACGAGACAGGCGCATGGTAAGTCCACAGATCAGGCTAACTGTATGTCCGTGAAAATTCCATGTGAGCCGGAAATCGCCGGACGATTGTCCCGAGAAGGATCGAGAACTTCTCTTCGTGCTTCACAATTAATCATCGGTTCCCGAGTTTAACTATTTGGATTGCTCCACAACAGCTTTCTCGGCAAACGAATTGTCGATCAATTTCCTATCGTCGGGCATCTTCTTAAGGTCGCCTATCTCGATCCGAATTTGCAGCAGCTTTTGCCAGGCCGTTTTATCCACTGTTAAGTGCTCAGGAAAAACCTTCGCTTTCATGGCCCGAGTCAGGGCCTGCTTTAGTATTGGACGGGGAATATTTGGAAAACGTTTTGCTGCAATGTCTGCAGTTCCATCGAGGTCTGTGTGCACGTAGTGCAAAGCTTTCTCATAAGCGTTGACAAACTTCTGCACCATTTCTGGTTTCTCTTGCACTGTCTTTTCGGATGCGGTGATACCAGTAAAGGCAATCGGACCCCAAACCTCTGGGTAAGAAAAAACAACGCTGGCGCCTTCCTTCTCCATTAAGGAAACGTTTGGCTCAAGCATTTGGGCGATATCAGCTTGTCCGTTTTTCAAAGCAGCGGCTTCTGTTCCATAGACCATCTGCAGTATTTTAGTGTCCTTGCCGAGGATCAGATGTGCCCGCTGATCGAGTTGTTTTTGGATTACGTATGAGGTGTTTGGTTCAGGAAAGGTGGCCACAGTTAGATTGCGAAATCCTGCCGGGTCTGAAAACGGTTTGATAGTTTTCTTTAAGGACACCCCCCACAAGGCAGCCCGATCGACGACCATTCCGAGAATTTTTCCATTCCAACCTTTCTCACTCGAAATCGCTACAAAGGCTGGATCCCCTTGCGCGAAGTCTGCTTTTCCGCTCGTTAAAGCGGCGAATGCTTGAGCGTCACCGCCGCCAGTTTGAATATCCACATCGAGACCCTCTTCCTTGAAAAAACCTCCATCCTTGGCGACGTAAAGGCAGATGTAGAGAAGGTTTTCAAACGCCTGATTGATAACAACCTTTTCCGCTGCAGTTTGATTTGCCGGAGTTTTATCGGTTGTCTGCGATGCTTGATGCTGTTGCGATGAACAACCGGTAAGTCCGATCAGCATCGAGATGCCCAGCAATCCAGAGGCCCTCTGGGGCGATCGCGTAGATATGGATTTGATGTGTGGCGCTTGGAGCGATCTGAAAATGCTTTGCGAATACGGCGAAAGAAACATATTTTCCCCTTAGAAATATTTGGCTACTACGTGCAAAAGAGGCTTTTCGATCTGCGCTATGACAGTGTTTAAGACTAGCGCGATCAAAATCAACATTGTGATTCCGCAGAGTACAAGCGAAATGTCAAATAGTCCACTCGCAACTAGAATCAGGTGTCCAAGCCCTTCGTTGGAGGATATGAACTCTCCGATGATCGCTCCTAAAAGTGCAAACCCGACGTTCAACTTAAACGCAGAAATTACCCAAACGAGGGCTGAGGGCGCGATTAGCTTTCTAAAGGTTTGATGTTTAGTAGCTCCGAGCGCTTGCATTAATCGCAAATATTGAGACTGCACTTCATTGGCTCCAGTGTATGACTGCGATAACGCGATGAAGACTGTCGAGAATGCGGCAATCATTATTTTGGAAAGAATACCAGTTCCAAACCAAATAATTACCAGTGGCGCTAGAGCGAAAATAGGCGCTGAACCGAGCGCAATCACGTAAGGGCGAGCAATCAGAAAAGCCGTTCTGGAATACCAGAGCGCTAGTCCTGCCGCCGTTCCGACGATGTTACCAATTAGAAAACCGCTGACCGCTTCAAGCAGCGTCACTGAGGTGTCGGTGATCAGTCGCCCATTCGAAATGTTTGTCCACATGTATGATGCGACTTTGGTTGGAGAGCCGAAAAAGAAAATCAGCTTGTCATTCAACCGGACTGCTGTTTCCCAGAAGGCAAGAAACACCACAAGTGGTATCAATTGGAGCAGTCGTAATCGTAATGTTTCAGACATCAGCTGCACTACCGTCGTTCGACGTCACGTTTTCGAGAAGTTTCAGTTCGTCCCAAATCTGTACGAAGTATTCGCGAAAACGTTCTGACCTGCGAGCTTCGATAGGATCATGACCTTCCATATCCAAATTGACCTTAATGTCTCGTCTAAGCGAAGTCGGCTTTCCCGGCGCTAAAACAATGATTCGATCCGACAAAGCGATGGCATCTTCAATATCATGAGTGACAAGTAAAACCGTGGCGGAATGCTGCTTCTGGTACCGCAATACACACTGCTGGGAGCGCAACTTAGTGTCGAAATCGAGGCTTGAGAACGGCTCATCGAGGAGCATGATCTGCGGTTCCGTTAGCAGCGTGCGCACGATAGCAACACGTTGTTTCATGCCGCCGGAAGCTGCGTTTGGATAGATACTTTCACTTCCTGCAAGACCAAACGAAACGAAATAGGCGCTGCATTGATCACGGTAGCTATTCCGTCGCTTAATTTCTGCGCCAAGAAATGCGTTCTCCTCCAAAGTGCGCCACGACAGTAGCAGCGGGTCTTGCATCATGTAGCCAATTGGATTCTGTGAAATCTTTACTGTCCCAGCATCCGGTGCCTCCAACCCAGCGAGAAGGTTCAGTAATGTGGACTTGCCGCAGCCAGATGGTCCAACGATTGAAGTAAACGTACCTGGCGCGCAGACGAATGAAAGCTCAGAGAATATCGACTCAATTGCCCGCTTCCCGGCAAAGGACTTACTGATTGCAGAAACAGTTATGGCTTCAGACATCGACACCGGTTTGGGAATTGCTCAGTCGCTTGATTGCAATAGAGTGTAGCAACCTCCCAAGGTGGTGGGATTAGTAAAGAACTGCAAGAGTCCATCCCTGTATGGCGTTTGAGACACTAATTAAATGCCGTCTCGAATTTGAACCGATATCGGTTTAGATTTCATACGATCCTCTTTTCTAGGATCCGGAGCTAGCAGGATCCGGAGCTATATTTGCTGCTAACAAGAATGAGTTGTTGCCTTTAAAAACCTGATTCCTCGGTGGTGACAGAAGCAGTATCACTCGTGGTGGCAGCCTTGAGAGCAGGTGTGGTTTGGGAGTAAATGTTGTTAGGAGCCTGCTGACTAGCGCTGCTAGCACCAGAAAAGCTCCACTCATTGCCAACAAATTCATCAGCTCCAACCGCACTAGGCAGATAGCTGCCATGTCCAGTCGTCAAACCAGCAGCTCGCTGTCCGACAATACCACTGCCAATGCGGTGTTGGGCGGTGTATCCCATGTATGGTGGTGGACCACCATTCTGCTCGCCGCGACCCTGACTTTCGTCGCCATAGATTTGTTCGGCGGCTGCTCCCGCTTGTCTGACAAAGCTGTCGGTGGTACAGGGCGCAAGACCGTTGCGGACCTGTCTGCTTTGCGCTTGAGCCGAATTTGCATGCGACAGTACCAACCCTGCAAGCAGGATTGCCACAAGGCAACTTTGGATAAACCGATCTGAACATTTCGAGTTCAATAAACTACGAATTTGTCTAAACATTTTCTCGTCCCTTGCACGATGGTGCGCTGACAGAAAGCAGATGCGAATCCAAATTCAACTAAGAAATTGGTGGCGTATTTTAGTAAGACGGTCTTTGAGTTAAGGCGGGCTGTGAATAAGGCGATNNCCAATACTATTTGGCAGTCGTGACTAAATGTTGACCCGTCTGTGACCAAAACATGACCATCGGCGGCGGTCGCAACGTAACGTACCGTACTGTTCATTGAATCCCAACAGCTTTGCTCTGTCTGGTTTTCAACGGGCCAGCCAAATTCCTTTTCTCTCGAATACAGGAGCTCGGACTGGGTAGACAAAATGAGGTATACGACTACACCTAGAGCGATTGTTCGGGGTGGTCAGAAAGAAGACCGCCCCTCGGACACGGACGATCTAGTTGAAGAGATTTGCCTCTCTCAGGCAAGCAACTAAATAATTCACGACGCCCGGTAGAGCAAGTCCACCAGCAATAAGCAACAAGCCGATGGCGAGCTGTGCTGGCACATTCAATTTGCGATAAGTATGCCCGAAAAGACCGCTGATCGTGAGTACGAAACCAGCTAAAATCGCGATCAACTCGCCGAGATTGGCCAAAATGTTTAGCACGGCTTCAACGTTGGCCAGGTTATTGACTCTGACGGTGCCAGCGGTATTAGCGCCAGAAATGAAGTTTGCATCTTCACCCTGGGGACCGATGGTACCGTTGGTGGCGCCTTGTAGTGAGGGGGCGTTCGCAGTGTCTCGTGCGCCATCGGGATCAGCGGCAGGCACTTCGACGCTTCCTGCAGACTCTCCGTTTGTGACTCGGTTTTCGTCTACGGCAACGTAGGAAGTATAGTTCGTCATGATGTGATGCTGAAGACCAAGATTTGTAATTTCGTTTTTGAGGTTGGCGTTCACGTTGCCCTCCGGTGTAACACCTGCAAACCCATGAAGAGACTCCGCCCTGAAGTCAGTCGGCGGGGCCCAGCCGCCGCCGCCTAAGCCCTCATAGCCGGGCTGGTTGTTGAGATTGGCTAGATAGTTTTCAGACATGAGTCCATCGACTTTAGCTTTTGCCCATAGTGGTGCCAAGACCGCATTTTCAGGTTGCTGGTCTGGCAAGACCACATTCAAAGTCTCTTTATAGGGTTTGCCTGCGGCATATCCAGAGATGGTGACTGTGCCTGAGCCAGGCTGTGTATAGCGACCTTGGAAGTAGAGGGGACGTTGTGCCCAAACATCGTCGACTTCACGTGGAAACACGTCGTTCACTTTCAAGTCGCCGAAATCGACTTTGACTTGTGTCAGCACGGGAGCAGAAATACGATGATAGAATCTCTTCGCGACCTCTTCTGCTGAGCTGTCCAATGGTACGAACTCAGGCTCTCCTCCGCCCTCTTTGGCGATGCTGCGGATAAAAGCTCGGTTGACCCAATAATCCACGCCGAACGGAAACCATCTCGCGTTACTCCGATATTTATGTATCAAGCCAATAACTTCCTGGTCATAGCCCATATATCCGTCGGTCATGAAAGTGATGATTCGCAGCCTTTGCGCATCATTTGGCATGGATAACACCCTTTCTACGGCCGACGTCTTCCACGGTCCTTTATTCACCTGACCTTCCAGAGGATCGATGAATTTTTTGGCCTGTTCCTTCGTAGCAGAGCTCACGTGTTCGGGTTTCTCAAACAGCATCGCTTCCTTTTCTTTAAACGCAATTACTTGGAATGTATCATCGGGATTCATGTGGTCGATAATGTACTTCATAGTTTCTTTGGCTTTCTTTAGTGGACCGCCTTCCTGCGAGCCGGAGCAATCAACAAGAAAGATCATTTCTTTGGGAGAGGTTTGTTGCTGTGAAGGCTTCTTTGGTGGCATCAGCATCAATGTGAAAAAGCCACTGTTTGATTGTGGATCTCTATGCGTCAAGTAGCCGCTCTTTATTTGGTCGCCAGAAACATTCCACGAGAGTACAAAGTCCTTGTTCGGAATTTCTTTTTTGAACAAGGATACAACGGTCTCGTTGCTACTTATTATGTGCGTCTTGATGGCATTCAAATTCGAGTGCACCTCTGTGACAGGAACGCCGGCATCGATATCTACATTTATCGATACATCGTTTGCATGTTGGTCGGAAGCCTTGTCAGGTGTGAACCTGCTACTCATAGGAAATGTAAATGTGAACTTGCCTGATTCAAAAGACAATATTTCCTCATAGTGAAGCGTGATAATGATGCTGTCACCAGGTTCGATGTTGGCCACCGATTGCGCGAAAATATTTGTGCGTGCCTGATCGAGAAGTGAAGCTGTGTGTCCGGCGGACTTGGCTTTCTCGTAAATCTCTCGCGCTTCGTCTTTTGTCTTGATTTTGCCCTCAATGACGCGACCGTTTACCTTCATGGTCATTTTGTCTACAGCGCCGCTGTCTGACAATGGAAAGGAATAAATTGCGTCAATCTTCTGGGTATGTGAATTTTGAAACTCTTGTTTGACGGTGACACTGGCAACATATCCCGATATCTTTGTATCTACAGTGGTATGCTTCAGCGGGAATTCTCCAACTTTCTCTCCCTTAGGCGACAGAGCCAAAAGAGTTCCCGAATTTTGTTGTTCTTTCGAATCTTGCGACCCATCGGACTGCATGCCGTTTGCAGCTTCTGCGCTTGTTGGTGCAGACAGCGCGAAAGTTGACGCTAGCAGAACCTGCATAGCTGCTGCGGAGACCAAAGATTTGATTGCGCGCTTATTTGCGGCACCATTTATGGTGCCTTGACTGGAGTCATACATGGCTTATCTATTCCTGTATAGTGGCACAAGGCGGTGCCCTCGAGCAGAGGATGCTCGCGAGCGCGTCTTGTAGTGATGTGCTTAGTAAATTATTTCAAAACGCTACAAATGTAGCTCTCGAACAATAGGTCAACAGGCAAGCAATGCCTACAGGGTTTTCCCTGAGGTTGACTCTTCTGGTCTAACTCGTGTGCCTTCTCTTAACTCATCGGTGCCTTTGACCACCACTTGATCCCCGGCTTTCAGGTTTCCGAATACCTCGATCAAATCATCGGCCGATACTCCAGGTTTTACATCGATCCATTCAGTGACGCCGTCTTTTATTCGAATCACAAAAGTCCTCTCTGTAGTCTTAACTACGGATGTCTGTGGAATGAAGTTACTCGGCTGGCTGCGATTAACGGTCCATAAAACTTCTGCAAACATACCAGGAGCAAGACGAAGATCTTTATTGCTGACATCAAGTTCCACAGCCATTGTTCGCGTATTTACATCGACGGAATCAGCAATTCGGCGCACAACACCGGTGAAATACTGACCTGGATAAGCAGCCACTGAAAAACGTAGGCTCGCCCCTAGTTTGATACCACCCAGATCAGCCTCAGGAACCGGCACGACCAGCCGAAGTAGGTTGAGTTGCTTGAGTCTGAGCAGGGGGTGTGACGCTATGCTCGTAGGTGGGTTGACGAAACTTCCCTC
>PLXC01000048.1 GCA_003151275.1 Candidatus Melainabacteria bacterium
TAGCCTTTTCTCGTGATCATAACCTTATGATATGTTTGGTCTATGGAAAAGACAAATGAAATTCGAACAGGCCGTCACTGTGCTTTTAATCTTCATGTGCATTTGGTCTTCGTGACAAAATATCGTCGTCGTGTTTTCACAAAAAT
Source organism: Candidatus Melainabacteria bacterium (assembly GCA_003151275.1). The sequence continues at coordinate 147 of PLXC01000048.1, forward strand.
CATTCTTGATCGAATGGAAAATGTGTTCAAAACTGTTTGCAATGACTTCGAAGCCGAGTTGATAGAATTTGACGGTGAAAAAGATCACGTCCATCTCTTGATCAATTATCCGCCCAAAGTGCCAATTTCCAAATTAGTCAACAGCCTAAAAGGCGTTTCTTCCCGGCTTTTAAGGAATGAATTTCCAGACTTAAGGAACAACTACTACAAGGGTGTTCTATGGTCGCCGAGTTACTTTGCTGCATCCTGTGGAGGCGCACCAATTTCCGTAGTGAAGCAGTACATCCAATCTCAAACTACACCAGACTGACCGCTTGCGCGGTCGCTCCTTACATCCCCGCCCTAAACGACAAGGCTTTACAGAGCATGCGGTAAGTTCAAACAGGTTGAGTTGACAATAGATGCTTTCCGTTACGCGAACGTGACGCTGATCGCAAAGCAGAAAACCGGTGCCCATATTGCATCCACTACAATCCCGAACTGCCCCAACATAGTCTATTGCGAAGGCAACCAGAATTATTTTTTTGGCGTATCGTTGACCAGTGTTTCCTGGATCGAGGATTTCAAAGTGCTGTAAGCATCCCTCAAATCTTCTTCAAACATTGCTCTGCTATTCAATGCCTTTTCAATTTTGATCGTCACTGCCTCCAGCTTTCGTTGGTCAGGCTTGCCGCGCAATCGGCCGAAGGTTTTGTCTACTTCTTGAGCTTGTCTGAGCGCTTTGGTGAGGTCATGGTCCATCTCCCTAATGTTTCTCAGGTCTTGAAGGAGATAAAACCCGGTTGAACCAGCAACGCGATTGAGGTTCAAAACAAGCGTTTGAGCACGGTCCATATTAGAAAATGGTTCAGACGATGCGGGTTTGTCAGCCAGAGCCGGGGCGGAAGATGCTGATGACAAGGCGAACAAGAGAAGCACTAATAACAGATTTCGCATGATTTTTCCTATAGACCAGTTGCATAACAGAGTTTACAAGAAAGCACGCGGCTGGAATACTTGAATGACTTCACGTTGGCAGCAAAATTTGCCACTGGTTTCTGTGCTTATGTTGAGAACCGCGGTTAAGGAAATTCTTCTTCTGACGGCCTGCGCTTTTTGCAGCTCGGTCAGCACCAGCATTGCTCAGGAGAGTATGCGCACGGATAGTGAACCTAGCTCGGTTGCCGTCGTGCACACATTGACGCCTTTGGAAGGTGGATTTGATGCCGATAACGGATCAGTCAATCCTGATATTCACTTGCAGTCATACGCATCGGTGCCAGTGGATCAGCTCACCAGCGATGGACTAGCATCAGTCCAAAATGGTTTTTTGAACGAAGCTGTGAAGCAATTTAAAGAAGTGTTGACAAGACAGTCTGACAATGTGGTGGCGCGAAACAACTTAGCTGTTTGTTTAAAACGGCAAGGACAGCTAGCTCAAGCGATCACGAATTTCAAGACCGCTCTCGAAACGCAGCCGCTTAAACCGGAACTTCATAACAACCTCGCCACCGCGTACATGGCTAAAGGCGATCTGTCAGAGTCAATGAAAAGCTTTTACGCGGCATTGAGACTGAAGCCTGACTATCCGGAAGCGCACTACAATCTTGCCCATCTATTGAGTGTGCAGGGCAACAACAGTAGTGCGGTAACTGAATACGAAGAGGCTTTGAAGTACAAAACGGATAATCCGATTTACTACCGAGACTTTGGAGATGCGCTGGCTGCCATCGGTCGCAGTGATGACGCGCTGATGGAATACGATGCTGCAGAGCGCGCCGGCGATCATTCTGATGACCTGAAACTAGACATGGTGAGGGCCTATAAACAGACAGGCAATTTAGTCAAAGCTAAAAAAATGGTGGACGAAATCGTCAACCGCGACCCCAAAAATGTCGAAGCTATCAATCAGCTCGGCGTACTGTTACTGAAAACCGAACACTTTCCGGAAGCTGAGTTTGCGTTGAAACGAGCTCTGGAACTAGATCCGACTTTTCCCCAAGCGAGAAATAACTTAGGCATTGCTCTCTATCATTTAAATCACGTTGAAGATGCGATGACCACATGGAACGAAGCACTTGTACGAAAGCCAAACTACCCTGAAGCTAGATACAACCTTGGCACCGCGCTGTATCAATCTGGACGTTATAAAGACGCACGCGAACAGTTCAGTCAATGTTTGAAACTTTCGCCCAACGACGCCTTTGCTTACAACAACTTGGGTTTGGCAATGATGAAGATGGATTGCCGAGAAGACGCAATTGAACAGTGGCGAAAGGCGATCGACTTAAATCCCAATCTAGCTCAAGCCTTCATCAATATTGGCAGGGCTTTGAGCGAGAAAAACGCCGACTCGGTCAAACTACACTAAGTGACAATAACTTCAAAATGGCGAACTGCAAGCTATTTTGCGATATTATTTGCCCTGTTCGGAAAGAGAGCAGGCGATGGATTCAATAAGCGAAGGATTTAATTTACACCAAACCATTGCAATGATTGGTCAGGCATTCCAGGCTGTTGTTTGTAACGTCTTTTTCGACGCAGCACTGCACGGACTGGTCATCGCAATTCTGTTCGCCTCGATTGGATTTATTTTGCTTAAACGCAAACCGAAAATCGGCAAGCCCTTCATCTCTGTGGGGAAGCGCCTTTCGATCTTTTGTGGAATTTTGATGGTACCAGGATTGATCTCCCTAGTTATTGCTGGGCATCTGCCGTCAACCGGCATCTTCAGTATCAATTCGCTCGGTTTTATTGTTTTTTGGAGCCTTATTTGCGTTCATCTTTCTGCTGAAGAAATGAATTATCAATGGTTTTAGTGAGCTCGCAGTAAGCGACTCGGCACTTGTTTCGGCTTGACGCGGCACTTGTATGGGCTAGTTGACGGTCAAGAAGTCTCCTAATTTTCAAGTTATACTTGTCATAAGTCTATTAGGCTATTAGGACAGTTCGAAGCGAAACCAGCGGGTTTATTTATGAAACAGGTAATTTTGACTCTACTAACATGCGGTTTCGCACTGACGCCTGCTGTAGCTCAGGTAAGTCATGCTGCTGGATATAACGGTAACCCCTACGTTGGTAACCCATATGTCGGCAATCCATATAACACACCATTCGGCAATCCTTACGGCCGTCCGTACGGAAACCCATATGCAGGAAGTCCGTTTGGATCGAATCCGTTATATAACCCTGCCGGCGGTTATGTGAATCCCTGGGTAAACCCCTACGGCAATCCTTACATGTACAACGGCATGCCCATAAATTCTTTCGGCATGCCTACACCGATTGGCGGTGGATTCTTCGGCATGGCTTCAAACGGTCGTAACTTCAATTTTTGGAAAGCTCCCTCGGGCTACTACTATCCCTGGTCTGCAGGCTACGGTCAGAGTTACACGGCGCCCATCGTCGTAATAAACAATGGCGCGACACAGCCTGCTCAGCCGCCGCTCTCGACGATTTTTTCGGATACCTTGAAGTACCTCGACGATCAGAAAGCAGCCGGAAAGCTGTCCGAAGGCGATTTTACTCATTTGAAGCAACGGACTTTAGATTTGCTCAGCAAGGAGCGAGATTTGCGTACACAGGCCAGTGGATCTCTTGATCAAGAACAGGAGACTAGCATCAGGAATGATGTGGACACACTAGGTGGCGAAATCGCTCGACGAGTAAAACCTTAAGCACCGTATGTGGTGCGGCTTGGTGTACGAAAAATGGGCGCGGGTCTCCAGACCAGCCTCGATCGTGATCAAGGGTGGCTGTGGTCAGCCGCGAGCTCCATTTCATTCTAAAAAACGTATGTGAAATCGTATCCTAAGTTGGGCTTCGTTCCAGAAGTCCCGTCATATCGAACTTCTCAGATAGTTGCTCCATCAGCAATTTTCGAAGTTCAGTTTGCACAGTCGTCATCGGCTTACTTGCGTCGACCACTTTCCAGCGCTCTGGTTCCTTTTTAACGAGTTGGTGATACCCTTCCCGTACTTTTAAATGAAATTCGAGAGCCTCACGTTCCAATCGATCGTGGCCGCCCGGATGCAAGCGTGCAAGACCTTCACTGCTCTCTATATCAAACAAAATGGTCATCTCTGGTTTCAGACCACCAGTTGCAATCTGATTTAGTTCTTCGATTAATTTGAAATCAATTCCTCGAGCATATCCTTGATACGCCATTGTCGAATCTGTATACCGATCGCACAACACGAGCTGCCCTTCTTTCAACGCTGGCAAGATTATTTCGGAAACGTGCTGCGCTCGGTCCGCCTGGTACAGCAACAATTCGGACATGGGATTGACCGGGTTCTCGGGATTTAGAAGAATGCGTCGGATCTGTCGTCCCAAAGGCGTTCCACCCGGGTCGCGGGTCACAATGTGATTGATGCCCAAGATATCCAGCTGTTTGGAAAGCTGCTTGAGCTGCGTTGTTTTGCCGGCTCCCTCTGGACCTTCAAGAGTAATAAACGAGCCGGTATAAGTTAGAGGCATATTTTTGTCCGCACGGTGTCACTAGTCAGAATAAGCTATTTCGCGATCAATTTTTCCACTCGCTCGACTAATTCTTTCTTGGTTACTTTGCGGTTAAAGTCGCCTTTCCTTTTGCCGTGAGCATCCACAAATACGATCAGCGGATAAGTATTAGCGTCGTATTTATCAACCAGCGGCTTATTTTTTGGGTCTTCCGCGTCTATTCTTTCCATATCGACTCTGCCTCGATATTCGTTCTCCACAGCTTCAAAAATCGGTTTAATCACTTTGCATGGTGCGCAATAGCTAGTGTAGAAGTCATAGACGATGGGCAATCCTGCTTTCTTCGCGCCCTTGTCAACGGCATTTGGCTTCGTCACAGGAGCGCTCCAAGCCGGTGCTAGACAGGTCTGAAAAATGAAAGCTGGGGCGAGCAGCATGGCGCACAAAATTTTTGCTGACACTAAAACATCCTCTCAAACTGAGTCAGGGTCTATTGTACATGCTATGATCTGACGACTTTCGGACAGCATATTAAATCGTGCGGGTAATTTATTCACCCGTGGCTTCCATTGTTATCCGAAGACGGCGATCAATTATTTTCTCCGGCACGATTTCCAGCAGAGAGGTTTTACATCATGGCTCAGACGCTCACGGCTCCAAAAGTCAAGGTAGACCGAAAGTGGCAACTATGGATTGACGGGAAGTTTGTCGAAGGGGCGTCTCAACGTTCATTGATCAATCCTGCAACCGGAAAAGAGCTCTGCAAAGTAGCTGAAGCTGACAAAGCACAAGTTGAGCTGGCGATAAAAGCGGCTCGCAAAGCCTTTGATCACGGTCCATGGCCAAAACTGACTGCTCAAGAGCGATCTGCATTTCTCTACAAACTGGCAGCAAAAATTGAAGAAAATGCCGATGAACTTGCTGAGCTTGAAACTCTCAATGGCGGTAAACCACTGCGCGAGACGCAATACGACATGGCTGACGCGGCGGCATGTTTCAGATATTACGCAGGATTGGCGACTAAACCAACTGGTCAAAGTATCGACGTGCCTGCAGCCTCAGTGACGACTGTGGTGCGCGAACCGATCGGTGTGTGCGGCCAGATCATTCCTTGGAACTATCCTTTGTTGATGGCTGCCTGGAAGTTAGCACCCGCGCTTGCCGCAGGCAATACGTGCGTTCTTAAGCCAAGCGAATACACACCATTAACTGCAATAAAATTGGCTGAAATTTTGCAAGAGTTGGAATTGCCAAACGGCGTGGTCAATATTGTTCTTGGCGATGGACCTACTGTTGGACAGCCATTAGCAGAAAGTCTTTTGGTGGACAAGATTGCCTTCACCGGTAGTGTCAAGACCGGCAAGATTATCGCGCAGGCTGCGCTGACCAATTTGAAAAAGGTGACGCTTGAACTCGGTGGTAAGTCACCGATGGTGGTGTTCGCTGATGTTGAGTTAGACACGGCGGTTGACTATGCGCTATTCGCGATTTACACCAACGCTGGTCAAGTATGTTCAGCAGGTTCAAGAATGCTGGTTGACGAGAGTATCTATCCTGCTTTCGTGAAAAAGATGGCGGAACGCGCCAAGAAGATCAAGGTCGGACCAGGGCTCGATTCTGAAACGGAGATGGGTCCGTTAGTTAGTGAGCAACAAATGAAGCGCGTTCTTGAATACATTGAAATTGGCAAAAAAGAAGGCGCTAAGCTTGAAGTTGGTGGAGACCAACCAACAGGCGAAAAATACCAAAATGGTTATTACATCAACCCGACGATATTCGTTAATTGCAAAAACGATATGCGTATTGTGCAAGAAGAAATCTTTGGTCCAGTTGTAGTAATTCAGAAGTTCGCCAGCGAGGAAGAAGCAATCGAACTAGCTAATAGCACCGCATTTGGTTTAGCCGGCGCGGTATTCACTTCTGATGTAACCCGCGCTCACCGCGTTGTGAAAGCCATCAGAGCTGGTATCACATGGGTAAACGGTTATCACAGCACTTACAACGAGTGCCCATGGGGTGGTTATAAGCAGAGCGGCTGGGGACGCGAACTCGGCACTTTTGGACTAGAGGCTTACACGGAAGTGAAGCAAATAAATATCAATCTAGATCCTCAACCAGTCCACTGGTTCAAACCGTAGCCAAGTGCCTTGGCCAACTTTAACTATATAAAGTCATTCTCATGAACGGACACATGGGGCGGCGCGCGTCGTCTTCCAATTTATTACTGCACGTGTATTTCTTTGCAACCTTTTAATAGTTCTTTGAAAAGCCCACCCGGCACTACCAAACAAATTGACTCTTCTTGGCAGCTTTTGCATTCGTGCTAAAATTGCCCCTGGTCAACCCATGCTAGAAGCTTATTGCATGCGACGAACACTAAATATAGCCATCGCGCTCACCTTATTGATTCACTGTTCTCCCGCAATGGCGGCGGACTCTGAAGACTTGTTGCCGCAAGATTCAGCGGCACCGGCAGAGCCCGTATTTAAAACGCCTCCATCCTTGGCACCGGCAGCGGCTGCGCCTACGGCTACGTCGCTATTTAAATCCCCTCCTTCACTGGCACCAGCTCCGGTTTTGACAACCGCAGAAAGTGCCAGCCGTATCCCATCTGACTTGATGGTTGACGATATCAAGGTGGAAGGCAATCGACTTGTTCCTACAGAAGATATTCTCAAGGTTATCAAGACTAAGCGTGGTGACAAATTTGATCGTGACCAAGTTGTCCAAGATTTAAAAGCAATCAACGGGCTTGGCTATTTTGACGATCAGAAAATGCAAGGCACTCCCGAGCTCACCGGCAGTGGTGTCTTGTTGAAAATACGTGTGCAAGAAAACGCACCGGTAACTGATTTTTCTTTCGAAGGAAATCAAGCATTATCCAGCGAAGAGATTTCAAAAGTCTTTTCAGATCAGCTTGGCAAGCCGCAAAATCTGACCCAGCTTTCCAGCGCGATAGATAAGGTTGAACAGGCTTATCGCGATAAAGGATTTATCCTGGCCCGCGTCGCTGACGTTAAGGACGATCCTGATGGCAGCATCGGACTCAGTATCAATGAAGGAGTGATTGAAGGCATTCAAGTCACCGGCAATCATAAAACCTTAGACTCGATCATCAGACGCGACATCAGGATCAAGCCGGGTGCGGTCTATAACGAACATAAGATGATTGCTGATTTGCGTAAGCTTTATGCCAACGGATATTACTCCGATATACGCAGAAGCTTGTCACCGTCTCCAACGAATCCTGACAAATATATTTTAAAAGTTGAAGTGGATGAGAAACGCAGCGGCTCAGTTGGCATGGGCGCCGGGGTCGATACTGTAGCGGGTCCATTTGGAACGCTCAGTTTTTCGGATAACAACTTTCGAGGACGCGGTCAAGTTCTTTCGTTCAACTCCCAAGTGGGCTCGGGAATGTTTGGACAGCTAAGCAACACTATCAACAACGCTGGCACGACCTTCCTCTCTAATCAAAGAACGTACCAAGTCGAAGCCAACTGGATCGAACCAAACATAAATGGATCTGACGTTTCGATGGCTGTGACAGGGTTTGGGCGTAACTTCAACAGCATGCTCGTCAATCAATCACAGCAGCGTAACATTGGTGCCACAGTCAATTTCTCTAAATCGCTAGGCAACCACTTCACGGCAAATTTAGGATTCACTGGCGAAGATGTGTTGATGAAGGATTTGTCAAGCTTCTACAACACTACCACCACAAACTTGATGCAAAGTATGGCTAATCGTGCGCTTGCCACTGGGGTGGCTAGCACTCAAGCAGGCGCGCAGCAGCTGGCGGCGACTGTGAGAAACAACCAAATGAAAGGTGGCGCGTACTTCAGTGTCAATCCTTCAATCGGTTATGACACACGCGATCAAAAAATTGATGCAACNNGGGAACAGTAGCCAAAATCACTGCTTCACCTTCGATAGGATTAACAGGCAACTCATTTTTGAAAGCAGGAGCAACGGCCAGCAAATTCATTCCCTTGACCAAAGAAACAACATTGGCGATGAATGTTCAGGGTGGCTCAGGCTTTGGTGCCTTGCCAGGCTTTGCCCAGTATCGCTTAGGCGGCTTCAATGGCATGCGAGGATACCGATCGTTTTCCGATCTTGGCACAGGCAGTTCAATGTTGATGATGACTGCCGAAGTGCGTCGTAAAATTCCTGGTCTCGCTTCGATGGATAATTCAGTTGCAAGAATGATTGATCAACACGTCAAGCTTGATGCATTTTTCGATGCCGGGTCTGTTGGCGGAAATGGTCTCACCAATTCGCTCTACAGCACCTCTAATATGGGAGCATCTGTTGGAGTCGGTGTCCGCATCAAGGTGCCAATGATCGGAATGGTTCGACTCGATTATGGTATGCCTCTAATCAGCACTTTGCTGGGCAATAGAACGCCCCGAATCTCAGTGGGATTTGGAGAGAAGTTTTAATTACCGTCTCTTAGCTTGAGTACTTCAACTGTTTACCGATGGTGTAAACTGAGCCGGTTGGCAAGCATTATTTTATGATGCGAAAGTCACTACCGACTTGGAGAACAGGATGTTTTATTCTCATAAGAGCTTCTCGTTAATTACCAGCTCTTTAATTGCACTCGGCTTTGCCACCCAAGCGATGGCTCAAGCGCCGAAACAGTCGATTGGAATTGTTGATAAGGAAAAGGTTGTAACCAGTTATCCGAAGGCCCAGCAAGCTGCAGATCAGCTGAAAAAGGATGAGGAAAAGGTTCACAAACTTATTGAAACCAGCAATAAACAGTACGAAGAAGCTAAAACGGCACACAAGCCGCCAGCCGAACTCGAAGGACTGCAACGAAGACTTCAAGGTTCGATTGACACCGAAGTTAAGCGAATTCAGGCTACTGCTCAAACTCTAGAGAAAGATTTAGAGAAAGAAATTGACGATGCAATCAAGGCGGAAGCCGCGAGCAGCAAAGTTGATGCAGTCTTCATGAAACAAGCTGTTCTAGTAGGTGGAGTTGACCTCACTAACGGTGTGGTAAAACGCTTGGCTTCGAGCGGAGCTGCTGCTACCAAATAGTTTGTCTGCATTTGCGGATAAGTCGAAAAAATTCGTGCCGGCAGCTATTTTTATCGCTGCCGGCTCTGAAACGCTCAGATACTTGTTGCACATCGTGCTAAAGGAGATGCCATGAAGCTGCCTAGCGAAATGAGTCTCGCGCAAATTGCCAAAATGATCGACGGAGAGGTCCAGGGACCTGGAGATTTGAAGATTTCCAGCTTTTCTCCGTCACCAATGCATGCCACTACAGGAGATATTGCTCTTGTAGCAGATCAAAAGCTTCTGAAACAACTGAGCGTCTGCAAAGCGTCGGCACTTATTGTTCCAACCGGCAGCGTCTCCAGTCTGCCTTTGCCTTTGATTTTCGTGCAGCGCCCAATGCTGGCCGTGCAAAGGATTTTGACGGCACTCAATTCCAAGTGGTTTCGCCCGACCGGCATACATCCATCTGCGGTCATTGACCCGTCCGCCGTGCTCGGCGACAAGGTTTCTGTTGGTCCGTTAGTGGCCATCGGACCAGGCACCAAGATTGGTGCGCGCACGACAATTCTTGCTGGTACCGTGATCGGTGGCGCTGTAAAAATTGGCGAAGATTGTTTGCTTCATCAGGGTTGTATGGTTGGTGATTATGTTGAAATAGGTCATCGTGTGATCTTGCAGCAGGGCGTAAGCCTTGGTGGGGACGGATTCGGCTACGTTACCGAACGACCGTCTAACATGGAGCTGCTTAAGGATGGGATCACAGAATTTTCTGATGAGCCAAACCCACTTTTGAAAATTCCTCAAATTGGCACTGTGATCATTCATGATGACGTAGAAATCGGGTCTAACTCAGCGGTTGACCGTGCCACTATCGGTGCCACTGTCATTGGAGCTGGAACTAAAATCGACAATCTTGTGCAAATTGCTCATAACTGTCAGCTCGGTAGAGAAAACATTATCGTTGCCAACGTCGCTATCGGCGGCTCTACAACACTCGGGGACAGGGTAATCGTCGCGGGAAGCGCTGCGATTAAGGATCACATGAAAATCGGTAAAGACGCCATTGTCGAGGGCAAAGCTGCAGTGATGAAAGACATTGCCGATCGCGATGTTCAAATCGGAATTCCGGCTGTAAATGCGAGACAGTGGTTCAACGAAATAGCTCACATTAAGAAGCTACCAAAATTGAACGAAGAATTTAGAGCATTGAAGAAAAAAGTAGAAGAACTAGAAAAACAATTGAACAAATAAGGTCACCCTGTGGAGGTTGCACATGCCCGTGGTTCCGATGCCTGAAAACAAAGAAGCAGCACGAAAACAGAATGCAGAAACTGTTGCCAGCTTTAGCGGGCGCGGCTTAACTTCGAAACAAGAAATTCAGGTGGATGTAAAACTTGGTTCAATCAATAGTGGTATCACGTTTCACGTATTGGCACCAAAAACAAACAGTTACGTAGAAATTGGCGCGACTGCAGCCAACGTGGTTAACACTCTGCGAAACGTAGTGCTCGGAAAAGAAGGAACGAGATTATGCATAGTTGAACATTTCTTGGCTGCAGCAACTTTATGGGGATTGGATGATCTCAACGTGACTGTGGCTGGTCCAGAGATGCCTTTGGGAGACGGTAGCGCTCAAATATGGACCGACCTGTTTGAGAAAGCAGGCATCGAACGCAAGACTCCTGCATCAACGATTGAATTAAAAGAGCCGATCATTCTCACTAAGGGTGACAGATCCTTGCTCGCGCTTCCAGACAACAAATTCTCCGTACACTACATGATGGATTGGAATCATCCACGGATTGGGAAACGCTGGCAAAGTTGGGATGCTTCCCGGAATGTCACAGAGATCACCACAGCTAGAACTTTTGGATGGCTGAAAGACCATCAAATGCTTGGTCTTGAAGATGATGTGATCAGCCTGACTGAGGATGGTTTCACACAACCACTGCGTTTCGAGGACGAGCCGGTTCGTCACAAGCTGTTGGATTTGGTCGGCGATCTGGCACTTTGTGGAATCAATCCGATCAAATTCAAAGCCAAATTCATCAGCATTCTAGGCGGTCATGAAATCGATGTAGAGATGGCGAAACGTCTCGCCGCTGTGCTGCCCAAGGTCGCAAACTGAGCATGAGCGCGACGTGACGAGTAGGAATTGGAGCGCGGGCATTTTGTCCGTCCGTAACCACAATTTAGGTGCACTGTGGTGCGCTTGCCTATTTTATTTAGTTACTGCCAGCAGTTACGCTGATGTGCCAAAGAATGATATGTCGAACGAAAAAACGCAGCCGAGCAAACCAGCACCAACACCATCGCCTCGCGTAACTGTTCCTCAAGTTGTGCTGCCGCTACCTGGATCGCTCGACTCGATTCCCCTCTTTAACAGCAACAGTCCTGAGATTGTCTTGCAACCGGGTGTTCTGCTTTCTACTTTTCCAGGTGATGGTAAAGCCCATCCAGAGGCGCATCTCAATTACCCGCTGCAGGGGCGTTTTGATGTCTTCTTCCATCACGTAACTAACGCCGGCAAGATCGGTCCGCGAACTTTATATCTTGGATTGTTGATTGGTAATCTATCTGAGAAAAAAGTCCATGTCGAATTGCTGAACGCCGTCAGCTATTCGACTAAGCCGGACTCGCCCTTCATTACCCTTGATCCGATCTTGGATAACAAGCATGGGAAACACCACGCAGGACCTGGTGATCGAGTGACGTTGGATCAACTGCGCAACAAAAAACAGCATGGGTGGCATCGACGCATTGGACTAGATCCTGGCGAGAGCAAAGTTGTATACCAACTGCCCCTGCGAAATGGGCGCACTGGTGCTTTGAAAATTGAAACAGATGGACCTGTTTATCTGGCTAGCCTTGCTGCTTCAGCCAAGGAGAAGTCGTTCGGACGTGAGCAAGAACCAGAACTTGCAGACTGGCAGGAAGTATTGAAACTGCCGTTAGCGCAACCGCGAGACAAGACTCCAAGTGTGCCAGGTGCTTCTGGTGTCTTGATTTATGGACGTGTAGCTGGAGTCTCGTCAGGGTCAAGCTGGCAAGGATATCTGACCAACGATCCAGATAAATCGCGATTGTCAGTGAAGCCGGGAGAATCCATATCGTTTCCGATCAGCTCTATAACTGGTGGCACACATGGAACTAAGCAGGTTCAAGCAGCACCGATGCTGGTGCGTTATCCGGACACTGCATATCTGGCTCACGGTAATTACGGACTTTTGTACGATTTGACCCTTCCCCTGTTTAACGACACCGATCAGGAATCAACCACTGGAATATGCATCCAGACTCCGCTTAAGGACTGGAACAAGTCGGATAGCTTGCAGTTTTTTGAAACTCCGCCCGACAGGATTTTCTTTCGCGGAACAGTAAAATTCGATTGGATCGACGGTCGAGGCAAGCATCACAAGAAACTCATTCACCTTGTCCAAAAGCAAGGACAGCGCTCAGCACCTCTCATCGAGATTCCACTTAAACCAAAAGAACAGGTGAATTTGCAGTGCAGCCTCATCTATCCGGCGGACTGCACACCGCCGCAAGTACTGACTGTAACCGTGAATACCGCTGGGAGCGCCGGCATCCTGCCGGCATCTAACTAACGATCTGGGAGCGCCAATTTCAAGACCGCCTTGAACAACGAAGTAACAACACTATGCGGCTATCTCTTGTTGTGCAGACATAAGGAAGTTCGAACATGAGATACTCAGGTCACTCAGCATCTAAAGCGCAAACTTCCCAAGTGAACTGGTGCATCCGAGGTATAAGCCATTGGCTGCAACCATAGACTTAGACTATAACTACGCTTTCGCATCGGAGATGTCGCCCAGTTCTACATCTCAACGAAAACTTAGCTTGGCGACAAGCGGTGGTGCGGAAAAGAATCCATTCTTTTTTACAGGACGATTTAACAGCCCCAAACAATCCGCAGATCTTTTGTTAGCTCTTTCCACAATTTCTCGCACACGATTCTTTTCGCCGGGTGAGTTACGTGAGCGGATGAAAGCGGCAGCAGATCCGGTTGTAACTAGTGACGGAAATCAGTTGCGATTTGAAGTGTTCTCTGTGTGCTGTGGAGTCTACGGACGCCTTGATTTGCATAATAACGCTTTCGCTGGTGATTGGATCGGGAAGGGCACAACCAATGTTGACTTCAATCCGGCAATAAGAGCTGCGCTTGGAAGTGTTATGACCTCTGATGAGGTAGCTTTGCGCGTGGGCGCCGATCGCGTCGAGTTAGAACGCGCTGGTCACACATCAGTCGAGCGTAAGGTAAAGCTCCCGGTTCGCTGGCTCAAAAGTTTTGTCGAAGTTCAGGTATATCAGTCTATGTTAAAGAAAGTAATTGAACTGCCTCAGTGGGAGTTGGCGAAAATATTGCGCAAGTTGCCGCAGCAAAACATTTTGCAAGCTGGCACAATTACTTATCTTGTGCCAACAGATAAGGCTGTTCGACTCAGCCAACGTGAGGCTCCAGGATCTGTTGCGGTGGGTGCAATTAGTCGTCTGAAGATACTTGAGCCGATACTTCGTTATGCAGACTCAGTGCGAATTTATGGTGGTGATAACGCTGTTAGTGCATTTGAGCTGAAGTTCGCTGAAGGGAGCTTTTTCTTTGTGTTGAGCCCGAACGCCGCGCGAGGTTTTTCTGGAGAGGGACAAGCTTTATCTGGATTGAGCAGTGAATCTTCATCAGACGCGATCGATCGAGTCCGGAGCGCGCTCGTTTGGCAGAGAGACGTGGATACTAAAGAGCTAAGTTCTGCTCTGGGTATCGAAAAAGAGAAGGTCTTCGGAGCTCTTCAAGTGCTCGGTACGCGCGGTTTGGCAGGTTTTGATTTGGCATCAGGTAAGTTCTTTCATCGAGAGTTGCCTTTTGATCTTTCTCTCATTGAAAAACTGCAACCAAGAATGAAAAAAGCAAGACAATTATTTGACCGTCATGATGTTCGATTAGTGAAATTGGATAATGACGAATACGAAGCATATGTGAAAGGCACAACAGTTCAACACTTTGTTAAAGTGTCCGCGGATGGTAGCAAGTGCACTTGTGACTGGTTTACCAAGCACCAGGGAGAGAGAGGACCTTGCAGTCATGTATTGGCGGCAGACTTGGCAGTTGACGCAATGGAATTAAATTGAATTGGACACACTAGTTCTCGACCAAATGATTTTTGCTGGCGATGCAAGTAAATGCGAAACTTTTTTCGAGACGATGCCAGAGTCTCAGAGACAAATGTTCGCGCCGCGCGCCGTAGAATTGCTAGACGAATTTACCAATAGCGTACGTGACATTCGATTTGGAAAAGCAATACCAGTAACATCTGGCGTAATCGAAAGAACGACCGCATTGTCACTGTTGGCAATTAGGGTAGCGGTTCTATCTACGTGCCCATTAGCGGAACTGAAGAAATGGGAGCAACACGCGCTTCTTGAACCAGAGCAGTCCGCCCGAATAATGCTTGCGCGAAACCCTGCCTGGCTACCTAGCTGGTGCAATTATGTCATTCAATTGGCATCGCGTACTCACTGGTTAACAGTCTCCAGACTTGAGCAAGCAGGAGTGAAAATTAAACGTACTTCCAGATACTGGTTGGGTCTGTACAATAATTTGCCAATATCGCCTCATGAGATTGCGGAACAGATTCGGAACGATTCAACACTCCGCGATGAGATTTGGGACATGCTAAATGACCACAACGTCATACGAAGTCTGTCTGCACCAGATTTGGTGGTGTACGATGCCAAGACAGTGGCGTCAATGCGCTCATTCCGCGAAAGCTTCCCACAGCCTCCAATGAGCGGACTCCAGATCCCAGTCCACCAAGCTGAGTCTAGTAATTTGGAGATATTCAGTTCTGTTAATTACGATCCTAGTGAACCAACGCGCTACGGGTCTGATTTATGGCGAGACTTTTTGGTGCAACTCGCAAATGAAAAGTTGATCGATCGCGAAAGACTAGTTCAATATTCTTTCGCAGCGCTTCTAGGCGCTGGAGAGAAGAAGTCTTTTAAATCGATCTATCAACCTTTTTCTACTGCACACTTCGCAATCAGTTTGAATAAGGAGTTGACCAAAGACACATTCACTGAGTATGCAAAAAGCTACGTACCTCTAATAGGGGTGATTCATAAAGACGTTGCAATCTATGCATTGAATACGCTAATAAAAATGCACACAAAATTTCTGAATTGCGCTGATATCTGCCACTCGATAACGCCTGCCTTTTTTAACAAGGATAAATTGACTGCCGAACTTGCTTTGACACTGCTAGACCGGTTGACCTGTCAATATCCAAAGATGAAATCCGTATACGGCCCAGCGATTCTTTCGGCTCTCGGGCACACTAATAAAAGTATTCAGCACCGGGCACTTGATCTGTTGGATCGTAGCAAGACATTGGAAGATGCCACTTTGCGAAAGGACCTTTTTCTACGAACGGAAATGCTGACGGGGCTAGAGAAAACAAAGGCAGTTAAGTTGTTCTCAAAATTCGAAGTTGTCTTGGACTCTCCTAAAGATAACTTCAAAGACGCTACGAAGTTAGGAGCAGTTGCAGTTTTGAACGAATTTTCCAATGTCACCACCAAATCTGCGTCCGTTGTAACTACTAAAGAAGAAAATTCCATTGTCACTGCCAGTGATACTAAGAGATCATCCTCTTCCAAACGACTCGCCCTATTAAACGAGCGAGCGCTCAAACTCAATCCTGCTCTCCTTTCAATTGTCAGACTCGAAGAAGCGGTTCAGTCATACGAAAGTGGTGCTGTACTTGATGCCCCACTAATATTTGACTCATCGAAGTTTCCGAGCCTGACTAAGCACATAGCAGTGAAGCCGATCTCTGATTTGGACAACTTGATTTATACGCTTTTGAAAGTTGCAAGCGGCACGAGTGCCCCGATGGAACTTGAGACTGCACTTGATGGCATCTCACGTATGTGCGTCTTTCCGAGCGACTCGAAAGACAAAGCGCAGGCTTTGTGGGAGAAAGCAAAGTCAACTTTGTCGACATTGCTTTTTTTGCCGACTAATTGCGAAAGCGCTTTGTATCATGACAGAGAATCTTTTCATCGACTAATGGCTGCTTGGATCCATCGGGTTGACGTCGACATAAAGAAATACGGTTATGAGTCATGTTCATTTTTTAGTCATCGTTGCCACGCCGTTCAGCGACGGGTTATAGCCAAGCAGCCTGCTGGGTTGCTGGCGCTTCCGACACACAGTGGTGGTTGGATCGATCCAGAAATCCTTGTTGAGAGAATTATGGAATCCTCTCAAATGGAGTTGATTCCTGACGAAGTTGATGTCATTCAAGCACTGCTGAGAATTGCAACTGAGGGACGATCGAGCGCTCTTCGAGCCGCCAGTGCTCTCAAAGGCGAAGTCGGAGCAGCAGTTCGTTACGCATTGGGTGGAGAGCGAGAAGAAATCATCACTCCTGCATATTGGGTAGCGGCGTTTCGCGCAAGAGAGCCCTGGGGCACCAGCGAGGAATTAAAAAAGATACTGCCGAACTGTGGACCCGACGGCGCCACGTCACCTAAGTACAAATTTGACTCCAACGAGATTGCATATTTCAAGAGTGACCGGTACAGCTCATTGAATTTGGACCTTCCCGACTTTCTGCCCGTAACGACCGATGATCCATCCTTTCCAGATTATGAAAGACACGAAATTATTGGAAGCAATTCCCGCGAGCATAGAACTGCACGCCAAGAAAAGCGCAAAAAATACTTTCTATTCCCTACTGTTCTTCTGCACGATAGCGTTAGGTCGTGCTTCTCTCAAAGCGAGGCTTATATTTGGGTGCACAATCGCGAGTCTTTGCTGGCGCTTTACGCAAAGAGACTGTTAGGAAGCAACAAAAGCACCACCAACTATTTTCAGGCAAACTTGGAATTATTGTTCGATCCTAATGTGTCGCTGAATGGAAACGGCCGTTATGGGTTGTGTTTTGCAATGTCATCAGGTAGCGACGATTTAAGGCTCTTTGCGGTTGATGCCTTAATTGCGGCAGTAAGAGAATGTCGGATTGTTGCCACTACTTTTGGTGAGGCTATAACTCAACTTCTTCCGACTAAAGTGCTGACACCCAGACGCCTGGTTCGTGCCTTACGCGAAGTCGCTCGTGTGTCCTCACTGCACGTACATTTCGTGTGGCAGACTATCAGCTTCGTGTTGAACCATCCGGACACCATATCCCTCCAGCACCTTCTATTTTTGGAATTGCTAGTGGAACTTCAAATAGACCACGCCTTCAAACCGGATAAAACACTCGGAACTTTCCTAATCAGTATCCGCCACGGTGGCAAACGTGGCAAACTCGCAAGCGCTATTCTTTCCCACAGCATTGTCGATAATACAAGTCAAACGCAAGCGGCGTTAGAAAGTATTGAAGCAAGAATCAGGATAGTCGAGCGCTGGCAAAACTGTTAGGCTCGACAATTTCGAACAAATCTGCTCTCTGTCAGTACCGAACAAAGTTTCCAACCAGAGGAAAAAAATTAAATTGAATTGGACACTTTAGTTCTCGACCAAATTATTCTAGATGCCGACTCTGATAAATGCGAAATCTTTTTCGAGAAGATGTCTGAGCATCAGAGAAAGTTATTTGCGCCGCGTGCTGTAGAGCTAATAAAAGACTTGAACCTTCGGGTGTGGGAAATTCGATCCAGAAACGCAGGATCGGTTAAATATACCGGAATCGAAAGCTTGTTCGATGAATCTACCGAGTTATCTTTGCTAAAGGCGAAGGTCGCAGTCCTTTCGACGTGCACATTGGCTGAGTTGAAAAAACTAGGTGAACACGCACTCCCTGACCCTGAAGAAGCCGCCCGGATCATGCTGGCGCGAAAACCCACCTGGCTGGCCACTTGGTGCGACTTTGTCTTACGAGCGGCGCCGAACACTCATTGGGTTACACTCTACAGACTTGAACAAACAGGAGTAAAAATTGAACGCACGTCTAATTACTGGTTAGGTCTGCACAATAGTTTGCTAATTTCGCCACGTGTAATCGAAGAATTGATCCGGAAAGATCCAATTTTGCGGAGCGAAATTTGGGACATGTTAGATGATAGCAACGTCACACGAAAGCTGTCTGAACCAGTATTGGTAGCGTACGAAGCTTACGCAGTGTCGAGCATGCGCGCATTCCGTAGAACCCATTCAGAGTCGACGTTGAGCTCAATAGATGGGCCCAACGTGGGCAAATTGGAAATATTCGAATCCCATTTATTTGGCCCAAATGAACAAAATAGCGCGCGGCAAAGTTCAGATCTTTGGAGAAATCTGTTAGTGCAACTGGCAACAGAGAGCTTAATTGATCGTGAAAAACTGATTGAGTACTCCTTCGCAGCGCTTCTTATTGCCGGCGAGAAAGCGTTTAAGAATCGGAGTGCGTTCTTCGCAATTCATTTGAATGAAGCATTGACTGAAGACTGCGTCAAGAACTATTCAAACAGCTATGTATCTCTGATCGGAGCGATTCATAAGGACGTTGCGATTTATGCTTTAAACACGTTATTGAAAATGCATACGAAATTTCTAAATTGCTCAGATATTTGTCACAATATTACGCTTACTTTTTTGAACAAGGATAAGGTGGCTGCCGAAACAGCTCTGACATTGCTAGAGCGATTAGTCATGCACTATCCAGAGATGAGGAATGTTTACGGTCCAGCGATTCTTTCGGCTCTTGGTCACTCTACCAAGAATATACAGCGTCATGCACTTGATCTGTTGGATCGTAGCAAGACATTGGAAGATGCCACTCTACGAAAGAACTTCTTGCTGCGAACGGAAATGCTGACGGGGCTAGAGAAAACAAAGGCAGTTAAGTTGTTCTCGAAATTCGAAGATGCTATGGACTCTCCTAAAGATAACTCCAAAATCGCTACGAAGTTAGGAGCAGCTGCAGTTTTCAAGGAATTTTCCAATGTCTCCCAAAAGTCAGAATCAGTTGCAATCACAAATAAAGAAAATTCCGTTGTCACTGCCAGCGATACCACGAGAGCCTCCTCTTCGAAACGACTCGACCTCTTAAACGAGCGAGCGATCAAACTGAATCCTGCTCTCCTTTCAATTGTCAGATTCGAAGAAGCAGTTCAATTATACGAAAGTGGTGATGTACTTGATGCCCCAGTAATATTTGACTCATCGAAGTTTCCAAGCCTGACTAAGCACATAGCAGTGAAGCCGATCTCTGATTTGGACAACTTGATTTACACGCTTTTGAAAGTTGCGAGCGGCACGAGTGACGCGATGGAACTTGAGACTGCACTTGATGGCATCTCACGTATGTGCGTCTTTCCGAGCGACTCGAAAGAAAAAGCGCAGGCTTTGTGGGAGAAAGCACAGCAGACTTACGAGGACGTTTTATATCATGACAAAGAATCTTTTCATCGACTAATGGCTGCTTGGATCCATCGGATTGACGTCGACATAAAGAAATACTTTTATGAGTCATGTTCCTTTTTTAGTCATCGTTGCCACGCCGTTCAAAGACGAGTTATAGCCAAGCAGCCTGCTGGGTTGCTGGCACTGCCGACACACAGTGGTGGCTGGATCGATCCAGAAATTCTTGTTCAGAGAATCATTGAATACTCGCAAATGGAGTCGATTCCTGACCAAGTTGATGTTATTCAAGCACTGCTGAGAATTGCAACTGAGGGACGATCGAGCGCCCTTAGAGCTGCCGGTGCTCTCAAAGGAGAAGTCGGAGCAGCAGTTCGTTACGCATTGGGTGGAGAGCAAGAAGAAATTATTACCCCTGCATATTGGATAGCGGCATTTCGGGCAAGAGAGCCCTGAGGCACCAGTGAGGAATTAAAAATGAAAATGCCGAACTGTGGCCCGGACGGCGCTACGGCACCCAGATACTACTTTGAGCCTCGGGAGATTGACTATTTTAAGAATGATCCGTACAGCGTGTTGAGTTTGGACCTTCCCGACTTTCTGCCTGTGACGAGCGATGATTCATCCTTTCCTGAAGTCGAAAGGCGCGGGAGTAGGTCTGATAGCAGGAGTCTTGAGCACATCAAGACGCGCCAAGAACAGCGTAAAAAATACTTTCTCTTTCCCACTGTGCTGCTACACGACAGCGTTAGAATTGAATTTTCGAAAAGTGAGACTTACATTTGGTTGCACAATCGCGAGTCTTTGCTGGCGCTTTACGCAAAAAGACTGTTCCGAAGCATTAATAGCACCACCAACTATTTTCAGGCAAAATTGGAATTATTGTTCGACCCTGATGTGTCGATGGCTGGAAACGGTCGCTATGTGTTCTGTTTTGCAATGTCATCAGGTAGCGATGATTTAAGGCTCTTTGCGGTTGATGCCTTAATTGCGGCAGTAAGAGAATGTCGGATTGATGCCACTACTTTTGGTGAGGCTATAACTCAACTTCTTCCGACTAAAGTGCTGACAACCAGTCGTCTGGTTCGTGCCTTGCGAGAAGTCGCTCGTGTGTCGTCAATGCATGCACTCTTCGCATGGCAGACTATCAGTGCCATTTTGAACCATCCGGATACTCTATCGACTCAACAGTTTCCCTTTTTGGAATTACTGACGGAAGTCCAAATAGACCATTCCTTCAAACCGGATAAAACACTCGAAATCTTCCTAATCAGTATCCGCAACGGTGGCAAACGTGGCAAACTCGCAAGCGCTATTCTTTCCCACAGCGTTGTCGATAATACAAGTCAAAACCAAGCGGCGTTGGAAAGTATTGAAGCAAGAATCAGGATAGTCGAGCGCTGGCAAAACTGTTAGGCTGGCACTTCAGCGCACTGGACGGTCTGTAAGAAACCTGCGGTAAGCCGCGATTGACTGAGGTCCCCAAACACCTTGCTCTAGCTCCTGCTTCAACTGACTGCTGGTTGCTCCGGTATTCATGACCATGAGCGTCGCGCCATGGCCATAATGCCAACGAAGATACTCGTATGTAGGAACGACAGGTCCGCCAAGGGCACTGGGACTTGCTTCTGATGAGCCCCAGTGTGGATTGCCATGCTTAGCAAGTTCCTTGTATATTGGCTGAAAATCATTTTGAAGTGGCCCAGCTAGGTATGTTGTCCAGCCAGGACGAGAATAGCTGTTGAATGCCACCGCTATCGGTGCGTTGGTGAAGGAGCAACTGGCGGTCCCCGGGACGCCGGCATTGGCGGCAACATGCGTGTAAAGACGAGTTGAGGGAATGCCAACTTTTACGAATTGTTCCGCCCAATAAGCGCCGAAATCTTGATTCACTTTTGCCAAGGCGTCGTCGATATTTTTTGGCGGATGTTTTTCCGAGTAACCGATTTTCGTCATTGCATTAAAGCCAAGTCTTACTTTAGGTGCCCCCTGCTTACTCATGAATTCGCCAAGACTCGGATTTACTTTATCTACGATGGCGTAGTTTTCAATCGTTGGCTCGGACGTTACTGTTAGGCCAGCAAATAGATTCTCCTCTCCAGCTTTCTTCAGACTGTCGATGCCGTCCTTGATGGGAGGTCCGACGACGTGCGCGACTAGGCGCTCTACTTCAGACTTTATTCTTGGCGCATTGACACACATTGGCGGTGCCAGTTCTTGCGGTGTGCCCCAGTCAAGATAACGGTGCCGGTAAGGCGTGCCCTGCCAACTGCTCCATTCCACGTTATTCTTATTGTCCGGATTGAAACCGGGTGATTGTCGGTCGAAGTAATTCCACAGATCGGGACGAGTATCCCAAGCATAGTGTGTTTCCAAGGACAACAGGAGGCTCATATGCCTTGTTCGCGCCACGCGAAAAGCGTCCTGGATGACGGTTGTAATCTTACCGGGATAGGCTTTTTCGACCATCCAGAGCGGTATTAGGAGTCCGAAGCCGAGTCTGCGTTTGTCTGTGCCTGTGGCACCGACCTTTTCGAGTATCTCTTTTGCTTGCCTGTCGATCGCTGAGTATGAGTCAGCCCCTTCGTATATTCCTGGGCCTGGAAGCATGAAAATCAAATATTGGATGTCGTCGGTAAATGGTATGGGTATAGGACTAACTGAAAAGGTCTTGGTCGGCTTCAAATGTGCGTCTCGCAGCATTACCAATGTTGAATCGAGAACCTGTTCCGCTTCTGCAACCTGACCATTTTGCATCAAACCCTCAAAGCGTTTGACTTTCTCGACGATGAGTTTCGGGTCATTACCGGCCGCCGCCCATTGCTTTAGAGTGGATGCTACTGTGGCGAGCTTATGCTCCAACCGAAATTGCGTCTCTTTTTCGGGCTGGGCAAAAGTCGGGGATGCCATGAATATAATCAATGCGAGGCAGCCAGACATCACAGTCTCGCGGCAAGCTCTTTGATTGCAAAACATGCTATTGCCTATTGCTCCGTTTGAATCATCCGGATACTTTATCAGCCCAACAGCTTCCTATTTTGGAATTGCTGGCGGATGTTCAAACAGACCATTCCTTCAAACCGGTTGAACGTGGCAAAACTGTTAGGCCCGATAATTTCGGACAAACTTGCTCGCTGATCCAGTTCCGTCCAATTGCACTCGCTTTGCCCCGAGATATGCAACATATTGGAATGTATGCGCGCGTTTTGTCATGCGCAAGATTCCGCGATGGTGGGGCACCGCCCTTGATGGCGCCGCAGTATTAGCTGGTGAGAGATCTGAGTTGAGCGTGGGCTCCACTACTGGTGCTAATGAAGCGACATCTACGGATTGGATCGGGTTGTTGATTGCAGGTTTAGTGACTGCTGGTATGGTTGCTGGAATGGTTATCGCTGGCTTGGTTGGAGTTGCGCTACAGCAATAGACAGGCGCCGTTCCATCCATGCCGATACGTCTGGCCGCTTCGCGTGATAAGTCTATACCGCGACCTCGCACGTAGGGACCGCGATCATTGATCACTACGACGCAAGAGCGCCCGTTCCTCAGATTCTTGACCGCTAATTTTGTCCCGAATGGTAATTCTTTGCTAGCCGCAGTCATTTTGTTTTGGTCGTAGACCTCGCCTGATGCTGTCTTTTTTCCATCAAATCCTGGTCCGTACCAGGAAGCCACAGTATTAAATTCAATATCCGTTGGAAGCACGGCCAGTGGCAAAAACAGGCACGTTCCAGTCGCGATGAGATGCTCCCATCTTGAGTGAGAATTTGTAGGTTTCATTAGTAAATCCGCCAAACTAGTACACTTAGTGCTTATGCTCTAGGAGCGACTCTCAATCACGGTTTGAGAGTAAGAACCATTTCATATAACAGCAAGCAGCCTTGTGAAGTGCGACGGGCGTTGGAACAAATGAGCTAGCCGAAGCGCTGATTTACTTGGCGACTGGACGCACGTTGATTAGCTTCACTTTAATCGCATCAGCTTTTGGATTATTGTTTTTCTCCAGAGCTTCCAAATACTTTTCATAGACATTAACGAGTCTAGGACTGTCCGGTCCGTGCAACCGTTCGGATCTCACTGCAGCCTGCTCCAAAAAATCGACCGCGCCGGAAGCGGATCCATGTGCTAGATGCCATTCTCCAACTTTCTGGAACGCTTCGATAACAAATGGATGTTCTGGCCAGAAGTTTTCTTCCCCGATAATCAGCGCATAGCGAAACAATGACTCCGCTTCTGCATATTGATTCATACCGTAGAATGTCTGCGCTAAGGATGCCAGTTCTTGAGCCGCTTTCGAGACCAAGCCCAATTGATGCAACGGCAGAATCAGTTCTGGATCATTCTCGTTCGTATTGTTGGAATGAATCTCAAGCACTTCTTTGTACAATTTTTCAGCTTGCTCAAATTCATTCTGAGAGCAATGCAGCTGCGCTAAATAGTTTAAATTTACGGTCCGACTGATGTCTTGCTTGAATTCCGCTTTGTTAGCCATTTATATCTCTCTCTAGGTGCATTACACTTTTCCACGACAGAGAGGCAATGTCTCGCTGAAGCCCCGCGTCCGACCCAATCTAATCTCTTCCCTGGGAGCGCCGGCACCCTTGCCAGCACATAACAACTGTGAGTGCCCCATCCTGCCGTCCATTGTTCCACACTGTTTGCAGTGCACGTAGTTTTTGAACGCCGAGCGATATCGCTCTGAGATATGGAGGGATTTGAACGCCGAGCGATATCGCTCTGAGATGTGGAGGGATTTGAACGCCGAGCGATATCGCTCTGAGATGTGGAGAGATTTTGAACGCCGAGCGATATCGCTCTAAGATGTGCCCGTTGTCGATGGGTCGCGCTCAGCCAAATTGTCCTTCGAAATAGTGTCTTAAATTCTGCATCAGGGTAGTCCCTGGACCATCTACGACTTGCTGAGCTCCCGCTTCAGTCAGACTTGATTGAACTGCTTTTTTCCCGGGGACGATGATTTTAGACGGATCCAGTTGCGTGCTCCGCACAATATCGGATGACGGAAGCGAGGTTGGACCGCAATTGTTCCATACCTGCTTGATCAGCTCGACCGCCTCCATCACACGTTCGACCGTAATTACGTGTCCAAAGCCAACCGGGACTATTTTGTATTGTCGAGAGTATCTTGACCCGGTTGCTATTTCTGACACCGCGTCAGCCACATAGTAAATTTTCTTATTGCCCAACTTGGAAACATACTCAAAATGATCTCTACCTTTTGAAAATTTTTCCCTTCGGCCAAGGACTTCATACATGTAATCAGCAATCTCACGACCTTGTCGACCCAAAAACCACTCGTCTAAGATCTCCTGTTCCACCGCCGAAGTAATGAAGTTCTGAATGCCACCACTTTGCAGATCTCTAAGCAACTCTGCTGTACCTTTGAAATACTGCGCATTCCTTGCGGCATCCGCTACCAAAATATTGTAAAAATCCGCCGCCGAGTCCACATCCAACGCAGAGCTTTCGCACTCCGAGTTGTACAGTCTCATTTTCTCGGCGCATGAAAATCCTGACTTTTCGAAACCAAAACTGATCAGACTCTCCAATGACGTTTTTGCTCGCTGTTCTGGAACAAAGAAAACCCACATTGCGTACGCGAACGCCACTGGATTGATGTGCATGCGGTCGACTAGCACACCGTCTCTAATCCACATGACTGCAGTTTTTAGCATTGAAATTGAGTGTCCTAACACCAGTTAAAGAGAAATTTGATGCTTCATCTTCACCTTCTCATCCAACTGAGCCTGCAGCGTTCTGAGGAGCTTTTTTGCCGTTTAGATGTCTGCTATACGGAGGCTTCCCTTTTTTGTAAGCCCTTGTTCGTAAAATTGGTCGGACTAACGTGGGATATACACCATATCTGAACTGTGTATTAAGTGATACATTGAGGTGTCAAACACCCCTGATGGAATCTCTATGCACCTAATGCACCTTATTTGGGTCGCCGGCCACGTGATTGGCTTTTTTCACCAACCCTCTGTGATCGTTTGCTCGGTCATGGTGGTCCTCGGATCCATTCTGATATACGTCTTTTTCAAAGTGTTCGAGCGCGATCTGTTTGGTGATTCTGATTCCGACAGCGGTTACACGCGTAACTTGTAGTCCGGCTTAGTCACCTTCAGTCAAGCCGCCTCAGTCAGAATCGCGGAGCTTGCGCGCTTCCTGACGATCCCTTGCCGCGGCAGCTGCGTACATAGCAACAAATTTCAGCCAGGTCTTTTATGCCGCTGATGGCTTGCTTATGTGCGTAAGTACTTCATGGGCCGCACCGATTATTCCTGCATAGATTCCAAGCTCAGAGTGAAGAATCTGAACAGATTCGGCATAGCGCGGCATACATCTATCTATTACCATTTCTCTCAATAATTCAAAATTTACCACACTGCTCAATCCGCCGCTTATGATGAAGCATTCGGGATCGAGGATGTGGGCTAAGCTGGCGATGCCTGCAGCTAAATGCTGGTGCCAAATATTCAGTCCCCTTTGAGCGATGATATCGCCGTTGTCTGCGGCAGCTGTAATCATTCTTGTGGTTAGAAAGTCCGCGTGATTGGCTAATTCGCTTTGAGCGCTAGTGACGCCTGGTAGAAGCTCCTTTGTGGTGGCTACAAGACCGCGTCCGGAGCCATATTCCTCCCAGCAATCAAACAGTCCACAAGTACAAAAGCGTTGATTACCAAGCGAAATGCGCATGTGTCCACCTTCTGCTGCAGCCAGGTGAGCTCCTCTATACACCTTACCCCGCATTATAATGCCCGTGCCGATGCCGGTTCCAAGCGTGACTCCGACTACGCACTCTTTGTCTTCCATTCTCATTGCTAGCGTGTCGCCATATGCTGCGGCGTTAGCATCGTTATCGACTTGGATCGGCAGCATTGTGCGGCTTTCTATCAGCGTCTTTAGCGGAGTGCCTTCCCAACCCGGCAAGTTGCCGGTAGAGCCGAGGATATTGCCAGTGGTCGGATCAACAACGCCGGCTGTGGCAATGCCGGCGCCTGCGAGCACATGCTCGTTTTGAAAACACTTGATCAAATCCACAATCGCGCTAACGATGTGGTCTGCGCCATGGGGTGTTGGCACCGTCCGTGGTTCGGATATAACTTTGAAGTCTGCGACTACAGCGGCACTGAGCTTGGTGCCACCAAGATCGATGCCCAACGCGGGCATCTTATTTTTCAGCATTGAGTCTAGCGTTTGACCACTAGCACTTTCCGCTGGATTCATTTAAATGCCACCCTGTTGACCCTGGTCGGGACTGCCTTTCAAAGCAAATCTCTGGAACGGAATCTTTGAGCCATACAGCATGTCGAAGCCAAAACGATTTGTGCCTCGGATCATATCTCGTGACAAAATCAGTTTGCAATCGTCCGGTCCAATCGCTGCTGTGAGTGTCTTTGCGTATGACATTTTTGCGTCGAGGTTGTAGCCAACCAAACCGCCGACAGTGACAAATTTACTCGCTTTAACGTCGCCGGCAATATAAGTCGATCTGGAGCCCTGAATAAATTGGTCAAAGACAAACGGAGACGATCCCTTAACAGCAGATTGTGTATATCCACCTTGCAATCGCACTTTGTTTAAGTGCGCGTCCAATACAGGTCCTGCTTGAGTCATCAGGCGGGCATTGCCCGTCGAGTAGCCGCTCACGCCTGTGCCACCATAGATGTAAGACTTC
The DNA here is from genome assembly GCA_003151275.1 of Candidatus Melainabacteria bacterium. The sequence continues at coordinate 27,662 of PLXC01000048.1, forward strand.
AAACCATACCTATCATCTCCTACGACAAAGAGAGGATGCGTCGTCGCTGTCACTTGCTCGGACACTCTCAGTGCTGTAGTCATTACTGTCTTTGTTTGCGCCGCTGAACCGAATAGTTGGGCGTAAGCTGTGCCACTTTGGTTGATTAGCTGTGGATTGTCTTGTGCTATGCCAGCCGCTGTCCGGAAGTTTACGTTTTGAACAAATGGAATTTTGTTGAGGGAATGATTGTCCACAACTTCAGCTATAGCCCGTGCTCTTCTGTAACCATAAAGTCCGTCATTCAAGTAGCGGTTTATGCCTGACTGCAATCGAATGTTTTTGTAGAGTCTAGTTTTAAAATCTGCGACCAATAAATTGCTGACGCTGCCATAAGCAATATGGCTGGTGAATCTATCGTTTGTAAATGAGACTTGACCGCCCAGACCAATTTTGCCGTTGTTAGGGTCGGTCGCCGCTGTTTGTCCAACTTGTTTCCCACCAAACTGAATCATTGGTGACCAGGACAATACACCGTCTTTGCCGATGCCGGTGTTGAATTTAGGTCCAACGTTGATACCACCGGATTGCATGTTGTTGCCTATATACGGAGTGATGGGCATCGTCACTCGGGTCTCACCGCCTACAGTGGCAGTCAATTTTCCCAGAGGTATACTGAATTTATCGAACTGCATCCTTGCACCAAACATGGTGAGGTTGCCCTCTTCTTTATATCGCTCATAAACAATCTTGTTCGCTTTAAAAACGAAATGCTGTTTGCCATTCAGATAGGCGTCAGGGTGCTGCATTTTTAGCGCGGTTTCATCGCGATAACTGATCGGACCATACATCGCGTTTCGCTGCATGTAAAAAGGCTTCGGCGGGGTCATGGTGCCGTTCTTAAAGGTTAGACCCGTCTTGGTTCCTTCTGCTACGCGCGCGACAACTAGCGAACCTTGTATTTCAGTGTCAGGCTTTGTGATCAGATATTCATCTGAAGTGACGTGGAATTTGAAGGCACTGCCCGTAGTCAGTTGTCCGCTTCTATAAATACGAACGTTACCGCGTGCATCCATCGTCTGATCATTTTGATCGTAGAGGATCATGTCGGCTTCAAGCTTAGAATTCTGTCCCGCGATGATGGCGACAGCGTTACCCGTGCCCAAAAAAGTATTCTTTTCCTGGTCATATTCTGTGTCGTCGGCAACTATTTGGACGGTGCCTTTCAGCGTAGTATCGTCAGCGATGGCATCGGCGCTGTCATCTGGAGGCGCTGCTGATGCTGAAGCTTGTTTGGCGGCTGCAGCTGTTGGATCAGAGGCAGCGTTTTCTTTAGCTAGCGGCTCCGAGCCGCCCGGCATGGGCAAAAGCTCTTCACTTTCGGTGATATCCCCAGCTTCTGTCGGCACTACTTTTGGTGTCGCCGGTTTGGGTTTGGCAATGTCTAACTTGGGTGTCATCGGCAAAAGCATGGTTCCGGTCGGCCCGGTCGCCTGTGCCAGCGCTTGATAACAATATGTTGATTGCAGGCCTAAGACCAAACTTAAAGCGAGATAAAAGCTTTTCTGAGCGGTGTGTCCTGGCTTAAATGCCATTTTGTCCCCTTGTTCTAGCCCCTAAGGGGTTCGTTCTGATGCGCCTGGTGAGCTCGGTGATCTCGATCATCTCGTAATGGTAATCTCGGCAATCTGACTGTTTTGTGAAGCGCGCGGTACGCTGAAAATTCCATAAACGCCGGCTGGATGTCAATAATTCAGTCAATACTAGTAGAAATGCAGGTCTGCGGTCAAGGAAGTTTGCCCAATCTAACACGTGAAACGTAGTTACAAATACGTCTAACGAGCTTCTAACGCGATCCTAACGGGGATGCAAAGCCAATGAAGAATTTGTTATCTTCGACATGTTCGTGTTCTAATTGAACAAATCATTCTTGTAAGGCCCACAGCCTCCTTTTAAAGCTAACCTGAAGGCTATGCAAGAGATATTTCAAGTCAACTTGCAGAGAACCAACATGAATCCCTTTGTTTTCCATTCACCGACAAAAGTTACTTTTGGAGAAGGTGCGTCCTTAACGGCTGCTGAAGTTGCCAAGGAGTGTGGCGCCACCAAAACATTCATCGTCACCGATGAAATACTGATGAAAACCGGCATTTTGAAGCCGATTTTGAGTGCTTTTGAAGAGAATTCGTACTGTTTATTCACAGACGTGCCGTCGGATTCCGATGTCGACACAGTTAACAAAGCTGCCAATTTGGCGCGCCAGTTTGGTACGAATTGCGTGCTGGCCATCGGCGGTGGTTCTGTTCTAGACACGGCAAAAGTCGTAAACATCTGTCTATCACTGGGCGGTGAACTACTTGACTATCAAGGGCTGAACAATCTGGCCGATCGACTTAGCCCGATCATCGCGATTCCCACCACTGCCGGAACAGGATCCGAGGTTTCTATGGTGGCGATGGTCAAAGATCATAAGGAAGGTAAGAAACTGCTTTTTGGTAGTCGCTTTCTTGCTCCAGATCAAGCGATCCTTGACCCAACTTTGCTCGTTTCTCTGCCACCACGTCTGACTGCCGCCACAGGACTGGATGCGATCACTCACGCTATCGAGTCATTCTCCGCAGTGATCAGCAGTTCGAGCTTTACGGATGCACTTTGTCTGGAAGCAATGAGAATGTTGTTCGATAATCTTCCGCGTGCCACTACTCATGGTGACGATTTAGAAGCTCGTTCCGCTACTTTAATCGCCAGTGCAATGGCCGGTGTTGCCTTTACTAACTCAGGTGTTGGCATCGTTCATGCCCTGGCACACGCTACTGGTGCCACTTTCGGCACTCATCACGGCTTGGCAAATTCCATTCTTCTGCCACATTGTATGAATTTCAATTTGGATGCAATCTCATATCGCTACGCTTTAATAAGCAGACATTTGGGATTCTCGAAAAGTGCCAATGACAACGAAGCTGCTGGAGCGCTAATCAAGTCTGTGGAGGAGATTTCAGCAAAAGTTGGATTGCCGAGTCGCTTGCGAGACTGCGGAATTCCGGTTCTAAACAGAGCTCAACTGGACGAACTGGCCTTTTTGGCCAGTACAGATCCTGCAATAATGTTCAATCCGAAGGAAAGCTCGGCGCAAGATATTATTGGGATTTACGAGAGGGCTTATTAATGCCGGTTTACGCGAACAGTGAAGAGTTGGATCAGATCATGGATGAGCTATGGTCAGCGATTGGTAAGAGTCCTGAGATGGGTCCTCAACTGTTGCAGTCGAAGATGATTGTTCAATTTCACTATAGAGAACCGGACGGCCGCATAACTGTTGATTGCAGCGACGGCAAGGAAATGAAGGTGAACACCGGTGATTGCACGATCAAGCCAATCGTTGAAATGTTCATGAAGTCAGACGTGGCGCATGAATTTTGGCTGGGCAAAATAAGTGTGCCTGTGGCAATTTTGACGGGCAAAATTGTTTCGAAGGGACCTGTAAACAGAGCACTGGCATTGCTTCCTGTTATTAAGCTTGCTTTTCCTTTGTACATAGAAATTTATCAAAAACATAGCAAACAAGTTGTCGTTCCTACATAGACATAATTGAGTTGGAACTCCAAACTGGAATTCCGCACGATTGCTTTTTGTGGTGTAACAAGTCTCTTTCGCCAATTGATATTCTTGTTTAGCGCGAAAGTTTGGGAGCTGAGCAAGTGGACCGAGGAAGATGCAGAGAACTAGTCTGGTAGCGCGTCTTTGAAACCGGAGAACAATGTTGTTATAACCATTGGCGAGATCGTCGTCGATTGGATTTCACTAGACACCGGTCTTAATTTCACGGATGCAACGGATTTTCATCGCTCTCTGGGTGGTAATGCCACTAATGTTTCGGTTGCGGTTTCCCGGTTAGGAAGCCCAGCCCGACTAATTGCGAAGATTGGCACTGATTTGCATGCTGACCTGGTGCGGGCCAAATTGATTGACGAAAACATCGACTTGGATTTTCTGTTCGTTGATACACGATATCCAACGGCTCAATGCTATGGCATTCGAGATGCGCATGACGAGGCTATTTACTACAATTGGCCAAAGCCCAACGCAGCAATCATGCTCTGTGAGGATGACATTACATATGATGCCTTCAACAGGGCAGCATCAATTCATGCGACAGGTATTTCGCTCACTGTCGAACCTCGTAAATCTGCTGTTCTTAAGGCTCTAGAGATGGCCCAAGCCCAATCTGTTCTTGTCTCATTCGATGCTGGTTTTCCAACGGACAGCCATGAATCGATCGATGACGCTCGAAAGGCTATGATGCTGGCGGACATTGTCAAAATCAATTTGTCCGAACTGTTTTATTGGACCGGACTTGGCAAAGATTCGATTGCCGATCATCTTTCGCGTTTACAGCAAGCGAATTTTTCTCTATCCGATCCAGTTGTTGAAGATTTGCGATTAGCGATTGATGCCTTTATGAAAGAGCATCATCCTGCCGCTCTTCTAATCACTTTTGGACCGCATGGCTCATGCGTCGTTACGAGCGAGACTACACTCTACAGTCCACCTTTTGCAGTCGAGTCGGTTTCGTCAATTGGCGCCGGTGACGCCTACATAGCTGCCATCTTGCACTGCCTAAGCAAGCGACAAGTTACTGCCAAATCTCTATCCTCATTGTCGCCAAAAGATTGGCTCGAGATCATTGCATTCGCCAATGCTGTTGGTGCTTTAGCCACGAGACATTTAAGCGCAGTCGGTTCTTTGCCAACACAGCAAGAGGTGCGCCAGCTGTTGGATAAAGTGCCGCCAGCCGTTGGATAAGGACTTGCTAAACCACCCTAGCTTTTGGCTAAACTACCGCTGGCTTTTGCATAAAGAACCGCCAGCGCTTAGATAAACCGGCAATAGATGCTTAACTGCATTTTATCGTCGCCTCAATTCGTGACCCCCCAAGTTTAATGAGGACGCCATGTTTCATTTAACACAACTTATTGTTACACTTGCTGCGGAATCTAAGCTTTGGCGGGCTCATGCATTTCTTCTTTGTCCAAACTATAAATGGACTTTTGCACAGCTTCACTACCTGGCTAACTATTGGTCTAGTGCTCGGCTCAGTTGCGTCTGTCTACATTTTCTTTCGTCTGTTCGAAAGCGACCTTTTCAGCGCCGATTAAATTGCAATCGTACTAATCACACTCGACGGATCGCGATCCCGAAATGGAGCGCACGCATCCTGCGTCCGAGGATAGCGCGTCTACGATCACGGCGAAATTACTTTGTCTGCAGCAAACATATATTCGCAGATGGCGAACATGTTTATTATTTGCGCGACAGGGATTTTTCCTTTCAATCCATAAAACTCAACGCAGAGCCCGCAAACTAGCACCTCGCAGCCTGCATCCTTGAAATCATTCAATACTTTCAAAGCAGTTGATTCAGGTGCCATCAAACGCACACCGGTATTTGCCATCAAAATTGCTCTTGGTCGTTGTCCTGATTCAAACATTGTTTGCAAGAACAAATTGATCAAAGTGGTGCTAAATTCAGAATCGCCTTCACCGAATTTGTCCTTGCCAAGAAAGACAACATTTCCGACTTTCTCTTGAGGGGCTGTCTTGTCTTTTAAAGTCGACGTCTGCACATGAGCATGATTTTTCACGTCCGAGTTTTTGCGTTCGATCGTGACCACAAAATTGTCATCTTGTGGTGCACTTGCGAATTGCATCTTCAATGATCTTGCCAGCCGATCCAAATTATTGACATTGATTTCGCCATCAACAAGCGCTTCAACTTTTTCAACTGTCGCATCATCCAAAAGTTTTTTTGTTCGTAAAACAGGCTCTGGACAAATCAATCCCCTGAGATCAATTTTCCGCTCCGTAGCGTTCACCTTACTATCTGCGCTCATCGTTCGACACCTCGACGTTTCCTACACCGCCTACCTTGAATTTGCCTATACAAGCTGCTTGCATCCCTGCTGTCACTAATTCCTTTACGAGTTGTTCCGATTCTTCAGATGAAATTGCAAAAAGCAATCCGCCTGAGGTTTGCGGATCAAAAAGTAAATCAGTGATCGCTAGATCAACATCATTTATATAGGTAGAGAATTGCTCATACGATTTTCTGTTGCCATATGCACCGGCGGGCACGAAACCCTGTTCTGCTAATGCCAGCACTTCAGGAAGGAGAGGAACGTGGTCAGACCAGAGCTCCGCGCTTAAATGGCTACCCTTCGCCATTTCATGAATGTGACCGATCAGTCCAAAACCGGTCACATCAGTAGCGGCGTTAAGCCTGTATTTGCTTCCGATCGCCAGGGCTGTGTTGTTTAGAGTGGTTAGACTTTTCAGCAGCTCTGTGTCGGCGCTCTGCGATAAGAGATTGGCCTTCATACCTAGCAATGCCACGCCCGTGCCGATTGGTTTACAGAGCACAATCCTGTCATCAGCCTTCGCACCACTGTTGGTGAGCACTCTGGAAGGATGTACAGTGCCCGTTACCGATAAGCCATATATTGGCTCTTGGCTTTGGATTGAGTGCCCGCCCGCAAGAATGGCTCCAGAAGCCTGGACCTGCGTGGCGCCACCTCTGACAATCTCTCGTACTACGTCAATTGGGAAATCGCATGTCGGAAAACACAATACATTCAATGCGAGTATTGGAGTACCTCCCATCGCATACACATCAGAGAGTGCATTGGCCGCTGCGATCATTCCATATAGGAAAGGATCATCTACTACAGGTGGGAAGAAGTCGATCGTCTGAATGATGGCAAGTTCTTCTGAAATCTTGTAGACAGCGGCATCTTCAAAATTTTCCATTCCGGTCAACAAGTTAGGCGATGTAGTAACAGGAAGGTTTGTCAGTATTTGGTGCAACTCAGCCGAACTGATTTTGGCCGCACAACCACCCGCCTTTACGTTCGCTGTCAATAATTTTGAAGCTGTTTGACGGTGATCGTTCATAAAAATTCGTTCGCTCGTGGTAGCAGGTTAGCCGCATAAATACGTGTTTTCAACGACATCGCATATCGAAAGGACAAAATCTGTTCAGCGAGTAGTCTAAAGGCTATACAGTTGTGACCTTTCGGGAACCCGCATGATATCTGGATTTCAGCAACTGGCATTTTTCGTCATTCCAAGAAACCTTTTATATTAGTTTCGAACTGATCTTGTTGTTATGGGCTTCTAGGCCCTTTAAAAAGCGGTGGCTTGAGTGTAAATTGTAAGTTCATCAAATCGCCTTGCGGCCAGCATAGTCGGTGTTCTTGCGAACGTCTATGCGCCAAACTTCTTCGTAAACATTTATATTCTCTGCCTTGAAATTTGAAGGATCATGCATGCCTAAGAAAGTACTAGTGGCCTTACCTCCTGGTCTGCTCGAACAGATCGATTTTGTCGCTCAAACTGAGCATCGTACGCGCTCTGATTTAGTTCGGGAAGCCCTAAGACGATACGTGGATACCTTCAAGAGAACCCAGGGACCTCGCATGTCCATTAGCACCGTTGGACCCCAAAAGGTCGCTCTGCTAACGGAAGTTGAGTAATCCTCCCACTGATCACATTGACTTAATTCTCGACTGGCACTACGATTGCGGCAACAGGCGCACTTCGGGTGGTCTAGCAGTTTGATACTGTTCGATAATGCCTGAATAAGGTGTTGGCGCAGAGTCAACCTTTTGTTGGAGCATTGTCATGGCCGAGACCTTGTCTCAATTGAATTGGGGTCGAATTATCCTCTTCGAGATAACCTTCATCGGTCTTGTGATGATGGGGCTTGGTTTTATCAAGCTGCCTCGGTTCATGATGCGCAAGCAACTGGCTAAAGGTTTCCCCTGGGGTTACTACCAAGACCAGGTGCCTAAACGCGACCCAGGCTACTTCCAAGAGAATGACACGGACTTTTTACACGATACTGGCACAGAGTTCGGTGGACTGGAAGGATTTGGGGATTACGGCGAGTTCAGCGGGTTCGGCGAACTTGGCGAATTCGGCAACAGCTTCTTTGGCGCAGATGGCGGCGGCGGCGAGTAACCTCCAGCCGTGGCATTAAGTCGGGCAGCTTTGCTGCATAGGCTATCCTCGGATAACGTCCAGCCGTCTCCATGTCACATCCAGGCTGTCATGCAGCTATACTTAGCCGCTGGCGTGATGGGCGACCGATCGTCGCACGTCCGCAGGTTGGTTTTGGGAGCCGGGTTGAATTGGTGAATCAAGTTTATTTCTGGATGGCCGGTTTTGCTGCACTGATCGCCGGCGTTTTGTTGGTCAAAAACGAAAAGATTAAGCCTCGAATTGTCGATGCACTTCTAATTTTGGCGACCATTTACGTCGGGATCCACTTATATCAAGCGCTGGACATCGGCAAAGTTTCTAAATCCTCGATAACGCCTGTTATAGACGCGGATAAGGCCGAACTTTCCTTGAAGATGGCTCAGGCTCTCGAATCCACTTCACATGTGTTTTTCAGTCCGAAGATTATCGATCGTCGCCCGCAGTCGATAAACCTTCCTGTGCCGAATGCGCCGCAAACTGCCGAAAAGCAAATTGAGGCGTTGAAGCGAGAGTCTCAGAGGATTCTCGGCGGCGTTGTGCAACGCAATCCTACGGCTGGGATTATGGAAGCCAAATATGCTTTAGTGACGCATGATCTAGGCGATCCAAACAGCGTGTCAATTGAGCGACTCTCGCACATCGATACGCCGAATGCTCATAAGTTGCACAAGGCGCTTTTTCTACTTTATGGATCTGGCCGTCCTAAACCAACTCCAGATGAAGTGGCGGAGGCAGAAGAGACCTTCAAGACGATATTACCGCGCGGTTGGTATCGTGATACCGCCCTTGTTGACTTGTACAAAAAAACTGGCAATAAAGCGGAACTTGAGAAACTGCAAGCGCAGATGGATGAAACGGGTTTGCGCTTGATCTCGAAGCTTGTTGTCGTGGGCTGTGTGATGCTGGTTTCGTTCTTGGTCGGAATAATCGTGATTCTGGTGCAATTGTTTTTTCTGCCCAGAACTGTGACAAACGAAGAACAACGGGCTTTAATTGCCTCGCCGTTCCCATTTGGATTTAGAACTATTTACGGCGTGTTTATGGCATGGATGGTGACTCAAGTATTGCTCAGCTCGCTTCTGCAGAGCGGTGTCAAAATCAGCGAGCTGATGAACAAAGGGGTGCTATTGGCGGCGTGTACGACTGCTGTGCTGTATTTGGCTAGTAACGGTCCCGGCATTCTCTACATCTATTTGATTGCCGTAAAGCCGCACGGTTTGAAATTTTTGGACACCGTTAAAATGCGGGCTCGGGTAGGAAAACTTGGTCCCGGTCGGCTCGTCTTGGCCGGCTGGCTAACTTGGTTTGCCGCGGTTCCTGTTGTGTTGACTTGCTATCTGATCGCCCTAAAGTTTATGAACTCACAAGGTTCCTCGAATCCCGTCATTGCTCTGGTGATGGAAGCGGCTCGGTCTGCGGATATCCCCTCCATCCTAATGTTCTATTTCACGCTTGGGGTGCTGGCGCCAATCTGCGAAGAAACCCTCTTTAGAGGCTTTCTGTACACTAGTTTCCGCAAGTACTGGGGCGTTTTTCCTTCGCTGCTACTGAGCTCGTTGCTTTTCGCGGGCGTGCATATGGATGCTGGTGGATTCTTGCCGTTGTTCGGATTAGGATTTCTCTTCGGCTTTATCGTTGAGCGCACGAAAAGTATACTGCCGAGCATGGTGGCACATGGATTGTGGAACAGCGGCACGTTCACCTTGGTGCTTCTGCTTTTCGGGAATTAACGGGCAACCCAATTTGTTGACTACGTGCAATACTGGAAACAGGTATAAAGCGGGGGAATAAGCCCTTGGTAGCAACCTGTCCTAGCGTCAGTATGCGTGTCGTGTCAGGACCTTACATCAAGCGTAGGGGTCTGGTTCCGCTGGTGAGCGGATTGTGCATTGGCTGGATTTTCGTCTGTCTCTGGGCTGGTGTGTCCGCTTTCTTATTAGCCAACAATTTAATTTGGGCGTTTGTCTTGTTCTGTTCGACATTTGGCTTTGCCGGATTTCTCACATGGATGACGTATACACTCGTTTGTGATTCTTTCAAAACCTATACTTTCGAACTTACCGATGTGGAAGCGGTGCTCGAAATATCTGATCGTTTAAAACACACCAGTAGAACCCAAATGGTATTACTTGACGACGTCAAATTCGCTGAATATTACCCCTATTGCGACTCTTCAAGTTTGATCTTTCATGCTCCATACGCTGATATGGAGGTGCCTTTGTGGCCGATGGGAACACACGCCCAAGACATTTTGGATTTCTTGAACGGACGTGGTGTGCACGTTATTAACGTACAAAGCGACGAAAGATTTCCAGAATAAGGCACTTGCCATGGTGGCAAAGCGATACCAAATGTGCTACCATCACTTGCGTGTGGTGAAGGTTATTTTCTACGGAACTGATCCTTCTAGTATTCGTCTTTATTAGTAGAGTTGTCCCAATCGAATCGGCAGTTGGAGGTGATGGATTATGTCTCAAGCTTTCAAGGTGGGCGATCGCGTCGAATGGAACTCGGAAACGGGTTACCTTACCGGAACGATCACAAAAAAGGTAACAACGGAATTAAGTTTCAAAGGTTATGTGCGGCATGCCTCTGAAAAAGATCCGCAGTTTATTGTGAAGAGTGACAATAGCAACCACGAAGTAATGCACAAAGGCACATGCTTGCGCTTCGCTCGTAAAAGCAAATCCCTTGTCGCATCAACTAGATAAGTTCTGGTGCCTCTAACCACCGTTAGAGGTATTACTACAGCATTGAGGACCTGTCCGGACATGATCGTTCGAGCCAGGTCCTTTCTTTTGAATCTTCCTGACCGACTTACTTTTTTTGAAATGCTTGTCAACGTCCGGATTGCCGTCAAAGCGAACCCAAAGCCCACGCCTATGCTCAGTTTTCAGGCGCGACAGTGTAGCGCTCGAATTTAAACCGTTGACGGTTGATTTTTTGGATCGGGATTAAATCGCGTCGAATGGTTCTTACAATGGCCTCTTGTGAACACTGGATCCGCCAAAACATAGTAGTCTTTGATATCCAAGACTATGAAAGTCGATAGCATAAAGAGGTCTACTATGGTGACGACGGAAAGTTCGTTGGCTAAGAATCCATTGCTTGAAGGCATGCGCCTCGAAAAGCGTGCCAGCCCCTTCGCTATGGTGATTCTGGGAGCGCACGGTGATTTAACCAAGCGCAAGCTCTTGCCCGCGCTTTACGCGCTGTATTTAGAAGACCTGCTTGCGAAGGACTTTGCCCTGCTGGGCTTGTCCCGAACCAAAATGACCGACGATGAATTCCGCACCGTGATGAAAGATTCAGTGCAGAAATATGCGTCTGACATCAACTTCCAAGAAGATTCCTGGAACGAATTCGCCAAAAGTTTGCACTACCTCGCTTCGGACGTGACTAAGGCTGAAGGCTTTGTGCAGTTGTCGGATCGACTGCAGCAGCTTAAAGAAGAGCACGCCACGCAAGGAAATCACATTTTTTACTTATCCACGGCACCAAGCCTCTACACACCAATCGTCAAAGGATTGGCGAGTTCTGGTCTGGCAGTGAAGGCTAAACCCAATCAAACACCATGGCCGCGGATCATTGTTGAAAAGCCTTTCGGTCATGACCTGCAATCGGCAATCTCTTTAGATGAAGAGATTCACGAAGTCTTCAACGAACATCAGGTTTACCGTATTGACCATTATCTCGGCAAAGAGACTGTGCAAAACATCATGGTTTTACGTTTTGCCAATGGCATTTTTGAACCTTTGTGGAATCAAAAGCATGTCGATCATGTGCAAATCACCAACGCTGAAACGCTGAGCGTTGAGGGTCGCGGCTCCTACTACGAAGAAGCGGGTAATTTGCGCGACATGGTACAGAATCATTTGCTGCAGTTAGTTTCTCTGGTTGGCATGGAACCGCCGATTTCGTTAGACCCTGAAGCAACTCGTGATGAGAAGGCGAAAGTACTTAAATGTCTCAGACCAATTGAACCTGGCGAAGTGGATCAATACGCCGTTCGCGGCCAATATGGTAAAGGCTATATTCTCGGTCAATCGGTGCCTGGATATCGCCAGGAAGAAGGCGTCGCTAATGATTCAAACGTTGAAACCTTTACCGCGCTTAAGTTGTTTATCGATAACTGGCGCTGGGCGGGGGTGCCATTCTACATTCGTTCTGGTAAGCGCCTGGCAAAATCCATAACCGAAATCGCTATCCACTTCAAGAGTGCACCACATCGGCTTTTCTCTGAAGCACTGGACACCGTGTCGGATGGAAAAACTGAGGGATTGAGCCCGAACGTGCTTGTCCTGCAGATCCAGCCAGAGGAGGGAATTTCCCTCAAGTTTGCCACTAAACAACCGGGGCAAACAAATCAACTCAGGCACTTGAATATGGACTTTAAGTATGGCACCGCCTTCGGTGTAAGAAGCGCTACAGCGTATGAAAGACTGATTCATGACTGTTTGATGGGTGATCCATCGCTCTTTTCTCGCACCGATCAGGTGGAAGTGTGCTGGAAGTTCATCGATCCCGTTTTACGAGCCTGGTCCGACAAGACCAAGACAACAAACTTCCCTAACTATGCGGCTGGGTCGTGGGGTCCTTCTGCAAGTGATGATCTGATTGGCTCGACCGGACATTCATGGAGGCGTCTATGACCGGTATGCAGCAACTGAGCAAGGGAAAAAAACAAGAAGGCACAGAGGCTTTTTTGTCAGGCAAACTTGCCCAGGTCGATATTGCCCGAATCGAAAAAGAGTTGAATGCTCTGTGGCAGTCTGCCTCTGAATCTGGCGAAGAAGGCGGTTCAGTCACAAGAGCTTGTGCCATGAACCTGATCCTTTACAGCGAAGACTCAGATGCAGAGACTGTGGCTGGTGATGTGCTCGATGACATAACGACTCGGCATCCGTGCCGCGCCATCCTGGCGATCTCTCGTCAATCGTCAACGCCATCGCTTGAGGCGTGGGTATCGGCTCGCTGCCACATTACTGACTCTAAATCTGGTAAACAAATTTGTTGCGAACAGATAACGGTGCGTAGCGAAGGAAACGGTCCCAACGAATTGGCTAGTGTGGTATTACCGCTGGTGATTTCGGACCTGCCTGTTTTTTTATGGTGGCGCGCCAAGAAAGTTAATTTCGCGAACGTTAAGCCGTTCCTGCCTTATGTGGATGAGTTGATTGTGGATTCGGCTAAGGACGAGGGATCGGCAAATTTCTTCGCAGACGTGATTCACATAATCGGTGCCTATCTCGAAGAGAAACATGGCGCCCAGATAGTAGTTTCAGACTTGAATTGGCGCCGTTGTCTGCTCTGGCGAGAAGCTCTCGCCCTGTCATTCGATCAGCAGCACGGACATCTTTCAGTGTCAGCCCTTAGTGATGTGCATACCGTTGACATCCGATATGCTGCCGACAAACTAGAACGAACCGGTAGCATCAATCAAAGTCTGCTCTACATCGGTTGGTTGGCTAATCGTCTCGGTTGGCAGTTTAAAAATACTTCCAAAACGAAACCAGGAAACTTTGTCGTCACTTTTGCGGCTGGAAAAAAAGAAGTGCAGATAAACGTGTCTGGACTGGAATGTGATGCAAGTTACATAGGCAACATCTGTTCTTTGGAAGTGACTTTTGGCGACCCGGCACTGCCTTCTGTCGTCTTGCAGCAAATACCCGGCGCTCCTGGCGTCCAAATGTTTGCCAAAGCACCTAGCGACCGTTCAGTCCAGTCACCGCCCAACGACTTCAGATTCAAGGTGAATCAAGCCACCGAAGCACGCTTAATTGATCTGGAACTTGAAACCATTGATCGAGACAGCACGTTGGAGAGTGCGTTCCGGATGGCAGCCGTTATTGCTGACCAAATTGCCATGTAGTGAGGATTGCCTATTATGATTAACTCAAGCCGAGTGATTGGTAAGTTGAATATTTCGGAAACAGCAGAGCAGCTGGTCGAGAAGATCGCTCAAACTTTTTCAGATCTAGCTCACGCCGCCATAAAAGAAAATGGTCGTTTCATTGTCTCGTTGTCCGGTGGAAGCACGCCGAAAGCATTGTATGAACGGCTTGCCCAGCCCCCATATGCAGGTGGAATTAAGTGGGATCACGTCATAGTTTTTCTTGGCGACGAGCGCTGCGTTCCGCACGATCATCCAGACAGCAATTTCAAAATGCTCGACGAAGCACTTCTATCCAAAGTCGCTATTCCGGAATCCAACATCTTTAAGACAATGGGACAGGCAGAGGATCCTGAAGCGGCGGCGTTGCTTTACGATCAAGAAATTCGGCGTGTTTTTGTCTCTCCAAGCGAAGAAGTGCCAAGCTTTGATTTGATTTTGCTCGGACTGGGTCCGGATGGGCACACAGCCTCGCTATTTCCTGAGACAAAGGCACTGAAAGAAATGCATCGCTTGTACGTCGCCAATTATGTTGAAAAATTTGGCAGCAATAGACTGACAATGACGCTTCCTTTGATCAATGCAGGACAGGAAGTCATCTTTTTGGTTTCAGGGGATTTGAAAGCACAAATTTTGCAGGAAGTATTGGAGCAGCCAGAGAAGCAGTTTCCATCGCAATTGATCAAACCATGTTCCGGCAACTTGCATTGGTACGTGGATCGAGCTGCGGTCAAATTGCTTAACGCACAGGCATAACACACAGGCATCAGGGTTTTTTGGAAGGGAGGTTTGGTAATGGCGGATAAGGCTAAGATTGGTTTGATTGGACTTGGTGTAATGGGTGAAAACCTGGCTCTGAACATAGAGCGAAATGGTTTTCCGATTTCAATCTACAACCGAACGGTGGAGCGAGTTGACGAGTTTATAAACGCGCGCGGCAAAGGCAAGCAAGTATTTGGCTACCATGATGACAAATCGTTCGTCGAATCGCTTGAACGTCCACGCAAAATAATTCTGCTAGTCAAGGCTGGCGCCCCGGTTGATGCAACAATTGAAAAACTGCTGCCTTATCTTGAAAAAGACGACATCATCATAGACGGTGGCAACTCACATTTTACTGATACGATCCGCCGCGAAAAAGACCTGGCCGCCAAGGGCATTCGCTTGATCGGCTCAGGAGTATCAGGAGGCGAAGAGGGAGCGCTCTGGGGACCATCTTTGATGCCTGGTGGCAACAAGGATGCCTACGAGCAAATCCGACCGATCTGGGAGGCAATCGCTGCCAAGGTCGATGACGGACCGTGTGTTACTTACTTGGGACCGGATGGGGCTGGGCATTTCGTCAAGATGGTTCACAACGGTATCGAATACGGTGACATGCAGTTGATCGCCGAAGTCTATGATGTGATGAAACGCGGACTAGGGCTCAAGTCGAATCAAATCAGCGATATCTTTGAGGAATGGAACAAGGGCATTCTTGATTCATTCTTAATCGAAATTACGGCCAAGATCTTGTCTGTCACTGACCCTGACACAGGCAAATTCTTAGTTGATTTGATTGTCGACAAAGCTGGACAGAAGGGCACTGGCAAATGGACCGGCGAAATTGCTCTGGACCTTGGTATCGCCATTCCGACGATTGACGCCGCCCTGACCGGGAGAATGATGTCTGCGTTGAAAGACGAACGGGTGATCGCGGCCAAGAAACTGAGCGGTCCAAGCGATGCATCGATTAATCCCAGCGATTCCAAAAAGGTGCTTGCCGCTTTGCACGATGCCTTGTATGCAAGTAAAGTTTGCAGCTATGCGCAGGGAATGGCGCTGATCCGCGCTGGCTCTGATGAGTACAAATGGGGTGTAGATCTCTCGGAATGTGCACGAATTTGGAAGGGCGGATGTATTATCCGAGCCAAATTGCTTGAGCAAATCAAACAGGCATTCCAACGACAAGGCGATGTTAAGAACCTGCTCGTAGATCCCGAATTCAGCTCATGGATTGTTGAACATCAGAACAACTGGCGGTTCGCAATGACAACAGCTGTGAACGCGGGCATCCCCGTGCCAGCCCTAAGCGCTAGTCTCGCTTACTTCGACAGTTACAGAAGCGCTAATCTGCCGCAAAACTTAACACAAGCGCAGCGCGACTTCTTCGGTGCTCACACCTATGAACGCACCGACAAACCTGAATTGGGCTTCATGCATACGGATTGGCCATCATTGATCAAGGAAAAAACCGGCAAGCCCTCCTAGGGAACTGGCTATTTGGAGGATTTCTTATCTGTGCGCGCTCCGTTTTCGGGGCGTGTCGATGTTATGCTGACGAGAGTTGACAAAGCTTTCAGAATCATCCATGGCGCCAATTCCCGATACAAACGAAACGACGTTGCAACTCAATGCACCAGATAATCAGTTGCGTGTTCTCGCTGAAGCGATTCCTCAGATGGTGTGGACTTCTGATGAGAAAGGGATGTGGCAGTATGTCAACAAGCGCTGGTATGAATATACTGGACTGAATTACGATCAGACACGCAATCTCCAGTGGACAGAAGCTGTTCACGCCGAAGATGTCGAGAGCACAAGAGACACCTGGCAGCTCTCGGTTCAGACTGGCAAGGTGTATGAAATTGCTCATCGCCTGAAAAGAGAATCTGATGGAGCCTATAGATGGCATTTGTCGCGAGCCATGCCTTTAAAAAGCTCATCCGGAGAAATCACTAATTGGTTTGGCACCAGCACTGATATCGAAGATCAAAGGCAAGCAAGCGAACAGGTCAAGTTGCTGCTTGAGACAAGCGTATTAGAGCGTACTGAGGCTCTGGAGTTCGCGCGAGACGAGGCGCTGCGCGCATCGGCGTTGAAGTCGCAATTCGTGCAGAACATCAGTCACGAAATCCGCACTCCAATGAGCGGCATTCTGGGCATGTCGGAACTACTTTCTGAAATGGAATTGCCTGCTGAAGCTAAGGAGATGTCTCACCACATCTTTATTGCAGCCAATACTTTGATGGGAATTGTTAATGATTTGCTGGACTTTTCCAAGCTGCAAGCAAACAATGTCACCCTGCAGAAAAATTCGTTTAGTCTTGCCGATCTGCTTGAATACGGCTCATCGTCGATGTCTTCGGCACTGACCAAAAGTAAGCTGACACTCACTATGGACGTAGAAAAAAACTTACCCGATTTATTCATTGGCGATGAAAAGAAAATCCGTCAAATCTTTGTGAATATATTGAGTAACGCTGTTAAGTTCACTGAATGTGGTGACATCAAAGTCAGTGTCTCCGAGCAAGCGCGCAGCGGGGAATGGATTTCGTTGCGATTCAACGTTACCGATCCAGGTATCGGGATCAGCGAAGAAGTCTTACCAAAATTGTTTGAACCGTTTACCCAAGCAGATGGCACAATCACACGTAGATTTGGGGGAACGGGGCTGGGACTTTCTATTTGCCGGAAGCTGGTCACTTTGATGAAAGGTGAGATCGGCGTTGAAAGCAAGGCAGGAAGCGGCTCTACCTTCTGGTTTATGATACCCTTGGAAGTGTCTAAATAATTTTGATGCCCCGGTAGTTGAATGCCGACTTATACAGTGCATGCAGTGAACGTCGGTTCGTTTCCATTAGGTGAAACCGATAAAGTTTTGACGCTGTTCTCAGCTGAGCGCGGCATCGTTCGAGCTGTAGCCAAAGGCGCACGCAAACCAGGTTCGAAGATCGCCGGACGGGCTGATGTTTTGAACGTAAATCGGCTTCTTTTAGCGACGGGAAAAACTTTCGAAATCATCTCCCAAGCCGAAAATATCGAAACTTTTCCCAACGTGCGCAAAGACTTGAGCCGCTTGTCTTACTGCCTTTACTACGCCGAATTGACACATCACTTTGGACTGGGTCTCTTGGATGAGAGCGCTGCCTATTTCGATTTCCTGTGCGACAGCTTAAGAGCACAAGGACAAGGCGGGGTCGATTCTGGCACACTTTGTCTGATCTTCGAGCTCAAACTTTTGCAGTGGCTGGGATATCAGCCTGAGCTGGACTGTTGTGTTGTATGCAGAGATGTACTAACTGAATATCGGATTGCTATGTTTCATTTTGAATCAGGTGGTATTGTCTGCAACAAATGTTCGACGCTAGAGCAGCGGGCTAGAGTGGCTGAGAGCAGCGGCACGAATGGGGTGCCTCGATCATCTTTTTACTCAAAAGATTCGGTGCACATTACACCGCTTGTTTGGAAAAGGCTCATTCTAGCCGCTGGCGAAACGCTGCGAACCGAAGACAGTAACGACAATTCAGCAGTTATTCTCCGCGCAAACCAGGCAGCGAGGCGGATTATACAGAGCTATATCGAATATAGAGCTGGAAAAAAGATGAAGTCTCTTGAATTGATTGGTAAATTATAACGCTGCGGTGCGCCGTGGTAGGCTCGTCTTAGCCTCTACGTGCAATAATTGACGTTTTCAAGAACGGTGGAAGTACCGCTTGAGAGCGGCTAAAATAGTAGAGTGCAGAAGCACGGCGACCGTGTGATTCTTTGGAGGTGATCTCAGTGTCTGGTCTAAAAGATTGTGATCCAGAGCTTTATAAGCAAATTGCCCTTGAGCTAGATCGGCAACAGAATGGAATTGAGCTAATCGCCAGCGAGAATTTTGTCAGTGAAGCAGTTCTCGAAGCACAAGGCTCAGTGCTCACCAACAAGTACTCTGAGGGTCTGCCAGGTAAGCGCTATTACGGCGGCAACGAGTTTATCGATGTCGTTGAGCGCTTGGCAATAGATAGAATCAAGCAGTTATTTGATGCACCTCATGCCAACGTTCAACCTCACAGTGGTGCTCAAGCCAACATGGCCGTATTCTTCGCCATGCTCACACCCGGCGACAAAGTCATGGGTATGGCGCTCGATCATGGTGGGCATCTAACACACGGTTGGCCAGTTGCCATGTCTGGTAAATGGTTCGAATCTGCTTTTTACGGCGTCAATCCCGAAACCGGATTGATCGACTACGATGAAGTGGCCAGGCTCGTCAAAGAATTTAAACCGAAGATGTTGATCTGCGGCGCAAGCAATTATTCTCGCGTTATCGACTTCGCCAAGTTTCGAGAAATCGCCGACAGCGTTGGCGCTTATTTGATGGCAGATGTGGCTCACATAGCCGGCTTGATCGTTACTGGTTTGCATCCGAACGCATTCCCGCATGCGCATTTTGTCACCACAACGACACACAAAACATTGCGCGGTCCTCGTGGTGGCGTGACAATGTGTCAAGAAGAATTTGCTTCCGCGATCGACAAAGCCGTCTTTCCAGGCATCCAGGGTGGTCCGCTTGAACATGTAATCGCAGCCAAGGCTGTCTGTTTCCACGAAGCTCTACAACCTTCGTTCAAAGAATACCAGAAGCAAGTTATTGCCAATGCGCGGGCACTCGCAGGCGCATTGAAAGAAAACGGTCTCAATATCGTTTCCGGCGGAACTGATAACCATCTGATGACAGCGGATTTGCGACCGTTCAAAATTACTGGTAAAAAGGCTTCTGCATTGCTTGATACCGTGCACATCACAACTAATAAGAACACGATTCCCAATGATCCAGAAAAACCTATGGTCACAAGCGGCATCAGAATTGGTACGCCAGCTGTGACAACTCGCGGAATGAAAGAACCGGAGATGGAAAAAATTGCCGAATGCATTGTGGACAAACTGAAGAACCCTGACGACGACGCTGTGCACCAGAAAGTGTTGAAGTCAGTGGCCGAGCTCTGCAAGCAGCACCCACTCTACAAAGAACGATTCGCTGGCGTTAGATAGCCTTTAATTGGGCAAGGAACTGATCGTGATCGCTCCTCACTCTGAACCAACGGCACCAGAAACGCGAATACCAACGCGTTCCAATCGCCCGACTCGAATTGTTCAGTGGGCGATGGTCATTGTTGCAATTGCTTGGGCATTTTTTGTCTCGAAACAGGATTTGAGCCTGACTCAAATACCAGGTTTTTTGATCGCGCTGGCAATTAGTTGGTGGTTGACGCCAGAAATTAGAGCGCGGGCAGTGCGGCTCCGTTTGGTTGACGAGCCCGGTGAAGCAAGACGAATACACAAAGTGGCGACACCACGCCTCGGAGGCGTAGCTATTTACATCGCGGTTATGGTCTCCATTATTGCGTTGATTCTGATCTGCGGGCGTTTGCCACACACGGCGAGAGGCAGTGAAGGTGGATTCATCGGCATCGCGGTTGGTGGCACGGTCATCTTCGTTCTTGGTTTAATGGATGACTTGGGCGGCATACCTGCGAAGACTAAATTAGTCGTGCAGATTCTTGCCGCTTGCGCCGCTTACTCAATGGGTGTACGCATCAAAGCCATTCCTATCCCAGACTATTTCGCCACGCTACTGCATTTGCCACCGATGACACACAGTATAGAACTTGGTTTTGCATTGGGTATCTTCGTTACAGTGCTGTGGTTAGTGGGCATCGCAAATGCCGTCAATTTGATCGACGGAATGGATGGCTTAGCCGCTGGTGTCTCCGCTATTTCCGCACTAACAATCTGGAGTGTCGCTCTTGCACCAACTATTGATAGACAATACGCAGCTTTGGTGGCAGCTGTTCTGGCAGGAGCTTTGCTAGGTTTTTTGAGGTGGAATTTTAATCCGGCTCGGATATTTTTAGGAGATTCAGGCGCCTATTTGACTGGATTTATCCTGGCCGCATTGTCGATCACAGGTGTGATCAAAGGTGCCACCACCGCTACACTAATCGTGCCGACTTTTATGCTCGCCTTTTTAATATTTTTCTTTCCGATCCTCGATACGTCTTGGGCAATCGTCAGACGCGTCGCCAAGGGAGTTTCTCCGTTTGAACCAGATGCCGGCCATATTCATCATCGTTTGTTAAACGCTGGACTATCTCAAAAGAAAGTCGCTTATTTGATTTACGGCATTACGGCAGGTCTCGGACTGCTTGCCGCATGGGTCGTGCATCAACAAGTTTATTACCTGTCGCTCTGTGCGTCAGTAATACTCATGGCTGTTTTCTTCGCTGAGGTTCTCAATCGCCATCGTCAGCGCAGGCAAATTGTTGCCGGCGAAGTGCCACAAGCCGCTCTTGACGAAGAAGAGAAAAACGGCGACAGTTTATAACCCGTTGCAGAATATGCGCTGGAGCTATTCCTGCTGGGGCGGCTGCTGTTTCTGTTGCTGAGGTTGTGGAAGCGTCTGAGGCTGAGGCTGAGGAGGTAATGGTTGTGGTTGTAATTTATTTTGTTGAGCGTGTTGAGCTAGTTGCTGTTGGTCAGCCTGCGTCTTTTTGTTTTCTAGCTCTTTGACCCACGCATCTTGCTTTGCTTCGGCTATTTTGATTTCGGCTATTTGCTTTTCGCGATGCTTAGCCATAGCCATCTCGTCATAACGTTTGCGGTCCAGGTCTTTCTTCGCCCGTTCTCGCTCTTTCGCTTCGATCATTCGGCGTTCGGCGCGATGCTCTTCTTCGCGGCGATATGCAGCTGCTTCGTTCTCTTTGCGTTTCTGGTCCAGGCTTTTCATCGAATTCGAACCTCCAAATGAGCAGTGCTTATAGTCAGCTTAGCATTCCGGCTCCGGTCGTCAAGTCTTATAAGTCGAGCAGGTTCTACTGCTCGTTATCGATTTCATCAGGCACTCGAGTTTTCTTGTGTTTCCGAGCCACTCCGGTTTTCTTAGCCGCTTCGACGACCGCCTTAGCCACCAACTCAACCACCTTGGGATTAAACACGCCTGGAATGATGTAATCCTCGTTCAGCTCGTCGGCTGAAACGACCGAGGCGATGGCATAGGCTGCCGCCAACTTCATTTCTTCATTAATGTCAGTGGCATGACAGTCCAGAGCGCCTCTAAAGATGCCTGGAAAGCACAGAACATTATTGATTTGGTTTGGATAATCCGACCGTCCTGTGGCCATGATTCGCACGTATGGCGCTGCATCTTCAGGCATTACCTCCGGGGTTGGATTGGCCATGGCGAAGACAATTGGATCGCGAGCCATCCTCTTGAGGTCGATTGCTTGAATGGGACCCGGTCCGGACAAACCGAGAAAAACGTCGGCCCCTTCTAGCGCATCTTTCACGGTGCCCTGGAAGTTGTTCGGATTGGTGTGCTCAGCAAACCATTCCTTCATAAAGTTCATTTCTTTGCGGCCCTTGTAGATGGCGCCGCTTCGATCGAATCCAATAATATTGCGAACGCCAGCGCTCATCAGGATCTTAGAGCACGCGACACCAGCTGCTCCAACACCGGTGACGATTACCTTCAAATCTCCCATCTTCTTGTCGACGATCTTCAAGGCATTGATTAGAGCGGCAAGGACCACCACCGCTGTTCCATGTTGATCGTCGTGAAAAACAGGTATATCCAGTTCTTTCTTCAAGCGCTCTTCGATTTCAAAACAACGCGGCGCCGAAATATCCTCCAGATTGATGCCACCAAATACGGGGGCTATGTATTTCACAGCTTTGATGATTTCTTCAGGGTCTTTGGTGTCCAGGCAAATTGGAAACGCGTCGATTTTGCCGAACTCTTTGAACAACATTGCTTTGCCTTCCATAACCGGCAAGGCGGCAGCTGGACCGATGTCACCCAAACCAAGCACAGCAGTGCCATCGGTGACGACGGCAATCATGTTGCGTTTAATCGTCAGTTTATAGACGTTTTCGGGCTCGTCGTGGATGGCCATGCAGACGCGTGCTACGCCTGGTGTATATGCCATCGATAGATCATCGCGCGTTGTCAGTGGCACTTTATTAGTGATCCGGATTTTTCCACCGAGATGCATCAAAAACGTTCGGTCAGAAACGTTAACAACCGCAACATCGCCTATCTTTTCGATTTCCTTGACCAGTT
>PLXC01000074.1 GCA_003151275.1 Candidatus Melainabacteria bacterium
TTCTAGAAAGCACCGATAGTGGAATTAAAGACAGGATTCTTGGTTGCATTCGGGTGACAAAGGACAACAAGAAACGGAACTTACCGCTCACCTCTGTGCACATTAGCGCACGTGTGGCTGATCGCCTAGCTCATGTGACAGTCAAAGAGACATTCAAAAATCCATACACAGATCACCTTGAAGCTGTTTATATTTTCCCTTTGTCTGGTGGCTGCGCTGTTAGTTCTTTCGAAATGAAAGTTGGTGACCGAACAATCGTTGGCAAGGTGGATGAGCGCCAGGCTGCACGCGAGCAATACGCTGAAGCTTTGCAAGAGGGCAAAAGAGCTGCTCTTATGGAACAGGAACGTGATGACGTCTTCACAGTGCAAGTGGGTAATTTGCCACCAGGTGAGGAGGTCACTGTGACCATGACCTATTCAGAGAAGCTTGCCTATTTCGATAACGGCACAACAGAAATAAGACTTCCTTTAGTGGTGGCACCTCGATATATTCCAGGACAAGCGCTTAATCGGGACAATGTCGGTGATGGCGTTGAGTTGGATACAGATATCGTGCCTGATGCTTCGCGCATCACCCCACCCAGGCTGGCACAAGGAGTCGATCCGAAAACCGCACTGAACTTGACTGTTGAACTAGCGGGCGATCAGACAATTGAAGACTTGAGTTGCTCTCAACATGCCACTCGCGTTGGTACCAGCAAAGATGGTGTCAAAGTTTCCTTGTCGCGTGAGGATGATTTGCTTGATCGTGATTTCGTTCTGCGCTGGCGCGTGGCAACTGATGCTTTGCAATCAAACTTTCTTGTCTATCGCCACCCTGAAAACAAGGACGAGTGCTATGGCATGATTTCTTTGCTGCCACCACAGTCAACCGATATTGCCTCACCTCCTCGTGATGTCATATTTGTCGTAGACCGATCTGGTTCGATGCAGGGAGTCAAGATGGTCTCGGCTGCTAGAGCTTGTTCCTTGCTGCTTGCCACTCTTGGTCCCAAAGATCGTTTTGCTGTGCAAGCTTTCGATAACGTATGCGAATGGATGAATCAAGACAGCGACCGTTTTGTGCTGGCTGATGAAACGGGCATAGAAGCCGGCAATAAATTTCTTCGCGGCATATCCTCACGTGGTGGCACCGAGATGCATCGCTCTCTTCAAGAAGCGATATTGACGATGAAAACTCGGAAGAATCCTTCTCGCCGCTTGCCTGTGATCGTCGTTTTGACCGACGGTGAAGTCGGTAATGAAGGGGCAATTCTTAAGCATATTCAATCAGAACTGGCGGACAGTCGTGTTTTCACAATTGGTGTAGACACGGCGGTGAACGATGGCTTCTTGCGCCGACTGGCCTCAATTGGTGGTGGCACAGCAACTTTTGTGCAACCTGGAGCGCAGTTAGAGGATGCTTTGAGTGGTGTCGGCAGAGAAATTGGAACGCCGCTAGTTACCGGTCTGACGATTGAAGATGTGAATTGTGGGCTGGATAATAAGTCCGTAGCACCATCCAAGCTGTCTGATTTGTTTGAAGGTCGTGCCAGCAGCGCGTTCTTTAGATTCTCGGCTGGTAAATTGAAAGATCTGAAAAACGCCAAAGTGAAGGTTAAAGGACAGTTCGTTGATGGCAAACCTTTTGTTGAGGAGGTTGTGGCTAGAATCATCGACGTTCCGGCTCTTGCTCAGCTCTGGGCTAAGGCTTACGTCGTCGATTTGGAAGACAAATATAGAATTGCTAGTGCGCATGAGCAAGCCGCACTGCACAAAGAAATCGTTGAAGTTGCTGTTGCTCACTCGCTGCTAACAAAGTTCACTGCATTTGTAGTGGTTGATCATGCTGAGATCGTTAATGCCGGTGGAGCGAATCGTAAAATCGTGCAGCCAGTACAGATGCCAGCAAAGTGGGAAATGGCACAGTCTAATGCTCCAGCATCACCACCAATGGCATTCTTCCAGAACTCCCCTGCAAGGTATGGCTCGGCCTCGGCGCCGGCGTCTGCGGGATGGGGTGGAGGTGGAGCGCCTGCGCCGAGAAATCAAAGAAGTGCGCCTGCTGATAGCGAGTGGGGTGCACCAACGGGTTCCGCCTGGGATCAGGCTGCGCCAATGCAGCAACAGCCAACAAGCGAGCCTATGCGATCACAACCGTCGAACGCACCTCAGGCGCCAGCGCCTTCTGCCCCGGCTGCGTCTTCGGGTCGAGCTGACCAAGGGATAACTGGCGCTAATTCTGGGTCGTCAGAACGATTGAAATCAATGAAGAGCATGGGTGCAGATGCTCGCGCCAAAAAAGGACATGCTGAAGAGGCAGCCATGTCACTTGGGCTTCCAGATGAAGCACCCCTGACACTCGCCGAAAGCATTCGAAGAAAAATCCAGTCTTCGCAGGTAAAAAACAAAGATCAAAAGGAAGCTGCGCCAACTGGTTTGTCTCAGAGTTACAAGAATTTTGAGATGGTTTTGAAGAAGATATTGGCAGCCATCAATAATGGTACGAATCCAGGCTCAGAGGAATTAGATGAGGCAAGAATGCAATTGATCGTAGTCCTTTCCAACTCTGAATTAGCGGTTAAGTTACCGCTTTTGCAGAAGTACTTACGTGCCGATGTAATCCAGCTGATCGCATCGATTGAGTCTTCCACGACTGTTAGTGTGTCCCTGAAGACATTAGCGATTGAACACGAGAAGTTGTTTCTCAAAGTTGCCGAGGAATCGGCAGCAATCGGAGCCGCTCACAGACCATTCTGGCAATTAAACGTTTAACCGACGACATGTGGCTGGCTGGCGAGGGACGATGGAGCGCGACTTTTATGTCGCGCTCCATCCATTTGGGGCTAGTGATACCATTATCACGTTGCGGGTGTCCCCAAAGCTGAAGAGGTTACAGTGATGGATGAGGCCGAAATAAGACGAAAACTCTGTGAAATTCTTGGTGCAAAGCCAAACGCCACAGACGATGAGATCAAACAAGCTTACGCCGCAGAGGTCAAAAAGTGGCATCCTGACCGCGTGCAGCATAACAGTGAACTCGCGGCACTGGCTGAACAAAAGCTGAAACTGATCAATCAAACTTACGAGTGTCTCACCGATCGCGTTCAGTTTGAAATGTACGCAGCGAAATTAGTAAAGAAACAAGCCGAAGCGGCTACAGGCTCAGATCATGGCTCGTCGAAGAAAACTTCAGGCACTACGTCGGGCAAGACTTCCGAAAATACTTCGAACAACGGGTCATCGACCAACTCAAACTCGGCGAAGGCAACGGCATCCTCCACGGCGCCGCGTTCTCCACAACCAACGGACAAAGGCGGCATAGTGAAGATTTTCCTCGCTACCGGATTGTTTGTTCTAATTGTAATAGTGGTTGCCAATTTGACATCGCCTCGCCGAGACGCACCGCTCACACCAGGCGTTGTTTTGAGCCCATCAGAATCACCGGCGGCACCAATATCCAGCCCCCCAAATTATCAGCGTCCGCAAAATACATTGCCTCCAGATAGCTCAGTCGGTCCGCCACCCGGCTCCAATTAGTGATACTGCATATAGTGCACTATCGAGTTCTTTTGTTGAGCTCCATTAATTGTGCCCGAGCCTTCTGTCCGAACCCAGCAATGTTACCAGCAATGTTAAGTCCTGCTAAATGTTTGCCAGCATTCGGATGGTCGGAACTTCGCCAAGAGCCGTCCCGTCATGTCTAACAGTTAAGCGAATGATAGACTTGGGTTGCTAATTATATTGCCGCTTTTGACTAGTTATCAACAGGCGTCTGTATAATAGAATTACTCGTGCCCTCAAAAGGGGACATCGTCTGGTCCATTGTTCGCCTTATCCGAAACGGTCCTTCGTGCGGGAGATATAACCTTGAATTCTTCGGAAAAGCCAACGAGTCACTACAGTGTAAACAAGTATCAACGACCTCGCTGGAATGTCTTGGACAT
Organism: Candidatus Melainabacteria bacterium; assembly: GCA_003151275.1. The sequence goes on from PLXC01000074.1 coordinate 3,929, forward strand.
GGTTATGTTCTGCCGGGGCAACTCTGTTCCCACTTATCTCTGGGCAGACATAGATATGACTTGGTCTGAAGAATTTCGCAAAAAATTGAAGGATGCTGGCGTCAAGACTACCGTGACTGCGATTTTGCTCAAAGCAATTGCCATCGCACAGCGAACACATCCAGCTAGCCGCACGGCCATCTACCCCTGGGGCAAGATGGTCACTTTCAACGATATCGTGGCCGGTTTCACGGTGGAGCGTAATGTTGGCACGCAGCCAGCGGTGTTCTTCGGAGCAATTGATGCGCCTGATACCAAATCAGTCGAAGAAATAACTCAAGAACTCCAAGCGTACGGCGCTGCTGACTTCAAAGAAGTCAAACCATTAGACGTGCAAAATCGTTTTAACAACATGCCATGGCTGGTTCGCCGTTTCATTTTGTGGATGGGCATCACCTATCCAGCCTTCAGATTGCGTCATATGGGCGCAACGTTCGGACTCAGTTCGCTTGGCAAATTTGGCATTAAGTCTTTGATTCCTCCATGCGTAAGCACCTCGACCTTCGGCATTGGCAGCGTAGAAGACCGCGCTGTCGTTAGAGATGGAAAAATCGAGATTCGTCCGATGATGACAATCAGTCTGAACTTCGATCACCGCGCGATTGATGGTGCACCTGCAGCGAGATTCTTGCAAGACATCATCAAACTGATGGAAGGCGGGCTCGAGAATTACATTCAAGGTGGCGAAAACGCCACCACCTCTATGACGTCTTCTTACAGCTAAAAACTGTCGTCAATGTTCAATGTTTGCATCTACGCCTAAATTTGTTTGGGGCGGCAATCCTAATTTGGCTCGCAATGCAGGCAGCGCTTCGCGTGCGGCTTCTTCGCCGGCCAGGATGGCGGCTTGAACATTCTTCTTCTTCGTAGACACCAGGCTTATGCCATTCACGTTGGGGTGGATGATTATGTCTGCGTCTTTGAGCTGATTTTCATCCACTTTGGCCAAGTGCAACGTCAGGACCCGATGCGCGACACTGCCTATTTTTCTGAAAGAGCTTTCCGGCATCGTTTCGAATCGTTCATCGACATCGACAGCAATGACTATTTTGGCTCCCAATGCCCTCGTTTCTGTGACCGGCAAGTTTGCCACCACGCCGCCATCGACAAATAGGCCATCTCCGATTTTTACGGGACGTCGCAGCACTGGAATTGCCGCACTTGCCTGAAGAGCAACGCCGATATTTCCGCGCGTGATGCAATAGGCTTGTCCATTCAATAGATTCAAGGCAACGGCACCAAAGGGCTTGTCCAGATTTTCAATTCGCTGCTTGTCTTCGGGCACTGAGTTATTGATAAAACTGCGAAATTTGCCTCCTATATACGAACCGTCATACGGCTTGTAGCCAAAAAGGCGAAGCACGTAAAAGAATGGAATTGCAGCAACGCGCAACGGTATCGGCACCGTCAAAAACGACCGCATCAAGCCATGCTGAAATCTGTACTCAATTTCATCGACTTTCAAACCAGCACAATACAAGCCACCAACAACAGAGCCCATGCTGGTTCCTACGATCATGTCTATAGGAATTCCCTCTTTGACCAGAACGCGCAAAACACCTATGTGTGCCGCACCACGCGTGCCACCGCCTCCGAGAGCAAGCCCGATTTTTTCTCTTTGTTTTATTGCTGGTGTCGCTGCTGGTGGCGCCGTAATGATCACTGGTGTTGCATCATATGGCGTTACCAACGTAGGTCCAGCCTTGTCTTCAGCCCTGACTGAGGTTTGCAAGCAGAAGCTGACAACGAATGCGCTTACCAATCGCGAAAGGCGATATCCACCAAGTCGTTCAGAACCGCGAATCAATCAATTTACCTTAAGTCCATATCCATTGCATGCGCGATGGCAGGGTTAAACCCAATTTTACGAGGGTCTCATCTAAAGTGCCGCCGCTCTTTTGCGTGTTCTGCAAGGACTGGACTGTCTGTTCATTCGAGACATATCCTTCACGCAGGAGTGAATAGCACCGCAGCGCCACATACAGAGTCGCTTCGTTAACCATTCCTGCTGCAAGAACTTTTTTGCCCACTTTGATCGAACTTTCTTCCTCGCAAGACACAACTTGGGCGATTTGATCAGCACTGGCTATTCCACCTTGTTCCAGCAGTTCTTGCATAGTTAGGATTGGAGGCGTCACTTGAGGCGGAGGCTGTAATTCCGCGACAGCTTGATAAACCGATACTTCTTTGACGCGCACTTGCTTGAGCGCTTCTGACGCTTGATAGGCGCGTAGAGTGTCGTTTGAAACCATATCTTGCAGATATACCGCGGCTTCTAAGACCGGATTCGTGACGTGACCTTGTTCCAAAAGAATTTGTCCGAACTGCTTTTCTTTGACAATTTCAATTTCCAGGCACTCCAGCATGTCGCTTTCGCCCATGAATCCAGCCATCAAACAAAGTTCGCCAATCTTTACGGCTTGACCAGGGGATTCTCGATAGAGGCCCAATTCAAACAATGCTTGTTCAATGCTAATCCGTCTGCGACCAACAGCCTGCAGCCCTTGAATAGCGTCTTCTTTGGAAATTTTTCCGTCACGAATTAAAAGTTGTGCGGCCAATGCCGATGACATCATCCATGTCGAGAGGTCACGATTGAGAACTAGAATGCGACCCATTTGCATGCCACTGTCATGGGCTCTTGTGAGGGCTCGACCTAGCTGCTCTTGATTGATCATGCCCGCGGCGAGCATCAAATTTGTCAGGTCGTTTCCGAGTGCGGAGACAACCATCGTTTTCTTGTGCACTGAGCTGAGAACGTTCACCGCTTCGTCGAGTTCGAGGTGATTTTGCTTGGCAAAGCGCAGGGCCTTGACCGCCATATCCAGCGAAATTTTCCCTTCCTTGATTAGCTCCTGCGCTTCCATTACTGACTTCAGTGAATGTTCAGAAGCATGCCCCAGCATGATCAAAGCACGCTCCAACGGAACATTCAGATTCTTCGCGCTTTTAACCGCTTCATCAATTTTTGGCTGTGCAACTGTATTTGTGCCAGTTAGCAGAATTACAAGGGTTTCTGAAAACTTCTTTTCAACCATAACTCTTGATCGATAGGGGCGCCAGGCCCATTATGCCCTATTTTCCAATTCAAGTGCATTCGTGAGCTTTGGGGCTTTTGCGTTCAATTAAGAACATTCGGCACCTGGTTCTTTATTTTGGTGCCGACCTGTGACAAGAAAGGAATTTCTCAGTTCGGCACGGGACAGTTTTAGGGAGTCCTGCTGTCAAAAATTTGATCTGGCGATATCCGGAAAATGCTTATTCAATATTGAGTAAACAGACGCGCAGTGAATTCCTTAGCCAGTTCGTCGTCGAGAGTGTCAGCGACATATGAGACATTCCAAACCAGGTCGTTGAGTTCTTCTTGATCGAGTCCAAGAATCGGTCGTTGTCCACTGACAATGACTACTTCATCGAACACGGCAACGCAGCAGTAAGTTAGATCGCGATTAATCTCAAGCAGTTTTAAGAAGAAGGCTTCGCGGTTGGTGTCGGGAAAGTGCAGGATTGGGCTGTTAACACGAATGACAGGACCAGTGCGCTCTTCTTGGACGAAAATGTAGATTTTGGCGCTGCCTTCGGTTAGCCACCAACCATAGCCTTCGGTGGCGTCAACGGTGTGCCCCTCTACGTCTAAGCCCCTGCGTTTGAAATATTCGGCAACCATATCTACTACTTGAGAGACGGTGACCTTGCTTGCTTTTTTCGTTCCAAAGAAGCCCATTTAATCTCGCCTCGCACTACAATATGGAGCTTAACGACCAGGATGACCCATTGTTCCGAGCAGCTGGCTGCAGCAGCCGAGCAGATTGCAGAGTCGGGAAGCGAGCATAGCCCCCGAAGGGTGCCTAGACTTCACTAGTGTCGCTCATCGGATCGGCTGTCTTCGGACCAGCTACATCGCGGACAGTAAATTCTACACGTTTCAAACCGAGAGGTCTTCATGACTACCAAGCCAAACCCAGTGCCGGATATGTATCGTACAATCACTCCCACTCTTACGGTCAAAGACGCCGCAGGCGCTATAGATTTTTATAAAAGAGCGTTCGGAGCGCAAGAAATTCGCCGCATGCCTTCACCTGACGGAAAGATCATGCACGCTGAACTGAAGATAGGCGATTCAATGATTATGCTGAATGATGAATTTCCTGAGATGGGCTGTCTTTCCCCGGAGACATTGAACGGAGTTGCCTCGAGTATTTTCCTGTATGTGCTTGACGTCGATGCCTCCTACAAGAAAGCCGTCGATTCGGGTGCCCATCCGATCATGCCGCCTTCGGACATGTTTTGGGGTGATCGTTTCAGTAAGATAAAAGATCCGTTTGGTCAACAATGGAGCATCGCTACTCACATTGAAGATCTGACTGATAAGGAAATTTTGGAGCGCCAAAAAACCTTTTTCTCACAAATGGCTCCTTCGAAATAGTCCGAGCGCTTCACTGGTCTAAACTCTTTGCGGATCGCTGAATCCGTGAGTTAGGACAATGAGGACCGTGCTCCTGCTAAAACAGGCGCAGGTCTTCAATCGGCTCTGGTGAACAGCTGAGTTTTTCGAAATCGTATAACTTGGCTGTGCCTGGAGCGCGAGGCATCTTCAGAAAATCCACCATGCTGGCAACGCAGGCGTGTCCAGCTTTCAACGAGGCGTGAGATGACAGAACTAGGATATTACCGTTACGCGACTATCAGTCATGACACTATCGTATTTGCTTGTGAAGATGACTTATGGTCAGTCACTACTGCCGGTGGCACGGCGCATCGACTGACGGCAGGTCATGGCGAATTCTCCGCGCCAAAATTGTCGCCTGACGGCAAGCATGTTGCTTTCGTTGCCAGAGAAGAAGGGCATCCAGAGGTTTACATTATTCCTGTTGCAGGCGGATTGCCGAAACGGTTGACCTACATGGGTGGCGAAACCTGTTATGTAAGTGGATGGTCTGCAGATGGAAACGAGGTCCTCTTTGTCTCAGACTCTAAATCGCCTTTTGTTAGACATACTGAAGCGTTTGCTGTGTCCTTCAAAGGCGAAGAGCCCCGGCCCTTGAATTTAGGGCACGTGCAATCAATCTCGAGCAAGGCCAACGGTGCCACTGTAGTTGGACGCAATGCAAACGATCCAGCGCGTTGGAAAAGATATCGTGGTGGCACAGCTGGTGAAATTTGGATTGATAAAGACGGCAAAGGAAATTTCCAAAAACTAATTACAGTGGCAGGCAACCTCGTTTTGCCGATGTGGTTAAACGACAAAGTCTATTTTCTCTCAGATCACGAAGGCTTTGGCAACATCTATTCGTGTATGCCGGATGGAACTGGTCTGACGCAACATACATCGCACACTGACTATTACATTCGTTTTCCATCAACGGATGGGAAGCGCATCAGTTATACAAGTGGTGGAGACGTTTACATTTTCGATGCCGCTACAAACAAAAGTACAAAAATTGACGTAAAGGTGGCTCCTACCACCATTCAATCTGTACGCAAGTTTGTTTCTGCTGCCGAGCATTTGGAGCATTTCGCTCCACATCCGCAAGGACATTCAATTGCTCTGATTGCTCGCGGTCAGCCAATGACGATGGCTAACTGGGAAGGCGCGGTAATTCAACACGGGAGAGGAAGTCGGGGTCGCTATCGCAATTGTGAGTGGTTAGCCAGCGGCGAGTGTTTTGTCGTGATCACCGACACCCCAGGTTTTGAGCAGCTTGAACTTCATCATGCTGATCAATCGACTGAACCTTTTGTGGTGTGCAAGGGTGACATTGGTCGCGTAATTGACATGAAAGTGTCACCGACCGAAGACTTTGTTGCCATTGCAAATCATCGGCAGGAACTGCTTCTTGTTGATTTGAAGAACAAATCTTTTAAGATTATTGATAAAAGTCCCGCCGATAGAATCGGAGGCATCAACTGGTCTGCTGATGGAAGGTGGATTGCATATAGCTGGGCCGCCCATCCTGAATCCTTCATCATTCGTGTCGCAGAAGCGAAGACACTTAAGGTTCATGATGTCACCTCAGCGCTGAGATACGACTGCGAGCCATGTTTTGATCCTGAGGGACGTTATCTTTATTTTCTATCTGCGCGTGATTTTTATCCAGTCTATGACTCGTTGCAATTTGATTTGAGTTTTCCCCTTTCGATGAGGCCGTTCCTTGTTACACTGCGCGCCGATGTGGAATCACCTTTCGAACTCAAAGCACCTTCTCTAGCGGTCGAGACAAAGAAAGATGAGGATGAAAAATCGAAGAGCGATAAGCCAAAGAAAATCGAGATCGATTTCGAGGGCATCGAAAAACGAATAATTGGTTTTCCAGTTGAGGAAGCACGCTATGGACAGATCGTTGCGACAGCGCAGCGCGTCTACTTTACTGAGTTTCAAGTGAAAGGCATCCGACCGAATCACAACTGGCTAGAGGAAGAGCCAGATCCTGGCATCCTCAACGCTTATGATTTTGCTGAGCAAAGAGCTTCTCGGATCCAGTTTTTTGTCAATCATATTAGAATCTCGAATGACTGCAAAACTCTTTTTTACGCTTCCAAAAAGAAGATCCGTGCTATCGACACTCATGAAGCGTTTCCAGCAGAAGGAGTCGAGCCTTCAGTGCCGCAGGAAGCACCAAATCGCAAGAGTCGCTTTCTAGATTTGCATCGAGCTCAGATTTTGGTGCAACCGCAAGAAGAATGGAAGCAAATGTATGCTGAGACATGGCGTTTGCAGAGTGAGCATTTCTGGGACTCTACCATGTCTGACGTGGATTGGAACCTCGTCCACGATCGCTACGCAGCTCTTCTCTCAAAAATTCGCACACGCGGTGAATTGTCTGATGTGATCTGGGAAATGCAGGGCGAGCTAGGCACCTCACATGCCTACGAAATTGGTGGAGACTACCGCAGTCAACCCGCTTATCAAAAAGGTTTTCTTGGTGCAGATTTGGCGTTAGATACCAAAAGTGGTGGCTACGCAATTAAGCGCATCCTTCGGGGAGATTCGTGGGATGCGGATATTGATTCGCCACTTGCCGCACCCGGTGTGGACATCAAAGTTGATGACATAATTATGGCCGTCGGCGGCCGTGGAGTCAGCAATGACTGCACGCTTGATGAATTGCTGATCAATGCGGCTGGCAAATCGGTCAACCTGACTATTGTGCGCAAGAACAAGAAGCGCAGTGTTCCAATTCGCACTCTGAAGAGCGAGCGCATGTTGCGTTATCGAGAATGGGTCGAAAACAACCGCCAGTTGGTGCACGAGAAGTCCGATGGGAGGCTGGGATACTTGCATATCCCCGATATGGGCCCGGCCGGTTTTGCAGAATTTCACAGAGGCTATTTAGCGGAATATAACCGTGATGGCATGATTGTTGATGTGCGCTACAACCGTGGCGGCCACGTCTCGGCGTTGCTATTGGAAAAGCTTGCTCGTAAGCGAGTTGGCTATGATGTTTCCCGATGGGGACCACCGCAACCTTATCCATCAGAATCAATTGCCGGACCGATCGTTGCCATTACGAATCAGTTCGCAGGCTCAGACGGGGATATATTTAGTCATTGCTTCAAGCTGTACAAGCTCGGACCATTGGTTGGTAAGCGCACTTGGGGTGGTGTCATCGGAATTTCACCGCGACATCGCCTTGTTGACGGCACCGTGACAACGCAACCTGAATTTTCATTCTGGTTTACAGATGTCGGCTTTAGAGTGGAAAACTACGGAACCGATCCCGACTATGAAGTAGATATTGCGCCGCATGATTATAAGAATGGAAGAGATCCGCAGATGGAGAAAGCTTTGAGTTTGGCCCTTGAATCCCTCAAAAAGACTCCAGTTGCGCTCCCCGATTTTAGTGTGCGACCAAGACTTCCGCTACCTACGAAACGGTAAACTCGGGAACTGGGCTTATTCTGCGGCTGTCGAGAGATTGCTTTTCGGGGGTGGGCATACCCTCCTCAGCTTTTGGGTTCACAGCTTAATGAAGAAATATTACATCAGCGTTTCCAGACTTTTAAGATTTGAAGAACTCACCCTGTTGGGCGTTTATAAGCTTCAAAAATTTGCCTTTTTTGCTTAACACAAAAATGGGTTTTTAAAAGAGGTGAAGGTAGTGCCGCCGGAATGTTTTTAATCATGCTGGCTACAAATGACTCAGCACTCGAAACTAGAAATACCCGTTGAAGGCTTCGAAAGACTACCAGTGAAAAATCTGAGAACAAGCTTCAGAAAACTACGAGTTAAGAATCGGGGAAATCTAGGAGAACCTGAACACATACAGGAACTAAAGCATGAGGAACCTGAACTCATGAAGAAAGTCGACTCTTAAGGGGAGAACGAGAGACCAACTTCGGATGACCATGTTGGGTTCATAGAAAATTGCGAAGCATAAATTCTGAGAGCAGGTTGGTCAAAAATGACGCGTGTTCAATGTATTGAGGTCTGAATTATCGTAACCTGAGCGGGGTTTCAAAGAATTACTGCGAGCGCATTTGTCCTCTCAAGTTCTAAAATCAGACATCGCGCAGAATGGATTGGCAAGTCACTTGGCTGGTCGTAGCGTCCTGCAATTCTTAACTTCTGACATTGCATTCGCAATTTTATTGTCCATTGTTCTAGTAGCGCTTCGCGTTCTGCTATTCGATTTCCACTTTCTAAAGGCGCACATGGTGCCTAACCATGACATGTCGCAAGCGGCAAGTTTCTTTGCCACCAACATGCATTCACTAAGACTAACAGGCGAACTTGCTTGGTGGAATCCAGCTACTGCAAATGGCTACGCTCAGTATTTCCAATCCTTTCTGTCGCCTCTTGCGCCGACTCCAAATCACATCGCTTTCATCCTCTGGGCTGAAGCAATCAAACTTCTAAGTCTGTTCAATATAGCTGTACCTGAATATAGCCAATACATTACATTCACCTATCTGTTGATGCCGTTTTTGACGTTTGTCGCTGGCACATTGTTTTTTCGCCAAATCTTCGAAAGCAAATCAGTAATAGCGATCTTGATGATTGCGTATGCTTTTTCATCGATCGGAATTTGGAATTCTGCCTGGTTCTACTTCGAAGAATCCTTTACTTTGTTCGCTGTTCTTGGTACATCGATTGCCTTTCTTAAAAAGCCGACTTTATCAAGGCTCTTTCTTTGCCTCGCAGCTTTGCTAGTCCAGATTTGTTCAGCAAACTACTGGACAGTTCACAACTCATGGCTCTACGTCATTGCCGCTGCAAGTTACGCGTTTGCATTTCCTAACCAGGTACAACGCGCTTACAAACGCATACTCCAAGCTGCCAATCTCGATAAGCGCAAAACTATAGCCATAGCGGGTTTGCTTGCCCTGACGATCGGACTTTGGTCAACGTGCTTGGGCTCGATATTTTTTGAACAAGCCAAAAAATATATTCGCCCAACGATAGCGACAGGAGCTGAGCAATACAAAACCCAAGCCGTTCTCAGTCGAGTCCACGAATTGAGAAAGTCGACAATTGAATTCTTCAACCCCAATCTGGACCGAGCGCTCAAGTTTTACCAGTACGAAAGCGAAGTCCATAACGCACGCTATGTTGGCCTGGTTTTCTTGCCGTTTCTCTTTCTTTTGCCATTTTATCCGTGGCGTCGAAAGGAGAGATTTCTGGCTGGACTTGTATTTGGAATCTTGATCGTCTGTTTAGGGTTTCCGCTCATTGCCATTCTTTGGACAATTACGCCAATGTTATCCAGAGACCAACATTTATTCTATTTTTACACTCAATATCTTCAAGTCGCTTTGATCATGGCTGCTGCTGCTGCGCTTGAAATGGTCATACACAGACGAAGTAATCTCCTCACGAATAGACGTTTGACGTCGGCAATGCTGGCGATAGTAGCCATCTCTTTCTGCGGTTTTGCGGGTTACAACCTATTCTCGGGTGGCTTTGCCGCTAAGGATATGAATTTGGAGACTGGTTTATACGCCCTGACAACAGTTCTAGTAATCAGCGGTTTTGCAGCACAGCATCTTCTTTCGGGAAGGGAAGAAAGCAAACGCATGTTACTTGCCGCACTAGTGGCAGTGGCATTGCTGGATTTAACCACTTACTTCGCCCACGTGAGCGAGAAAGATGCGGCCTTTTCGCATACTTATTTGTTAGCCAAACGGTATCGTACGCAGGTGCACGAGCCAGCTTACGCTCCGGTGCGGATCATACCCGTCGAGAATAGAGATAAGGCGAAGGAGATATCGCAGCATCGCGCTGTGATAAACAAGGCATGGGCTTCTCCGGATAAATCGCTAGGTTTTGCTGGTGGTTTGTTCAAGAATATGCCGATTTTTACCGATTTTTGGCCGGTGAATAGATTCCTGCAGCCTATTAGAGTTGTGGAACTGAAGCGGGCACCGCTCGTGGTGCAGGAAAATGAGTACAGCAGCCCGCCAATCCAGTTGGCAACTAGAGTCGATTCCAGTTACGATAACCTTCCTGATAACCACGCCAAATTTGTAAATGACGATCCGAAGTTGGATGAAATGCCTGAGGCTGGTGTCGAACATCATGATGCTTCAGCACTGGTCAGAGACAGCTTTGTGCCAAACTTTGCATTTCAATTCACGAATTGGGCCTACAACAATTTCAAAGTTAGTCTTGATGCGCCACAAAGCGGCACTTTGATCATTCATCAGCTTCCAGACCCGTTATGGAAATTGAAGTTGGATGGTAAAGATGTTGCGTTTGCATCTTTCAGATGTGTGGACATGACAATACCTGTGACGCAAGGTAAGCATGAACTGCAAATGGACTACCAGCCATTAGCCAGAAAGTTGTATTGGCCAGCTGCTTGCTTACTGCAACTCAGTTTGGCGGTTCTCCTATTTGCAGCTTATCGCAGCTCTCAGCTACGAGTTAAATCACTCGCCCCGACTCATAAGCCTTAATATTAGCGATTGCAAAACGCAGCTATTTGTCGAAAAGCCGCATAATAACAAGGGTGCACAACGTCCTTTCTGAGCGCTGCCGCTCCCTTCGAGCCTAAAAGGTCATAATGATTTGTTTTCCCATCAAAGCAGTGCCAACCCTCTTTATCAAGGGGTTCACCGCTGACGACGTGCAAACAATTTTGGAATTTGTCAGAACCGCTGATTCAAACAGCACGGCTAGGACTAGAAATGTTCTTTTTATTGACACGCCGATCACTGCTCCTACAGTCGAAGCTGTTCACAAGCTGAAAGCAGAAGGCTTCCGTGTCATCTTTCGTGACCATCACGCGGTTGAGGGAGAGCCCGCAAGCGACCGCGACAGGCAGGTAATCAGCGCCACAGAAAAGTTGCGCCAACACCTCGGCGATGATTGCTTCATAACGACGCGGGGACTGCACCCCGCCTGCAGTACGCTTGTGACGGTCGGAGAATTCAAAGATGCTCTTGCTATCGTTGCCGATCCCGATGCTGACGGATTGACGGCAGCGATGAAGGCGGTGGGCATTTTTTACGATGGTATGGATGAGGACGCGGCCAAACTCGATGGGCAACCGTCATTGCAAGTCACTGGTACACCGTTGTCTCAATTGCTTGCCAAAGGAGTTGCAACGCTACCGACATACGATCCACAAAGACCCGATGAACGCGAGCGAGCTCAAGAACGATTGTTTGCTCAATGGGTGTTGGCCGTCGAAGGCGATCAACGCGCCCTAGACGCACTTCAGGTCGGTGTTACGACCTATGATGCCGCGGTTCTTGCCTCACACGAGATCGCTCCTACCGCGCGTGAAGTAGCACCGGGAGTGGTGCTAGCGGATGTTATGGAGACCCCCTTTTTCGATGTCGGTACATTGCTTGCACTTCTCGAGAAACGACCAGGCTGCCGGGTTACAGTGATACGAAAGGGGAATGGTCCAATTGCCGCTTTACACGGAGTGCAATATAGTCTTGCAGTTGCAAAAGCTTTCCAGGTTGAGATTAAATTACCTAGTCTGCTACCTGAGCATGCCAGATCAGACCCAAAGGGAGGCATCATCAGTAATCTTTCCTTTTTGCTGCATGTCTCAGAAGACGTTTGGAATGAACACATACTGCCTGGGTTACGCAAACTTTGATGGAACCTAAAGGCCATTCGATTCGTAAAGCGATCCCTGACGATGCTCAAGTGCTGCTTGATTTATTCATCGAACATGCCGCATATGAGCAGGAAGAATTTTCAATAGAGGGAAAGTTGGAAGCACTACAAAACTGTCTCAGCTCAAGACTGCCGCCATTTGAGTGCATCCTTGTTGAAAGCGACGGTGAAGTGAAAGGTTACTGTAATTACATCGTGCAGTTTGACAGCTGGGCATGCGCATCTCACATGTTGCTGGATGCTCTTTACCTCAAGCCTGAGTTGCGCGGAAAAGGCATCGGCATTGAGATCATGAACATCGTCAAAGAAGAAGCTAAAGCGTCTGATTGTCGAATGGTTTGCTGGAGAACTCCAGTCTTCAATGAGTTGGGAATTAATTTTTACAAGAAATTGCACGCAGTAGGCACCACGAAGATGTTCTTCACATGGGACGTAGACTGACGCCCTCGCTCCCGTTTAGCCGCTAATCTCTCAGCGGTGATAAGGTGAGTAAAGGGACATGGTTGCACGATGACAATTTCCACTTGGGTTGTTCATGCAAACTACGAAACAGAAGTCTTACGGACGGTGGATCCGGGCAGCCATCGTGGTCTGGTTAGCGGTGTTGTGCCTGCCTCGTTCTGTTTTTCCGGCTGAATTAGAAGTCATGCTCAGCTGCGTCTTTGGGTTGCTTATCGCTCCGGCGCCCGCCTCGCTGTTTGTTCTTCTTTGTCTCATGGCTGGAAACTTCCGCCCGAAGCTCTCGCCTGTTGCCCTAAATGTCGGCGAGGTTGTCGGTCAATTCTCCTTGATCATAGACCATGTACTCAACATCATTCCAGGCAATCCGTTTGCTTACGGAAGAGCGACTCATTTGAACTATTTGGCGATTGTTTTGGCCTCAAAGCGAAACTATAAAGAAGCCAAAGAATTACTGAAAAGGGTAATCGTGTGTATAGAAGACGAAGAAGGACCGAACTCCGTCAATTTGATCGAACCGCTAGGTATTATCCATACTTGCATGCGCGGTCTTGGCGAGTATGACCAAAGCGCCGGATGCGTTGATCGTCTGCTGGCGATTGCCGAACAAAATAAAGGCCAATCACTTCCTATGGTAGGCGCCGCTCTTGCAGACGTTTGTGTCACCTATTCCAAACAAGGTCGCATCAAAGAATCGGAAGAAGTAGGTGAGAAAGCAATTCGCCTCCTTCAACAAGCACCTGATGATGGGTACTTCGACAACTCATCTGCCATGGTCGCCATTGCTATGAATAATCTAGGTGCCGTCTACAGCCTTGGTTGCAAATATGATCGAGCACACGAATTGTTTAAGCGCTCACTTGAAATGAAGAAACGTGTGATGCCTGAAGGTGATTCGTCAATCGGAGAAAGTTATGGAAACGTTGCTTGCGCGCTTTTGATTCTCGAGAAGTATGATGAAGCCTTAGAAAATGCAGTTAAAGCCAACGAGATTTTTGAAGCCGTTGGACCGAAGTCTTCATGGGCCGTCGTGCAGCAAATAATGGGTGACGCCTATCGCGGGCTCGGAAACTTAGTCGAATCGGAAGCGAAATTGACTACGGCAATATCAGTGCAAGAAGAATTGTTTGCGCCTGGAGATCCAACGCTAGCGGAAACCTTCAGGGATCTCGGTAAACTTTTTAGAGATAAAGGTGACTACGAAAAAGCGCAAAACTATTTCAATAAGGCAATGACGATTTTCGAAAATTCTGTCGGGGCAAACCATCCCCAAATCGCGAGAACACTAGAGGAATGCTGCAAACTTTATAAAGCTGCTGGAAATGAGTCAGAACTGGACAAAGCTGAAGTCAGAATCGCGGAGATTTTGCAGCACCAGTCGTGATCCCCTATAATCTTCCAACGACTGGAGGTTGGATGATGCAAATACTGCGCGATCGGATCATCAAGGATGGAAAATATCTTGGCAAAGGTATTCTAAAAGTCGATGCCTTTATGAATCATCAAATCGACCCAAGTTTGATGAAGGCAATCGGCGAAGAATTCGGTAAGCGCTTTGCCGCCGTCAAAGCGACTCGCATCCTGACCGCCGAAACTAGCGGCATCGCTCCGGCTCTGGCTGCCGGCATGGTATTGGAAATTCCAATTGTCTTTGCTCGAAAGCATCAACCAATCACTATGGCTGCCGAGCCCTACAAAGAGACCGCCGCCTCACACACACACGGAAAAGACGTTGAATTAATCGTTTCTTCCGAGTACATGAACGCCGATGACCGCATCTTGATCATCGACGATTTTTTGGCTTCCGCCAGAACTATTCTGGCGTTAGTCAAACTAGTCAAGGCCAGCGGCGCGACGTTGGTGGGAGTTGGCGCAGTAATCGAGAAAGGATTCGAAGGTGGCAGAACTTTGCTCAAGCCGCTTAACGTTCCGATCGAATCACTGGCGGAAATCGAGCGCTTCGATGGCGATAAGATCATTTTCGCGGGTCAAGTCACTTCGATATGAATTGTAGACCCCGTCGGCGGATTGCCGAATTCATGCCAAGCTGATCCACCGCGCTTGAATAATTCCCAATACTTTCGATCCTGACCAGAGCTCCCCGGCGCGAAAGCCAGGTCGCCTTCAAGAACGTTGAAGCTTCCACTTGCCACGGTTGCAGTCCTGATCGCTCCGCCTATCCTCACTTTCAGGCGACTTCCCGGTTGAAAATTGTCCGGGAGCTCGTCACCGCTGCGAAAGGTGGTTTTCATATTTCCAAATGAGTCCACATAACCAATCACTTCTTTCGGCGGGTCCGGAATTGTGGTGGCCACATCAAGCTTGTGCAAAAGGAATGAGAAATCTTCCTTGATTGCCGCCCAGACCTTCTTGGGGAAATAATCGCGTGAGCGAAATTGGCTGCCCTGATCCTCACTGACAGTGCTCCACAATTCTCTGATATCAGTTTTGACAAATGATAATGAATGTCCGCTATTCACGGCAATAATTTCCACGCCGTTGCTTAGCGTGCAAAACAGCAGACCTTCACCTTCGTTGTTTGTACGCGCTTGTTTGATATCTTTTCGCGGCGCGCAATTTGCAAATATCAGCAAATCTTTCGGTCGCAATTCTTCTTCTGCGTTACCAAGCTGAGCGACGAGAAAACCGGTAGCGATCGTATCAAAAGAACTGACGCTACTCATGTGTATGCGCACAGAGCCGGGCAGTCCGGCGCAGAACGCCGAAAAAACTTCTGCCCATGCCATATCGCCTGGTGCGTAATCACAAATAAGATGAAGATAGTTGTTCATATTAATCTCGTATTTTGTAACCATAGACTAGCACGCGTAAATGCGTTGCGCGACGCTTTGCGAAGCATAATCACATGCCACCACTTGCAGTTTTTTCCGAAATAACTTCTTGACACTATCCATATACGTGTACTAAGCTAGAAGTTCACCATATTGGAGTTGGGGCTATGAGATCGCTGGCAAAAACTAATGTTGCTTACACGTCGAAGCAGGCAATGCAGCGGTTCTTGGGCGCGGATACAATCCGAGGCGGTTCCACGGTGTGCGGATTTATAAATACAAGAGAGTGGCTCAATGAGACACCAGGCGCATCGCCGATACCGATGCATCCTCAGCCTCGTCGTTAGTTGAAAAACCTCTAAAACATAGTCAGAGACTTGCAGTTCGATCGATGCAATAAGCGTCGTCGTGTGACAGTTGTGCGTCCTGAATTGCGAAAGACATTTCACTAGCTGATCGAAGTCAGTGAATGTTATCAACCCAATAGAATTGGCGAGCGCATCGCCAACCGTTGGAATGCCTGACCGGCTGTGACAGAGCCGGTTCGGCTCACAACGCTCTCGCGCACCATTCGTGGTGCTCGCGCTGGAGCGCACGCGTCTCGCGTGCTTCGAAGAAGTAAAAAGATGATGGGAAAATGAAAGCCCTCACATGGTCCTGAAATGGAGCGCGCGCGTCGCGCGTGCTCGAACGAAAACAAAAATGATAGGAGGAAAAAATCATGCGATTCGTTCTTTATGTAACTAGGTTGCCCAGAAACCTTTTGCTCGTATTCGTTGAAAGAGTATTCGTTAGCGCCAACGGTTTGGTCTGCGACACTCCTGAGCGAATCGCATATAAGACTCGATTCGCGGGCTTTATGCGCTTGTCGCGCTGGATAAAACAGAATAAGCAGACTTCCTCTCAGGATCCGACGAATGTCAGCGACGCAGACTCGACCGCAAGTGAGTTTGCAAAACGCAGACACGAGGCAATTCGTTCGCAAATGATACATGGCGGATTAAGGTGATACCACCAGTAATTCGACCATCATACAAGTGTCCCGCTGCAGCTGGGTGTCTTTCATATGTGAGACGTGAAAACACCCATGCAGGGAGCGTAACCGAGTCATCTGACGGTTATGCTCCCCGGCAGCGGTTTTTTCGCAATGGTTATCGTCGAGCTGGTGAATCCTGATCTGGTTCATCCGGTCGGCGAGGAAGCGGAAATGAATCATGTTGCGTTTTAGCACGCGTATGTCGGTTACCGCATAGAGAATTGAACGAGGTGGAGGGCGAAACGTCCACATAATGCCCAGGACCGTCGCCGCAATAATTGCCAAAGCTGCTAGATAAGCCTTCGCTACAATCACCAGTAAGATCGTGACCACGCCGAGCAACGTAAATACCATACGCATTTTTGCTACTCTTCCCCTTCTTCCTTCGAACAAAATCGTTTCTGAGGGTTTTATCTCAGAATATAAAAGTGTATACAGTATCGAATGCGTTCTCACGTTACATGATGCTCCAAACCTGAGAAGTAGCTATTGCTTGTTGTCCTTTGAGAGGCACCACAGACGGTGATTTCGGAAAGAGGTAGAGCAGCGTATAGCATCCATGCTTCATAGGTTTAGTTCTTTGTTCGTATCAGGTGCAACAATGTCGGGAGGGGTATGAGAATAATCAATAGCACCCTGTTGCTTCCATGGTCCAATGCGGTGCACATTTCTCGGCGGTAGAGCGTCTGTAGCCTTCATCGATAGGTTAGAAGGACCATCTTTGCTGGAAAAATCAATTGTGCATTGCAAATAGTGGACACCAGATTTGAGTGGAAATGAAAATGATCTGTGTGTACTCAACGACATAATCGATGCCGCGGCGAGTCCGTCGAATTGTGGAGTGCCGCTGTTTCGACTAACTAGAGGGAAACTTATTTCCCCACTTTCTGATACCACAAATGTGACCTCGCAAGAAGTATTGCCGGGAATGGATGAGAACGTCTTGCTGGATCGAAACTTGTTGAAACGGTCAGAGATTAAGGGCAGGACGTTTTCTTTCCATTTATTCCACTCATCGGTTTTCAAAGGAATCCGCGCACTTGTATCGTCCGTTCTACCTCCATCCTTTGCTTGATTGGACTTGTTCGGCACTTCTACAGATCGACTTGACCCTTCGTGTTTAGGCGCAACGCTTTGTGGGGCAGGCGGTCGGCGGATCACGGCGTCTTCTGCTTTCGCCGCGTTGCTACACGCGATCAAGGAAGCAGTCATGACAGCCAATAAACTTAGCTTAAATCGCAGGCTTCGTTCTCTCATTTAGTTTGAC
This sequence comes from Candidatus Melainabacteria bacterium, assembly GCA_003151275.1. The sequence continues at coordinate 21,595 of PLXC01000074.1, forward strand.
ACCCGTCGGCTGGCCACAAGCAGAGAACTTTCAGGTCGTTTAAAACTTCAGTCTACACCTTTACTGAACCGCCTCATTGTTGTATAAAAATGTCGGTCTACCGGGTCATCCAGTCACAGGGACAAGCATGGCTAGCATTGACATTCGCAGGGCAGCAATACAAGTGGACGGCAAAGTATGATAACGATTGGGTAGATCCCAGCATCTTAAGTAGGATGGGCACATTGCTGAAAAAGTCTGGTTCTGAAAAACGGTTTGCTTGCGTCGATACAAGAGGTCAGGATGCATTGATCCTTTGCTTGCCGCTATCCAAACTAAAACAGTTCGAAGATCGCACTGGGATCCAGGTTGAGTTGCTTGAATAGCATCAAAAAGGTTTGGCTGCATCCTGCGACTCAAATATTCGTATACGTGGTCATGTTCCTCTCGATGCTGTACGGATCGTGGCTAGTCATCTGGGCTTTCGTCCCTGCGGATTTTAAAACCAGGTTGATGACTCAGGAAATAATGGAAGCGGTTTACTCCGTTCTTCTTTTGTTTTTGTTCGCCAAGTTTGTGCAAAAGCGTGATTTTAAAAGCACCGGAATCGTCAAGAAAGGAGCCCTGATCGAGACGCTGATTGGATTTGTCCTCGGCTTTGTAGTCTCAGGCGGCGCCATTCTCGGCATGATTCTCCTCGGTGGCTACAAAGTGCTGAACGTAAATACCTCAGCGAATCTCGTCTACCCTTTGATCCTTTTCTTCTTCGCGGCGGCAGTTGAAGAAGTGATTTTTCGACTGTTTATTTTTCAGACTTGCGAAAAGCGCTGGGGCACAGTAAAAGCATTGACTATCACGTCTGTTCTGTTTGGCTTGATACACATGATCAACACGGTGAAGAGCGCATCAGTCGAGCAACAGCTGACTGGATGCATTTTTCTGATCTTCGAAGCAGGGTTTTTGCTTAACGCAGTATTTCTGATCAACCGGAGAGTTTGGCTTCCGTTGGGAATGCATTGGGCCTGGAATTTTTTTGAAGGTCCCATTTTTGGCACGATCGTGTCCGGACAAAACTTTGGTGCGTCGTTCTTGATCGCGCAGGTAAGCGGATCCTTCTTAGTCAACGGTGGTCCGTTCGGACCTGAGGGCAGCGTGCCGGGTTTAATTGTTGGTATCGGATGTGGTGCATTGGCGACGTGGTTTGCTGTGACCAGAGGAGCCTGGCGTGAGCGATCTGACACGACTGTTGAGCGGAACGAATGATTCGAGCGGTGCAGGACTACTTATGTACTTGGTCCTTAATATGATTTGCTACAGCGTTGCCAATCAATTCATAGCCCTTAGTCGTGAAGTGCAGTTTGTCGTCTGCGGCAAGACCCTTAGAATGCCAATCTTCGATGGAACCAGGGCCACCCATCGATTGACGCAAGTCAAAGAAATCGAGGCCGTTCTTTTCAGCGACAGCTTTCTGTGCTGCAACGACGTTATCCAATCCTGGTAAGGTGTTGCCTTTATTTGCTCCAGTGATGGAGTCGCCGTCACTTGGTCCGACGATCAGGATAGACGCGTTTGGATCACGTTCTCGAACGTTATCGATCAATTTCTGATAACTCTGTTCGTAGGCTGCTTGATTCACGTTACCAGCTGAATCGTTACTGCCGAATGAAAGAATTACTAAGTCTGGATGGTCCTTTTGGATTGGCTTATCGAGCCAGTTTGTTGGGTCAGTTAACGGATAGTTGGCGCTGATTCCTACCTTCGCCATCGTGTCGTATTGCACCGGACCGAGCGATTTGAGAGCGTCTTCAATGGCTTTCGGTTCGGTTCCACCGGCAACGTGTGAATCTCCGTATTGCAGAACGCTGATTGGGGCACCGCCGCTATTTGCTCGATCTATTGCTTCTTGAAGATGAGCTAAACCTCCACCGTTTGGCGTTGGGCTAGGCACGTCTTTTAATGGAGGTAGGTCCGAGACATTCGCTGTTGGAGCGTTAGAAATTGTGGAATCGCCGCCGCTCGGGGCAGATCCGCCGCCGCCAGCCGAAGAGTCGCCTCCTCCTCCGCCACCACCGGTGGAACCACCACCGCCGCCACCTCTGTCCATTCCTCCGCCTCCACCGCCCGAAGATCCTCCACCACTGCCGCCTGACGAACCGGAGTCCGATGGCGCTGATTGTTGAGGAGCTGGCTGCGGTGACGCGTCGGTGCTTGGAGCAGCAGGTGCATCTGGTTGAGGAGCCGGTTGTGGCGAAGAGTCGCTAGGCGGAGTTACAGCTTGAGGAGTGTCGATTGGCACCGGTGCTGGTGGCAAGTCTGGCTCCTTGGATAATTGATTTAGCCAATCTTGTGGTACCTTTTGACCTTTGTTATTTCTGGTAAAGTAGCTGATCAGATCTTTGATGGCTGCCTTCTGCAGCTGGTCTGCCACTTTCTTTCCATCTACTTCGGTCTTGTTTTTTGTTTGCAGTTCAACATTAATAGAATCGTCTTTGTTCGGAGTTTTCTTATCTGGATTAGCTTTTAGTTTGCCGTCTGCACCAAGAAAGAAATCTGGCTGCTGACCACTCTTTGCGTTTTCCGCAGGCGTGGAGAATGAGACACCGGAAGCTTTATCAAAGATTGGACGAAGTTGATCGGCGGTTGCAGGCGGCAGAGAGTCGATCCCTTTTCCATAGATGTCGGAGGAGAAATTGACGGAGGCAGGTAACTCGCGCGGTGCAGCATAAGCTAATCGCGGTAACAGGTCGCTGTAGGCGTGCACGAAAAGGTTGTTAGTCACCGCACCAGATGCAGTGGGGTTAAAACTCTCCATTGGCGTGGACGGCGGCGTCATTAGTGGCAGACCTTGGTTGCTTTCCAGCACACGCGTTTACATAATCGTAAGATGTTTGCTGTGTGGTTAAACCTGCACAGGACATCTCGCAAACCGTGATCACGGCTGGAGTGGTAATTATTAGTTTGAGCGATCAAACTATATCAGCGGTGTTTAATGTTGTCAATATCGCCCCGTCGGTCCTTCAGACGGATAGCACGGCGCCCTGGGCTGCAGCTGCGGCGGGCGTCGGCACTGGCAGCGGCAAAACCAGTTCAACGGAGCGATGCCGCCAAACTGCATGGAGACACAAGGGTCTGGTCCACTAAAGTTTCTTGTCACTTCAGCTACTGTTCCGCAGCATAAGGGCTCGTCCAGACTTTATCGAATATCTTGGTAAGAGACTTGATGACTTTGGCAATGTGGACTGTCGCGCCCACATTGCGCGAACTGGTGAAATAGTTAGCGCTCCAGTTTTCGCTTCCGACCCACGCCGACGAATGATCAACAATGCAATATTTGCTGTGCACCAGCCTCGCAAATGGGATCGGACCACCGGACCATTCTGGAATCGTCACCACCTTCACCTGGATGTTCGGAAGCTGAGCCAATACTTTCAAATCGGAACGCCCTTCTTTCAGAGCCGTCTTGTCCACAAGAAGTTGAACATGAACGCTGCGAGCTGCTGCTTCACGAATAGCAGTATCAAGAACGTTCCAATGCTCAGAACTTTTAGGAATTTTGGTATTGTATTCGTAAACCTGGATTCGCAGCGATGACTTCGCGGTGTTGATCATCTGCACAAGCGCATGCAGTGTGTCCGAGACACCTTCAGGCAACGATGATGCAGGTGAGCCGACCACTTTAAGATCAGCACGTTCTTTGAGCCTCACAGGTTTTGTATCTTTTTTTTCAGTGGGCAATGATAAGACGCCCGAAAGTGGCATGGCATTTTCCCAATCTTTTGAAAAGATGCCTTCCAGATCTGAGCCGATCCGAGCATCTTTGATACGAAGCCCCACCTCGTGCACATGCGTCAAAGCAACCCAATCAAAATTGGCACTGCCGACAAACGAGTCAGAGTGATCCACGATAAAGTATTTCGAGTGTTGGATCCCTCCAGACGATGAGAAGTCTACTACTCGTACTTGAATGAACGGTTTGCTGATGAGGTCGAATACATCGCTTCGGTACTTCTTAAAGAATTTGGAGTCTACCAAAAGACGCACTGCCACTCCTCGGCTCGGTGCGGCTCTTAGTGCAGCGAGCACCGGTTCTAGTGCCTCGCCTGATTTATTACAGATGTAGAACTCTTCGAGATCAATGCTCTTTTTCGCACCATTGATCATCGCTACCCAAACTTGTGGCGTCTGCCTGAGTCCCTTAACAGCGAGATTCGTTTCAATCGGCACGTTTTGGACAACTTGCACAGAAGGATGTGCAGATGCCGTCAGACCCATCATGCAGATGACCAGAGTGTTCAGAAGAATCAATGATGTCTTTAAGAAGGTCATTTATGTCTTCTTCAACTGCAATCGGGCGTCGTTGTGAATCCACGTTTCAGGCATATCAACATAGCATTCGATAAACTAGCGTCCAGCAATCCAACACCGTATCTGGTGCTCCGGCTATTTTTTGACAGCGTTAATCAATTTCGACATGCGCTCAGAAAGATCTTTCAACTTGAATGGCTTTCTCATGTAGTCGTTGGCACCTGAATCCAAGCCCATCTGGCGTTCGGCTGCCGAATCATTGCCACTAAGCATCATGATTGGCGTGGTGCCGCCACCAGCACGATATTGTTTGCAAATCTCGATGCCCGTCATCTCAGGCAACTGCCAATCCATAAGAACGATGTCAAAATCGCCAAACCGCAGCTGTTCGACTGCGTCATATCCAGTGCTGGCAGTTTCAACAAGGTGCTTCTCGAATATAAGCCATTGCTTCACAGTCTCTGCGAGCGATTCGTCGTCTTCTACCAAAAGCACTTTAGCCATTTCATTGCCTCAACCAGTACCAACTATTCTATTCCGTCCGCTTTCTTTGCCCAGATACAATCTCTGGTCCGACACATGTACCAGGTCTTCGATCGTTCTTCCGTCTTCAGGATAACTGGACATGCCTGCCGTAAAGGAAACGTGGAAAACTTCTCCGTGGTCTCCATTGAAATCGGTTGTCCTCAATTCCTCCAGCACGCGTGCGAGTGCGCCAATTGTAGTCTCTTTACCTTCATGCCTGAAAGCGACGATAAATTCTTCGCCTCCCCAGCGCCCGCGTAAATCTTCAACGCGAAATCTCCGCTTCAACAATTGTCCCAGATGTGCGAGGACTCTGTCTCCCGCCAAGTGCCCATATGTGTCATTTACTTTTTTGAAATGGTCCACATCCAGCAAAGCCAGCGTAAATACGAGCTTGTAGCGGTCTGATTCTGAAATCAAAGCGTTCAACTGCTCCATAAACGCTCTTCTCAAGAACAGTCCGGAGAGAATGTCTCGATCCGCTCTTTCCCTCAACAACCTCGCCCGCTCTAGTCGAACCTTGACCCGAGTCAGCAACTCAACAGGCGCTACTGGTTTCGGTAGGTAGTCGTCACCACCCGCGTCGAACGCTGCAAGCCGTGCATCCAGCTCCGTTTGTGCCGTCAGGAAAAGGATCGGTACATCTTGCCAACGTGAACTGCCACGCAATCGCCTGCAAACGTCATAACCGCTTATCCCGGGCATCAATACATCAAGTAAAACCAGGTCAGGGAGAAAGTTCTCCATTGCTTGAAGACAACCCTCTGGATTGTTCAAGACTTTGACCAGCATTCCTTCCTTGCCAAGCGCGTGGGCGATGATGTTGGAGAAATCTTCGTCGTCATCAACAATCAGTACCCGCGAACGTCCACCTTGGCGAACTCCTAGCAGGTATTCAATTCCTTCTTTGAGAGCGTTCGCCTGCAATGGTTTGTCCAGAAAGATTGATGCGCCCGCGTGCGTCGTTTCAATTCGGTCTTCAGGTGCGGCGCCTTTTGCTATGAACGCCAATGGTAAGGATTCGTAGCCGTTCATGCCTCGTAGCTCACGCGCAAGAGCAATCGAATCTTTTGGCGAATTATCCATATCGATAATTACAGCATCGAGGGTGGTGGCACTGGCTTTTTCTAAAGCGTCAGCTGTTGATGATGCGGCAATTACTTTGATCGGTAGTCCATTTGGCAGTGCCTCTTTGCCGTCGATAAAAAACTCGGAGCCGACCAACAAGACTTTGGCCATAGCAGAATCGTCGGCCAATTGCTCTAGCTGGTTTTGAGTAGGCTTATTATGTTTGAGTTCGGAACCCGCCTGTTGGGCGACGGCTTCAAAAAGAAGCATTACTTCGCCCCACGCGCCCGCAAGGTCATCGATGCCATTCGTTTGAATTTGCACCAATGCCCGCTCCAGGTGCGATGCGGCTTCGCCGACTAGGTTGAAGCCGCAGGAGCTTGCGGTGCCTTTCAAGTTGTGGGCCAGTCGCCGCGCCTCTGCAGTCAGGTCTTTGTTGGTACTATCTATAGTGGCAAGCTCGATTGCGTCGGATATGAGCGCGATTCTTGTCGGCAACACCTCTGCAAATCTGGACCGCAAAGTGAGGAATGTTTTTTCTTCTTGCTCGCTGCCTGATGACAATTTGATCGCGGCTTGATTCTTCAATTGACTGTCAATCTGGGCGGCAAACAAAGAAGGCTTCAGCGGTCGATGCACGATCAGTTCGACTCGATAATCTTTCGTCAGTTGTTGATAAAGATCAGCTTCCCGCCATTCATTAGCGATGAAAGCGAGTTTCACGTCCGAATATGACTTGCGGATTTTGACAATCATACCGATGCCGTCGATATCGGTGAGCTGTTCGCCGACGATTACAAGCGAGGGGCTCTCTTTCCCGATATGCTCCAAAACCTCTCGGCCGCTCGCTGCATGCGAAGCTACATAACCTCTGCCGGTAAGAAGAGATTTCAGCATAGTGACTAATTGCTGGTCAGCGTCTGCGAGCAATATAGTATTGCCCATGAATTCACCATGTTGGGGCGAGCGTCGAGGGTGCTTTCGCCAACCCTCGTTTAGGTTCTACCCGGCTAAGACGCGCTTCAACGCCAAGTTGCTATTTCTTTTCGTCTAAGTCGAGCGACGCTGAATTAATGCAGTATCTTAAATTCGTAGGCTGGGGACCATCCTCGAAAACGTGTCCCAGATGAGCGCCGCAGCTTTTACAAACGACTTCGGTGCGATCCATGCCGTGAGCTTGGTCGGATTCTGTTGCCACCTGATTTTCGCTTAGAGGCTGCCAAAAGCTCGGCCACCCGGAACCGGAATCGAATTTGGTTTCGGAACTAAACAATTCCGCACCGCAGCACACACATTTGTAAGTACCCGCCTTATGGCAGTCATGATATTTCCCTGTAAAAGCCCGTTCGGTCCCCCTCTTACGGGTAATTTCATACTGCTCAGGCGTGAGCGTCTTTTTCCAGTCTTCGTCTGATTTGGCAACCTTTTCAGTCATAGAACTCCTTCAGAAGTCTTTTAGCAGGGGTGCATCCGATTCATTATTTTGACAGATTTGACCGGAATTCTATCGGCTCTGACCCGGACTGGATCGAACAGACATGAAATGGATCAGGACTCTTTGAATCACATAAAATGTTGGCTAACACCTTGTCCTCTTGGCAACTATCACCCATAATGCTGAAGTTCCGTTGGATCAGTGCCTCCTATGCAGCAAGAACATCAGTCCGGCGGCTTGCCGCAAAGACTATCCTCGGATCAGTCTGAGGTTGTGCCGCAGCCACAGGCGAGCAGCTCTCAGCCAAAGTTGAGCACCTGGCCTCGACAACCGAATTTGCTGCGCAGGCGCGCGTCGGATAAGCCCTCCTTGAATAGGCGCGCGTCGGATAGTCGCTCTTCAGATACGTGCTCTTCGGATCAGTCGGGCGACGTACCGCCAATTCAATCCTCGGATAAGTCCCACCGCTCCGGTCTACCTGGAGCATCCTGGATCGTCACCATCTCTGTCGTGCTTTTTCTCTTTCGCGATCAGCCATTCGTACAGCTGATCATGGCGCCATTAGACCTGTTCACGACTTTTCTGCATGAGATGGGGCACGTCGTCGCTTGTTTGTGCACCGGTGGAACCGTGCAATCGATTACGATTTTGCCCGGCAAAGAATTAGCTGGTTGGACCAACTGCACAGGCGGTGATCCGTTCTTTATCGGTCAGGCTGGCTATCTCGGAGCAACCTTCGTCAGCTGTCTTTTGATTTTCGTGTCACGATTTTGGAGAATGTCGAACGTTATTCTTCTGTTGATCGGATTTTTCATCGGCTATTGTGCTCCGAAGCTGATGACGGATCATACTGGAATAATTATTTCGCTATTTTTGACGACGGCGTTTGTGATTTTCGCTTTCCAGAGTTCGGCTCGAGACGCACGTTTAATCGTGCTATTTGTGGCCTTGAACGTCGCCTTCAATTCGTTGCTGGACGTCAAACATATTACCGAGGCATCAATTGGTTTGAATGGTGTTCTTTCCGAAGCCACTGATGCTACGGCGGTCGCGGCTGTTTCCCACATGTCAGCCAAATTTTGGAGTTCACTATGGGCGGTGCTGTCGATGTTCATGATTGGATTTACCGCCGTTCTTTCGTATTGCATGCAGCATCCCCATGAGGAGCAATTGTCGACACCATTAACGGTGCTCCTGCCCCTTTTGCAGCAGGTGAAACGTAGGAAGCAATCTGAACGCGCTCAAGCCCAGTCCCTATTAGCTAAAATGCAATCGACGATAATAGAAACTGGACCTAGCATTAATGAGGAATCCAGAGCGCCATCCGCCGCTCAATCAGACACACAAGCGCTTTGAGCTCATGCGATCGTTTCGTGTATCTGCTCAAGTTTTGGTTCTGGTGATAGTTCCGCTAGCCCTGCAGCTAGGTCTGTTGTCTTGGATGGGCAATCTTCAGTCTGAAGCCGAGGCTCAGCTGAAGGCAGCAGAACACTCGAAAAAGATCGCTGACAGTATCAATAAATTGAATGCCGATGAATTTGATACGGTATCGAAGATGGGACATATTGCGCAGCTCGATTCTATAACGGATGCTGAGCTTGATGGGTTGGTTACTCGAACTGAAAGTGAATATCGTGAACTCGAGGAATTAAGCAAAGGCGAACCCGAGCTTCATCACAGCATATTCGCAATTGAGCAAGATCAACTTGACGCTTTTCGGCTGGCCAAGCAGATTCGAGCCACGGAAGATCCGCAAGCGAAACATGACTTGTGGCGACAATTGGGTCATAGGGTGCAAGATGTTATGTACGGACGCCTTTCTAGGCTGGCTCGCCGGTACGAAGCACTTGCGCGCAAAAACACAGAGGCGCAGACAGAGACTAGACTTCAATTTCAACGAGTCGCACTTCTTGGTGGCGCAGTTACCATGGCTATTTCTGCGCTAATCGGCTTTGCCTTGGCCACTAGCATTTCACTGCGGTTGAATCGATTGAGTGACAATAACATTCGCCTTGCCACCAATCGTCCACTGAATAAACAAATGAGTGGCAGAGATGAAATTGCCAAAATAGACAAAACGTTTCACAAGATGGCTAAAGCGCTTGAAGACGCAACACATAAGGAGCGTGCCGTCATAGACAACGCACGTGACCTGATCTGCTCAATCCATAAGGGAAAGTTTTCTGCTGTTAATCCTGCCGCCTTTACTCTGCTTGGATACAAACAAGACGAGCTTTATGGTGCTCGTGTGATTGACTTGATTGCCGAACCTAACGATGTGTCTGCGCAATTTATGGCAAGCTTGCGAGAGCAAAATGAGAGCACCTCAACGGAAGTGCGAATGCGACACAAGGACAATCGCGTTGTTGATACTTTGTGGTCAACTCAATGGTCTGATGAAGAGAATTCGACTTTTTGTGTTATCCACGACATTAGTGAAAGGCGAGCTGCCGAGCGGCTGCGACAAGAGATTGTGCATATGGTTACTCACGATCTTCGTACTCCGTTAACAACGCTGAGCAATATCTTCCAGCTCTTGCTCCAGAAGCGCGACGCAGAAACGGAAAGCAAAAAGGAGCATTACCTCCAGGTGGGCGAACGAAACGTCGATAGGTTGATTCTCCTAGTTAATGATTTGCTTGATATTGAAAAAATCCGCTCTGGACAAATGTTAATGGATCCGTCTCCACAGCAACTGGATGAGTGTTTCGCAACCTGCTTGGATTCGGTTTCAGCGATCGCAGAAAGCAAAGAGATTAAACTAAATTTGGAACCGACGACGTTGATCGTAAGCGGTGATGGCGACAAAATAGATCGTATATTGATCAATTTGGTTGGCAACGCAATAAAATTCTCTCCTGTTGGTGGCAGTATCGAGGTCTGCGCAAGTGTTGAAAATAAGATGGCGAAGATCGTCGTTAAGGACCAGGGGAAAGGTATTCCGGCTGATGAGTTAGAAAAGATTTTCGAACGTTTTCATCAAGTTTACGGACATCAAGATGGGAAAGGATCATCTGGACTTGGACTGACTATTTGCCGGGCTTTTGTAGAATTGCATGGTGGTCGAATCTGGGCTGAAAGCACCGTGGGTGAAGGTACAAGTTTTTGTTTTACGCTTCCGCTGGTGTCTAAGGAAACAAGTATTTCGTCCACCCGTGATGTGATGGCAGAACCCGGAAAAGCCAATTCAGAGCTGGTCCCAAAGAGTCCGGATTAGGCGAACAACCATCCTTTCATCTGCGTTTGAGATGATCATTCTTAACTAGCGACCGGCAACGCATTATGCGTGATCGTTTTAGGCATCCATTTATTGTTGGTAGTTACGATATTAGGGTGCCTCATCAGAAAAGTGCCACCGCTGGCTGTTCTTCATAGCCGAGTTCACCCCGTAGAGAGGCATTAGCGCATACATTTGCGATCTATATGTAGACATAATTAGGCGAAAAACTTTACTGAATTCTATGGAAACCAACTGCCAATGCAACTATTTGCGAGCCACAGAGTCTCATTGGTTACTAACAGGGAGAACACAACTAATGAATACTAAAGCAAAGGCCGGCGTAATGATAGGAGCATTGGCTCTTGCAGTATCTTTAAGCACTGCTGCACAAGCTCGTCACCATCACAATAATTATAACCAAATGTACAATGCCCAGTATGCAAATCCATACCAAAACAATTACGGCTACGGCGCCTACGGCATAAATCAAAATGATTACTGGCGTCAGGCTCAGTTTAATCAAGCCGCTCAGCAGGCCGCCCAAAACCAGCTTTATAACAGCGGCGCCTATGGTCATGGTTATGGCCAGAATTATGGTCACGGATTTGGTCACCATTAAGCTATCCAGCTTGTTGATCTAACTATGGGACGGCGAGTGCGTTAAGCACTCGCTGTCTATTTTTATGTATTTGGAATGTTGCCGAAATTCGCCATTGATGGGCCATAATATTCACGTCCGAAAATGGCGAGTCAGGTACAATCCTATCGGTTAGGATTGGACCATGCTATTAAATCCAGACAGTTGCTATCAGGTTCTTCGCGCTCATGACCCAAGGTTTGACGGGGCGTTCTTTGTCGCCGTCAAATCGACCAAGATATATTGCCGCACAGTCTGCACCGCGAAGACACCACAGTTGCAAAATTGCGCCTTCTATTCAACAGCGGCGGCTGCCGAGAACGCGGGCTTCCGTCCTTGTTTGCGGTGTCGTCCTGAACTGGCGCCCGGTAACTCTTCCATCGATTCGGTTAGTCGTCTAGCTGCTATCGCCCTGAATAGGATAGAAGACGGCGCCCTTGTTGACCTGGGAATAGACGACCTTGCTGCGGAAATGGGCATCAGTTCTAGACATTTGCGCAGAGTTATAGAATCAGAATTTGGCGTTTCACCAATTCAACTGGCTCAAACGCAAAGACTATTATTGGCGAAGCGCTTACTTACCGACACTAATTTGCCGATTACCGAAATCGCTTTCGCCAGTGGATTTGCGAGCGTTCGCAGGTTCAATGCTTTGTTTCTGGAACGCTACAATCTCAATCCCTCTCAACTGCGAAAGCGGGTTGTAGAACATAAAACACCATTTTTAGATTGCGAAGTTAGCTACCGCGAACCATTTGACTGGCAAGGCTTACTTGGATTTCTGTCCTTGCGCGCTTGTCCAGGTGTTGAGATGATTCAGGATGATACCTATATGCGCACAGCAGCTTTTGGTAAGCATTCAGGATGGATCGTCATTCGTCAAAACAGCGGTAAGAACACTCTTTCCATTCAGCTCTCGACCTCGTTGGCACCAGTGCTACTAAATGTGGTGGCTCGATGTAAACGCTTGATGGATACTCAAGCGGATCCATCCGTGATTGCCACTAACCTTGGTGACCTTTCAAAAGGACGGAAAGGATTGCGCGTTCCTGGAGCTTTCAACGGCTTTGAACTCGCTCTTCGAGCCATTCTTGGGCAGCAAGTGAGCGTTAAAGCGGCCAGCACTTTGGCTGGTCGCATCGCCCAAAAGTTTGGTGCGCCGATAGAAACTCCGTATCCTGCTCTAAATAGGATCGCACCAACTGCGGAGTCATTAGCAAAGCTTGATGCAGATGACTTCAGCGGATTGGGCATTACAGGTTCGCGCATTACTTCAATAATTGTTTTAGCCCAAGCTCTTGTCTCAGGTTATCTTTCGCTTGAACCAGGACAAGATGTTGACCAGACCAGCACCAAACTAAAATCACTGCCTGGCATCGGTGATTGGACCGCTCAGTACATCGCAATGCGCGCGCTGGCTTGGCCAGATGCTTTTCCACATTCGGACCTGGGCATTAAAAAGGCTCTCGGCATGACTAACGAGAAACAAATAATCGAACATTCGGAGCGTTGGAGACCCTGGCGTTCATACGCCGCAATGCATTTGTGGAAATCTTTGGAGAAATAGACATGACAATTTTTTATTCAGTAACTGAAAGTCCGATCGGAAAACTTACTCTCACTTCAGATGGAACATTCCTGACTGGATTGTACATGGAGATGCATAAAGGGTTGCCTGATGTGAGTGCAGCTTGGGTTCTCGATGATTCAGCAGAGCCATTTGCTCTTACCAAAAAGCAATTGTCAGCATATTTTGCAGACTCACTGCAACAATTTACTGTGCCACTGAAACCAACTGGCACTGATTTCCAAAAGAAAGTTTGGGCTGAGTTACTCAACATTCCATTCGGAAAAGTCATATCTTACGCCGAGTTGGCTCGCCGCATCGATAATCCAAAAGCGTGTCGAGCTGTAGGTTTAGCCAATGGACAGAACCCGATTTCGATCATCGTACCTTGTCATCGTGTGATCGGCGCAAACGGTAAGCTCACCGGCTATGGTGGTGGACTTCCGCGCAAAGCAATACTTCTAGAGCTTGAACAACCTGTTTCAGCCAAGCAGCTTTCTCTAGTTTAAATGTGTGATTCATTCTGATCCTGCAGTCGACGCTAAAAAAGGCTGGATCATTGGTGGGAATTTTTACCGTAATCGGTATAAATTTTAGGCGATAGAGGAAGTCCTTGCGCTCTTCATTCGGTTGCTTATCGCTTATGGGTTGTCAGCCAAACGCAAATGCTCTTGGACAGCCAGTTTGTTCGCCCAGAACACGGCCCCCACCGCGAGAGTCAGCATTACTGCCACTACTCCATAAGCGTTATAAATGCCCGAATGATCCGCAATGCCACCTAGAATTAGTGGAGCGCATAGACCCGCTGCACCAGTCGCCATGTTCATGCGAGATGCGGCAAGTCCAACTTGTTCTGGAACGACTCCCAGCGCCGCAGACAGCGTCAGTGGGTACATGTTTGCCACGCCTAGTCCGGCTAAGAACAAACCAACAACATTGATTGTTGGGTTTGGTCCCAGCCAGAAAACAAAAAATCCGGACAGGCTGAAGATTGCGGCTGCCGGCAAAAGAACGCGGATGTGATATCTGCGCGCTAAACGACTGCCCAAAATGCGACCGGACATCATCGCCACAAAGAAAGCGCTGACTGCTGCGGAAGCTTCTGGTTTTGCCATTTTGGCTACGTTCTGAAGAAAGTCTGGGCTCCAAAAAACAATCGACCATTCGCTGGCGCATCCGAGCAGGATAACAAACCAGTAAGCCCAATATGCGCCGGCCAGTTTTCCGTTGCCATGCATCTGTGCTTTGGATGATTCAGCACTTTCTGGAATTTTATTTCTGCCAAAAATTAGGTATGCGATTGCAATAAATAGAATCAACATTGCCAGTGGTGCCCGCCAATTTACTGCATTTGCGACAAACAAGCCAACTGCGGCCGGAGCGATTGTGGCGCAAATGCTAGTAACGATGTTCGTTTCGGTGATGGCGATAGTACGCTGTTCACCCAATTGCTCAGCAATTACTGTGTCGATCACCTGTCCAAATATGCTGGCGCACATTCCAGCAAGCCAAATGCCAAATATAGTCATTGCTGCATTCTGACCAAGCAGCAAAGTCGTCACCCCAATCGCCACTCCCGCCAAACCGCTCCACATCGCCTTCTTGCGACCGAGCAGATTCATCACTCGCTCGCCGACTGCACCGGAGATTAAAACTCCCAGCGCAAATGCACTGAAGTGGTAAGCCATGACTGTGTAGTTGAAATGCAGTTCACCACGCAGAAAAGGCATCATCGGACCAAGCGATGATGCCACGAATGAACACAATCCGGCTAAAATGTAGAATTGCCAAATCAGCCGCGTACGCACGAATGCATGCTGAACGGGCGTGTAGGTGATCTTGCTCGGGGCTTCGATGATCATGAGCCCCTATTTACTCATGACCTGCGTCAATGAGCAAGCAAATTCGCTGTGAATTAACCCGCGGCTATTCGTCTTTCTCTGGATAGTCTCCGATTTTGACGGTCGTAGCGGCGAGAGCATCAGCACGTGCTATCAAGAACTCAACGTTGTCCCCGGGCTTGTGCTTGCGTACGATGGCTTGGACTTCCTTGCTGTTCGTGACGGATTGACCATCAACCTTTACGATTACATCGCCCTGCACTAATCCCGCTTTTTCCGCCGGGCTTCCCTCAGCGGATCTGGCTACAAGCACACCCTTTGTGTTTGGCGAAATGTGCAGAGAGCGAGCGATCTGGTCGTTCAAATCCTGCATGTAAATGCCGATATAAGCCCGGGCTATAGAACCGCGATCGAGCAACTGTTGCGCCACGTCTTTAGCTACGTCGACGGGAATTGCAAATCCGATATTCTGCGCATCCCCCCTGATAGCTGTCGTGATCCCGATCACATCTCCGTGGATGTTGAGCAGCGGCCCACCCGAATTGCCAGGGTTGATGGCGGCGTCTGTTTGAATCAGTTGCACATTGCCTAGACTGCTCGTCTCGTTGTGTCCTGCCGGTAACAGGCGACCTAAAGCGCTGATGATACCTAGCGTTACTGTGTGGTCGAATCCGAGCGGACTGCCAATTGCAATCGCCCAGTCGCCTGCACGCAGTGGTTTGCTGGTGCCGAAGTTGGCTGCCGGCAAGTTATTGATTCCATCTATTTTAAGCAACGCTAAATCGGTGAATCGGTCTTTGCCAACGACTTTTGCTTTGTACTTGCGTTTGTCAAATAACGTAACTTCAATCACGTCTGCGTTTCCGACAACGTGATTATTTGTGAGAATGTAGCCATCGGATTTGAAGATGACCCCAGAGCCTGTTCCTTTCTGCTCGAACGTTCGTGGACGACCTTGGGAAAAAGAGTCTACCCCCATCCCCGGGCCAAACAGGAAGTTTTGCATTGGATCAGCACCTGAAGCTGACGTTAGAGTGATACTGCGCCTGGTATCAATGTTGACGACGCTATCGCTCACTCTAGCCGCGATGTCGGCGACTGTATTTTCCGCCAGAGCCAAGACGTTACTCGACGATGGAGTCTTGCTGCTCACCACTGTAGTCGTCGAGGTAGATGCACCCGATGTTGTCCCGGAAGGATGGTACTCGTGCCCCATCCAAAACGCCGCCGAAAGTGCCACGCCTATGGCTGTGCCGCCGAGCCATGGTCCGGCCGAAGTTTTGCCTGAATTATTACGTCGTCTCATCTGTTACCTACCTTCGCAGTAATCTCAACTCCATTCTTAGTTTATAAAAGTTGCGCCCGCTCGATTGAAAAAATATACGATTCGTTAAGCTTTTTTGGGCAGTTCCCGGGACCCAGTAGAAGCGAGGCGCGCGGACCGCTTGCTGATCTATGGTTACGGATGGATGATCGGCAACTAACTGCATCCTAACGCACAGCTGATGCAAATGCCGATTTTATATTCGACCTGCTGGGACCATTGCTCAGATAAGACACAGGCAGGAATAAGTCTTTAGGGCTTGGCATGGCAACTTGATCCAGGCACGTCATGGCGATGTCAGCGGTTATGGTTGGATTGGACCATCTTGCTCGCGACAGATCAAGATTAATACTGTGTTGAAGAGTCTGAAGATTGAGGGCGGCGAAACGCAGACAACCCTGGAATTGATTGGGAATGTTGGTTCGGTCGTCAAAAGACCAGTCACCTTCTCCGTCCAACGGTCCCGCTCCATGACGGGTCAAATATGTTCGGGTGACATAGGTTACGTTCAACCGATCAAGAGCGAATCGCGGTGCGAGATAGAGAACATTAGTCAGACCCGTTTTTGATCTGGTTACATGCGGAAACTGATCGATGCGATCTTCGTCAAGCATCAAACCCTGAGCACCTTCGAAGATAACTCGTTTCTGTCTGGGATATTCATTAGTGATTGTCGCCAGTTCCAAGAGGTTCTCTACATCATGGACATACTGACGCAGAATCTCCTCAAGTTTCTCGACAAACTTCCGAACCTGATCGGACTGCGGATCTAATTTGAACTCTTTCAACCGATCGGGCAGCCAAATCCTATTCAGTTCAAACAGATGTTCTAAAAGCTTTTTGGGCTGCAGCAAGTCTTTAGCTCTCAGGCAGGAGGCGCCTGATCGCAAACATCGCGTTACGGTTTCGTTGATTCCCAAGCCACAACTTCCATGCCTGGCATCGCCGCGACGTCGTTCGATAGTTTGATTGATGAACATGTCCAATGGCGTCGTCACCAGCGCTTGGCTGTCGATCACCACGGTCGGACTGACTCTCAGTGCCCGAAGCTGAGCGTACTCTTTGACAAACAAGAGCGGGTTGACGATAAAAAACTTGCTTAAGTAAGTCGGGCAGCCCGCGAACGAGCCGGAGCCGAAATGGCTGAAGACGTGGCGACGCCCATCCGGGGCAACGACAGTGTGTCCCGCCTGGGCGCCTCCATTGAATCGAACGACAATCGAATTGTCCGGGTCCGCACTGGCGAAGTAATCCGTGAGCAGACCTTTGCCTTCGTCTCCATAGTTTGCTCCGATAATTACTTGACCAGTTCTCATGCTAGTTTCCTCCTAAAGCCAATTCGACTACGTCCTGGTTTCGATCGTTTGGTTTCTATCTCGGTACTTACGCGACTGCAGGCTATTCCACGAAACCTATATCCATAGCAGTGCGTTTCTAGAAACCTCGGCGATTACTACAACCTAGTTACTCCTTTACCTCCCAGGAGTTTTGACGGCGATAATTCCATCAGCGAACTGCGCACAATAAGGGCGGTGTTTTTTGACCAGCTCGCTGCAACCCGTGCTGGGTCAGTTCCCTCTTGCACTTCAATGATCGAAACGATCAGTTCGGCTAGCTTTGTATGATCGCTCAATGCGATAGCACGTTGCCCCAGAAGTTCTTGCCAGTCTCGTTTGGTTTCCCGTGGATGAGCTCGATAGTGGCTCCCCTCCTCGATCATGATGTGGAAAATTTCCCATGTTTTAGAAGCCATTGTTAGCACATCGCGCGTCAACATATCTCTTTGCGAGCCGCCACCGAGAAATTTTTTGATGTGCGCAGCCAGTAACGTTGGGGGCGGTGGTTCGTCTCCGACAGTGAAAAGATAGCCCTTCTTATTGCGTTTCAAGAAAGCATCGCATTTGGTGCGAGTAGAGGCAAAATACCATGGCAGATTGTAGCTTTCGAAGTTGTCTCCACCGCCGTTTCCTTCAATCCAAAACTTGCTCAGTTGGTCAGCTAAGCGAATATCACTTTCAAACTGAGTGACTTGCAGGGGAGCCTTGTCAGACCAGGCATCTCCTAACGCCATGCACATTACGTGTGGATCGCTCACCGGCTTCCTGTCATAGATCTCTTCGATTAACACACCGAGTCCGCTTCGAATCAGTGTTTCAGCTAACATTCCCATCGATCCTGTTTCGTCTATTGCGACGATGATCGGAGTGGATAGTGGATTCATTTTTGAATCACACGATTCTCTGACAACGATGTCTAACGGATTTAGATCTTTGTCTATGGTGCTGCCGCGAAACAATTCGTCCGCTGATTTTGCGCTGGTTCTGCTTGCATAAAGGTCCCAGTCTTCCGGGTCCCATCTAGATGTTCCCATGATCAATTCTCCTTATAGAGTTGGTTTGTATCGAGGTGCATACTGACGAATTTTGGCTTTCCAAAAGCGTTAGGAAGCACCTCTCGTTTAAATGTCTTGTATTCGTCGCTGGCTTTTCCGCTCGAAGGCGCGAGTAACCATTCCACCAATGCTGGTGGCAAACTTTTATCGTGAATTAGATGCGCACCGACAGCATCTCCAAGAGTCTCGCGACCGATAGCTTTGATCAGTTCTAGATCTGCACGAACATCAGCTCGTTTATTTCTGAGAATATCGGGCGGAATAAAATTCAGTGAGCGGTCAGGAACCGCTAAAAGCCGCTCTCCAATTTTGGTCGTATACCACCAACCGCCAAGCAACATGCCACTGTGGCGCAACGGCGATATGAAAAATGATTCTGGCGATATCGCGTTATGAGTTACGCCAGCCCACTCAAGGTAGCAGCTCAGATTAAGTAGAACGTTTAGCACCCAACCGACATGATTGATTGGCGCCAGTTTACCGCCGAAGTGTTTCAGTACGTCACTCAGCAGCAGTTGATCTGGGGTTTTTCGAACAATAAGCACGTTCGTGTTTTGTGTTCTAAATATTTCCATCACTTGAGGTAGATTCTTGGACATTTCCAACGTCATTGCATCGTTTTTGTAGGGAAGAAAATGTATCCGTTTGCGTCCTTGTTGGAAGAGATCGTCAAACTCTTCATTGATTTCAAAAATTACCGAGTGATCCGAGACATACATTAGTCCAAGCTCAAAAGGTCGCACAATTTTGCATTCAAGGGCTCTGACCGAGCCATCTAGCAGGCGGAATTTTTTCACCCCTGAGACTTCTTCTTCTATCTTTTCGCCGGGTTCGTTCCACTGCCCCGTGGTTAGCTTCTCGCGTGCGATTTGATAAAGATGAACGATGTGCGCAAATACGCGCGCGGCCTGCGGTGAAGGCTCGTGATCTGGATGCCAGCGACGGGCAAGCAAGCGGTATTCTTGTTTCGCTTCACGAACGGATTGGGAGAACAGCGCCTCTGGCGAACTTATTCCCAAAAGTTTTTCGGCTGCTAAATATTCTAGATTGCGCATGAGTGTTCCGCCTCTTGCGTAATTGGAAGATGGCGAGGATTCTGACACCGTAGGTAGTGCCACGAGTCCGTTCGTCTTTAACGTCCTTTGGACGTAATGTTTTTATAAAGTAAGCGTATGTTTTACTATCACCATCATAATTCCGAATCATTATCTTTGTCAATAGCCAGCCTTAATTAGATCTTCGAACAGTTCCGTCAGGGCGGAATGGAGTTCGCACGCTCCAGCGAACGACGAATGCGGCTCCTGCGGCGTTTTTTTCTCTCTCTCGTTTCTTATGAACGTATATGTGACGATATCTGATCCGAGGATAACGCAGTTTTCTGCCCCGCTTCAACGCCACTTTCGATGCGCTAGGAACTGTTCTATTTTTACAATAAGAGGCGAATCGAGGATGCTCGAGGTGATTTTGCTGCTGCAGCTCTTTCGCAAGTAAACGCAGATACCATTAAACCCTGCTCAAACAATAAGGCTTTCATTGGTTACGAATATGGTCACGCTGGGGATTTCGTCAAAGCTCTGCAATTTGCTAAACTGGCCCCAAATGCTGCGCAGACTGACTTTGAACGAGTGTGGGGATTAGTGACCGAAGCGCGCTACAACTTACGTCTGTCTCGGTATCGAGAGGCGATTGAGGCGGCGTCCAAAGCAATTGAGCATTACGACAACCATCACTTTTCAGAGCCTATCTCGACTGCATATACCTTGCGAGCCGAGGCTGAGCACGAGCTAGCACTGAACGAAAATGCAGTCGACGATGCGTCTAAAGCCATTGGGGTAGACAGCACAAATTACAGAGCATACAACGTTCGGGCTGAGATCTTTGAAAGTATGGGACGTACAGACGATGCGCAAGCTGATCTTCGTTCAGCTGAAAGTTGCAGGAATTGGAGAGATATGTAGTGGTTGATCGGGGATAAAATCACACCTAGCAGCTGCACTCAATATCTCTGCAATATCCCTGGCAAATCCCTTGCATCAATACTTCGACGAGGATCCCAATAGTTCTTTCACGTGGATGGTGTGATCATCTCCGCAGAGATTTTCGTAGCTGTTGTGTAAGTTGTTAACGATCTTCTGAACAGCTGGCGGCCAGTCCTTGACCTTGTAAGCTTGATCCACTGCGGCCTTCGTAATCACTCCATTCGCGTCTGTCAAGAAACCGGGGTTCTGCTTGCAGAAATCATAAACCTGCTGCCTATCGGCTGTGATGATCTTCTCGTTGCCATCACGTTTCAACCGGTCTTCAAAATTTTGTTTTCCGTGGAAACCAGCTTTGGTAAGCTCATCCATATTTAGCGTTTTGCCACCATCATGAGAGAATTCTTTTGCCAACGAATCCCAATTCTTGTCCAGTCCTTGAAGCATGGATCGGGCGTCCTTTTCAGCAGGTGAATCATTTTTGCCCGCCGCAGGCATCGACTTAAGCAACGCGTCCACCTGGGTTTTGTCGATCATTCCACTTGCATTTCGCACTGATTCGAGAATGTTTCCATCTTTGGCCAACACGTCCGCAGTCGTAGTCTCCACACGATTCAACGGATCCCCTTTTGGTGCCACCGGTGCGTCATGATTGCCGGTCAGGGATTTTTGCACTGTCCCGCGGAAAGTGCTGTCTCCATTATCGATATAAACCTGAAGGTCGGGCAAGGTTTTGTTATCCACGAGATCGTGCGACAAGTTTTTCAGATAATCCCCGTTATTTCCGGAGTTTTTGTAATCTGCCATCAGTAGTTGGTAAGCATCAAATGCGCCACCGTGAGGCGCGTGGTCTACTGCGGCTATAATCTTGGCGTCAGCGCCTGCACGTTCTGATGGGGAGCTCATACATTTACCTCGAGAATCGAAGGGAGTTGGGAATCAAACTCAGGCACCGGTTGTTATGGGTACTATAAGTAGCGAGCGGATTTGATTCGACGAGATTTTGCGCAACGTTCATGCGTAATTACGCAAGAATATTGATGCTGGATCCTCTTGGGATTGCCGCGTTATGGCGTTGAAGGTGGCAAAGCGCCCATTTTGAATTTTGAATTAATGGATTGAACAGGCTGAACCCCACCGTGGCGGCAATTGTTTTTGCTAGGTCCAAATTCATTCCGTTAAAAAGGGTGGGGGTCGAATCGGGGCATAATGAAGAGTATTCTATCGATACTGATTGGCTCCAACACGGCTGCCAAAATAGCGGAACACTTTGTGGGTCTGGTGCAATACTAAGTAATGGACGCAACCAAGCTGCCTACCACCGAGCATGATTTGAATGAGGCGGCTGAAAAGCTCGAGCCCGTCACGGATATTTTGGCCAAACCAGTCTATTCTGCAGAACTTACCGAATTTCTGAGCAGTGCTAAATCGAAAAACCAGCGAGCCGTTGTTGACATAACCGTCTGGGGCTGGGGGCGAATTGCTTTAGGCGTCGGTTTTTTTGCGTTTTTTCCGAATCCGCTAACTTACGTTGTAGCGATCCTGTTCATTTCCTCTGGGATGGGCATACTTGTGGCGCTTTCGCATGAATCTCAGCATTCTGCTTTGCTGCGCAGTAAGAAGTGGAATGATCGCGTCGGTGCCTGGCTTTGCGCTTATCCTGTTGGATCTGTCTATGGCTCCTCACGTGCTGTTCATTTAGCTCACCACAAGTATTTGAATACACCTCAGGATCCCGATCGTCATTTCCACATGGAAGAAGATAAGTCGACACCAGAACAATTCGCGAATTACTTTGTTCGGCTGCTCTTCGGCGGGCAACTCTGGAATAGCATTGTCGTAAATGGGTTTCTCCGACATCGGGCGAACAACTCACTGCAACAATCAGTCAGCCAATCCCCGGATAAAGTGAGCGGCTTGTCCGCGGAGAATCTTGTCGCATTCCCTCCGACCGAACCCACTCCGACCGGACCTGTCATTGTGCTACCGAAACAAAAATTGCCTGAAGTAGCTAATCTTCTCCCCGTGCAGATCGTAATCTTTGGGCTATTGTGGTTGGCGACAGGATTCTGGTGGTCATATTTGGCTCTCTGGTTGGTGCCGATTTTCACGCTTGGAACGTTCTTTGGTTACTTGCGCGGTTTCATTGATCACGCGAGACTAACTGACGACGACAACAAACTTGCCGCGGGCAGACTGATCTCAGTACCTAATCCGTCGCTTTGGGATCGCGCTCTTTTGACGGGGCTCGATTTTCACTTCCACGCTGAGCACCATTTCTTTCCAGCTGTGCCGCACTATTACTTGCCTCAATTGCACAAGATTCTGCAAAACGACGAACAGTTTCGAGATCGCTACCTCGTTCGCCCCACTTATTTCAGCTTCCTGCGCGATTATTGGAAGCAAATAAGTTTAGGAGCGGGCAATTCAGCCCGGTGAAATATGCCAGAGCGCCAAAAACCGAAAATTCTCTTCGTGCAACCAAAGTTGCCTCCTTCGTTTTGGGGCATGGAATTTTCAGCGCCCTATGCCGGCTATAAATATCCGAATCCGCCGCTAGGCCTGCTCACCCTGGCGGGGGCGATTTCTCCAGAATATGAAGTTGAAGTTCGGGATGAAAACGTAAAAGAAGTTCTGTACGAAACTGATGCAGACATAGTGGGCATCAGCGGTACGCTCTTGCATGAATTCCATTTATCCAGACTGAGGGAGATTGCGGAATACTTCCGAGCCGCAGGCAAAATAGTTTGCATCGGCGGCCCCGTTGCTAATTTGACACCAGATTCGGTGCGTAGCTATTGCCATGTTTTGTTTGAAGGCGAAGGGGAGTACACCTGGCCTCAATTCCTCAGCGACTTTATGCGAGATGAACATAAGGATCATTACGTTCAAGTCGACAAGATAGATATGACCGACGCACCTTTGCCGCGCATCGATCTCGTCAACGCCAAAGACTACGGAGCGGCGCAGATCCAGACTACGCGAGGCTGCCCATTTACTTGCGAGTTTTGCGACATCATCGTCATGTACGGGCGAAAGGTTCGCGCAAAGCCGATTGCTCGTGTCCTCGAAGAAGTGAAGCTCTGGTGCGATGCTGGACAGCAATTTGTGTTCTTTTCTGACGACAATTTTGTTGGTAACAGAGTCTATGCAAAACAGCTGCTTCGAGCACTAGCAGACTTCAATGCCGGACGGAAGCATCCAGTGTACTTCTACACTCAAGCGAGCATTGACACAGCTAAGGACACCGCGCTCTTGGAACTAATGCGAGATGCTAATTTTGCAGGTGTTTTCATCGGCATTGAGAGTCCTCGCAAAGCCGCATTGGCAGAGACTCTAAAGATGCAGAACGTGCACACTGAAGATATGGCGGAAGCGATTCATACGATCCAATCTTATGGACTGTTTGTATCTGGTGGCATGATCATTGGTTTTGATAGTGATGACATGGATATATTTGAAGAGCAGTTTCAATTTTTGCAACGGGCGGGTGTTCCTTTCGCCCAAATGAGCCTATTGGAGGCAATGCCGAAGACTCCTCTGTGGGCGAGGATGCAGGATTCAGGACGATTAATCGAATATCGTGAGGGACTTTGCACCAATATAAAACCAGTGATAATGACTTATGAAGAGCTGATCACTGGTTACACTCGACTAATCAAAAAAGTCTATGAATTCGACAACTATGTTGAGCGGTATCTTACCAGTTTGAAATTTATGCAAGGCAACTTATTCACCAACGATAAGCCGCGCCTGCACTTGCAAGCGTTGATTTCCTTTGTCAAAATCCTCACCTATTTTGCTTTATCAAGGGACGCGCGTCGGCGCAAGTTCTTGAGAGACATGGTCGTCGGAACATGGAAACTTCAGCCTCGAGCGTGGCGTTGGACGTTTAGATATATGGTTAACTTTATTCACTTTCACCAATTCGCGGAAAATAACGTGATGGTGGTGATGGCGCCGGCTGTAGAAAGTAAAACTACAGTAGAAGCCAATCTTGCCGGAAAACCAGTTTATGGACTAACCGGTTAGAAACAGACTCGCGTGTGCTGTAATAGTTCAGGAATAGTGCAGGAATGGAGTTCGGGTGAAGTCATTCTTTCAGCGGTTTGCCGATAGAACAGAATTATTTTGCCGGCGGCATCCATGGAGCGCTGCTGCCTTTATCTTGATTTTCATTGTCGTGGTCATTCTCTTACGCGCCTCAATTTTGCGCTATCAAAATTACTTTGGCATGTATCACGATGATGGTGTGTATCTTGTTTCGGCCCAGTCTTTGAGCGAAAACCACGGCTATCGTATTGCGTCTTTGCCAGGCCAGCCTCACCAAACTAAATATCCGATTGGTTACCCTTTCTTGCTCTCTCTGGCTCTAAGGCTAATGCCGGTTTTTCCGGCGAATCTGCCGGCGCTAGAAGCTATGCAAGTGGCTCTTTCCGTTGCCGCGATTTTAGGTATGGTGTCCTATTTGGAGGCGACCAAGAAAGTGACCATTTTGCTCGGTTTAACCATCGCTGCTGCCTGTTTGCTGAATATGAGATTTATCGACTTTGCACCTATGCTGATGAGCGATCTGCCCAGCGCTGTGCTCCTGGCCGCTTGCATGTGGAGCGCTGAGAAGCAGTTACGGACGAAAGACTCATTTAAGCCATGGGCTGGGCTCCTCATGGCTGCAGCAGTGACCGTGCGCACTCAGGCAATAGTTCTGGCGCCGGCTTTGTTTTGCTTCTATGTTTTCCGAAAGCGCTGGAAGACGTTGATTGCAACTTTTATCGTGGCATTCTTGTTCATTGCGCCCCAAATATGGTGGCAGTCGCATTATAGCAATAGTTCTCCGGATTTTATTACTTTCTACACCAACTATTTGAAGCATGCCTACATTACTGCACCTTCATTAGATGCAAGCTACCAGGCTATGTTGGGTAATTTCAATTGGTCGGTGGTTTTGCAGATTAATACCTATTTCCCGGGTCTTGAACAAATTTCCTATCAACTTCTTTCGCCGATTGCCTTTTTCCTAATCTACACTCTAGGCTATGGTTTGCTTGTACTGCCATCGTCGATTGGGGTGCTCGTCAAAATCCGGCAAGCATCGTTACCCGCTCTGTTTTGTTTTTTCTACGCTGCTTTATTGTGTTGCTGGCCGAGTAAACTGGAATGGCGTCATATATTGCCCGTCATGGTTCTGGGCTATTACTTCTATTTTGTTGGATTTAGATTTCTTGCTTCCCAGATCAAAAGGATTGCTCATACTGGAAGGTTTTTTGCGGGCTTTTGTCGGGTCGTTTCTGTAACATTTTGCTGTTATCTGATCTGTGGTGCCGGCTTGCTATCCTGTTCGAAGGCGGGATGGATGAAAAGTATAGCCGTGCCACCACCTCCAGTCACTGCAACTGACTTTCAACAAGCTGTTTCTTGGGTTAAAGAAAATACCCCTGCCAACTCGGTCTTTGTTTGCAACAACGACCCTGTCTTTTATCTTTACACCAGACGCCATGCGATCATGCCTTCTCGTCTTGAAGTCTGGCGCTTTACCACGGATCAATATGTGGATCCGAAATCCTTGCTGGAGGCGATTGAGTATAGCCACGCCACATACGTTATGAATGAGCCGGCCTTTCGTTCTATGGGCTACTCGTATACTCAATTGGCTCAATCCATTGAGGCGCTGAATAGGAAAACGCCCGGATTCTTAGTTCCTGTTTTTGAAAGTGCTAATAAGCTCGTTACTGTGTATAAAATCGAGAAATCCATTCTTAAGCCTTAATATCCTGTCGATGACGAAGCCAGATGCTATCGCCATGCCTATAAACTCAGATGTTTTGAATGCTTCGCGTCATGTCAACAACGTGCGGAAAGCCATGCAAGAAATTGAAAAACAGATGCGCTAATCATCGTGTTTAAAGCGCCAAATTAACAGCCGAATTCCACAATACAAACCCCATAAAAAGAGTCCCACAAAACCGCCGCCCAGACCGCCGAGCAAAAAATACACTACATCGTGAGTGGCGCTTAAGCTCACATTTGTGCCACTGGAATTCCAGCGAAATAGCTCATCGCGTTGACAAAGAAAACAGTAAATCCCACCTGCTACGAATGCAAGTGCAAAGAATATTGCTGGAGTTACCCAGCTAGGACTTTTTTTTGGACTTGGTTCAATCGTTTGTGTCATGCCCTAAGTATAACCAGTTCAGCGCAGAGGAGCCCGCATCGAATCGCGAGAGTTTGAGATCCTCGCCAAAGAGCATGGCTTGGAGCGCGAAGAGGACGGAATGGCAGTTATACTCAGTTGGCACGAGCCATAGGCGACAAGTCCCGGATATTTAGTTCCTGTTTTTCAAAGTGATCATAAACTGATCACGGTGTACAAAACGGTTGGTCACAAACGTACAAAATGAATCTCGGTTTCCACGATTCGCTCCAAACAATGCGAAATACTAGTCGAAATGTGTATTGTTGCACCGCATTTGGTGCGAATCGGCATCGCCTTCAATCGAAGCGGCGAATGGCGCTCTATGCACCAGTATGCGATCTGACAATCAATAGTTGGATAAAGCTTGCATCTCAGAAGAGCGCTTGGTAGTATTGCCGTCTAGAGACTTGCTTTCCGGAAACAAATTCTTGAAAAACTGCAACTCGGACTTGAAGTCACAGGGGCTTTCGAGGCGTCATTACCTTTATGCTGTAGCAGTGGGCGTTGCAGTTCTTTGTTGCATTGACAAGGCGCTATCAACACCGGTTGCAGAGACCACAACAAAGACACCACCAGCGGCGTCACATGAAAGTGCAGGCTTTCAGCAGAAAGATCGCCAAGAGGATAATGACCGGCAGCATTGGGGTAATGGAAACAACCCTGGCAATCGTCATGCTGAAACGCTTGAGCAGTGCAATCAATTTCTCGCAGAAGCTAAGGATAATCTCAAACTCCAAATGCGTGCTTATGATCTGCGTGGACACTGTTATTTAAGGCTAGGAAAGTATCCGGAAGCAATAGGTGATCTCTCAAAGGCGATTGAGCTACACACGAAGCCCACTTCTGATGCAAATGTTTTGAATCAGGAAATGGCGCGCTTCCGCTATTCGATGAAGGTGGCCAAGTTATTCAAAGCCAGAAGCGAGGCTTACAGAAAACTGGGCAATCTGCAGTCGGCTTCCAACGACGAAAAACAATTCCATCTTTTAAAATTGATGCCCGACGCCGATCGTTGCATGAGAGAAGGTCGAGACACCGAAGCATTGGCGGTGCTTAACGAAATGCTTCAACTTGATCCTAAAGATGCGTGGGCCTACTCAACTAGGGGCATTATCTATTCGAACCAGGGAAATCACACGAATGCCCTTGCCGATTTCGACAAGTATGTTAGCATTCAGCCCAAAAGCCCAGCTGCTTTCTATTACCGAGCTGGTGCCTATTTCCAATTGGAGCAATACAAAAAAGCGGTTGATGATTTGACAGTTGTGGCTAAGATCAACCCTGCGATTGTTGCCATGACTCCATTGAAAGGGGTTATGAAGAAAGGGTTCAAGGACCATTCGAATCGCATGGCGCGGAAACGGCACGGTGCATCTCAGATGGCTTACGGTTCAAGGCATGACCATCCAGGCGTTGATCACATAGCCCATGTACATGAAGCGGTTGCGGGTCAAGGACATGATGGACATGATTCACACGGAGTGGTTGCGGGTCAAAGACATGATGGACATGATTCACATGGAGCGGTTGCAGGTCAAAGACATGATGGATATGATTCACATGGAGCGGTTGCAGGGAAAGGACATGAAGGATATGAACCGCATGGAGAGCTGTCGGGACATAAACACACCAGACATCTGGCGCAAGGAGCGCATGGCTTTGGCGGCGACAAAATTAATAGAGGCTTGAGGGGTAAACTGCGCACCCAGCCCGTGACTATGGCGGACGTCTACTCGCTGCGAGCAATGTGTTATTCCAAACTGGCTTCCCATCAACAGGCAGTCGCTGATTGGTCGCGAGCGATCACCGCCTTCAGTGTCGACGGCGCTAAAAATGACGATACTTTGGCGAGATTGATTATCGCGCGCGCGAAGGAATATGCATCTGTTGGGCAGGACCAACAAGCGATTAGTGACTTTGTGCGCGCGACTAAGATGAGCAACGATGCCGCAAAAGACACTGACGCTTTTTACGAACTAGCTCAGATATACGAGAAGCAGAGTAAGTTTCCTCAGGCAATACATGAATATGATTCGGCGATCGCAGCAGATCCAGAATTCGGCGAGGCTTTCTTCGCACGTGGTCAGGCTTATGCCGCGCAGAAGCAGTTCGCCAGGGCTGTGCCTGATTACACTGTAGCCATTGAGATTTTGCCGGGGAATGGCAGGATTTATTACTATCGTTCTTTGGCGTATAGAGCGATGCAGAAAGCCGACTATGCAGAGAGAGACTTACGAGAGAGTCAACGACTTGACTACCAGGACTTAGGATCCAAACCAAGGCTCTAACGAAGTAGAAGTTAAAGAATCACAATCATTGGCGTCGGATATTATTTTTCTGTAGTGCACTGCAAGTTTTAGGACTGCTAATTCGTTTTATTAGATGCCTGCAGCGATGCATGAGCATTACTTTCATTTCTGTTTATCTGTGTCCAGTAATCCTTGATGAACGAGGAGTACGACGGCCTCGTTAGATAGCGTGAGCGGTACTGTTCATCCGCCTGTAGCATGGTATGCAATGTTGGGAGATAGTAGTGCGGCACAGTCGGAAACATATGGTGCTCGGCATGGTATTTGAAATCGAACGATGCCAGAAATGCACGTTCTAGGAAGTTTGCGTTCAATATCGTTACTAAGCGATCCGCTGACTGGATAGAAGAGTCATCTGGAAGCCGGGCATGGTCAACGAATCCCCGCAGGAAGCCAAGGAAGGTGCCCAAAGTAAAAATCGGACCTAGCCAAATTGCGAAGTAGAGCCACCACTGTCCTGATACCGCCCATAGTGTCGACAGGATTACTAGTTGGACAGGAATAAGATTAAGAATCTCTGGGTGTCCTCGACGTGAGAGCACCACAACCGGTGCCGGCTTATCTGCAGACTGAGTTGATTCTTTATATAGTGGACGCAAGACGCCGTTTACTACGATGCTTGTCCAGAGCTGCCCACCTAGTACCAGACGCAAGAAATGCCAGACGAATTGGCGGGGAGTATTTTTGTTTTCCTCGAAGTGAAAGTTGCGGTCTGGATCCTCAGGAGTGTTTAGCAATTTGTGGTGAGCCATATGAACAGCTCGCGATGAGCCATAAATAGATCCAACAGGATAGGCACAGAACCAGGCGGCAATTAAATCATTCCATTTTTTGTTCGGTAAAAATGCGCTGTGGTGTGCGTCGTGAGCGACCGCCAAAAGAGCACCCATGCGCGACGTGACAACCAAAAATGCAAAAGCAAACGTCAATACATTCGGAAAGAGCACGTAGACAGCTAGTCCCAAGATCAGCACTCCCCATGACCAAACAATCAAATCAACCAGTCCTCGGGACATTTTTGGTTTTGATGATTTGACAAATCGGGTCACTAATTCGGAGCTAGCTTGCTTAGAGTCAGCGCTCATGAATAACCTTTTGGATTTACTAAGTAGCAGATATTCTACCTATAGTAATTTCGTACCCACAAAAGTCAATGGCCAAGTAAGTTTCGGGAAATTCGAGTCTTAAATTCACAGCATTAAACGGACGCCCGCTGGAATCTCTGATTGCGACAAGCCGCGATTTAGTCGTTGAAATTGATGGGAGAGGACAAACATTACCTTCGGAGCGAATGAAGCCGGTAATTTCGATTTGAATCCGGATCCCCAACTAGGCAGGAACGCAGGAGACCAAGGACGCCCCGGCTGTGGAGGCGCAGACGTACACTTCCGCTTTTCTGCCGCTCAATTTTTCATACGCCGGGATAACCTGGTTTCGGAACGACTCGATAGCGTCGTTCGACATAATCGCCACAGTGCAGCCTCCGAAGCCCCCGCCTGTCATTCGAGCGCCTAGGACGCCCGAGTGGTTTTGGGACAGTTCAACCAGTTGGTCAACTTCAGGGCAACTAACTTCAAAGTCGTCGCGCAAGGAAACGTGGGAAGCATTCATCAATTTCCCGAACGCTTCTAAATCCGAATTTTCCAAGGCAGATACGGCGTCCGTAACACGCTTATTCTCTGAGATCACGTGACGGCAGCGTCTCGCCACTTTGTCCTCAAGCTTGTCACTGTGTTTGTCGAATTCCGCCAGCTCCACATCGCGCAGGCTATTCAGTTTTCTGCCGGTTAATTCTGAAAGACGCTGGACGCCTTGGGTGCATTCGGACCGCCGCGCATTATACTCGCTGTCGACCAGTCCTCGACGCACGCCAGAGTTCGTAATGACGATGGCGCATCCCTTGGCCGCAAGTTTGAGCGGCACAGCTCGGTAGTCCAGGCTGCGGCAATCAATCATTAACGCGGAATCTTCCTCAGCTAGCGCAGAAATAAATTGATCCATGATGCCGCATTGCACACCGATGAATTCGTTTTCCGCTTGCTGGGCGATCAACGAGGCGTCTTTGCCATTTATCGAGAGGTTATTGAACTCGTTGCACAAAGTCACGACTGCTACTTCATACGCGGCTGACGAACTCAATCCAGCACCTTGTGGTACGTTTCCGGAGAGAACGGCTGTGAATCCCGCTACAACAAATTTTCTCTTTTGCAGAGTGTGCAGCACGCCGCGCATGTAATCCGCCCAAGGATGTTCGGCGCTTTTTCCTGTTTCGCCTAAATTAAAACTGTCCGTCTGATTGTAATCGAGGGAATAAGCGATCACTTTGCCTGTGTCGTTCTTCGATGCGGCAATGATCATTTCGCGATCGATGGCAACTGGAAATACATAGCCCTCGTTATAGTCGGTGTGTTCGCCGATCAAATTAACTCGCCCTGGCGCGCGAACAATCACTTCCGGTTTGGCATGGAATTGTTTGACAAAGGCATCATGGACAGCCTTAACGCGGGAATTTTCGCTCATACTTCCACCGCCCTAAGTTCTTCAGCTTTCACCTCAGGCAAAGTATCGTTGACGAATGTGCCTGCTCCCGATTCGCAGCCAGCCAAGTATTTCAATTTTTCCGGAGTGCGGAGAGGTGGATAGAATTCGATGTGGAAATGACAGCCCGGATACTCCTTGCCGTCGGTTGGTTTCTGATGCATCACCATCATGTATGGCATTGAAAAGCCCCAAAGACCATCGTATTTTTTGAGCAGTTCACGGAGCAATTTAGCTAGATCATTTTCTTCTGCAGATGAAAATTCAGACATCGAGCCTCGATGCTGTTTCGCATAGAGGTGTACTTCATAAGGGTAACGCGCATAGAAGGGAATGAATGCCAGAAAATGATCCGACTCCGCAACGATGCGTTTGTCTTCACTCAGTTCTCCCTCGACAATGTCGCAATGCAGGCACCGTCCAGTTTTCTTGCGATGCTCGGCTTCGTTTTGAAGTTCTCGCTCGATCCGTGGTGGCAAGTAAGAGAAAGCATATATTTGGCCGTGAGGATGGTGAATCGTCACGCCAATTGCTTCACCTTTGTTCTCAAAAATGAAGACGTATTCTATCTCTTCGCGTGCCCCAAGCTCTTCGTACCGATCCCGCCAAACGCGCACTAACTCTTGCATCTTCTTCAAAGTCAAATCGGCAAGTGTGCCTTTATGATCGGAAGAATAGAGCACGACTTCGCAAATACCCTGCGAGGGTCTAACTGGATAGAGGTCGCTGCTCTCGATTGCAGGTGCAACGGGATGTCGTTTCAGACTTGGAAATTTGTTTTCGAATACAACAAACTCATATTGGGGTTCTGGAACTTCGGTTGGAAAGCCACCCTCTGCAGTAGGACACAACGGACAGTATCCTGCTGGTGGTAAAAAAGTTCTATCTTGCCGGTGAGTTGCCGTGACCACCCACTCGCCCATGACCGGATTCCATCGCATCTCAGACATGGGCTTGCTCTCTTTGATACCCTTTGGGATTTTTCTGATGCCAATTCCAGGCGTCACCAATTATGGTGTCGAGCGAACCAAATTGCGCTTCCCATCCTAACTCTTCTTGAATCTTTTGACTCGATGCAACCAACGTGGATGGGTCGCCTGCGCGTCGTGGTCCTAACTTTGTGGGGATCGGTTTGCCGGTGACTTTGCGTGCTGCTTCGATAATTTGATTGACTGAGAAGCCAGTGCCGCTGCCTAGATTGTACACACTGCTCTGTCCGGGGAGTTTTAACCCTTCAACGGCGCGTAGATGAGCATCTGCCAGATCTTTGACGTGGATATAATCTCTAATGCCTGTTCCATCTATAGTCGGGTAGTCGTCACCAAATATGGTGACATGATCACGTGCACCGCGTGCTACTTGTAAAACGATCGGAATTAAATGTGTTTCGGGATCATGTTCTTCGCCGGCTGTCTCTGTCGCACCAGCGACGTTGAAGTAACGCAAAGCCATATACATCAACCCGTAAGCGTTCGCGTACCACTTTAGTATCTTCTCGAACGCAAGTTTGCTGTCTCCATATGGACTGGTCGGCACAAGTGGAAAATCCTCTGTAATTGGCGAACTATGCGGTTCACCATATACTGCTGCCGTGGAAGAGAAGACAAACTTTTTCACACCATGAGCTAACATCGTGTCCAACAGCGTAATTCCGTTAGTAACGTTATTTTTGAAATATAGCGCTGGCTGTTCGACTGATTGACCAACCAAACTGAGTGCGCCAAAGTGCATCACAGCCTCTATTTTGTCGGCTACGAAGATCGCGTTTAAATCATCCACGTTTCCCATGTCACCTTGAACAAACTTCGCTTTAGCCGAAACGGCTTCTTTGTGTCCACGACAGAGATTGTCAAGGACGATCACCTCATGGTCATGTGCCAACAGTTGTTCAACTGTGACCGATCCGATATAACCAGCTCCACCTACGACTAACACCTTCATTTTTTGTCGGCTCCGCTCTTGGTGCGCTCAGATTCTTTCTCCGCATTGTCCGCAGGCTGATCAAACGTATAGTAAATCAAAGTGCGCCCATCGTCTTTTTGCTCAACTCGCTTGTGCATTACTGGACGGTCTGGCGTTTTTTCAAGTGGGCTTGCTTGCGGGTCTGGCATTAGTACTCCAACTCAACAATTGACGGGTCTGGTTCGCATATTGTAAGCCACGGCAATTCAGATGGATGCTTCTTGTATCAGCAACCTAAGAGTTCCGAGCAGAAAATCGCATAAATCATCTTTCCTGAGATACCATAATCCTATCCACAACCGTCCCTGGCCAACTTCGGGCGCTCCGGGTTTCTTTACGGATGTCCTATTAGTCTATGTTTAGCGGCGGCCCTCCTGTCCACCTCATGTGGTCCAACATGTTCAACCCGGAGAAGCCCCGGGTTAACCGTCCTATCGAGTGGAAAAGGATCGCCAGTCTTTTCAAGCCATATTGGAAGCAAGAGGCGCTGGTCATCCTCTTAATCTTGTTTGGATCGATGCTAGGTCTAATTCCTCCACTGTGCACGCTGCGCTTGATTGATACAGCGATTCCACAGGGCAATTTCACCGCCGTTTGTTTGTACGTCGGCGGCATGATGGGCGCCGCTTTGCTGGCTGGACTGCTGGGTGTCTATCAAGGTTATTTGAATTCGCTGGTTGGTGAGGGAATTGTGCGTGACATTCGCTGTAGTCTTGTCTCTCACCTCCATCGCATGCCGCTTGATTTTTTCACCAGCACCAAAACTGGGGAAATCATGAACCGCGTCTCTAGTGACGTCGACAGTATCGATAACGTTGTCACGGGCACTATGGTCTCCGTCGTCACCAATGTTTTTACGATTTCAACTACATTGATCACAGTTTTCTTACTCGATTGGCGTCTGGCGTGTCTTTCAGTTGGCATCATTCCGCTGATGATTTTTCCTATTTGGCCGGTGGGGCGGAAGATGTACGAAATTCGGAAGAAGACAAGACAAAAGCGCGATGAGATCGAAAGTCTGACACAGGAAACGCTTTCGATTTCAGGTATTACGCTGATCAAATCATTTGTCCGAGAGCCTTACGAGAAGCAGCGCTTCTACAACGTTGGCACTGATTTGATGGATCTGGAAGTCAAATTAGCAATGGTCGGCAGATGGTTTCTAATGCTGATCACTGCAATGGTAACTATTGGCCCTGCGGCTGTATGGTTACTTGGTGGTTGGTTGGCCATCCAAAAGGCAGTGACCATCGGTGTCGTGGTCACGTTCACGACACTTCTTAATCGTTTGTACGGTCCCGCTTCTGCGCTCGCTGGAGTGCAAGTACAAATCGTAAGTGCGCTTGCTGTTTTTGAACGCATTTTTGAATACTTGGATATGCCGGAAGAAAGCGCAAAAAACTCTGGTTCTACAGATCTCGAGCAGGTTCAAGGTAAAGTCGAGTTTCGGCATGTTCGCTTTGCTTACTCTGAAAATAGAACCGCATTGAATGACATCTCCTTCACGATAGAACCTGGTGAGATGGTGGCATTTGTCGGTCCATCTGGTGCGGGTAAGACGACTATAACTCAGTTGGTGCCTCGATTTTACGACACTGAAGAAGGCTCGGTCTTGGTTGATGGTCATGATGTTAAAGAGTTGCAATTGCAATCACTGCGCTCGCACATTGGTATAGTGACCCAAGAGACGTACTTGTTTCACGACACAATCGAAAGCAACCTGCGATACGCTCGCGCTGATGCCACTGATGAAGAGCTGGTCAAAGCAGCTCAGGCTGCCAGTATTCACGATTTTATTGTGTCGCTGCCGGAAGGTTACAAAACAATCGTTGGTGAGCGCGGTCATAAATTAAGCGGTGGAGAGCGTCAAAGGTTGGCGATCGCAAGAGTGCTGTTGAAAAACCCTAAGATTTTGATTTTGGATGAGGCTACCAGTTCGCTAGACTCAGTCAACGAAGCATTGATTCAGCAAGCTTTCATTCCGCTGATGCAAGGGCGCACAAGTTTGGTGATCGCGCACAGGCTCTCGACGATTTTAGCAGCTGACAAAATTTTTGTTATTGATAAAGGAGAGCTTGTAGAAGGCGGCACCCATGCCGACTTGCTCAGTCTCAATGGTGTTTATGCAAGGTTGTATCGTCAACAATTCCGCGATCCGGATTCAACATTAGTTGAGTCCGGTAGCTCACCCCAGTACACTTAACTTTTTACGACTAAGACGTCGAAACAATCATTTTCGGTGAGCCAATAAGTTGTTAGAAAAACAAGTTTTTTTCTGACAACTTCTGATTGGTAGTGCCATACAAGGCATGTGAGAAAGTTCGAGCCACCCCTTGTTAGAAATACTGTCGTTTTTCCAACAAGGGCGACATTCGATCTTAGCGAACCTGAGGTTTTTACGGAGATGGATGCCTAAGTGCGCGCACACAAGTCTGTCGCGGAGATGGATTCTAACAACCATCCAGCGCACAGTATTACAATTTCTCCGAGAACCTGGATTTCTAACAGCTCATCTCCGTATAAGAAATTCTCTTACGACGTGATGGAGTCGGGGCAGCTTCGGATCTATTCGTGTTCACTTGTTTTAAATTTGCAGGTGGCGCGCCTTTTATAAAGTCATTTCGCTCCAAAACTGTGCCTCTAAACTGCCGCACAATGTAGACAGGAGTGTTGGGTTTGACCATGCCGTATAGTCGCGATATGTCCGCGTTCGAATGACGAATGCAACCGTGACTCGCACTTTTTCTAATTGCTTTCGGATCGTTTGTGCCATGCAAAGCCAACTCATCCTTATTTAAATAGATAGCAGCTACGCCTAGAGGATTCTTATGTGTTTCGTTGTAGGGCGGCACTGGTTTCTGTTCTGGGTCGATAGTCTTGGGCGGCACCCAGACTGGAAATTTCTTCTTCATCGCGACAAGATATCTGCCTGAAGGCGTGGGTTTGTCGATCGTCCCGATTGCGTTCGAAATGGTCAGGACGCGAACGATCTCATCCCTGCGACCAAGATGTTGCAGTTGCAACACGTGTGTAGCGTGACTGCCTTTGTCCACGATTAATACAGTAGGAGCGTCAGAGCGGAATCCGTTCGTCTTCATCACGCGCGTTAGGGCATAGTGCCCATTGATAAACGGATACTGCATGTTAGTATTTTTTTGATTGTGCGTCGAATGGTGCGTCGAACTCTTTGTCGACACGTGAGTGGCGCCAAACGATGCACTGGTTCCTATTAAACAGCTGACCAGTGTCATTAGGAAAGAATATTTTTTCATACGTCCGCTCCAAGCCCTATTTCTTGCTAGGCGCCGCCGGCAGCACTTAAGTTCCTAAAGCCGAGAAATTGTTTTGCTATTTGAAAACTTCATATGGGTCGACAGACGAGGTAACCCACCATTTTTTCAGCGCGTTTCCGAGCCCAATCGAGAAGTGCAAATGTGGTGTGTTGGCTGGTGCGTTTCCAGAGGTGCCGACAAACCCGATGATTTGTCCCTTTTTAACCGCGTCTCCATCGTGAATGCTCTCCGAATATTTTTCGAGATGCGCATAATAATAGACGTATTTCCCGGTCGGGTCGGCTTCGTAGATGGTCAATCCACCTCGTTTACTAGTGAATAATTTGGCAATGGTGCCATCCTCAACCGCTAATACAGGTGTGTTTCTTGGTGACAGCATGTCAGCGGCACCGTGTTGCACTCCACCATGCGTCTCGTAGAAGGAGCCTTTAATGCTGGCGACATTGAAGCCAGCGATTGGCAAGCCGAGTTTCTTGCTGCGTAGCTCTTTTATAGCTACTTGCCTTTGCTCAACAGTCAATTGACTTTCGTTGGACGGATTATAGTGTGGCTGCCTTGCACTTCCATTTGGATCTTGAGATCCGCTAGCGGCTTGGCTTACCGTGCCAGTCGCAAGAGCAATAGCGCAAAAAATGGATGGTAAAGCTGAAACGAAATTGCTCTTCATTGATTCTCCCTTCTCCAAGACGACCTTTCTTCTGCTGATGTTCCAATCGAGCCCCATCGCTAGCGCCTTTCGATAATCGGCAGCGGCGCGATCATAATCTCGAAGATTTTTAGCTGCGTTGCCAAAGACATACCAATCTTGTGCGCTGAATTGAATGGTCCCCGCGCTCTGACTGGTGATGAGAAGTTTAAGCTGCCTTCTGGATTCAAATTTTTGAAGCTTATCGGTCCAGTTGTACTTGCTGGGGTGCCCATTTTCTGCGGTCCGTCTTAGTGCGGCTCTTGGAACCGCTCACCTTATTTGATTGAGTCGTCGCTGGTGGGGTGTAGAGCAAGCTGTCCGAGTCTTCTTCGCCAGTGTAAGGTTTGTGGACGCGACCCAGATTAACTGGATCACCGGGTTACGATCGCCAGACTGTGCGAAGACGCCGGCGGAGCCGCTGATCGTCCACTGAAGCAGAATTATGAGAGTTAATCCAAAAGGATGAGAACCGATGAATTTATATCCTGGAGGGAAAAACTGATTCAGCGGTCCAAGTGCGGAAGTTTGATTTTGCGAAAGACCTGTTCCAAATGTGGTGGTGAATACCCTGAAGAGACGACCCTCTGCCCGGCAGATGGCTTTCCTTTGATTATGGGCACCCCTTTATCTGCCAAAGAGTTACGAATTGGCTCACGCTACGTCGTTGAAAGTGAAATAGCGCGTGGTGGCATGGGCGCCATTTATAAAGCTAGGCATATCGCTATGGACCGAACAGTGGCGATCAAGCTGCTGCTGGCTGATCTTTCTACTGATTCCGACGCCATGATGAGGTTTCAGGTTGAGGCTCGTGCCGCCAGTATTCTCAGTCATCCGAATATCATCAAAATATTTGAATTCGATTTTACTGACCATGGCATGCCTTACCTGGTTATGGAATATTTGGAGGGTATGTCGCTACAGTCTTTGCTTCAAATGCATCAACGCATCGTCTATCAGAATGCCCTGCCGATGTTCATTTCGATGTGCTCAGCACTGGTTCACGCACACAAACGAAATGTCATTCATAGGGATTTGAAGCCGAGCAACATCATGCTAGTCGATGACGACGCAGCCAAGCCATATCCTGTGCTGGTCGATTTTGGCATCGCCAAGCTCTTCACCGCGCAAGGAAAAACGGCGATGCGCTTAACTCAAACTGGCGAAGTCTTCGGCTCGCCGCTCTATATGAGCCCTGAGCAATGCATGGGCCGAGTTATCGATTCCAGATCTGACATGTACTCATTTGGATGTGTGATGTACGAATCGCTTACCGGCATCCCCCCAATTCAAGGAAAAAACTTTCTTGGGCTTGTCCACGCACATTTGCACGATTTGCCATTCCCCTTTTCCGAAGTAGCGCCTAACGTAAGCATCCCTGCTGCTCTAGAAAAGATTGTTCTGAAGACATTGCAGAAGTCGCCGGATGATCGCTATGAAAGTATGAACGAGTTGCAAGCTGACCTCGTCGCATTGCTCGGTGAGCTTGGCCAAGCAAACCGTCACGGAAACATGCAAGGAAACAAGAGCACGAGCGCTGGAGTCAATGCTCCGGTGTCACCAGCAGTGGTGCCTTCAGCTCAAGAAGAAGCTGGCACTAAACAAGAGAATGCCCATCTGGACGAGTTACATGACCGGGCTGAAGCTGGCGATCCCGCCGCCCAGCATGACCTCGGTTGGTTTTACTACGAAGGGCAAATGTACGAGCAGGACTATAAACAAGCGTTTCACTGGTTCAGCAAAGCTGCCGCTCAGCAATACACCGAATCTATTTTATGGCTCGGAACTCTCTATCGCAACGGTGAGGGAGTTGAAAAAGACTACGCCAAGGCAATGAAGTGCTTCCGGAAAGGCGCAGACTTAGGTCATGCTGCAAGTCAATCTTACCTCGGTGACATGTACGAGTTTGGCGTAGGCGTGGATATTGATTACGACCAAGCATTCCTCTGGCATAAGAAAGCTGCTGGACGAGGCCATGTCATTTCGATGGGTGCACTCGGTGGATTATATGAGAATGGACTCGGTACCGAAAAAGATCTAAAACAGGCTGCCCGCTGGTATTTAATGGCTGCTGAAAAAGGTCATGCGGATTCGCAAAACAAAATTGGCAGGTTCTACGCCAATGGAACCGGTGTTACGCAAAATAAAGAAGAAGCGGCGACCTGGTATATGTGTGCCGCGCAGCAAGGCAATGATGAAGCGAAAGTCAATCTAGGACATTGCTATGCTGACGGTGAAGGAGTTCCTGTCGATGAAGAAGAGGCGTACAGGTGGATGAAATATGCCGGCGAAGCAGGCGACACTGAAGCTCAAAATTTCATCGCATACTGGCACGAGCTTGGCATGATGGGCTTGTCTCAAGATTATCCGACCGCTTTCAGATGGTACACCAAATCTGCTTTGAAGAAGAATTCGTGGGCTCAATACAAATTGGGTTTTCTCTCGGAATTTGGCTACGGTGTCTATAAAAATGAAAAGCAAGCTCATTGGTGGTATCAGTTGGCAGCGGGCCAGGGGCTGAAAGAAGCTCAGTATAGCCTGGCCTTGTGTTATCGGGACGGGTTAGGCACCACCAAGGATCGCGAGCAATATTTGGAATGGATTCTCAAGGCAGCTGAGCAAGACTATACCCTAGCAATGATTGAGTTAGCAGAGCACTATGAGCGAGTCGATAGTAACCCTCAAACCGCCGCCAGATGGTATCAAAAGGCAGCTGATTTAGGCGCTCAAGACGCCAAAGCAAAATTGATTGAATTGGGCTTGGCTTCAACCATGGGCACCACTACCGGTGGCAACTAATATCCGCCTTGGCTGCTACGTAGTCGAGTAGGAATCTAGAACTTTCGTGCAATTTCCTGCCTCAACGTTTCCAAGGTATTACTGCTCGCCAAGCTTCTAATGTTTCTCAGATTACAAATAGTGGAATTTGGGTTTCGCTGTCGAGCTAGGGTGGAACTTATCAGGTATCGACTGTGAATGCTCATATTGGTTCACATAGTAGGTCCAGCCTTCGACTTCGGAGAAATAAAAATGCCACGAGATCTTCCAGTTGGAAATGGAAAAGTTCTGATCAATTTCGATAAGGACTACAGAATTCGGGACATTTATTACCCGCATGTCGGGCAAGAAAACCAAACGATCGGTCATGTCTCTCAGTTTGGTGTCTGGGTCGACGGCAAATTTGCCTGGGTCGGCCACGGATGGGACATTAAGCGCCACTATGTGAAGGAAAGCCTCGTCACAGACGTCGCCTTGCATCATCCTGATCTGAAAATAGACATCCGCATGCACGATACGGTCGATTATTTATTTGACGTTTTCATGCGCGAAATCCACGTTACTGACACAAGCGGAAAAGATCGCGAAGTCAGATTGTTCTTCCATCACGATTTCCATATTTCTGAAAACGAAGTTGGCGACACAGCCTTCTACGATCCAAAGTCAGAATCGGTGATTCACTACAAAAAGAATCGCTGGTTTTTGATTAACACTGCAAATCCGCATTTGGTCGGAGTCGAACAGTGGTCAATTGGCAACAAGGAAGTAAACGGATGCGAGGGAACATGGAAAGACGCTGAAGATGGCGTTCTCGCTGGCAATCCGATCGCTCAAGGTTCAGTCGACTCTACGGTTAGAATCGCTTTTAACGTCCCAGGCAAAGGCACTGAAGTCGCTCATTTATGGTTATGTTTTGGAAAAACTTATGAGGAAGTATGCGCCCTCGATGCAACCGTGAGGCGCAAAGGTCCCGATTACTTCGTGCCGAGAAACCAAAACTACTGGCGTCTCTGGGTTAATCCAGAACACATCGACTATATGAATTTACCTACTAAGGTTGTCGATTTGTTTAAGCGCAGTCTGCTCGTCATTCGCACTCAGGTTGATGAAGGTGGCGCGATTATTGCCGCCAACGATCACGACATCGCTCAATTTGCCAGAGACACCTACTCTTATATGTGGCCTCGTGACGGTGCTCTTGTGGCGCACGCTATGTCAAAGGCGGGATACCGAGAAGTTGCTCACAACTTCTTCCAATTCTGCGCTGACGTGATCAAAGACGAAGGCTATTTGATGCACAAATACAATCCGGATAAGTCTCTCGCTTCGAGCTGGCATCCCTGGATTCGCGACGGCAAACCGGAATTGCCGATTCAAGAAGACGAGACGGCTCTGGTGATCTGGTCTTTATGGCAGCATTTCCGCAAGTTCCGCAACGTCGAAATCATGAAGCCGTTCTACAACAAACTTGTTGTGCATGGTGCTGACTTCATGGTGAAGTACAGAGACGAAGAAACACATTTGCCTTTGCCTTCATACGATTTGTGGGAAGAACGTTACGGCGTTCACCTCTTTACTGTGGCAAGTGTGATCGGGGGTTTGTCTGCGGCAGCGCATTTCGCGCATGCTTTGGGCGAACTTGAGCAACATAGACGCTGGCAGGAAGCAGCCGACGAAGTTCAAGCTGCAATGGTCAAGCATCTGTGGAGCGAAAAAGAAAATAGATTCTGTCGAATGGCCACGCGCACCGCAGATGGTTACAAATTGGATATGACAGTCGATGCTGCGATGTATGGAATCTTTGCATATGCCGGTCTGTCGCCGCATGATCCTAAAGTGAAAGCGACTATGGACGCCATTCGCGAGAAACTTTGGATCAAGACTGATGTTGGTGGCTGTGCTCGGTATGAGAACGACTACTATCACCAGGTTTCGCAGGACATTGCAAATGTGCCTGGCAACCCATGGTTTATTTGCACGATGTGGCTTGCCCAGTACGATATCGCTGCGGCGAGATCGCAGGATGGTTTGCGAGACGCAGTCAAAATGCTGGAGTGGGTAGCAGATCACGCTTTGCCATCCGGAGTGCTTGCTGAGCAAGTTCATCCGTATACAAACGATCCGCTGTCGGTTTCTCCTTTGACCTGGAGTCACGCTACATTTGTCACGTGCATCCTTGAATACATCGAGAAACGCCGTGTTCTCATGACCGAGAACATATTCGCCCATACGATCGCGCCAATGTAGGTGCAGCATCCGCCGGTAGGACGGATTCTTAATCCGCCAGACTGGCTCGATACCTAAATCCCAGACCAATTCGGATACCAGTCCGCCAGACTGGCTCGGATACCTAAATCCGCCAGAGCAAATCTATCCACCAGACCGACTGGTGCCTTTGGTTATCAAAGCTAAGAGTTGATCAGATCAAGTCGTGCCAAGTTGCAATAAGTTGTGCACGCACGTCACCGCCAACGATCCGTCACCGACCGCAAAACCCACTCGCTTTGTAGTTCCTGACCGGATGTCTCCGGCTGCGAGCACCCGTGGCATGCTTGTTTCGAGTGCACACGGAGTTCTGTCTTTCAATGGCCATAAAGCCGAATTCGATGCGTCGACTCCCGTTAGCAAAAAGCCTTTATCATCCCTTGCAATTTCGCTGGGAATCCAGCTGTGAGATGGCTCAGCACCGATGAAGACAAACACAGCTGCGGCTGGCAATTTGAACGTGCCTTTCTCCTTAGATTGAATCGTCAGCGATCGGATTTGCATGTCGCCATGAACCTCTGTAATCTCGGAACCATCATGAACTGTGATGTTTTTGCATTCCAAAATTCGAGTGTAAAGATATTCCGACATACTGGGTCCTAAGGTATTTCGCACAACTAAATGCACCTGTCGCTGTGGACAACATCCAGCTAAAAACATAGCCGCTTGCCCGGCAGAGTTACCAGCCCCAACCACGGCAACGTCTTGACTGTCGTGCAGCATCGCTTCGATGCTTGTGCAAGCGTAATAGACGCCAGCCCGCTCGTATTTATAAGCATTTGTCGCCATCAGCTTTTTCCAGTGCACACCTGCCGCAATCAGGACAACCTTGGCAGTTACAACGGCGCCACAGTCCATCGTCACATCGATACCGGAGGCGTCCCCTTTTGATGATAGCTGTGCCACCGCTACTGGTGCTACAAGTTGCGCTCCAAACTTGAGCATCTGTAATATGCCACGGGTCGCTAACTCGGTGCCTGATAGTCCTGAGGGGAAACCGATGAAGTTCTCAATTTTTGATGAACCGCCAGCCTGACCACCGGGCCCCAGTTTGTCGACGACGAAAGTAGACAGCCCTTCTGAGGCTGCGTAAACCGCGGCTGTGATACCTGCGGGTCCGGCGCCGACAATAAGAAGATCGACAGTACCGCTTGGGCAGTGCCGCCAAATTCCGGCACCACGGGCGATGTCTTGCAGAGTTGGTCGGATCAAGAGAGTGCCATCGCGACACTCTACGGCTGGAAACGTATCCGGCGAGCCCAGCTGCGTCTGTACTCGCTTTCCGTCTTCCGTTAGAACGTCGTAGAATGTGAATGGAACAAAGTTTTTGTGAAGAAACTCGCGCACTTCCGTGGTGTCTCTGCATTGAGCATGTCCCAACACTTTCAACCC
Organism: Candidatus Melainabacteria bacterium; assembly: GCA_003151275.1. The sequence goes on from PLXC01000074.1 coordinate 65,279, forward strand.
GATCTTGCCTGCTTTTTCCAGCATCAGCCTGCGTAGCTGAAATGCGCTTAGCAGGATCTCCGACAATCGAGGCACTCGGTGCAAGACTTCACGCAATTGTGCATTGCTGACTCTCATCACATGAGTGGCACCTTTTGCTCTTCCACTTATGATCACTGGTCGACGCGTTAGGAGATCAATGTCTCCAGAAAATTGACCTGATTCATGCACCACCAGCACTTGATCGCCGTCATGTGGGTTAAGAATTTCAAGTTTTCCGGACCTGACGACAAACATGTCCACGTCTGCCTGTCCGGCCTTAAAAATCATTTCTCCCGAGTCGAAGTGTTCACAACTTGCATACGGCACCAGCAAGTCCATTTCTTCTTCGGTCAGTTTCGGAAAGGCGTTCTGCATCAATTCAACGGACATACATCTCTCCAATGTTCTAAATCGACCGCCGTGCAATCTCTTTCTGTCACAGCCAACGGGTGTGTTGACGACAATGTTGAGTATATCCCCTTTAACTGATTAATTGGTCGGTATCGAGTTGGATATCGACTGGAAGCCGCACCTTCACTTACCGAAGTGTCCTTTATGTCCCTAGCCGATTCCGCTGTTTTTGGCTAACCCTTTGTCGAGCTAGAATAGAATCACTTGCTATATGCCAGCCAATGTTTGAATTTAGAAGAGGAGTGAATTTAGACTTGGTCATCCGTTTGTTTCAATGCACTCGTTGTCTTTCTGGAGGAATCGTCGTGGTTTTACCAAAGCACCTTGTTCCGGTCGTTGATCACATCCGAGCTTTACCCGCGGCTGCGCTACCTGAACCCTGGAAGAGATCAGGTGTTTTCTCGGTGGGAGGGTTGACGGATGTTGGATTCGCGCCGAGCAGCGACATGCTGCTCGTGATTTCGAGTCAAGGGCGAGGGCTATTCGATTGCTTGTCCGGAGAAAAGATGGATCGAGATTACGATGATGGATTCTACTTTGACACAATGGCGCTGGAGGCTGAAGGCATTGGTGCAATAGCCGGACGGTCAGTTCGCACAGCCGGGCTTCATGGAGGCGGTCTAGCACGGCAAACGAATGATGGTTGGGCCGCTGAGGAACTTCATATAGATTGGCCTGAGTCCACACTTTTGCTCGTAGAACCAGGCTCTTGGATTTACGGAAAAGCGTTCGATAAGCCCACAAAGTACACCAAGGTTCATGTTGATTCAGAAGTGCGGACATGGGGCTTTTCTCCGACAGGTAGATCATTGGTGCTAGCGACGAGCACCGATCTCACCCTCTTCTATCGTTAGGAACCGGTCTCTTCCTCTTGACACCACATAAGGTATCAATGTGTTGCTGAAATCAAGTTCTGATGGATTTTCCGGCAGTGATATGTCACGCGGGCGTCGGCGTCGGGTATAGACATCACCCTCAGTGAAGTTTTTCATATGGTATCAAAGCCGGTCGCGGGTCAACGAGAAGTAGAGTCTGCCCACTGGTAGTTTTTGGTGGTTTGAGCGCCGTCGAGGTTGGCTCGTTTTCGATCGCTTGCCAGAGTCGCAGCATCATCTTTGTTTTGTAGATTTTGATTTGGATTTGTTTGGTTGTTTGAACCAAGATTGCCGTAGCCATACCCTCCTCCACGACCGCCGCGGCCAAATCCGCCGCGCCTTCGGCTTTGCGGTGTCTTGCCTGCGCTTCCCTGACCTGTTCCTGTGTGACCTGTGCTGGCAGGAGCAGCACTTCTGCCACCGGACGCATGTCCGCCACCGCCGCCTCTAGCAGACGCGGGTATTTGACTAGCAACGACGGAAGTCAAAAGCATAATTAGGACTAAAGGAAGTTGAATTTTCATTTCGCTATTATAGTCCACCCTTGACAATTTGTGGTAGCGTGATTCCGTAAGTTAGTCCGCTGTGCGGAGTCCTGACTTTATTTTGCACTTTGATTTCAACGCCTATTCATTTCCAGTTGGACCAGGCGATGGAGCGCTCCTTGTCGGCGCTGGTGCGCCTTCAGGGTGTTGGATGGAAGGAGCAGGCTCTGACGCAGGTTGATGGATCTCGGGAGCACGTGGTGGCATATCTTGTTGAACGTCAGGCGCGTGAGTTGCTGGTTCATCTCGATGCGTCTCAGGTTCGTGCAGCGGCTCAGTGTGAATTGGCTCGGTTTCAGGATGGTCGGTGTGAGTCGCTGATTCAGAAGTTCCTGGAGTTTCCGGTGGCTTCTGCAATGTATTTTGCTCAATAGGTGGCCCGCCTTCGTTTTCGTCCATTGGTTCACCTTCTGTCGGAGGTTGCACACCAGGCGCTGGAAGTTGCGATTGATCAGCTTTTACGCCAGCTTCGAAGTCCTCAATATCCTTAAGAACTTTTGCGTTAATGGGAGCTGCCTGTTTTGCCATCGGTGTTGCCGGTGCGTCGAATGCCACCGTAGGTGGTGTATGCGTTTTATAGAAATCCGTCATGTAGTCGTGCCAGATCTTGGCCATGACCGTGCCGCCCGTAACATTGCCGCGCACCGCACTGTAGTCGTCATTGCCGCCCCAGACGGCCGTCACCGTGTCCGGAGTGAAGCCAACAAACCATATATCTCGCGCCTTGTCTGCAGTGCCTGTTTTTCCGGCAACGGCGATTTTTGGCAGACGAGCTTGAGTTCCTGTGCCCTTGCTCACCACATCTTGCAGCACATCAACGAGTTCAAGAACCGGTTCGGCGGGAAAGACAGCCGTTTTCTGTTGGGCTGGTGTTTGCAGTTTGTGACCTTGACTGTCATCAATTTGGCGGATTATTTGTGAGGGCATGAAGACGCCCTTGCGGGCTAAAGTGGCATAACCATTGGCAAGTTCGAGCGGCGATATTGCGCATGCTCCCAAGGCGAGCGGTAGGTTGCTGTCCAATGGAGCCGTGATACCGGCTGCTCTTGCGGTTTCTATAATTTTGTTAGGACCGACTGCCTGGGCGATTCTGATCGAGCACAAGTTGCGAGAGAGAGTCAGGGCGGTTCTCACAGTTATTCTTCCTAGATAACGACCATCAAAGTTTTTGGGAGAATATTTTTGACCGAATCCCACATCAATAGTTATTGGGGAGTCGTCCAGCATAGTATTTTGCTGAAGTGCACCACTCATAATACCAGTCAAATAAACGAAAGGCTTGAAGGCAGAGCCCGCTGTATGCGGGTTTGTCGCTCTGTTGAACTGATGCGATCGATAATCACCAACACCACCAACCATGGCAATCACACCACCGTCTTTCACCGAAATAGATACCAGCGCGCCTTGACTTATGCCCGTTGGTGCCGTTTCAATTCCCTTGTTCAGTTCTTTCTCTGCGGCTGCTTGTGCTTCGGGATCCAGGTTTGTATAAACTCTCAATCCGCTGCCCCAAAGCTGCGTTTCAGAAAATTGATTCTTCAACAACTGGACTACGTAATTGACATAATAAGGAAAAGGCTGAGTTGGAACAGCGCCTTTTCTGAATGCAATTTTTTTGTTTTTTGTCTGATCTGCGACGGCTTGAGTAATGAACTCTTGCTCCGCCATAGCATCGAGCACCTGATGCTGCCTATCAATGGCGTCCGGCAAGTACTTCGGATCACTCATCCTGGACGGGGCTCGGATCAACCCGGCCAGGAATGCTGACTCACCGACGGTGAGTGCACTTGCGTGCTTGTTGAAATATGTGCCGGCGGCGCGCTCAATTCCATAGACACCCCTTCCAAAATAAATATCGTTCAAGTAAGTTTCCAGAATTCGATTTTTGGAATTGTTGATCTCTACGTCTAAGGAAAGCAGCGCTTCCATCACTTTCCGTTTCATGCTCCGATCTTTTGGATCCAAATACAGGTTGCGCACTAGTTGTTGAGTGATTGTGGAGCCGCCTTGTCTCAGGCGCCCTGCTTTTACATTGGTCAGAATCGCTCGGCTGATACCGAGCGGATCGACTCCGTGGTGCTCGTAAAAGTGGTGATCTTCTGCCGCTATGGCAGCATGTCGCATGTGCACAGACATCTTTGAAAATGGCACTGGTATGCTGTCTCGATCGGCATAGACCGTACTGATGTGGTGATTAAAGCGATCGAATACAGCAACACCATTGCCGACTTCATATACGGTTGGCAGCGCTGTGAAGGCTGGTATACCCAGCCAGATTTTAGTCATGGTCCAACCCAGCAATGAAAACGCTGCCAAAAGAGCGAGCCACATTATCGCGTTGATTAATGGATGACGTTTCGGCTGGGGAGTGTTCATGGGCCTGATCATTGCCCTGAAAGAACCTTCTGTGCTTCGTCCGTTTTATGGAGCTTGGTTAGGACGTTTGCGTAGTATTTCTTAGTGCGCAAGGTTTTTGCATTCGTAGCACCTAGCACCGACTTTTGAATTTCGTAAGCCTTCTTGTAGTAAGGCTCAGCCTGGGCGTATTTCTTTCCCTGGTCGTAAAGAACTGCGAGGCAGAATTCGTTTTCAGCAACGGTCTCATTGTTTGTGCCAAATTTCTTTTCGTACGTAGCCAGCGACTGTAAAAGTTGTGATTCCGCGGCGCCGTATTTATGCATCGCATAGTTGAGTGTGCCCAGGCAAAGAAGCGTGTCTGCAGTTTCGATATTACCTGGCGTCAACTTGGTTGTTCTAATTTGCAAAGCCTTGAGGTATAAACTTTCTGCTTCTTTGTATTTGCCTTCGTACTGATAGACCTGAGCAAGAGCGTTGCAAACGGAGGCAGTTTCTGGATCATTTGGCCCTTTTGCATTCTCGATAATTTGTTTTGCCGCAATTAAATGTTTGCGCGCTTCAGCAATTCTGCCTTGTTTTAAAGCCAAGTTGCCCAGCTCAAATGAAGTTCGGGCGTATTCAATATGATCATCTCCACTAAAATCCTTGTCGATTTCAAGGGCCCGTTGGAGAGATTTTTGCGCTTTGGCGAAGTCAGATTTCTTCGTATAAATGTGCCCTAAACCGTTTAGTGCATGGGCTTCGAAACTTTCTCTAGGCTTTTTCGTTTTCGCCTCAATCGCAAGTACTTCGTCATAATTAGCAATTGCGCCATCGAGTTGAAACGCTTCTCTCTCGACATCACCAAGCATGTTAAGCGCCTCGGCGCGGCGATCGTCAGTTACGTCTGTGCGTTTTAGTGTTTCAAGTAATTGTTTTTCGGCATCGGCGTAGTCAGCTTTGTTATAGAAGGCTTCTGCAATGTCCATCGAGCCATCAAAAGAAGTGGTGTGTTGTGGCTGTGGCTGTGGCGAGTGTTGGTTGGCGATAAAAAAGGAGATCGCAATGCCGATGATCACAACTAGAATGGCACCACCGATAGGGGCCCATCTTAGTAAGCTGGCGTGTGTTGAATTAGATTTAGGTATGGATGATTCAAGGGAAGTGGTCGGCGGAGTGGTCGGCATAGTGGTCGGTAAAACGGTTGGCGGAATGGTCTCAGCGCTAGCTGGACTTGGTTCACTGCTCGCAGCAGCTTTGTTCAGATTCCGCGGAGCGGTTATTTCCGCCGTCGTTTCAAGTGTTTCGTGAGGAGGCAATGGTTTCGTAACCTGCGCCAAAGTGGTGCCGCTTTGCAGTGACCCTGCCAGCTCAGGATCTAGCACCACCCCTGGTGTGCTGCGGGCAAAAATGATCAGCGCATCTTTTAGCTCACTCATATTCTGAAATCTGTCGGCAGGCTCTTTCGCCAGACATTTAAAGACGATCGCCTCAAGCTCTTCGGGTACTTTCGAATCTGGATTTTTGTCGAAAAAGGCGCCTGGCACTTCGTTCACTTGCTTATACATGCATTCCATTGGATCTTGCCCAAAGAATGGTGAACTGCCGGACAGGGTTCGATACATGACGCAACCCAGCGAGTAGATGTCGGAGCGAATATCGAGCACTCTGCCGCGACACTGTTCTGGACTCATGTAAAGTGGGCTGCCAAAAACTTCACCGGTTTGGGTGAGGTGATTTGATTCGCCCTCCATTGGCAACACTTTAGCGATTCCGAAGTCGACGATTTTGACGAAATCTTTCCTGTGATCAAACTCTACCAACATGATGTTGCCCGGTTTTAGATCTCGGTGAATTACTCCTTTGGAATGAGCATGCGCTAATCCAGCGCAGGCTTGGGCAAAAATGTTCGTTGCCCTGTCTGACGGAAGAAGCCCGAATTGGTCCAAAATTTCCGCTAGATTGGTCCCCTCCAGAAAGTCCATTACCAGGAACGGGGCACCAGCAGGCGTCAGACCGAAATCAAAGACAGTTAAGATATTGGGATGGGAGAGAGAACTTGCTGCCTGCGCTTCTTGCTGGAATCTCTTCAAATTTGATGAACTGGAGACGTACTGTGGATGCATCATCTTGATGGCGACAATGCGCTTCATCAATATGTGCTTGGCTTTGTAAATCATTCCCATGCCGCCGCCGCCAATGACTTCAAGTACTTCGTACTTGTCGCCGACAATTTTGCCGACCATGTCTTCTTGTATTAGGGGCGTTAAAGTTGTGCCGTCATGCGGACACACTGCCGTGTCCCCCGAGAATTCCTGCCCGCAAGAGATGCAGGCTTTTCGGGTAATGCTTCTCGAGGTGTTTTCCAGGTTCACTGAGAACTATTGACTTCCGTTCAGATCTTGTTGCGGCCTCTCTATAGCTTACTAGACAGGCGGCTGACATGCTAATCCCCTTGAAACATTGCTAAATGCCAGCATTAGAGGGCGCTTAGTCAAGCTTGTTAGGCACCGAATTTGGTGGCTTAAACTGGTGTTTTTTGTTTTGTCGGATCTAAGTGGCATTGCCTTGTAACTTTATGGCCGCTGGCATTGACTTGTTAAAAATGGATATATGGAAAGTCGCATGTACTGTGTGTTTTGGCAATCCCAATAATAAAGAGCGGGAACTAATTTGATACTTATTTCGCCTGTATTATTGTGAAACGATGATAGGCACAGAAGTTAGACATGGCACTTGATCGAAAACTTGATAATCGCCGCGCCACTCTGCCTCTAAAGCTTGTCGAGAGCAATTTTAATTTAGATCAACTGCTCAGGCTGGCCGCTCAATATCATCTTGGCGGCCTTAAGTTGACTGATGACGAACTTTCCGGTTTGATTAAACAAATAAAGAAAAACGGCATGGTTGAACTGGACTTGGGCGACGGACGCAAAATTGAGAGTGTTCGCGTAGAACGAAAGCTCGACGGTTCCGTATGCATATTCTTTGGCATTTGAAGCAACTGATTCACCACAGGTTATACTGGCAGTAATTGGGCGGTGTTGGCGCATCTGAGCGACCAGCAACTGTGTTACTTCTGGGAGCAGCGATGACCACGAGCGACCAAGTCAACATTTTGCTTGTTGATGATCGTCCTGAAAACCTTCTGGTACTTAAAGCAACCTTGGGCTCGCTGGGTGTAAACCTGGTTGAGGCGCAATCCGGCAAGGAGGCGCTTAAATTTCTCCTTGATAAGGAGTTTGCTGTCATCCTTCTTGACGTTATGATGCCCGAGATGGACGGTTTTGAAGTCGCTCGCATAGTGAGAGAGCGCGAAAAGTCAAAACTTACACCAATCATTTTCGTCACCGCGATGTTTCTCGATGACCAGGATGCATTTCGCGGCTACTCAGTTGGCGCGGTCGATTACATCATGAAGCCGTTTGCTCCTGAAATTCTGCGCTCCAAAGTGACGGTATTTGTCGATCTCTTTAGAAAGACTGAGGAGATAAAACGCCAATCCGACCATATTCGAGCGATGGAACAGCGCGAATACACTGCGAAATTGCAGGCAACAGAAGAGCGCTTGCGTCAGGAAACAGAACGCGAACGTAACGAGACAAGAGCCATCCGCTCGGTGTTAGAGCACGCTCCAGTTGGGTTTGCGAGACTGGATAAAAATCACAATGTGATCGAAACTAATAAGATGTTTGTTGAACAGTTTTCAGTTCAATGTGACATTAAGAACGAGTCTATCTTTTCCGCTCTGCCAGGGCTTCCACAGCCTGTCAGAGAAGCAATCGATCATAGCCGTCCGTTCCTCCTGCACGACTTGCAAGTGTATGAAGGCACTGGCAGTGAAACAAGTCGTTATTGTGATCTGGCTGTATGGCCAACGTCCAACAGCGAGCAGTTTACAGGCACGATTTTAGTCGGTACCGACGTTACCGAAAGAGTGCTGCTTGATTTGCAACGCAAAGACTTCGTGGCCACGCTGGCGCACGATCTGCAGACGCCCGTTATCGCCTCTGACCGGGCCTTGTCGTTATTGATTAGAAAAATCGACGGCACTGTTTCACCTGATTTGATCAACTTTGTCACCATGTTGAAGAAAAACAACGAAAATCTTCTGCACATGATCGAGACCTTGCTTGATGTTTATCACTATGAGGAAGGCGCTAATGCTCTGTATTTCGACGAAGTGGATCTCAAGTTGTTAGCGGCAACGTGTATTGATGAACTATCCGCACTTGCCAACGAGCAAGGGCTGACAATTAATTCGGACTTTCCAGCTGATTTGCATCCAGTTTTTGCCGACAGAACGGCGATTCGCCGAGTGATTACTAATTTGCTTGACAATTCCCTCAAGTTTACGCCGCGTGGAGGAACCGTCACTGCTCGAGCTCGAAACGATGACAACATGGTTACTTTCGAAGTAACTGATACCGGCATGGGCATCAAGCCCGACGACAAAGTGCACTTATTTGAACGTTATTGGCACGGCACAGGCCATAAGTCATACAAGGGAAGCAGCGGTTTAGGGCTTTATTTGTGTCGCCAAATTGTTGAGTCTCACCATGGACAAATAGAATGTGACAGCAGTGTTGGTAAAATGACCACATTCAGATTCACCTTGCCGACCAAGACGGATGAATCTGTATTAACCAGTGAATCCCAACGCCTCAAACAGAGTGCCATATAAAACATGTCAGAAGGAACTTCGGAAGACAAGCGCGATATCAGCATTCTCATTGTTGAGGATCATGAGTTTACAAGACTGGGTTTGAAGCTAAGTTTGGAGCAAATCGCCGGCTTAAAGATGGTGGGCGAAGCGGCAGACGGCGCCGAAGGTTTGAAGAAGGTTTTGGAACTGAAGCCTGAAGTCGTGCTTATGGACATCGAAATGCCAAACATGGATGGCATTGAAGCGACCAAACAAATTAAAGAACACGCACCGGAAGTGCGAGTGATTATGTTGACTTCCCACAAAAGCGATCAAACGATTTTCGCTGCCTTAAGTGCAGGTGCTAACGGCTATTGTTTAAAAAATATTGCCGCTCAGCAGTTATCTACCGTAATCAAGATGGTGGCAGACGGTGCGATTTGGCTCGATCCGGGCATTGCCAACCGTGTGCTCAGCGCCTATTCGTTGCCGGATATTCAGCCTACAGTTGTGACAAAAGCTCCTCCGAAGGCGCCCAAAAGCAATATCAGTTTGTCGCCCAGAGAGACCGAGGTATTACGGCTGGTGGCAGATGGTCTAAGTAATCAGAAGATAGCGGAGCGACTTGGGCTCGGTTTGGAAACAGTAAAAACTCACATGCGCCATATTATGGAAAAACTGGCTGTTTCGGATCGCACAGAAGCCGCTGTAAAAGCTATGAAGCAAGGCATCGTTTAATCAATAGACAATTAGTATTTGTACAATGGAGCGCGCGCACCTTGCGTGCTTTGACTTCTTGCGCACAATTAGATATTTGGACAATGGAGCGCACGGCTGTACGGTAGAGCCTTCCAAGGACTGCGTTTCTGGTCTTGGGAAAAAATTTCTGAAGATTTCTCAGATTTTCTGTCCGAAAATTTCCAGGCGTGTATACATGCGTTCACAGGATACTTCCACTTCCCCACTTTTTTATTTGCGACCAACCGCGTCCGCTTACCACTAGCACTTGAGCACGCTCAATCAGAGTGCGATCCCCATACCTGAATCCTTGGAGGGTTATCACATGGCCGATATCGATTACAAGCCAGAAGGTTCTGCAGGACATTCATTATCCAGCCTGGCTAGCGGACTCTGGAACGAAATTTCGTCGGTTCCTTCAAACGTTTGGAATCATTATAAGGAAAATACCGGCACCGCTCTCCTCGAAACCCTCTGCCCACCTTTACTAATTGTCGATGCCGAAGTCAGAGCTCACGAAAATAACAGCAATGACACGCCGTTGACACCAGCAGCAAACTCAATGAAGAATATGATTGAAGATTCGATCTTGCACGCCAACACCAGCCAGTTGAAGGACCTCATGGTTCTCCACAGCGGTGACCCAAGTGCCTTAACTAGAATTATGCATGATGCACAAAAGGATCTCGATCAGTATGGTGTCAAACTCGACTACAAAGTCGATGATTCAGGCAAAGGTCAACTGCACCTCGCTACTGCCACACATTTTATGAACACGAGCAGCGATGGAACGCAAACCTCTGGTGACGTCAGAAACGGCAAAGAAATAGCCGCTCCAAACAACTCCACCGCCGACTTGCGTTCAATCGCACAAGATGCGCAAAACTATACGCAACAACGTTTCCGCAATCCATAGACAACCTCAGCGATTCCTACAATTTAAATACTCTCGGACCTCAGACATGCATGAACAACTGTCCATAGCACATAGCAGCGGCATCCGAGAAAGACGAACAGCAAGGTATAAATAAACGAGTGAACATCTGGAGATGTTCACTCGATGAATTTTCAAACTTTCGATTCGAACTTTCGGACAAATCTTATGCTGATTTTTCGGTGCGGAATTGAGGGCGCAAGATGTTTTGTACTTTGGTGCGAGCTCTTGAAATTCTAGATTTAACGGTACCTATATCGGTGTGCGTGATCTTTGCGATTTCATCGTATGGAAGATCTTCTACTTCGCGCAAGATGATTGCAGTTCTGAACTGACGTGGCAGTGTGGAGATAGCTTCGTCGACAGATTTGCGCAAGTCCTTGCGATCGTAAAGCTCATCAGGGCCAGCAGCTGGGTCAGCGATGTCGCGGCTTGGGCTGTCGTCTTCGTCGCCGTTCATCGGTGCGTCGAGTGACATGATGATGGTTTGACGTGGGCGTTTTCTCAATTCGTCATAGAAGAGGTTGGTGACAATTTGTCCCATCCAAGACTTGAATGCTTTTGGATTTTGCAATTTGCTGATGCCTTTCCAAATTCTGATGCAAGCTTCTTGAGCGAGGTCAGCAGTATCGTTCCAGTCTGGAGCGAGTTTGTAGAGCATTGCATACAAATTACGTTGGTGGCGCTTGATCAGCACATCGAAGGCTGCTTGATCTTGTTGTTGGCACAACAGAACTAACTGAGCATCGTCCATCTGACTGTATCCGGTGCGTACAAGGCTCAAGGTTGGTTGTTGTTTAGCTTCTGTCTTCGCGGTGTTCATATCGCCTCCAGGCGGTTGAAGTTGTTGTCCACTTCTTCATAGTACTGTGGGTGAAGTTCGCCTGTAATCCAGCCTTTCAGGTATCCATCAATCGGGGTATAGTGCCATACCTCGTGCCTTGAAAGATGCAATCTGTCGGAGCTTTGAACAGCACAAACGCCTTTTGCATATCTAAGCGGCATCCCCCGACCGCAATAATCTACATTAATTAAGGGAACTATTTTTACTCGTCAATAAACTCGACTATAAGTGACGGCTGAAGATCGTTTCCGGACACGGTTAGGCGCTGCAATGAGTCATCCAGGGATGGATCCAGCGATGGAGTAATCCAGGTTGGATCCAGCGATGGAGTAATCCATGATGGATTCAGCGATGGAGTAACCAGGATGGATTCAGCGATGGAGTAACCAGGATGGATTCAGCGATGGAGTAATCCCCACGGTAGGTCCATACGCACTGACGGAGTTCTGCGTCGCCTAGGCGGCGGTTGGTCTCTTTGGCTTCCAATTGATAGAGCAAACTCCGTTCATGCATGCAGGAGCTGTCTGTGAATGGTCCGCGCAGGCAAGTTCTATTACATTGATGAGTTCATCATCGCAACTTAGCTCTACAGTTGAATTGAGTTCGATAATGTTGCCTAGCGCCACTATGTTAGTAAGCCCGACAACGTTGTTCAATTCAACAGCCGTACGTTTGCGCAATTGAAACACATTGTGTCCAGGCGCGGCATTCTCGGCTCTCTCTGTGTCAAACAGTCCAGTACTCATTTCCCCATATCCTTTAGTTGTTGTTGTTGTTGTTGTTATTTTGGAATTACGCAGATTTTTCGGAGCGAAACTGAGGGCGAAGAATGTTTTGCACTTTTGTCCGTGCTCTCGAGATGCGCGACTTGACTGTGCCGATATCTGTTTGTGTGATCTGCGCGATCTCTTCGTATGGAAGATCGTTGACTTCGCGCAAGATAATCGCAGTTCTGAATTGGCGGGGCAGTGTTGCGATAGCTGCTTCTACAGTCTTTTTCGTATCTTGGCGGTCATAAAGCTCGTCTGGTCCAGCGGCTGGATCAGCGAGGTCTCGTGTTGGTGACTCTCCCTCATCATCTCCGGTCATTGGCGCATCGAGCGACATGATTACAGTTTGACGAGGTCGCTTTCTCAATTCGTCATAGAAGAGGTTGGTGACGATTTGGCCCATCCATGACTTGAATGCCTTTGGATTTTGCAATTTGTCGATGCCTTTCCAGATTCTGATGAAAGCTTCTTGAGCAAGGTCAGCGGTGTCGTTCCAATCTGGTGCCATTTTATAGAGCATTGCATACACGTTGCGTTGATGACGATTCATCAATGCGTCGAAAGCAGCTTTGTCTTTCTTCTGGCACAACAATACGAGTTCAGAGTCTTCCAGTTGTTGGTATCGATTACCGTGTACTACGGTGAGGTTTGGTTTTTCTGACTTCGATTTGAGGCTTGTCATGGCGGTCTCCCGGTGGGTTAAGTTGCTGTCCATGTCTCCATAATAAACAGGCAAAACGCCTGTGTAATCCAGCCGTACAGGTATCCATCGGTTGCGGTATGTGCGCGACCGAATGCCTCTACCCCTACGATCAAACTCTCTGCCGGTGGGAAATTAGGCTACCAAGAGTTTGACTGAAGCTATACCTAGCACTAATGCCAAAACTCTTTTCAATGTAATTTGAGAAAAAATATTTGCGCCGAGATGCGAGCCAATCAATCCACCTGCAGCAGCTGCCACCAGGAAAGTCCAGTCTGAGCCCACGCTAAACGAATTTGTAATGACGCGACCGATCAAGCCGGCAATTGAATTGATCACAATAAACAACGCTGCTGTGCCTGACGCGTGCTTCGCCGTGTCCCAACCTGCGATCACTATTAGGGGACTGAGGAAAATGCCACCGCCAATGCCGACTATGCCTGATACCAGACCAATCAAACCACCACATATTGCGGCGACTAATATTCTAGGTGCGTGAAGCTCGCGATTTTCTGATTCTTTTAATGGAATGGCCAGTCTTACCGCGGCCACAAGTAAGCTTATGGACAATAACCACTCATAAATATTGTTAGGAACGCGAATCATACCCCCTAAAAATGCTGCCGGAATAGAAGCAATCAGGTACGGAAAAGTAGATCTGACAATTAAATTCTTAGAACGATAATAGGATACTGCTGCAATGCCTGCCACTAAGACATTGAGCATCAGCGCCGTTGATGAGGCTGTTTGTCTAGGCACTGCCAGAAGAGCCAAAATGGCCAGGTAACCTGATGCTCCACCATGGCCAACCGATGAATAAAGTAGTGCCACCACAAAAATTGCGATTATGGATAGTGCGTTCGGTTCCATCAGCCGTGGCTCGTTGTATTAAAGTTTCAGTTCAGCACTAACATGGCTGATCAGGAGCTGATCCGTAACTTGTAACCAACTCTGGGAATTGTTTGAATCACGGAATCTTCTTCACTGGCATCGATTTTCTGCCTCAACCGTTTGATGCATGTGCGGATTGCTTCGGATGTGGCGTCGCTCTCCGAGTGCCAAACCCGCTGCAATAGTGCTTCTCCGCTAAACACTTCATCAGGATGACGCATGAAAAATTCGAGCAATGCAAATTCTCGCGGCAAGAGTTGAATCTGTTTTCCACTCTTTGTGAGCTTATATTTGCCGGGATCGATAGACAAGTCGCCAACTGTCAAAATATTTGTTTGCGAACCAGATGCTCGTCTGAGCATGGCTCGAAGTCTCGCCGATAATTCTTTCATGTTGAAAGGTTTGGTTAGATAATCATCCGCGCCTGAATCCAAGCCACTCTCTTTGTCGGCAATTCCGCCTTTGCCTGTAAGCATTATGATTGGCGCATTCCCCTTCTCTGCACGATAGTGACGCAAGATCTCAAGCCCGCTCATTTCCGGTAAGGACCAGTCTAAAATGATGGTGTCATATTTGCATAATCGCAAACGTTCCATGCCTTCACGACCGTTGTGCACCACTTCAACCGAATGGTGCTCGAATGATAACCATTCGACGATCATGACAGCTAGGTCAACATCATCTTCGACGAGCAGAATCTTGGCCATAAATTGCGGATCTCACGATAATAACCATCATAATATACACGGTTTCTGGCTAACAGCTGCCCGGCGAGGTTCTTAATAGTCATCCAGATCTTCTAGAAAAACCTCTTCACCGTCGACGGCAGCCATTTGAAGCGAGCTTTCGTACAGGGGCTCTTGCCTGGAGGGTTTCCACAACGCTTTTTGCCCGACCTGGCGTGAGACCTCTGCTAAGGCGATACTGGCAAGATGGCGATAACAGTATTTGTAGGTTTGTCCGGGCAGTTCAATTTGAGCAAAGATGACTTTTGCGGCGACCCGTTGCCAGTCTTCTGCTTCGACGTCAATTTGACTTTCATCGGCAATGATTATTGCCTGTTGAGGACCTCTGCAAAGATCCACCCTTGGCAAAGACGTCCCAAGGCTTTTGGTAGTCACTACGACTGCCTCGCGCAGTAAATATCTGTCTTCGCGCTTGCTTGGTATCAAACGGATCGGGTTGCGTCCACGACGTGCCGCTGCACGACCTTCTGATTTTGTTATTCTCGCAGCCAAACCAAACATTGAACTGATCCTCAATAAATATTCGGTTCCAGCCGAAAGCCGCTGAAGAGCGGATCGCGCTGCCAAGTTCCGCGTGTTCGGTGCCACCAACTAATAGTATTTCTGGACGCTTCTTTTGCGGTTCGCTGCGAACTTGCATGCGACCTCTAAGACCGTAGGTCAAATAGAAAAGCGCAACAGCGCTTGCCGCTGCCACGTTGATGCAATTCAGTCGCTTCGAGATCATGGGAATGATAATTGCTTGTGTCGCTATGGTGGCAACTTCACGTGATATACCTTCGCGTTCATTGCCGGCGATAACTGCACAGCGCGCCAGATCCGGAAGCTCATAGCCGTAAAGCACTTGCGCGTTCTTCCAATTTTCGAGCCCAAGGACGGGCAAATAATTTTGTTGGATTTGTTGGACCGAAATTTCCGACGTGCCAGAAACATCTATTTGACTGCTGTTGCGGATCAGGCAGGCACTGTCAAACATCGCAGCGGCATGGATCATCGCTTCTAAATTGAAGGGATTTGAAATGCCATCACCAATTAAATCGACCTTGTGCCGAGCTTTCATACTGCGGTGTTGAAATAGCTGTGACGACAACGCCTTGCAAACGCCATGGCCAGAAGTTCGTGCTCCTTCGTTCTAAGTACTTTGGCTGTGCGCTTCCCTTTAAATTGTTGAATAATATGGTGTCCAACTTCGTGCATCAGAACCTCAAATAGCATGAAGTTAGTTAGCGTCTCTAATGGCCATTCGATTTTGCAGCGCATACCATCTGATGAGAGTTCGATCAACGCACCTGCGCTTTCAAGCAACAACCTCTCTTCCGATCCCAAACTACCTGACAAAAACCATGGTGCCTCAGGCTGTTCATACAACTGTATCTTGCCTGGAATTGACAGCGAACCGAAGTTCAATTTACTAATGTTATGGTTTGGACTTTGCAGTAATACTATTTCCTGCACACCGTACCAGGATAGTTCGCCAAAGTGCAATAGAAGCTGGTTGATTTGTGATTTGGTGGCTGGGTGAAAAAAACCCTTCCGAGCACGCTTTACTGTGATTTTCGGAGTGTTTGAAACTTCATTGCCAGGACTAAATTTTGAGTAGTTGTGTATGACTGCGCCGTCTGATTCGACGGCATCTGGTTCGCTGATGCCAAGTTCTTTCAACATTTGCCGGATTCGATGCTCGCGGCTTGCATCGTCGAGGCCCCGCGTTTCGCGCGGAGAGCGGACGCGGTCTGCAGCTATCAGTTGAGGTGGACGGGTGTGTTTACTTCGAGACATTGTCTATTCTTGAAGGCAGCAACAATGTCAATGGTAACCGAACAAGTCTAATCTACCTAGCTGGAGGTCCACCCATAGGAGGTGTCTCAGCCGACTCAAATAACGCATGTGCATCCGCGTGAAGGGATGTTCAGTCGATCTAAATCGCGTAGGTGTATCGGCGCGGCAGTGCGACGGTTGCAGGCAAATCAAGTTCTTGTGCGGCTCTCAAGGGCCAATACGGATCTCGCATCATTTCTCGTGCGAGCAAGACAATGTCTGCTTGTTCCTTTTGAATGATCTCGTTGGCTTGCAGCGGCTTAGTAATAAGACCAACAGCAGCGGTCATAATTTGAGCTTCTCTTTTTACTTTTTCGGCTAGAGGAACTTGGAAGCCAGGCGCGAATGGATATTTATCACCACCGCGAACATTTCCGCTGCTGCAATCAATTAAGTCCACACCTTCTGTTTTCAAGACTTTAGCTAACTTCACTGAATCGTCCACGGTCCAGCCTCCATCGACCCAATCTGTCGCAGAAATTCTTACGGAGAATGGATATCCAGTAGGCCATTCAGCTCGCAATATTTTTGCAGTCTCAACAACAAATCGAATTCGATTTTCAAATGAGCCACCATACTCGTCAGTGCGGAAGTTTGCGAGCGGTGAATAAAAACTGTTTAGCAAATAGCCGTGGGCGGCATGCAGCTCAAGCCACTTAAATCCGGCGCGCAGTGCTCTTTGGGCAGCAATTAGGAACTTCTGCTGGATTTCTTTGATCTCCGCAATTGACAGCTCATGAGGTGTTCTAGATGTCGGTGAGAATGGTACAGCGCTCGGACCGACACTTTCCCAACCTCCTTGCTCATCGCTCAGATCGACTTTGGTGTGTCTTGATTCTGCTTTCCAGGGGCTTAATGTTGATGCCTTTCGGCCTGCATGTGCAAGCTGTATCCCTGGCACGGCACCATATTCTTCGATAAAGCTCGTGATCCGTTTCCACATCTCGATGTGTTCTTCTTTATATATGCCGAGGTCGTCCGGCGTTATGCGACCACGCGGTTCAACAGCTGTTGCTTCGCAGATCACCAGTCCAGCACCGCCAACTGCTCTGGAGCCTAGATGGACTAGGTGCCAGTCTGTCGCAAACCCATCCACTGAACTGTATTGGCACATCGGTGAAACACCAATTCGATTTTTCAATTTGACATCGCGCACGGTTAGTGGCGAAAATAAGTTAAGTTTTTCAGTCACCGTATGTGATGCTTCCGCCAATCTGGTCTGTTCCGATGTCATTTGAGGCTCCTGGTTTTATCCGAATAGTAGTCTACCTTATCAGTGCTTGCCTGAGGAGTGGAGCGCCTTTGCTGCATACTGTTCAGTTGCAACGAGGCGCTTTCCCCTCAATTCATTAGTTCGTATCCGCTGACTGCGATTTACCGACTGAGCGGGACATAGTTAAGCGGCGAGTTTTTGCGACGAGGCAATGACTTTTTCAACAGTGTGCTCTGCGTGTACCGAAACATATGGGTTCTCATCATTAACGAGAGTAACCAGGACTGTTAGAGCAACGCGTGGATTGTCAGCAAGCTCGTATCGAACTAGTGGATCTTCGTCTTTAGCTAACTTCCAAAGAATTTCCTCGGAAACTGCAGGATTTTCGGCGAGTGCAGACCGAACTTCAGGATTTGAGTCCGTAGCTAACATCCGCTGAATGAATGTTGGTGTCAGTTGATTCTCAGCAACCCGCATGCGGATGGTGTAATCCGCACTGTGAGCCAAATCAGCTAATACTTGTGCTGGTGTTTCCGGATGACCTGCGCTCAGATAACTAAGCCAGTAGTTTGATGGATGGTGCAAAGCACCAGCATTTAACGCAATTGAAGTTGTGCACATTGTTGTTTCCTCACGGGTTTCAGATTGACACGGGGTTACGTGTAGTTGTTTTATTAGACCGGTCAACTAACTGGTTCCGCAGCGAAGTCGGCGGTGGTCGTCTGTTTCACTACAAACCACCAGCTATTGGACCTTCAAAAAATAATCGAACATTAGGTGGGTGAACACTTTTAGGGGATCGGAATTTTTGAGAATTTTCGCTCGTCCCAGAGCGCCTTTCATCGCCATGCTAAAGAACTCGGCAAGTTCCCTGCTGTCATAGCACTTAGATATTTCGCCTAACTCTTGAGCTTCGCTGATGCAAGCGGCAAACACAGCCAGCGACTCGTCGCCGATCTCTTTCAATCGATTGCGAAAAATTTCGCTTTGATCTGCCATTTCCTGGCTTAGATTTTCGATCAAACATCCTTTTCTACACTCATTCTGTTCCAACTGGCGGCGAAGTTCTTCGCAGTAATTTCGAAGGCGCTGAATTGGCGAAACAGACTTATCTTCAAGCGGTATGCGCTTTTTAACAACGTGGTTGTCGTTGAAATAGTTGATGATCGCTAATCCGAATTCTTCTTTGCTGTCGAAGTAATAGTAGAAAGAGCCCTTCGGAACGCCGGTCTTTTGCAAGACCTCCATGATGCCGGTATTGTTGTAACCCTTCTCGATCATGATATCTATGCCTGCTTCGAGCAGTTGCATTTTGGTGCTTTCTTTAGTGGAACTATTTCTAGTCATTTTTTTCCGACTGCCTTCTGTTTTTGATTTCCATTCCTCGGTCACATTTACATATTAGACCGGTCGTCTATAAACGTCAAGCCCCTCATTCGAAAAACGCAGAAAATGTCCGCCGCGCCCGTTGTGGGTGAACAATCCCAACTCTTTACGTCAGTACATGGCAATTTCGCACGTCACTGATGGGACTTGGAATGACGTTGCGTAGCCTTACTAATTCTTGGGTTAGATTGAACGACTGCGCGATTCGAAAATACCCCATAAACGCCCGAAGCGCCAGTTACCTGACGCCCGAACTGCCCTAAACTTTTAAAACTTGATTAGTCGAGTGGAAACCAACGACCTTGCTTATCGCCTATCCAATATCCGCCGTCGGCAGATTGGACCATGCAATAGTTGGCGTTGCGTTTTACCTTGGTGCCGCTTGCATACACTGCTTGAAGCACATGTCCTTCGCTGTCGGTATCAATAGTGGTGCCATCACATAGGGTGCTAGTGTGAACGCCAGTCATGTTAGTGGTCAGCTGCCGTTGGTTGATTGCGGCGGCTTGGTAGGCTGCGGGATTGAATACTAGCGTTCCGGACATGTGGTGTAACCTCTCGTTTCCTTGAATCACATACTAAAGTTGATTTGTGAGTTGTTGGTGAGAACTCAGTTATTCGCTTAGTCGGGGTTGCGAACTTCCATGCACCTATTAAGCTATAAAGTTGTTACCGAGATGTTACGTCTGAACTGTTTCAAAAATATTCCACTCTTTTTCTTCCGACGATGGATACATCATCGGTCACGACTTTGAGCAAAGTTTGAGCAGGGACGCAAACTCGCCACTTTCCTTTTAGGAAATGGAGCGCGGATTTTCAATCCGCCTCCACTAGCCCGAAATAGTTGGGCACTCGATTCGGCAGCTGTTTCTATTTATTGAAAAATGGACTAATGCTGGCACCAAGAAAGACCAACATAGCACCGACTTGCGTGGCAAAGGCAGACATCATCGAGCTTGCTCCGCCCTCTTCAACGTCAGCAGGCTGACCAAGGGCTGTCAGATACATTAATGTAGTGTCGCGAGCTGGACTGAGCAAAAGACCCACTAAAAGCCCAGCAACAACCGCGGCTATTATCTTCGTGCCTAGTTTATAGGAGGCCACGCGATGAAGCATTTTTCCGACACCAATTCCGACTGCGAGCAGGATCAACCAGGAAAAAATGCTGTATCCCATCATCAGACTGCTCTGCACGCTTCCAAACAAAAATCCCGCAATCAGAGCTACTACAGACGTCCTAATTAAAATCGCCGGGCTAGTTTTGACCACATGACTGGTGAACCGTGCGGCGCATTTTTTGCAGCGAGATCCGACTGCGCATTGGACCATGCACTTAGGGCAAATCGGTTCGCTGCAATCCTGGCAGCGTAATCGTGCGTCTGTATGGTCGTGTTTGGGAATTATTGACACATGCCACCGCTGAGTTTGTGTTCTTCATTTCTTATACCCTCGTTTTTGTATAAAATAGGAGGTGCCCAAATCAGCTTTGAAATGCAAAGTGCCCGTACCAGCTTTGGTTACGGGCTTTACGAGTCTTTCGGAAGACGAGTCCTAAGGGAGGTTCAATGACGATCGTGGATAGGGCACCGGATGCGGCGCTCGTAAGGCAAAACATCCAGACTAAGACACTTCCAGACTAATACATGTTTTGTTTGGCGTGCGAAGCTACATAGCTCGTTCGGTCGGTCAAACTTTTGATGAAACCGTTTTGAATCCCATAAAACATACCGAATGCCACACAAAGAATGATCACTGAAAACGCTATGGCGCTTCCAAATTCTTGATTCCCTTGTCCAGATTCTTCGCAGATAAACTTGAGAATGAAATCGTTAATGCTTTTCAGGGTGTTTGTCCTCAAAAAGGTCGAGCACTAAGATAACACGGACTGCAAAGATGAGCAATGAATAAAAGCCTCACGCGATCAGTGCTTGGGCTTACTCAGTACTGGACGATTACTTGAACTTACTCAGTATTTGGACTTACTCAGGGCCTACTTGCGGTACTTTGAACCGTCGGTCGCACTCCCGCTGGACAACAGGTAGCAGCGCATTCATCGCCTCTTGGACCTTGATCGCCTAAAGCCAGTCGGGGAGCAGACAAATCTATTCGCTCTTGGACAAGTTGCCGGATCATTTTTACGAAAGCTGGGTGCGTTCCTGCGGTTCCAGCACGCACCATCTGTACGCCCAATTGATCGCAAAGTTGTTTTGCTTCTGTGTCTAAGTCGAAGATCACTTCTATGTGATCGGATACGAACCCGATTGGTGCAATTACCAATTTGTCGCAACCCCGAGCGTGCAATGCGCGAATGTGATCGCAGATATCCGGTTCCAACCAAGGTTGAGTTGCTGGACCACTTCGACTTTGAAAACAAACTTGCCAATTCTTTGCGTTCGCGCTGTCTGAAACTAGTCGCGCTGTTTCTTGCAGCTGTGAGACGTAGTCACAGCTAGAAGCCATTGATATCGGGATGCTGTGTGCAGTGAACGCCACGTGAACATCGCCTCGTTTATCACCAAACTGTTCCAATGAATTTTCCAGTCGTTCTGCATTCGCCTCGATAAATCCCGGGTGATTGTAGAAAGCTCGCAATTTGTCTATCTGCAGGCTTTTGCCCTGATCTAATTGTTCTTGCGCAGCAGCAATATTTTCACGGTATTGCCGGCAACTTGAATAAGAACTGTAGGCTGCCGTGACGAATGCTAGTGTCTTTTGGATACCGTCAACTTGCATCTGCTTAACGGTGTCAGTCAGCATGGGATGCCAGTTTCGATTGCCCCAGTAGATTGGTAAGTGAGGACCGTTTTCTGCAAATTCTGTTTTCAAAGCTGCAATCAAATTTCGGTTTTGTTCGTTTATTGGAGATATGCCCTCGAACAACTCGTAGTGATGGGCGACAGCGTGCATCCGCTCTGGCGGCACGTTTCGCCCCCTCAAGACATTTCCCAAAAAAGGCATAACGTCATTCATTCCCTCTGGACCACCAAACGAAACAAGCAGAATTGCGTCATATTTTTCGGTCATTTCGGGTTCCAGAGTGGGGTTTCAGACGTACTAAGTTTGACAGAAAGAGCAGCAATAAAAGTGTTGCGTAAAGCAAAGATTCGTTATGGATTTTACTAGTGTTTAGCACATATCGAACATATAATTGTAATAAGAACGAAACAACTGAGGGTTTGTTCGAAATCGGAGTCCCAAGTCAAATGTCAAAACCAGCTATCAAAAAAAATAACTGCCAGGGTTAGTGACAGGGTGCATTCCTGAGCTAGGCCAGAAGCCGATTGAGCTGTTTGTCGAACGGCAGAGAACGCAGAAAAATATCGTAATTATCGTCGAATAGGCGAAGTAGTAATTCGGAAAAAACTGTTACGGCTCGTGTGCTTGTCACAACCACGAGTTAGATAACGCTATCGTTCTTGCAGCCCGCTGCACGTCACACTTTTGTGCGACGGATTAGATCCCCTAAGGTAATTTTATGAGTAACCAGACATACGAATCGGAACTGGATTTGGTATCACTGCTTAACGTCAAAGCCTCGATCACTGGGTTCGATACAGTTGCTGAATTCGGTGCGAAGCCGGTGCTTAAAACGCGCGGTCGAAAGAAAATCAAGGCTGATGAAGAATCTATTGACGAATCTGACGAGTTTTCTTTCAAGGAAAAAGTTGATCCACCAACAACGCCAGAAACGGACTCTTCAACAGTTGATCCACCAACAACGCCAGAGGCGGACACTTCAACTGATGTCTGGCGCGGTGTAATTTGGTGGTATCTGCATGAAGTGGCAAAACATCGTTTGCTAAGCGGACAAGAAGAGATTGAACTGGGACGCGCCAATCAATTTGGTGATCGAGCGTCTCGAGATCAACTGGTTGCTGGAAACTTGCGACTGGTGATAAGTATCGCCAAACGCTACACGCATCAGGGTCTAGAGCTTGAGGATCTAATTCAAGAAGGCAATTTGGGTCTAATGCAAGCAGTTCGAAAATTTGATCCGACAATGGGCAACAAGTTTTCGACATATGCCACCTGGTGGATACGACAAGGTATAACGCGAGCTTTGTCGAACAAGGGACGAATAATTCGATTGCCGGTTCATGTACACGAAATTCTCTTCAAGCTAAGACGTGCAGCAAAGCCTTTCTATCAAAAACTTGGACGTTACCCTACTGTTGAGGAACTTGCTTCTGAAACTGGAATTAGCGAAGCCGAAATCGAGCATGTTCTCAAGAGTAGTATGTCGATGTTGTCGATGGATGATTTCATCGGTTCTGAAGAAGACGAGACGATCGGCAAGTTCGTCGAGGATAAGAACTCATCACCGCCTGAGGCATACGCCGAACACACGATAATGCAGACTAAGATTGATAAGATGTTCTCCTCATTGACGGAGCAAGAACAGGTTATTTTGACAGCACTTTTTGGACTTCATGGCTGCAAGCAATTGACGGCAAGACAAGTTGCCTTGGGGCTCTCGTTGGAAGTGCAAAACGTACGTCGCATCGAAAATAAGGCATTAAGAAAATTAAGACGGGTAAATCATAATCGCACCTTGTCCGATTATATTGCTGATGCTTGATACGTTCGATTCGAATTTGAGGATCAGTGACCGCATTTCATGCTATTTCGGGCTTTCTCGAGTTCTTCCTGGTCGGTGGCAAATCCTGGTGTCGCGCCACAGACCACAGCAAGAGTGCCCGCCAGAACAGCGGTCAGTGCTTTTCGGATCACAAATCAATCCTCTCAACAGGGCGGAAAGGATTTAATTTTGACACAAATTAAAATAGGTCGCGAGCCCACATAACGGGCTCGTTCGACTGATTAGAAAGAGAGATCGAGAGTCTATCCGGAGATGCTCTCGCGGAGCGGAAAACAGCTGTTTTTAGCTGCTTTCCCCACCGGCGGCCTGGTTGGTCGCTGCTGCAGCTGCCTTTTTGTCTTTCAAGCGCTTCCACATCTTCGCAAGTCCGATGATGATGACGGGCATAAGCAAAACATAGGCTACAACGGTCGGATCATTGAAAGGTTCCATAAATGGTCCTCCTTAAGTTCAACTAACAAAATAGCACAGCAGGGTTTCCGAGGCAACCGTGCAATAAGCAATCAGCTGCTCGACAACACCGTATACGGTGCCGGTGATCACCATCACCGGACAATTCGCAATTAGTAATGGCACGAGTAGCGCCCATATTGATTGTGAATTCCGGTGGCATGTGGAAGTGCTAAGCAGCGCTATAAAACCCCATAGGATTTGCGCTTAATTAGGCGTAATCAATCGACCTTAAGGCGCTTGTGACCGACCACAGACTCCACCGCTACGTAGATTACAGGCACGATATAGAGGCTGACGATTGACGACAGCAGCATGCCTCCGCAGACTGCGGTGCCAAGTGAGTGGCGGCTGGCCGCTCCTGCCCCTTCTGCGAAAACGAGGGGCAAGATGCCCATAATGAAAGCGAATGTAGTCATGAGGATTGGGCGCAGGCGAATGCTGGCTGCTCGGGTGACTGCCTCAATCGGGCTAGCGCCCTGATGGCGTAGTTGATTGGCAAATTCGACAATCAGAATCGCGTTTTTGCTTACCAATCCGACCAGCATCACCAATCCGATTTGACAGAAAATATCGTTCTGCAATCCGCGCAACCATTGAGCCAGCAGTGCGCCGAGCATGGCGCTGGGGACAGCCAGAAGAATAATGATTGGGTCAGAAAAACTTTCATATTGAGCGCAGAGCACCAGAAAGACAAAGACAATCCCCAGGGCAAAGATTATGAATGCCTTCGATCCGGCTTCTACTTCTTCCAACGAAATACCGGACCATTCGTATTTCATGCCTTCCGGCAACACTTTTTTGGCGATATCTTCCATCGCATCCATGCCCTGCCCAGAGCTGTACCCAGGCGCAGGTGACCCGTTCAGCTCGGTAGAGCGGAACAAGTTGTAGTGATTGATAGTTTGAGGAGCAGTGGTGCGCGAAATTGTGACGATGCTGCTGAGCGGAATCATTTGGTTCTTTCCAGAGCGCACATAAAACTGATTGATGTTGTTCGGATTGGAGCGGAACAGTTGGTCGGCTTGCACATAAACTCGGTAAATGCGTGTGCCAATGTCGATGTCGTTGACATAAGCTGAGCCCAGAAATATTTGCAGGGTTGTAAAAACATCGTTTAGCATAATGCCGAGCGCCTTCGTTTTGTCTCGCAAGATGCCGATCACTAATTGAGGGCTATTTGCGGAGAAGGTAGAGAACACGCCTTTTAGCGCTGGTGATTGGTTCGCCGCTCGACTGAGTTTATTGGTGACCGTGGAAAGTAGGTTGATGTCGGAGCCGTCGACATCTTGAAGTTCAAATACAAATCCACCAAAGTTACCCAAACCTTGAATCGCTGGAGGATTGAATGGAATCACGGTAGCGTCTGAGATTTGACTGAGTGGAGCTCGCAAGCGATCGATGATCGAGTCTAGATCTTGTCCCTTACCTTTGCGTTCAGTCCACGGTTTTAGATTGGAAAAAATCAAAGCGTTATTCGGTTTGTTTCCATTGAAACCAAAACCAGCAACACCGAAAGATGACTGAATCTGCGGATCTTTGTCTTCAATCTTTTCGATTTGTTTGAGCACATCGATTGTGTAATTGAGTGACACCCCTTCTGGGGCTTGGACGATCGTGATGAAGTAGCCGGAATCTTCGTTGGGAATAAATCCGGTTGGCACCTTCTGGAAGAGCCAGTACGTGGCGAACAACGATCCGATAAACAAGATAATTACTACAGGACTGAAGCGCAACACCATGGCCAGGCTAGCGGCATAACCCTTGCGAAGTAGATCGATAGCGGCGTTGATCAAATTGAAGAAGAAGTTGTGCTTCTCTTCTTTTTCGCTCAGCCAGATCGCGCAAAGCGCTGGTGTCAGAGTCAGTGCGTTGAAAGTGGAAATTGCCACGGCGCAAGCGATCGTTAAGGCAAACTGCTTATACAGTTGCCCTGTTGTGCCGGGAAAATAAGCGACTGGAATGAACACCGCGATCAGCACCAAAGAAATCGCGATCACCGCGCCGGTGACCTCGGCCATGCCGGCAGAGGCAGCTTCGGAAGGTTTCATTTGTTTTTCGTGGATGAATCTGCTTATGTTTTCAATAACAACGATGGCGTCGTCGACAACAAGTCCGGTTGCCAAAGTGATACCAAATAAGGTGAGTGTATTTACCGAAAACCCCAGCAACTTCATGCATGCCAGTGTGCCGATCAAGGAGACGGGGATAGTAACGGCAGGAATAATCGTAGTCCGCCAATTTTGCAAGAATACGAAGATAACGATGACTACGAGAACGATGGCGATCGCCAGCGTTTTCATTACTTCTTTGATTGATTCAGTGACGGCAAGAGTGGTGTCAAAGGCATAGTCATAGGCAATACCTGGAGGAAAGCGCTTAGACAGCCGCGTTATTTCCTCGCGCACACCTTTGACCACTTCCATGGCATTCGATCCGGGGCGCTGAAATATCCCGATGCCGAGAGCGTCTCTGCCGCGATAACGCACCACTGTCTGATAGTCTTCAGCGCCTAGTTCCGCTCGCCCAACGTCTTTGAGGCGGATCAAAGAGCCATCCTCGCCCGTTTTAATGATCAGATTTTCGAATTCAACAGCGGTTCGCAAACGACCTTGCGTCTTTACGCTCATCTGATACATCTGATTGGCAGGAGCCGGTTGTTGACCGATCTGACCTGCCGCTACCTGCACATTTTGTTCGGCGACTGCTTTTGTCACATCAGCGGGAGTCAGGTCTTGCTGAGCCAAACGATTGGGGTCCAGCCATAAGCGCATTGAGTATTTGCGTTCACCAAAAATGATTACGTCGCCGACACCCTTAACACGCTTCAACGCATCTTTTAAATAGACATCAGCATAGTTGCTGAGAAACTGCGTAGTGTATCTGCCATCTGGAGAGCCGATTCCGATCGCGAGCAAGAAGGAGTTAGAAACTTTGTTGACGCTCACACCGGTTCGTTTGACTTCGTCTGGCAACCTTCCCTGCACTGCATTGACGCGACTTTGCACGTCAACAGCTGCCAGGTCTACATCACGTTCGAGATCGAAGGTAACGTTGATGCTGCTGCTACCATCGTTGCCACTCGTAGAAGTGATGTATTTGACACCTGTTGCACCGTTGATCTGTTGTTCAAGTAAAGTTGTTACCGCTGATTCAACGACTTGTGCGCTCGCCCCGATGTAGTTCGAAGCGACGCTGACTCGTGGTGGAGAGATATCTGGATATTGCGCAAGTGGAAGTGAGGGAAGGCTAACTAGCCCAGCCAAAACAATGATCAGCGCGCATACCGTGGCGAAGATCGGACGCTTGATAAAGAAGTCTACAAACATGTGTTCCTATCAAGATTGTGGACTGATCGCCGCGCCATCTGTTAAATTCTGCACGCCTGAAGTAACAATGGTATCGCCTGCGGAGACACCAGAAATTACTTTGAAAGTGCTGCCGATGATATCACCGAGCATTACCGGCTTTTGTTTAGCGACAAGCTTATTTCCCGGTCCTTTCTCGGCCACGAAAATGAAGTCTTGTCCACTCACTCTTGAAACCGCGTTTGTAGGAACAGTGAGCCCAGATTGCTTGCTCCAAATTACCCGCGCTGTAACGTATTGCCCTGAGCGGAATGCTTTATTCTCGTTTTCAATTTTTGTTTTTACCAACACAGACTGGTTGTCATTACTAACTTCGGGCGAGATGAAAAATATTTTTCCCAATCCGATTCGTTTACCTTCACCGTTGAGGATTTGTACTGGAGTGCCAATTTTCAGCTTCGGTGCTTGGACGGTCGGAACTGACAAATAGAGCTCAAGGGGGCGGCTTTGATCGATAGTCATTAAGGCTGTAGCTGTGGTAACGTATTGCCCCTCTTTAACTGGAATGTCCCCGATCACTCCAGAAAATGGCGCAGATACAGTGAAGTATTTGAGTTGCGCTTGTTGCTCTTTCATGCTGGCGCTTGCCTGATTTACCAGCTTTTCAGATTTGCCGACAACGGCCCTCTGCGCTTGCACCTGCGCTTCCACAGCTTGCAAGTCACCCTCGCCTACTTTTAGTTGGTTTTCCCATTGGTCTACTTGTTCCTGCGACACCGCACCCTGAGTGCACAAGGTTTGATATCGATCATGCTGCTGTTGCGCGTACTTAACGTTTGCCAGTTTGGAGAGGCGCGTCGCTTGTAATGACTTTAATGTTTCCAGAGCGTTCTTTTGTTCGGCCCGAGTGGAATCAATCGCCGCCGAGAAACTGCTGACACTGGCTTGTTGCTTCGATCGATCCAGCTCCATCAAGGGTGCGCGGGCAGCGACCGAGTCGCCATTGCGCACATAAATCTTGGTTACTTGTCCCGCAACTTGCGGCTGAAGGGCAACAGACTGCCGAGACTTCAAGACACCAACAAAAGTAGAGGCATCCTCAACTGTCTGCGCCTGCAACTGCATCACTTTCACAGGCATGGGCGGAGGAGCCTGCACACTCGATGGGCGTGCAGAATTGCAAGCTTGAAGAAAAGCACTAATGACTAAAACTAGCGCCAACCCAAATAGGTTAACTAGGATTCCACGCACAAGGCACCCTGTTGCATCCGCCGACTGTAAGTATAAGTCATTGTCGCCTTCTTCAGGCTGTCGACAGGGCGCACGTTAAGCAGTGGCTAGATATATTGCTGCCAAGCAGTTTACCAGAAGCGCTTTATTGCAGCGTTTTACGCAAGGTTCCTTGTTGGGAACTTTCTGCTCAGCGGTAGAATATAAATATGGAAAAAAGCAGTGGTCAACCAGCCATCGGCGCTCACGTTAGCGGTGGCATGAAAAACGCCGTCAAAAAGGCAGTTGATATTGGTGCGGAATCAATTCAGATATTTTTAGGATCCCCACAGATGTGGAGGGAGCCTAATCCCTCGGCGGCAGATCTGGAATTGTTTACCTCAGCTGTAGAAACAAATTCGCTCGGACCGGTATTTGTGCATGGAAACTACCTTGTGAATTTGGCTTCGGAGTCGCCCGAAAATTTCTCGAAATCCATTAGCAACTTGGGATTGGCATTGCGCTTGTCCGACAGATTAGGGGCGCAAGGACTTATATTTCATCCCGGATCGGCTGGGAAAGCGTCTTATGAGGAAGCTCTGCTCAGAGTTTTGAAGGCACTAGATATGGTGCTAGATGACTATGATGGAAAGTGTAGGTTGCTGCTTGAGGTGTGCGCTGGGCAGGGGCAGACAATTGGCGATCGTTTTGTCGAATTCGCAGACATACTAAAGGCGATGAAATTCGACAAGCATCTCGGTGTCTGTTGGGACACCTGCCATATGTTCAACGCTGGATACGATATCTCCAGCAAAAAGGGACTGGCCGCAACTGTTGATGAGTTCGGCGAATTAATCGGTTTTGATTGGCTTTTCGCCGTGCATGCCAACGATTCCAAGACTCCTCTTGGCGCTCGCAGAGACAGGCATGAAAATATTGGCAAAGGATACATTGGCGAAGCTGCGTTCCGCCGTATGCTTCACCATCCGCTGCTGCGTCCCTTGCCTTGGATTCTTGAAGTGCCTGGCGTTGACAAAAAAGGTCCGGACAAATTGAACATAGAACTTATGCGAAGTCTTGCAAATTAGTGTAATCGAGCTTGGTTCTAATATACTTGTGAATCACATGCAAGGTAGCCAAAAAATGACTCAAACAAGTCCGTGGAAGACACAAGGAACGCGTCTAGTCTATGAAAATCCATGGATCATAGTTCGCGAAGACGAAGTGGTGCGTCCGGATGGCAAGCCAGGAATATATGGCGTTGTTCATTTTAAGAACAGAGCGATCGGCATTTTAGCAATCGATGACAAAGACAGAATCCATTTAGTCGGGCAATATCGCTACGCTGCGGAAGTTTTTTCATGGGAAATACCAGAAGGCGGTTGCCCCGAGTTTGAAGATCCTTTAGACGCGGCGAAGCGGGAGCTTGGTGAGGAGACAGGGCTTGTGGCATCCGAGTGGACAAGACTTGGGCGATCGCATCTCTCCAATTCCGTCAGCGATGAAGAGGCTATATTCTATTTGGCAAAAGGCTTGAAACATGGTTCCCCTTCACCCGAGGGAACTGAGCAATTGACCTACAAGCTCGTTCATTTTAGCGAGGCACTAGATATGGTGATGCGCGGAGAAATTACCGACGCATTGAGCGTGTTGGCTATTTCTCACTATGCAATTTTGCGTGCCACCAAATCGATTTGAAGTTGGACGGGCCCTGCTTGTCAAGCACTTCTTCTCCTCCATTTTCTTTTAAAAATTGCATTAAATATGAACTCCTGACAAGTTCGTCCGGCCTTGCATTAATCCGGAAAGCCCATCCTGAGTGGACTTCATGCAAGGTAAAGGGAGAAACATCAATCTTGCTTTAAGCATCTCTCTTGCGTCGGATTAATTTGATTTCTGGGTAAAACCTGAACAAGAAGATCAGTCGAGCAGCTTTTTGCATCGGATATCTTCGGATAAATCACCAAACATATTTCGTTGCCATTTGGAGTAGTTCAAGATGCATCCAAAGCTTGCTTTAGCTTGCCTATGCGTATTTTCGTGTCTTAACACGATGACGTCTGCGCTTGCTCAAACAGCCACTACGACTAGTGTCAACAAAATTGCGGGTTTGGAAGTGAGAATTTTTGCTCATCCATACAGTTCGGAAAAGCTACCACAGAGAGTGGCACGTCTCGAGCGCTTTGTTTACGGCCAGGAAGACTCAAGTTCGCTTGATGAGCGGATCAATCGATTAACAAGCCACCTTAGCTCGTCGGCCAATTCTGTTTGCAGCGCTGAAATGCCGATGGTGCAAAAACCTGTTCCACAACCAAATGCTGCGCACACAGTAACAAAGTATCCGCGTGTAACTGAACTGGAGCGGCAAATTCTTGAGCGTAGTTTCGAAAGCGATCAGATCACCACACGTTTGTCGCGGCTTGAATCTAAGGTCTTTGGCGGCGTCTGCTCCCAAGTTGACCTGGCTGCCCGTGTTGACCGGCTTGCCGACTATGCGTACGTCACCCCACAAGTAGAAGAGCTTGAGCGAGCGGAGTTGTGCCGAGTTAGTAATCTGCGCAATACCAACTATCCGATCAATGTTAACAATGTAAGCAATGTTAGCTATCCGCACATTTTTCGCAATCCGAGCAGTGTCGGAAATCTGCGGAACGTTACCAGTCCGCAGAACATCAGCAATCTGCAATATGTCTCAGCGCGACCAAAGCAAGTCTTTATTAGCATCGTCGACGAAATCGAGTCGCTCGAAACTATGGCGTTTGGAAAAATTTCAGCCAGCAAGCCGCTAGCGCAAAGAGTGTACGCTTTAGAAGTTTCCTTTTGTGGAGCACCACAAAGCGATAACGAGAAGAATTTGACAGCTAGAGTAGCTCTACTCCTATCCAAAGTAAACAGCGCGTCGCCAGGTCGTTTGGGTGTTTGATATCGTCCTTGGGTTGCCTTATATCCACAGTGTCTAAAGGATACCGGGGGATACCTCAACTGCTGGATTCTATTTGAACAGCCATATATGTAATATGGATTTAGAGAGTTTCTCTTTTTCTCTAGGGCGCGGACAACCCTGTCCATTTAATCGCTTTTTGGACGCAACTTGGACGGCGACATGAGTTTGAATATATTATCGGTATTTGATTCTGACGAGGCCATCGATTGGCTCTCTACTGCTCTTGCAGGGCATCAGCTGACAAAAGTGAAAACGATAATGGCAGCTATGCAAGTGCTTCAAAAAGACAAGATTGATGTGACTCTGATTCAGTTGCATTTGCATAACGAATCTCTCTTCGACTTACTGCGGTCGATTCGTCGAAACGACTATTATCGGGAAATGAGCTTCATTTGCTGCGCCACCTCTCATAGCGCTCACCAATCGCAAATCGAATCAGAACAATTTTTGGAAAAGTCATGTATCCTTCTGGGCGCAACTAAGTTTCTGCCAATGGCTGATTTTTACTCGGATAATTTAGAGCAAGAAATACTGAAGACGCTAACAAGCTCGGGCTCTCGAAGTGGAACCTGATGAGCATCGACTGAGGATAGGGCGCTCTGTCTCGCTGCGGGAATGGATGATTATATAAGTAAGCCCTATGAGTTGGAAGCGTTTAAGAAACTGATCAATGAACATCTTGAACAGTCTCATGGATTTAGGGATCAAAATTAAAATGATTCTGTTCAATCTGAGCGCTCTCAACATCCATAACTTTGGAGCGCACTCGGAAGAATTCAATCCAATGATGAAACGAAAAACAAAAGCTGCATTGTTTGCATCGATACTTCTTCTCTCCCTCACTCCCGTCCTTGCTCAGACCGTTAACCTGATTCGTGTGCCACTGATTCGGCAGTCCACTGACTATACGTGTGGCGTCGCAGCGCTTCAGGCACTCCTCGCTTACTACGGGCAGGATGTGCGTGAGGACCTGCTGTCCAAAGCATTACATGCACAACATAAATCAGGAACGCGCTACAAGAACATCGCAAATTATGCTCAACAACATGGTCTATCAGTAAAAATATGGAAAGAGATGAGCGTCGATGAATTGAGGCAATCTCTAAAAGCTGGACATCCGGTTCTTTGTCTAATCCAGGCATGGCCAGACAAGAAGACAGATTTCGCCTTGGATTGGGATGATGGACATTATGTGGTTGCAGTCGGCTTTGATGATCAAAAATTTGTTTTCATGGATCCATCGACAGCCGGACACTACACATACATTCCGGTTGAAGAATTCTTTCAACGTTGGCATGATCTCGATGGAAAGGAAAAGTTAAATCACTTTGGCATGTCTATCTGGAAAGAAGGCGGTAGCTATGATCCCGATAAATTGGAGCGGCTCAATTGAGGCTCCATGATTCATAACTTGGAACAATAATTTTTGTGGAGCGGTCTTGTCTCCTGTTACGCTCAAGGACGTGGATAAACACAATGTATAGCCAAGGTGTTACAGAGTTAGGACGATGGGTTGTGAGAGGCAGTGCTGGTGAAGTTGTTAAACGCTTCAATACTCAAACACAGGCGATTGATTTCGCAAATCGCGCTCAGAAAGCCGAAAAGATTATTGTGCTGATCGACGTGCATCGCACCGAAATCCAGCTTATCCAACATGCAGTCAGAGAAGAGATAGCTTCTTAGTTATGTTCGTTGACCTTGCGGAAAATATCGTTGGGAAAAAGTGCATCCATAACTTCCAAACATGCTTGTTGGCGTGAAGTCAAAGATTCTTCCGTTCCAGCCACAGCAATTCTCAGTTGCACTTCTTCATCCAGCTCGTTCCATTCGGCGAGTAAGTCATACGTTTTTTCCTCCCCAGTTGCCGGCTTGCTAGCTTGCAACTTTGAGAGCTGATATTGCATTTTCAAATTTTTCCAATCGCACCGATTAATAGTGGAGAGCAACTCATCCACCAAATCGTCAGTGTCTACGAGAAAATTGCGTGTTACGGCTGCAACTGAGTTAGTGTTTTCTGACATTTCGCTGTGCCTGATCGGATTCCTACAATATGCTACCAGATGAGAACCTCGCACTCTTGATGCTTGCAAAGCGGTGCTCCTTGGCGCCAAGCGCGTATACTTGAGCTGTCAGCATGAAGACAGGCAAAGAGGAACTCTAATGAGATCTAAGTCCATAATCGGTTTAATGGCCGTGTGCAGCTTGGTATCAGCTTGTACGGTGATCGAACCGGGGCAAAGAGCCGTTAAGGTTAGCCTCGGCAAAATGGATCCGAACCTTCTTACCCCGGGCATGCAAACTTATTTTCCGCTCACGGATTCGATTGTTCCTTACTCTGTCAAGCAAGAAAATGCGACCGGGCAATGTGAACCACTGACTGCTGATCAACAACCAATTAGCATCAACTTTAACGTTCTCTATCGCATTCCTGAAGGTCAAGTCCTAACACTTTATGAAAAGTACGCCGGTAATCCATACGAACGATTGGTGGCGCCTCAAATTCAAGAAGCTTTCCGCCAGGTGGTTTCCGGCTACAAAGCTGATAGTGCCACCAAAAACGTCAACGTCATCAAAAACCTGGTGTTGGTGATGGTGCGCGACAATGTAAAGGGACTTGTGGAAGTTGTAGATATTCCCATCACCCATGTCGGCTTGCCTGAAGTGTTGCAACAAGCGATTGCTCAGAAGCAAGTTATGGAACAACAAGCCCAGCAAAAGACTTATGAGTTAGACAAAGCGCGGAAGGAAGCTGAAATCACAATTGCAAACGCTGAAGCGCAGGCCAAATCAATTCAATTGCAAAGCCTTGCCTTGCAAAAATCCCCGGCATTGATTGAATATGAGCGCGTCAAGAAATGGGACGGTCAATTGCCTACAACCATGATTCTTGGTGGAAACTCGGGTGGCGGATCTGGCTGGGGCTCTCTAATCCAGATGAGAGATTTACCGCGCGAGCAACCAGCGAAGGGCGCGAAGGGTCAATAAAGCGTCATCCTCGTATAATAGTCTTCAGATATTACTTTGACACGACGGTATTGACATGCGTTCACCTTTCATTTTGACGTTCCTAACTGCTTTTGCGCTTGCGCAACCACTCTGTCGAGCAGACGTGCAGACTCTTGGGCAGGGCAATTACACAGCCAAGAACATGCAAGTCCAACAGTTCTCCGGCAGGATTGTCCTCGATCAAGTCGATAATTCAATGCCTCTGACGTTGAATTTCACCAACGGAAGATTTCAATGGGTGCGGGTCTTTCTCACTGACGCCGCTAACTCTAATCCAGACCCCAAGGCTCAGCCACGCGGCATGATGATTGTGAACGAGAACAGTTTCAAGCGCGCCAATCAGGTTGCTATCGATGTTACTGGCCGGATACGACGCGGGACCACAGTGCTCCTGATTCGTGGAGCCGGCATGCCAGGTTCAACATTCGGTTGGAATTTGACTACAGTTACGGGCACCAAAATTACGCATGTTGAGCCAAGCAATGTACAAATTGGTGGCACAATTACACTGAGTGGTGGAGGCTACAATCCTGATATTAGTCAAAATATCGTTATGTTCAATGGCAGAGTAACTGAGAAAGCAAAGGTCATCGATGCCACCCCTGATAGTATCAAGGCGGAAGTGCCCGCTGCCTTGTCAGCCGGAAGCTACACAATCACCGTTACATCTTCGGGTTCGAAGAGTAATCCAGTAAATATAAAAGTCAAAGGCGCTCCTGAGATAACAGGTTCTAGTTTGCAATGCGTCAAGTCTACTCAGCAGTTTCAAATTTATGGAAAGAATTTTTCCGAAATAGCGAGCGAAAATGAAGTTAAAATTGGCAGCGAAACTGCGCAGGTTAACTCCGCTACCCCAGAGAGTTTGACCGTAACAGTACCGATGTTTCCAGACGCTGGCGGCGGTTTATGGTTTAATCCTCCGCAGCAAAAAGACATGTCCGTCAAAGTTGGCAATGTTATGGCCAAAGGTAAGACTTCGATCTACATTGGACCATATCAATGGTAAGTGCTCATTGGTGCACATACGAAAATGTGCCACGGATTTTCAATCGTCTCCGTCTTCACAGAGCCGTTCTTCTGGCGTTCGTGTCGTTGATCGGCATGACGCCATCGTGGGTTGCAGCAGTCGATCTCAAAGCGAGGCCCTTGGTAATTGCTCACCGAGGCGGCAGGCAATGGGCTCCTGAAAACACGCTGGCCGCGTTCCGAAAAAGTGTGGCACTTGGTGCCGATGGCATCGAACTAGATATTCACCGATGTAAGACTGGTGAACTGATTGTGATTCATGACGAAGAAGTTGACCGCACCACAGATGGTTCGGGGCTTGTTAAGGATCTGACGCTAGCTCAACTTCGTCATTTGAGTGCTGGCGCCAAATGGGCACCTGCCTCTCAGTTGAGAAAGTTGAGCGCTGGAATTCCCTACTCATCTGAGTTTAAGAATGAGAAATTACCTCTTTTAACTGAGGTGTTTGACTTGGTGCGCGGCAAACTTCTGATCAATATCGAGATTAAGAACGCACCGATCGACTATCCAGGCATTGAAGACGATTTGATTGCCTTGCTGAAGAATTACCCTCATCCAGATAAAATCGTGGTCAGTTCTTTCGACCACGATGTGGTGCATCGCTTCCATGAAAAGGCACCACAATATAAATGCGCGATTTTGACTGACTGTATTTTGTCCGAAGTAGGACCTTATGCCAAGCGTGTCGGTGCTGAAAACTGGAATCCAGGCTTCGGTGACTTTCGAGGCGACGCGGCTAAACGTGCTCATGAGGCTGGTTTGAAGGTCAATGTTTGGACTGTGAATTCGCCAGCTGAATGGAAGAGTGCTATCAACATGCCGGTGGATGGCATCATAACCGATGATCCGGAAGGACTCATGTCTTTTCTCAAATCGGAGTCAACACGAAATTGATCGCTCACGCCGGCAGTAAATTGATCGGCTCGTTTTTGATCGCCGTCACTTTATCCTCAATTGGCGCACCATACATAAGTGCGGCCGACGGTAACCCAAAAGTTCAATACTTGGAGGCAAAAAAGTTAGTCGACGACGGTTTCAATGAAGACGCTGTCCGCAAGCTTGATCCAATCTTGGAGACAGATCCGCAAGACGCAGAAGCTCGTTTCACACGCGCCGTAGCTCTGTACAACCTGGGCCGAAACTATTCAGCGCAAGATGATTTGAAGTATTTGTTCGATCACAAATCTGCTAATGCCCAGACTTGGCTAGCTGCTGGACGCGTCTATCAAAAATTGAATAAGTTAGATTTAGCTGTCAATGCTTATAGAGAATTTGCCAAGCTTGACCCGAAGAGTGAGGAGGCGCCTAAATACGAGACGCTTATAGGCATTCTCGAGCAACAGCTGAAGAACAAAGCAAGTACGTCTGTCAATCCAAGTGCAGCGGTCAAACTCTATTTGAATGATGCCACTGCAGATGGGATCATGAAATGGACTCAGGCGCGGTTACCGATCATTGTCTACATCACGCCAAGCCAGGAAGTGCCTGGCTATAAGCCTGTTTACGAGGATCTTATGCGCCAGGCTCTGGATGAATGGACAAGCGCCACCAACGGCAAGATCTCATTCGTTCTGACAAAAGATCCTACGGCGGCAACTCTAAAAGTTTTGTGGGTTACCGATCTGCAAGCTCAAGCCCTTGTACCTGAGGCGGGTAAAACCTTTGTTCACGAAGATGGGGAAGGTGTAGACAGCGCAGAAGTGAAGCTTCTCACTCATTCTCCATTTCCAGACGAACCGATGACCAATGATCTGATGCATAACATTTCCTTGCACGAGTTAGGACACGCACTTGGTCTTGTAGGTCATAGCCCCAATCCCGACGACATTATGTTTCCTAAGCTTTCTGTCCAAAATGGAATATCACCCAGCGACTCGGCAACACTGATGACTCTATATGGTTGGGGTAGTGCTGGAGCAAATGTCGTCGTGCCAAGTGTTTCCATAAAAGACCTTGCCCCTGCAGTCCAATGTCAGCATTTAACTCGAGAAGGATCGAAGGCCGCTATGAGTGGCAACTTCGAATTGGCAATGCAGAAGTTGACTGAAGCCTTAGCCATTGATCCTACAATCAAAGTCGCAAGAGACAATTTGTCTGTAGCTGCGAACAATCTGGCAATTAACCAAACGGATTTGCAAGAGAGCATTCGAATGCTCCACATCGCATTGTACTGGAATCCATCCAGCGACTTGAGCCGCAAAAATTTAAATGCTTTTCTAAGTAATTCAGGCGAAGACCCAGCTAGTTTTCCTCTGCGCGTAAAACGCGGCGATAGCTGCGTCGCAAAACATGATTCAATCGGGGCGATAGTTGAATATACGGAAGCACTGTCGATCAAAAATGATCCTGCTTTGAGTGCCAAAATAGCGGCTTTGAAGAAATCAATGACACCGTCAGCGAAGTCCGCACTAAAGTCCGCAAAATAACTGGCTCTAGTTCCTAGGTCCCAGATCCTAGATCTTGGAACTGACGCTACAGACAGTTGCCTCAAAATACTGGATCGAAATACTGGATCGAATGCCGCTAAGCAGCGCCCGCTGTTTCTCAGAAAATTGCATCAAGTCTTAACCATCGCCGTTTGGGTGCCCTTTGCTGTCTCATGCGTATTGAAGTAACAGGTTATAATCGAAATACAATCTTCAAGGACTAGTGATGAATTTCAGAACTTTATTACTGAGTACCTATCTTGCAATGGTTTCTTTCAATTCGATGGAAAGCAATGCAGCGCCTGAGATTCCTCGTGCTTCGGCGCAGACGTTATTCAACAAAAGATTATTAATCGCCGAAAAAGCTTCAGTGAAGAATGACTCGTCTGCTCACAGTTTTTCCGGAAACGCATCTTGGTATGGTCTTCCGTTTCACGGACGCAAGACTGCTTCCGGCGAAATTTTTGACATGAATAAATTGAGCGCGGCGCACAAGACGTTGCCGTTTACAACTAAGATACTTGTTGAGAATCCTAGAAATGGTCAATCAGCGGTGATGAGAGTAACGGATAGAGGTCCACATGTGCGCGGTAGAGTTTTAGACCTTTCCCGAGAAGCTGCAAGGCGAGTGGGCATCTTTCCAGGGGTAGGTTACATTGAAGCGACAGTTATATCCGCTAAAGTCATACCGCAAGATAAGAAGTAGTCGAGATCCGAGCCGAAATAGTCAAGAAAGTGACCCTCAGAATTCCAACTTCGCCTGAATGAATCTTTAGGCTATTATCAACACACGAAATGGAACGCCCACATCCTGCGTGCCTTGAGCCAGACGAAGTGTGCGATTGTGATCATCACTGTTTTCATGAGGGTTCCACCGAGTGGCGCCATATTATAATTGGCGGAACAAGGCAAGATCACCTTCAAGGACTATATGAATCACCTCAAAAATAATTACGCAGCTCGCTTAATCCTCACATCTGCCTTGACCGCGTTGACCATTGGGTTATCCCAAGATAACGACGCTCAAGCTGGCAGTAAGCGTCTTTACAGAGGTGGTGTCAGTCAGAGCGTAGCGAACGCTGATCGAATGATGATGAAAGGGAAATATGCCGAAGCGACCGCATTTTATCAATCGGCATTGAAGCGCAATCCCCATGACGTCAATGCCAACATCGGCTACGGAATGGCGCTGACCAAGCAGTTTAAGCTTGATGGTGCCGACGATCAGTTCAACAAAGCTTTAGCGCACGATCCGAACAATCCCGGTGCCCACGCAGGCAAAGCGTTGAACATGCTCAATCGTCTGCAATCTTCGTCCAATACGATTCGTAAAAACAAAGACTCAATTTTGAGCGATGCCCAAAATGAGGCGCAAAAGGCTCTTGATGCCGATATTCACATTCCAGAGGCTCATTATGCGATGGGCATGGTTTACAAAGAGCAAGGCAAGTTGAACGATGCTGCTGGGGAATTTAAGAAAGCTATACAGCTCGATCCGCAGTATTCAGACGGTTACACAGGGCTCGGCTTGGTTCAATTGCAACAGAACAACCCGAGTGGTGCCAGTACCAATTTTAAACAAGCGATTAAAGTAAACACCGGCGATTGGACCGCTCACTACGGTCTGGGCCAAGCTTTGTTGAACCAGGGAAAAACAGATGCAGCGCTCAAAGAATTGAATACGGCACAATATCAATTCCCCAACAGCTGGCCTGTTCGTTTAGCTTTAGGCAAAGCTTACGAAACGCAAGGCAACACTGTTGCTGCATTGTCTAATTATTCGGCATCTATTCAAATCAAGCCAGAGAACGCAGCAGCGTATTTGGGCATAGCTAATATTCGGGAAACTCGCGGCGATATCGAACATTCGATCGCTGAGCTTCGGTCCGGACTTGAGCTGATGCCGGACAATACGGACTTACAATTAAGAATTGGCGATCAAAGTTTGCGTGTTGAAAAAATCGACGATGCGATCAAGTCATATCAAACCGTGCTCAATGCCAGTCCCGGTAATGCAAGAGCTGCCGATGGTTTGACCACGGCGTATTACATGAAGGCGAATAAGGAAACCACCGGTGGTTACTTCGGTGATAACGACTTTGATAATGCTTTGCAAATGCTTGATCGCGCTGTGCAAATGAATCCGAACGATATTAAGCTTCGTCTTGCCCAAGCTAAGCTGCGCTCCCTGTCCGGCGATGAGGTCGATTTATCTAAAATACCGCCTCCGACAAATGATGGCGAGCGCATCAGCTACGCGCAAGCATTGATGGCTCAAAACAGATTCACTGAAGCGAATAATGAATTTCAAGGCGTGCTAGCTCGCACTCCGAATGCGAAACAAACATTCGCGCTCGCTGATCTGGAATTGATGATTCACGACTTAGACAATGCCCAAGCAGCCTACACCAAAGCAGCAGCGATGCCTGGTGGTGCGGACCGTGCTCGACGCGGACTTTCACAAGTAACCAAAGCACGCGAATCAGCTCGCAAGAATATGACGCTGGCATCAGACTTCGCCCGCAAAGGTATGTCAGGAAGCGCAGTGGATGCTTTTCACGACACAGTTTTCCAAAATCCAAAATCTGCCGATGCTCGACTTGGGTTAGCCAAAGCGCTCGAAGACGTATCGAAAGCAACTCCTGTGCAACTGCGTGAGTCCGCCTTCCAATTCCGCGCCTACGTCGCACTGTCACCGACAATGCCACCAAAGGAACAACAGCATTTCCTCTCGAAAGCTGAAAAGCTTGATCACAAAGCCGGTAAACGCGAACAAAAAATGACTAAGAACGACTAACTACATCCTTACCTGGATGGAATGGTGTTATTTACTCAATGTCTTCGAAACTCAGATTTTTCGGATTTTGCTTTTTAGAGTAACGACCGGATATGCACTGGCAGTCGGTAGCTAGAACGTCCGTCGTTACTTCTTCAAAGCTGATGTCATCCATCCACAACTTTCCTCTCCCGGAAAGAAGTATGCCGAATGCTATGTTGCAGCTGTCCTTTGGGACATCGAGAACAAGAGCAAACTCTTGCCAGTCGGTGTTGCCGGAGATGGGTCTTTCGCAACAATTGTCAAATCCCAGCATCTTGCCTTTGTCGGTTCCGTCTATCCGCATCCAAGGCTGAACTTTGCCTTCCACTTCTTCAGTCTTGATCCACATCTTCAATTGCAAACGTTTCTGCAAGTAATCGTCCGGTGAGAATTGCTGCATTAGCGTACCGAATCCGCGCGGATACTCGACTGCATGCTTCACTGATGCGGATCTCGTTCCGCCGTGAAAGACTTTTTTATCGATCAGAACCGAATAGTCTTTCGGATGACTGCCAGCCAAAATCCAGCCTCTAGGAAGCTCTTGTCTCTCATCTTCCTCGATGATGCTCTCTGCTTCCTGATTTTCAATTGTGCAACGCAGTGGAAAGCTGTGTGCACGCGCCATTGTAGAGACTGCGACAAGTTTCGCTTTGGCGGTGCCGAGCAAATAAGAACCAGCCACACTTAGTCCTTCATGGTGAATCTGCATCGTAATTTTGTTCGCGTCCGCTTCTGATTTATCAAAGATCGATTTGAGAATGAGGATGACAAATTCCATGGATGTGATGTCGTCATTGTGGAGGATGACCTTGTGGAGCTTCTCCGTCGGTTCGGGTTTGTCTAGACGTTCGCTTTTCTTAGTTTTCAATTGACACCAATAGCACTATGCACAAAATGGCTGGGGAGCTAGAAATTATACTCTACGAGTTTGGAACCTGTTTGTTCCTGAACTCATTTGAAAACGACATCGCTCAGGCTTGTGTCGAATGAGTAGCGGTTGTTTCCTTCACCAACGATGCGGTTTGCTACGATCGCGCCTTGAAATGTCGCATTGAAAGGTATTTCCACGGTGGCGTTCGGGGCATAAACAACAGCGCTTGCTGCATTGAGCCTGATTTTTCGTGTACCGTTGTACCAAATCTGATAATCGATTGGACGATTTTGACTTGCTCCATTATAAGGCGATTCGATAACAGTCGGTGCCTTAGGTTCATCGATAAGAAAAATTCTGATTGTCTTAGAGTCATTCGTACCCATCATCATTCGGCCCTGTAGTTGTGAGCAAATGTAGTCGCCTGATTGCAGAAACGGCGAAGTGCTATGAGCCGAGAGTTCGGATGCATTGTTAGGCGGCTTCAGTGCTGGAGGGAGCGGATAGGTATCATTTGGAATAGGTATATATTCTTCTGGATTGTTGCTAAAGGAATTTCTCCGTAACATCGGGGGGCTAGATGTTATCGGCGATACCGTATTCGGTGGCGTGCTCTTTCCACTCTTTCCAAATATAGTTCCTCTGAATGAGAAATTGCCTTCGGTCTTTATCGGTCCGTTGCAACAAATACTGCTTTTATCAGTTATTCCTGTTGCTCTGTGAAAACCTCGACGCTGCATTGGATCAGACGAGTTGTAGGAATCTATCGAGGTATTGTGTCCGAATCTTATTTCCTGCTGGGCAAGCAATAAATGCGTAAGTTTGATTGGGACGTTTTTGCGAGGTGGGGGCAACACTGACCTAATTTTCGTGGACTGATCTTTCTTGCCTAGGCGTTCTAACAACGATGCTCGTTTTTCAAGAATTTGCTCTACGGAGCCTCCTTGAAGAGCTGTGATGCTTTTCACTTGGTCGAATAATTTGTTCGACTCCGGCTCCCGGCCCAAAGCTAGATAAACGTCGGACAATTTGAGTCGCCAATCGTTTGCTGCAGCGTCTTCGACACAA
This sequence comes from Candidatus Melainabacteria bacterium, assembly GCA_003151275.1. The sequence goes on from PLXC01000074.1 coordinate 107,879, forward strand.
GTTCCAGATGCGTTAACTCTCTTCACCAGGAGCGCTTCTGCTTTTGGTAAGGCGCCTGATCCTATGTAGCCACTGACTAAATCTTCTACCTGTGGATCCAGCTGCTCAACGATACTGTCGCCACCGTGAGCAAGCAAAACCGTGATCATTTTTTCGACATCGGCGACCCGCGATAGTTTTTTGTAGTTATCTACTAATTGTGCAAAAATTCCAGCGACACTTTTCGACATCCCTCCTCGAGTCGCCTTCTCTGCTTTGTTCCAACTTTTGTCAGCTTTTTCAAACATGCTTTGCCGCAAGTAAAACTGGGCCAAAAGTATGTCCGAGATAGCTACTGCGTCCGCAGAGTTATCCGCTGTTAAGGCATTTGCCTTTAAGTACGATTTTTCCGCCTCGATTATATCTTTACTCGCTTCGCAAGCTGAAGCGTACTGGCGCAAAAGCGGGTCAAGGCTTTTATCGTTTTCTCCGCGCACTGACGATCTAATGTCGAGGGCAGTTTTCCAAAGCTTTTTTTGATCTGCTTGATTGCCTTGAGAGCCTGACCGATTGTACCGGCGGTCATTAATAGCTGTGGAAATTTCTCTGTCCAATTCATTCGACGGATTTGGCGACTTAGTTTCCGATGTTCTTAATAATTTAGTGAACTTGGTCTCGAACTCATTCTCTGGAAGGAAGTCGAGGTATCGCCATAGATTTTGACCACAGCTGTCGTCGATGAGCGATTTATTGCCAGGTGAGGTGTAGAGCGCAAAGGCTTCATTGAATAGCTCATTAGCTTTATTGAGTTCTTGGTTGTTGCGATAGGCGAAAGCTACCTCCATCATGGCATTAATGAAACCAGGAAGATTCTTGTCTTTTGTTTGCCTGGCTTGCTCGAATTTATCTTTTGCTTTTTGAAGATACTCTTCATTTCGGGCTGCACTTTCGCGACGTGCTCTTTCGACTTGTTCTGCACCTTGGCGACGTGCTTTTTCGATTCGTTCTACGGTTTCTCGACGCAGTCGATCATCTCTTTGTTGACTGGTTTCCTGCTCTTTGGTTCGTGAGGCTTGCAAGCCAAAGATTGCGTAGACAATCCAAAATGCGACGAGACCGACAGTTAATACCAATAGGAGTATACTTTTTCGCTTCTGAGAACTCGGTTGCATTTAAGTACCGACGCCGCTGCCTAAATTGACACATATCAACTTACCAGAAAGTTGAAATTTTGGCTTGCTCGAGACGAAGACTCGACTGAGCATGTTGGTTCATTGTGGTATCGCATTTGGTTTCAACATCATCGCAATAATCCAGCATTGGAAATGTGGACTTTCGACGTTGAATCAGACTGTCTCAGTGCTAAATTGGGGCTTTTAGGCCAATCCCATTTGTTGAACCATGCGCTCGGCTTCTGCCATGTTCGAATTTACTTTGCGGGCGTAGTCGGCGCGATTTGCTGGTCGCTGGGCTGCTGCTGCCATTTCACCTGGATTGTTGCTATGACCCCGTCTAAAATATGATAGGGCGACTTGAGCGTTAGTTGCTGGATCGGATGCTTGTTCTGGCGTCAGATGGGCGGCGGCTAATTCGCCACGGCTGTTGAGTTGAAAAAGTCCAAAGCTGTGTCCGTGATCTCCCACGGCGTGGGGGTTGCCGCCACTTTCTACTAACATCGCAGCGACCGCGACAACGGGGTCGACACCCATTCTTCGGGCTACCTCAGCAACGACTCTTGCACTCTCAAGCGCCTGCTGGGGATTTGCTCTCGTCGCGCCATCATATGTATAGATGCTGCGATGGTCGGATTGATTCCCGTTACTTTGATCGCCATTGCCGTCCCGTTGCTGGTGGTGACCGTGATGGCCATGGTGCGGATGGTGTGGATGATGAGGGTGATGCGGATGATGTGGGTATTCTTGTCCCTGTCCCTGTCGCTGTCCCTGATTCGGATAAGGATTGCTGAACTCTAGCTGTTGATTCTGGTTCCCGTAGTAATTCGTCTCATTCGACCCGTAATTAGGACGGGCGTAGTAATTCGAGTCATTCCCTTGTCCCGGTCGGTAGTAGTTTCCTTGCGGGTTTTCGTATCCCTGTGGGATTTCCATGTATGGCAGCGACTGCTGGTGTCCGTAAATTCTGCCCATGTTTTGATGGTGATAGTCGGCTGACTGCTGGTAACTGATGCCGCCTAATTCTATGTGCAGACCAAAGGAGTTGTGATGATTGCCATAATCATGGTTATCACCGTCCTGCCTTTCCTGCCTTTCCTGGTTGAATTGATGCCGCATGGCCACCTCAGAGTTCCTGTTCAGGTCCAGCTGAGAAACTCAGCTTTCTTTGGACATTGGTGTTGACCGGGAAGCCAACCTATAAATATTGCGCTTCAATGATGACAATGGTGTGACAAATCCCAAATTTATTTTAAATGGTCTGGTGTGACAGAGGTGTGGCACGGTTGATCAATCCTTGAATTTGGACCGACCGACTTGTCGATTTGAAACTTCTGAGTCTCACCTGCGGACTGGGTAATAGTCAATCGGTCACCAGGAGCAAAGTCATTCGGGTGCCCTTCAGTATCACAGGCTCATGGATTCCTGATTTCAGGATGATGGCTAAGGTGCCATAACTTGGTCACACAAGACCATTTAAAGTGATGGCTAAGGTGAACAGCACTCTCCAAAAATTTGCGCGAATCCCTGTCAAGAAATTCGCTTCTCCGTATATAAGCGACAGCAATCAGCAAACATAATGCATTTCTGTGCGAAAAAATCGTCTAGTCGATAGGGAGGAACTTGAATGTCTTGGGAAAATCAAGCTAGGCCCACTGAACGCGAGAAGTCAGTGGACCTTGATACTCATCTCGTCGGACAGGCTCTGAATCTGATGGGAGAAAGGCATAAAACCTGCCCTGGTTCGAATAACGGCGCATGGTTGCCTCCTGAGTTGGACAATAAGTGCATCGCAAATTTACCAGACCATGAAAAAACAGCACCTTCTCACATGCCGCGCTCGTTCGAACCCTTACCAAAAAACGTTGAAGACTCCTTATGCGTGGCTCGATTGCCCCAATCAGGTGAACCGCCATCGAGGAGTATTGAAGACAATCGATGTGTCGCACGGTGGCCTCAGTCTGGGGATCCGCCACCAAGGAGCAGCGAGGACAATCGATGTGTAGCGCGATTTCCTCAGCAGGATGATACTGCACCGAGGAGCAGTGAGGACAATCTATGCGTGGCACGTTTTCCAAATCCAAGTGACGCGCCAAGCATCGTTAATGCATGTGTGGACGTGTTTCCTAATTTGCGACCGAAGCCTTTTGATCAGTGTGCAGCGATGTTGCCAAATGACGTACCACCGTCATTTTATGCATGTGTGGATAAAATTCCGTTTCCAAACGAAGTCCGTCCAAAATCTTTTGACCAGTGTGTGTCGATACTACCAGAGGTGCCACATTCAGTGACTGGCTGTGTGGACAAAATTCCACATCCACATGAGATACGTCCAAAGGAATATGACCTGTGCGTCGCAAAAATGCCGCAACCTGGAGATCCTCCAGTAGTAGTGGATTTGTGCGTGGCGAAGATGCCGCAACCTGGAGATCCTCCGGTAATAGTGGATTTGTGTGTGGCGAAGATGCCGCAATCTGGAGATCCGCCGGTAATAGTGGATTTGTGTGTAGCGAAGATGCCGCAACCTGGAGATCCGCCGGTAATAGTGGATTTGTGTGTAGCGAAGATGCCGCAACCTGGAGATCCACCACCTAAATTCGATCTGTGTGTTGCGACTTTGCCGGAGACTTGGCGGAACCGTTCTTAATATTGGTGCATAATTAAGCACTAAACAGGTAACTGCAGTCGACAAACAATGCCGAGCGAATTTCTTAGACTAAAATCTGCTATGCCCATTTTGGGAATCGGCTTAGGACTGCGCGGTGAGATTTGCGATCAGATTGTTGCCCATCGTAAGGCGATTGATTTTCTCGAGTTTACTCCAGAGAATTACAGAGGTAACAATGCCACCATTAATTGGTTAGACCGATTTGCGGAGCGCTTTACCCTTGTCTCTCACAGTGTAAGTCTGTCTATAGGCAGTATCGATCCACTGGATCGATCATTGCTGACTACGACTCGATCTTTTGTCAAACAATTCGGACTGCAGTGGTGGAGCGATCATCTGTGCTTTACAGGTGTAGATGGTGAAACCGGAAATGATCTTTTCCCGTTGCCTTGGACCGAGGAAACGATAAAACACGTTGCGAGTCGAATTAAAGAAGCGCAGGAAATCGTCGAACTTCCACTTATCCTGGAAAATATTCCCTTCTATACTCGCATGCCGAAAGGAGATTTCGGCGAAGCAGAATTTATCGCACGCACGCTTGAGGAAGCTGATTGCGGTATGTTGCTTGACTTGAACAATCTCCATGTCAATTCGATCAATCATGGATTTGATCCAAAGGAATTTCTAGATCGAATTCCACTCGAACGAGTTGTTCAAATACACCTCGCCGGACCTGGCACTTACGGCAAGCGCACCATTGATACGCATGGAACGCCGGTGCCCGCGGCGGTTTTTGACCTGCTGGACTACGTGTTATCGAAGCAAACACAAGTTAAAGCGGTGATGATTGAGCGAGATCAATACTTCCCTTGCTTTGATGAGTTGTTGAAAGAACTCAATCATGTCAGGGAAATTTGGGATAAACATTCTCAGTTGAATATGACTCACGCTTCGACAGGTGTTGCAGAACTAGGATCCGATGATTCGGCTTCTAGAGCCTCGACAGAAGACGGATTGCCAACGTCAGCAGTGGCAGAATTGGCTTTTCTCCCGCTCTCTCGACCTGCGAGCATCCGATCCAATAGCAAGACAACTTATGTCAAGGCAGCAGGCATCGGAGACATTGATGATGCCTTAAATGGTGATGGTGCCATAAGTCGCGACACTCATCTCGGCCCGACGTGGAGCGCACGCGTCACGCGTGCTTCGAATAATAATTCTGCAGTGGACGAATCGATTCGACTAGTCAATTTAGCTCAATATCAACGCCGCTGGTTCGAACTCTGGACAGAAATTAAAGGTAACGATCCCTGGTCTGTTGATGACGCCGACTATAAGCCACGGTTCGCCCGCAAACCATCTAGTATTGATGGATTTGACCTCAGAGCTCTCAGTCTGTATGCATGGATGCGAGACAGCAACAGGGACTCTCTGATGCGCAATGTCTTTCCAGCTTGCTCCAAGATTATGGAAAAAGATTGGGGAACCATTCTTTCGGATTATTTTTACGAATTTCGTCCTCATTATCAGAACAACAGACACATCGGCGATCGCTTTCCTGAATTCTTGCGTAGCCACTGCCCAGAGTACCAAAAGGATTATCCTTTTCTGTACGAGTTAGCAGATTTTGAGCTTTCGAAACAGGCTGCTGTGCGGTCACATCAATTGACAGAGTTCTGTGGCGATATCTATCTCGGCAGCGTTGAGCAAATCAAAGAGTGTCGTCCTCTCGTCAATCCTAAACTCCAAATTAGGAGTTTCAACTATCCGGTGGTTGAGATTTCCTTTGCTGTGCTTGAGGGGAAATCCTATTCAGCCAGGATTCTCGATGCACCTCTGGTGTTTGGGATTCTTCCTCAAAGTTGGAAATCGAAAGTGGTGCGATTGAGTGAACTGAGTGCGATACTTGTAAGCAGAGCCAGATCCAGCAGCACATCATACTCCCAGTTGATAGCTGCTTGCCTGACCGAACAACAGAGAAATTCTGCCGAAAACATTGCTGGTTTCATACAACTTTTTCAGACGTTGCACGACGAGAAGATATTTATCGGTTGTTTGCCGATTCAGCAGGCGCCACCAACTTGGACCAACTATTATGAAGCAGTAGCAGACGCGGCACCACATCAAACTTTGTTACACGCTCTTCGGCTTTTAAAGGATGATGAGCAGATACCTGGACTGGCAATTGACCTGGGTTGCGGAGCCGGACGCGACGCACGCCAACTGCTCAAGACTGGTTGGCACGTGTTTGCCGTGGACAGCAGTGAGGATGCGCTCAACCTACTGAGCAGTTCATCAAACGGAAACGGTTGGCAGCCTGAGCAGCTCAGCACCTATCTTGGCAAAATGGAAGATGCACTTCTTCCTGAAGCAGATTTGATTAACGCGGGAGTTTCGTTGCCCTTTTGTGCTCCGCAAAAGTTTCCTCTTCTTTGGCAAAATATTTGTCACGCACTTAAACCGGGGGGCAGATTTAGTGGACATTTCTTCGGAATGGATGACGATTGGGCCGTAAACGAAGCGATGACTTTTCAGACTGCATCACAAGTCGAGCAACTCTTTCAAGGTTTTGCAATCGAATGGTTCAATGAATTCCTAGGTCCCGTCCCAATCGTACCTTCTGGTACCAGACACGGACAGATCTTTGAAGTGGTGGCGCGTAAACTGTGAGGTTCGATACGATTACTTTTCAGACTTAGCTTCAATTGTTTCCGCGCGCGCATCCATGGAATCTGCGTCAGTTGTCTTACCCATTTTTCGCAATAGAAGAGCATAATTTCTCAGGCTGGCTGCTACTCTTGGATCCGAGGCGCCATAGGTCTGTTCGCGCAAAGCAAGTGAGCGCTTATATAATGCCTCCGACTCAGGAAGTTTTCCTTCATCCCTGTAGAGTTTTGCCAGGTTGTTTAAGCTGTTAGCCAATTCGCCCGGTCGCTGCGTCGCGTATTTTTCTTCTATTTTGATCGCTTCTAGAAATGCTGGTTCCGCCTCAGTCAGCTTTCCTTGCTCCTTGTACAAAAGTGCCAGGTCACTCTCATTGGTGGCAACTTCGGGATGCTCTGGTCCGAGAGCTTTGGTGCGAATGGCCAGTGTTTTTTTGAGCAGCACTTCTGCATCAGCGAACTTACCTTGCTGCCGGTAAAGCTCTTCTAAATTGTTCAAAGCAATAGCTAGATTTGGATCTTCTGGTCCCAAGTTTTTCTCTGTGATTTCCACCACACGCTTCATGACTGGCTCTGCTTCAGCATCTTTCCCTTGTATGTTGTACACCAGAGCCAGATTAGTTAAGGTCGGAGCCAGGTCATAGTTGTCTGGGCCTTTTAATTTCTCTTCCAAAACAAGAGCACTCTTATAGGACAGTTCGGCGTCTGCGTATTTGCTTTCTTCTTTGTACACAGTTGCCAGATTGTTGAGTGCTGTCACTACCGCTGGTGACTCAGGATCAAGCTTCTGGACGATGGCTAGAGCTCGTTTCAGCAAAGGTTCAGCTTCTTCAAAATGACCTTGCTCTCGATATACACGTGCAAGATTGCTTAAGCTGGCTGCAACTTCCTGGCTCTCGGCGCCGTAGGCTTTCTCGCGAATTTTCAAAGCTCTTTCATATAAACCTTGAGCGTCCGCTATTTTATTTTGCTCTCGATACACAACCGCCAAATTGTTTAGCGCCACTGCCACCGACGGATTGTCTGGACCGCTCATTTTCTCAACAATGGCTAGAACTCTTACTAACAGCGGTTCCGCTTGGGCATACTTTGCAGTATCCCGATAAATCGCGGCCAGCGAGTTTAAATTTTTTGCGATGTCACCATTTCCAGATTTCGCCGCTTCTCTGATTGCAAGCGCTCGTTTGTAAGTCGTCAGTGCCGCATCGATATCTCCGGTGGCGCGATAGAAATGTGCCAGGTTGTCCAGGATCGGCAGTATCGCCGGATCATCGTGTCCAACAGCGGCTTCCTTTGCATCAAGCGCTTTCTTGTAGCTTTCTAGCGCTTCCGTTTTTTTTCCTTGCGCTTCATAGGTCAACGCCAATCCATTCAAAGTAGAGCCAATGCGCGTGTCGTTCGGCCCGGCCGCTTTAGCTTTCGCCAACGCTTGCGAAAATAATTCTTCAGCATGCTTCAAATCTTTTGTTTTATAAGCGGTTTCAGCGGCTTCGATCGTCTGATTTAAATCAGTTGGTTGTGATTCTGCGGCGAGCGCGTGGATGGTTACCAGCAAGCAAATGGCCACAGGGATAGTAAACTTGAATTTCATAGCAAGACCTTAAATGAGCTCAACACAGTTTATCAAGCGCCTGAACATAGGCACAACCTGGATCATTTAACAGGTTGCTAATGAAGCAAAGTGGCATGGCGTGAGGGCAATTAGTTGGATATTAACAGCACCTGCTCACCTCTCATTGTTACGCTTTCTGCACTCAATTCGGATGTCTGATTGTAAAGAGTCGTTGTCGAGGGGCTCTATCGCAAGCACAGCTGTGTGCGCTTGTTCGGTCTGAGGTTCGGAAATGGATTATTATTGGTAGTTGGCACGTTTTAACAGGCATCAAATCGTCTATGCGCAACTTACACGTTTTCACGTTTACTGTCGCCTTGTGGCTTGCACTAATCCCTGGCGCGAATTGTCAGAATTCAAAATTACAGTTAGAAGTTCGGCGCGACGACGCCGCGCGTTTGACGAAGCGAGCTCATAAGCTATCTCGTCAAGCCGACGCTTTGGCTAAGACAACTAAAGCGGGTCTTTTAGCTGAGTCTACTGGAAACAATGACAGTGCCAAGAATGAAAAGAATGATAAACGGTTCGACCTTGAAGTGCGAAGCTCTATCGATCACTCAAACACCGATCACCCCAGGCGAGTGGTCGCACCAGAATCGAAGACCGTTTTAAGGAATTACGCTGAAACAATGGCCCGTTATCGTGCCGCACTCGGCGCTTACCTTCAACACCGCAAGGAAGTGCAACAACACGCTGCGGCTTTTCACAAAGCGGCACAAAATTCAAATTCAACAAACTCCCCGCCTCCAAGCATAACTGTACCTGCGTTTAAACCACTGGCTGTGCAGACTCAGGATGCGTGTGATGCCTTGCAGCAGGCAGAAGCCGAATTGCACAACAGTGAGATGTATCTATTTCAGGTCGTGCAAATGATGATGAACAATCGTAAGAATATGAGTGCCACTCAGTACGCTTCGTTGTGGGGAGCATCGCAAGAAAAAGCCATTTCGTTTAAGCAGAACGCTGGTCAGTTCGATCAGGGTGTAGTTGCAAAACAAGAAAATACTCAGAGTCTAATGCATGGCAAGATGGAGGAAGCTATGCGTGATGGCGACTACGTCGAAAGTCAAAAAGTTTACGGTGAGCAGCAAAGAAGTTCCATGCTTCTACATCAAGAAGTGAAGCGTGCCACCACTCACTCAGCCTTAGCCATGCAATTTCTCAACCAATTGCAAACGCTTAGCCCTTATGTTTCTGCGCCTAGCCAATCAGCAAACAGCGATGAGAATCCCGCTCAATTTGCCCTCGACGATCAGCGTCTGGCGCAAGAGTTCGAGCAAGTGCAGCTGCTGTACAAACAAGTAGAAGAAGCATCTCCGAAATTTCACTGAGCAGTGCCAATTGATTGAAATTGCCCTGAATCTGAAATGTATGACGGTTATTATCTTGATTAATTTTCGGAGTGACTACTCTACTTCGACTTCTTTAAATCTGCCATCACTCTTGGTGTCTGCTTGCCGTCAATCTTCTGATAAACCTTTGCTCGTTCGGCATAACCACCCGTATATTTTGGGTTCAGTGAAACAACTTTGTTGTAATCACTGAGTGACTTGTCCGGTTGATTGGCTTTCAGGTAAGCGTGGCCTCTGAGTTCAAAATAGTCGTAGCTATTCGGATATTTGTCGCAAAGGACTGTGTAATCTGCGATCGCCTTTTTGAAGTCTTTAAGCGCTTCGTAGGCGATGCCTCGCTGAACATACGGCCATGACAGATCTGGTTCAACCTCGATTACCTTTGTATAGTCAGCGACTGCTTGTTTATGTTGGCCTTGTTCGTCTTCCAGTTTGGCTTTGGAGCCCATGGCATTAGTGTCTTTGGGATTGAGCGCAAATGCTTTTGCAAAATCCGCCAGCGCTTTGGGGTACTGCTTCACGCTTACGTAATAGTGACCTCTATCTTCATATGCATCTGCATAGTCAGGTTTAAGCCGAATCGCAGTATTCAAATCTTGCAAGCCTTTGGCAAAGTTATCCACCCACAGTTCAGTTTTACTGCGCAAAAAGTGAGCAACAGGGTCGTTCGGATTAAGTGCAATTGAGCGGTTAAGATACACAACTGCCCTGTCCTGCAATTCGGAATCTATGAGTTTGCCACCCATGTCGCAGCACTTTTTCGCTTCTTCTATTTTTTGACTTGCAGTCATGTCCTTTGTAAGAGGCGGTAACTTGACTGGCGCGTTAGCGGCTGCGGTGATAGTTTTGATGCGCGCTCTCAATTTTTTCGCTTCATCTTTCCTGCCCACTTTGTCCAAAAATTTTGCCTGTTCCTCTAGCGGATAACAGAGCATCATCTCGTTCAGCCCTGCGTTTTCTTCCACGCTAGCGAGCTGATCTTTGAATTGCTGCTCGGCGAGATCATTTTTGCCCCAATTGGCATAGAACCAGCCGAGTGTATTTTGTTGCCCCGACAAATCCAGACCAAGTTCTTTTCTTTCAGCGAGAATTTTTTTGTATATAGCTTCCGGTTCTTCGAACTTATGCTTTTTGCTAAGTTGCTCGGCTTGTTGCGTCTGTTCCATCCACTTGCCGCTCTTGATTTTGATTTCCTCCAGTTGTGCGGGTGTCTGGGTATCGGAAGCGTAGCCAGCTGAGAGAGAAAGGCAGAGAGAAACTATGAGTGCAGCAGAAATGACTTTCACGATGGTTCTTCCTTGTATGGTGACCATAGGACCTACAGCCAACCTGATGAAATTTAGCGGTGCAGGGTACATTTTAGGTGAATAGCAAGCATTACTGCGGTCCCTAAACAGACTATTAACTGTTGCTTTTAGGCACATGGCAACTTCGCAATCAGACAAGCTAGTTTCAGGTCAGTATTGAAATTGGAGCGAGAAATGTTTAACCGTGTTTTGATTTTATCGGCTACGTCAGGCGCAGGACACATCCGCGCCGCTCAGGCGGTTGAGAAAGCATTCATAGAATCGGGTGCGGCTCGCGAAGTGCGGCACGTCGATTCTCTTGAGTACACAAGCTACGTCGTACGTAATCTCTATTCCAAGACTTACATTGACATGGTCAACAAAGCGCCGGACTTGCTCGGCTGGCTGTACGATGCGTCAGACAAGCCCTGGAAGAACGAACGTCGACGACTCGCTTTCGATAAACTCAACACTCGCCCCCTGGTGAGAATGATCAATGATTACAAACCTGAGATTGTGATTTGCACACATTTTCTGCCCGCGGAGATTATTTCATGGCTGCTCTGCCGGAAAAAAATTCATACCAAACACGTTATCGTGGTCACTGATTTTGATGTCCACGCAACTTGGCTGACCCGACACTATGACCAGTATTTCACAGCTCTTGATGAGACAAAAGAGCATCTCGTCAGCATGGGCGTTGTCAGAGACAAAGTGAGCGTATCTGGAATTCCGATAGATCCAGTTTTCGCTGAGCCTAAGAACAAAATTGCTATGCGGAAAAAATACGGATTGGATTTGGAGCGCCCCACCATTCTTGTATCGGCTGGCGGATTTGGTGTTGGTCCAATGGAAGATTTGCTTGACTCACTGCGTCAACTCAAACACCCTGCCCAGGTTATAGCAATGTGTGGACGGAACAAAAATCTGAAAGAAAAGTTGGAAGAACAAGCAAAAACAGAAAAGGGAAATCTGTTGATCAAGGCTGTTGGTTATACAACTGATATGGACGAATATATGGCGGCATCAGATATGGTGCTGGGTAAACCAGGCGGATTAACAACTGCCGAAGCGCTATCCAAGGGGCTTGTGTTCGTGATCGTCAATCCTATCCCAGGGCAAGAAGAACGTAATTCTGATCACTTGCTTGAAGAAGGCGTGGCGATCAGATGCAACAATCTGCCCGCGCTTTCATTCAAAATAGATAAGTTGCTGGACGACCCAGAACGCATGCAAAAAATGCATGAAGCCGCACTGCACCTGGCTCGACCAAGGGCGGCAGAAGCCTTGGTGTACCGGTTGCTCGCCTTGCAGGCAGCATCAAACTTTCCTGCGTTCGATAAAAATGACCCAAATCACTTGTGTAAGTCGCCACAGCTTTCCAAAATTTGGCAGACCGGGGGCGCCCTTGTGCTAGACGGAAGGCTAAAGTTCGCGCGACGATTGCTGCGGAGTTAAGCTGCTGTACCGAAATGGAGCGCTCACGAATGGAGCCCCCAGTAGCGTCTGTTGCTACTCTGCTCTTGATACTGCCGGCGGTTGCCAATACTGATAAATGATTCCACTCATCGACGTGAGGTCGA
>PLXC01000187.1 GCA_003151275.1 Candidatus Melainabacteria bacterium
AGCGTGATCTGCCACGGCGCGTTGCCGAAGGAGATGTCGTCGTAACGGCAGTTGATGCCGTAAGTGAGACCGTGCTTGACGCGCACCACCTTGCCCAGACGCGAGCCGATGGTGTCACCACCGAGCGCCAGGTCAGCGATGCGAGCTGCGCAGAAGTCAGCGCCCGTGCGGCTCACCGGAACTGGCGAACCGATGATGATGTCGGTGTTCTTCTTGCCGGGCATCTTCACGTCGATGCGGTTGCGCTTCGTCGCGCCCAGCAGACCCTTGGAGACATCGAACGGCTTGGGCTCCGGACCGGTCCAGTCACCGAAGACCGAGTCGACCAGGGCGAACGCCTCGGCCTCATCGATGTCGCCGACGATGGAGACGATCAGGCTCTTCGGGCTGTAGTGCTCGGCATGGAACTGCCGCAGCATGTCAACCGTGATCAAAGCCAGCTCATCGCCGAGCTCGGGGTAGGTCTTGCCGCAGTAGGGGCTGTTGCCGTCGTAGAGAGCGCGCATGAGCGTGTTCTTGCCGACGCTGCCCGTGTTGTTGGCGTTCTTGGTCAAGAACGACGCGAACTGAGCCTTGGCCCGCTGCAGCTCCTCGTCGAGGAAGAGCGGATTGCGAAGCACGTCAGCGACGATGTTGACGTACTGAGTGAAGTCCGTCGCCACGACGCTGCCGCCGAACGAGACGGCGAAGGTGTCGGGGCTGAACGAGAGGCGAGAAGCGCCCGGACCCATGTCTTCGAGCAGTTCGGCCATATGGGCCTTGCTGTATTTGACCGAGCCGCGGGTGAGCAGGTAGGAGGTCATCTCCGGCAGCAGCTCGACGCCACCTCCGAAGCAACCACCAGCCTGAAGCTTACCGCTGATCGAGACGGCGCCCGAACCGCGGTTTGACTGCACGAGCACCTTGATGCCGTTGGCCAGTGTCTTCTTCGTCACCTGGGCGGCGAGCGAAGAACCAGCCGAGTTGGTCTCGTTCTTCGCTGCTACAGGCGCCGCGGCGGTCGAACCGTTCGCGATCTCTGCAGCCTCGACCAGGGGAATGAAGTGACCAACCGTGCGGTTGGTGCGGCTGAAGTACTGCGCTGCGACGCGCTGCACATCGGCCGGGGTGACGAGGTCGAAGTTGTCGTCATACTCGACGACCCACTTCCAGTCAACCGAAGCCTCACCTTCCGCGATCATGTTCGCCCAGCCCATCGGGTCGAGCGCACCGAGGATGGTGCTCTTACGGTTGGCGTTCTTGGCGCGGTTCAGCTCTTCGAGCGTAACCGGCTCAGCGGCGAGCTTGACGATCTCCTCGAAGAGAGCCGCTTCCACTTCGGCGACCGTGTGGTCGGCCGAGACGGTGCCGTTGACCATGAACAGTCCAGGGTCATGCAGCTCCATGTGACTGGCAGAAGCGCTGGAGCAGAGCCCGGAGTCGATCAGGCGCTTGTACAAGCGACTGGACTTCGAACCGCTACCACCCAGCACGGCACGCATCGCCCCGAGCGCATACGAGTCGGCATGCTTCGCTTCCGGGATGTGGAATCCAGCCCAGACGCGAGGCAGATCGCCGGCGCGGATGATCTCGAAACGGCGCTCGCCCTCTTGCGGGGGCTCCACCGTGTAGACGGTCGGGATCGGATGGGGCGACGACGTGATGTCGCCGTAGTGCTTGGCGATCAGCTCGAGCGCCTCGACGGTGTCGAAGTCGCCGCGCACCATGACGGTGCAGTTGTTCGGCCAGTAGTAAACGTCGTAGAACTCCTTCATGCGTTCGAGGGAGACGCCTTCGACGTCGGAACGCCAGCCGATCGTCGGATGGTGATACGGGTGCTCGCGGAATGACACAGCGAACATTTCGCCCATCATGACGCGGTCCGGCTCGTTCTCGCCGCGTTCCATCTCGTTGCGCACGACGGTCATCTCGCTGTTGCGGTCGTCATGCCGGAGCATGAGATTGCGCATGCGGTCAGCCTCGAGCTCGATGCACAGCGGCAGATGCTGTGACGGAACACACTCGAAGTAGTTGGTGCGATCGAACCAGGTCGTGGCGTTGAGCAGGTTGCCCAGCGGCTTGATCATCTCGAAGACGCCGTTTTCGTCCTGAGGATTGTGCTTCGGCGTTCCCTTGAACATCAGGTGCTCGAGGAAGTGCGTCGAGCCGGTGAAGCCGACTGCCTCATTGCGCGAACCGACGTGGAACAGCGCCATATAAGTGACCACGGGCTTGGCGTGGTTTTCGGAAAGGAGGACCTTGAGGCCATTTCGATCGAGACGATACTCGACGATGCCCTTGGCCTCCTGAACCTTGGTGAAACCGAGAGATGCAATTTTGTCAGACATGATTAGTTTCCTTTTTCGGGGATATCTTTCCCCTTGGTCAAATGGAAGCCCGGCGTGCTAGACCAGTGATGATACCAGCACGCACGGGCAACTAGCGATTACTTACTGCCCACGACGATGGTCACAGCCTTGTCGAAACGCAGATACTTGCGCATCGCGTCGTTGACTTGCTGTTTCGTCACCGAGTGCAGTCTCTTCCACTCGCGATCGAGGTTGCGCAGCTGAGCGCCACGAATCTCGCGAGCACAGAGGGTCTCAGCCAGACCACTCGTGGTACGCAGTGATACCACGTGCTGTCCGTAGAGCCGACCCGCTTCGTCCGCAAGCTCCCTGTCCGTGACGCCGTTTTTGATGAAATCATCAACGACAGCTTGGATCAAGGCGAGGGATTTCTCCACATTTGCGGGGTTGACTGTAAGTTGAAGAAGCCAGGGGGCTTCTCCAAATCTGACGTCATCGAATGACGACGTAATTCCGTAAGTCAGTCCGTACTTGGTGCGTACTGCCACACCGAGCCGGGATGAAAGCGTGTCAATTCCAAGAGCCGCGTTGGCGATTTCGACTGCTGCGAAATCGGGGTCGGACTTCTTCAAACTGACAGGCACGCCAATGATGATTTCAACGCTCGCCTTACCGGACAGAGGCACGTTTATGCGTCTTGCCTGTTCGGGAAGCAGAGCGGATGGCACGACAATTGGTTCAGGTTTTGCCCCTTTCCAGCTGCCGAAGACAACCTCAAGCCTGGCCTTGACCAGGTCGACTTGAACATCGCCAACAATTGCCAACACCGTGCCCCGAGGGGAATAGTGTTGGGTATAGAACTCGCGCACGTCGTGAATGGTCGTGCTTTTCGTCTGCTTTTGCAGAGTCGTGAGCGAGTGACGGTAGTAGGGATGGTTGCGCGGATACAGAGTTTGCATCAGCTTGATTGACCCAGCCACAGACGAGTCGCCGACTGAGGCGCGCTGTTCTGCTTCTGTGTCGCTCTTGCATCGGCGCAGCTCAGAGGGCGCAAATCTCGGCGTTTGCACAATAGTGCCCAGCAGAGACAGGTAGGCATCCACCGATTCGGCCATGAAGGTCGAATCGAAAGTGACTACGAACTGGTCGATGCCGAAGTTCAAGTCGCAGCCAATCTCATCGAGACGACTGGCGATTTCACGTTTGTTCACTCCCCATGAGCCGGCTTTGAGCATCTTGCCAGTTAGTTCAGGAACCATCGTGTTCTTGCTGTCAGCCAGTATTTCACCGGCTTTGATGGCTCCACTTACCGAGACGATGCCGCTTCCCGGAACAGGAAGAATGAGCACCTTGAGACCGTTGGCCAGAACGAACCGTTCGACCTGACTGGCGATGTTTGTTGGTTTGACTTCATTCAAAGCGGCAGTCGTTGTTAGCACACCGGAACGGTTTGGTAGTTCAAATCCTCCAGGTACGTTCGCCGCGATGGTGTCATCTTTGGTGCCAGCCGTAGGCTTCTTAGCGCGCTTCTTGCCAGGAGCGACGCTTCTGCCTGTTGTGCTGGTGTCGAGGTTGAAATATTTGCGGGCGGCTCGCATGATGTCTTTGCTCGTCACCGCATCGTACTTGTCGTCGTAGTCGAGCAGCCAAGTCCAACCGCTGATTGATTCAGCTTCGCAGATTTGCTCGGCATGCTTCATCGGATCGCTTTTGTAGTCGGCTGCCTGGTTGCGATTCTCTCGTTTAACACGAGCGAGTTCGCGTTGACCAACCGGCTTTTTCTTGAGGCGGTCTAGTTCCGCGTGGATCGCACGCTCGACCAGTTTGACCTTGTCGTCGCCGTTAGCTGTGACCTTGATCATGAACAGATCCGGGTCGCGAGAGGCTGATGCATGCGAACTGCACTCAAGGGCGATGCTCGGCTCCATCAGTGCGTTGTAGAGGCGGCTTGAGTTCTGCGAGTCGCCGCCGAGTAGGTCGCTAATCAGCGCCAGCACATGATGGTCAGGATGACTGGCTGCAGGTGTCGGAAAACCGATCACCAGCTTGGAGCTGTCCATACCATCACGCTTCAGTTCGAAGCTGCGAGCCCCGGACTGATGTGGTTCGCGTGTGTAAACGGTCGGGAACGGACGCGGGGCTTTTGGGATCTTGCCGAACGCCGATTGCACCAAAGTCAGTGCATTCTCAGCCTCGAAGTCACCCGCGATTACCAACGTTGCGTTGTCCGGCCAGTAGAAGGTGTCGTAGAACTCTTGCATCCGAGCTAGCGGCACAAACTCAACATCGTCACGCCACCCGATGATCGGGTGATGATATGGGTGTTCAGCATATGCCATTGCCATGAGCTGCTTATACATAACGTCGTCGATATCGTTTTCACCGATCTCGAATTCGTTGCGCACTACAGTCATTTCGGATTTGCGTTCGTCATCGCGCAGTTTCAGGTTTCGCATCCGGTCTGCTTCAAGAGCGAGAGCCAGACCGAGTTTTTCCTTGGGTAGGCAGATGACATAGCTGGTGTTGTCTGTGCCTGTGAAAGCGTTGTAGTCAGCACCTGTGGGTTTGAGCATGTCGACGAATCCAGTGCCGTTGGCGCTGTCGTGGTCATGCGTGCTTTTGAACATCATGTGTTCGAGGAAGTGCGTCGAACCAGTGTAACCAACACCTTCGTTTCGTGAGCCGACGCGATACATGATCATCGTCGTTACGACCGGTGCAAGGTGATGTTCAAGAAAAAGAATTCTGAGGCCGTTGCTCGTGAGCGTGTACTCGGCTATGCCCGATGATTCTCGAACAAAGCGAACGCCCAGCCTCTCCAGAGCTTCTAGAGTGACTTGCATATGGTTTGCCTAGTTCTTTCCAGTGCGTGTTGATATGAAGTCCAAAAGGACTAGATTTCAACAGACTGGAAGAGTGAATGGAGTTGTTGGAAGTAAGAGTTGGAGGTAGAAGAAGAGAAGAAGATATATTTAGAACATAGTTAAAATTCTCCGACCTTTTCAAATTAACTAGATCACTGCAATTGAGGCCCGGTGCCGCTTGTCAAGCGATCGTCTCCTGGATGAATTGCAAGCATCAGATCCATTGCAGAACAGCCCACCAACTGCAAAGAACTGAAAATTCAGGAGATGGTTGAGCGCTCATACGCTGATAGGGCTACAGCTGTGCGAGAAGTTAAGCGCGATGTCATGAGGATCTGGGTACGCTCAAAGCATGATGTCAAGCGGATTTGCGGATAGCGTAGCTAATAGCTGCAAGGGCTATGCCTTTTGTAAAGCGCATGATGAGAGGTTTTACATCGATTGCCGGCAACAATAGTGCAAGCTGGTTTGTTAGATTTTTGATTACATCTCTTTCCTTCATCTCTTCTCTGTTTTTGTTTCTGTAAAAGCAATCCAACTTTTCTTTCAAACTCTCTTTTACTTGCTCTCACCGCAAGCGGACGTGTTGTTCCCAAGATAGCCAGTGCACCTTAAGTTGCTGCTTGGCTCATCCGAGGATAGCCTGGGCAGCCAAGCTGCTCGGCATAATCGCTTGGTTCTCAAACACCCGGAAGGATTAACCATGAGTATCAAGAGTCGTGCTCGCGAGTTTTTCTCGCGGTTTTGTTTTAGCTGGCCAGAAATTTGCCGGCATTTTCATCGCGCCCAAGACATCCGCCGCACCGCAATTTCGCATCGCGCCACAATCATTCGCGAGTCGAACATTCGGGATGCTGCTCGTCTTGTTTCGCAGATTCCCAACATCGTCAACCTTGGACAGGGACTGCCCGAGTATCCAGTGCCTCAAGTCTTGAAGGACGCCGCGATGCAAGCCATCGCTGCCGACGTCAATCAGTATTCGAACACCTGGGGCTTCCCTGCACTTCGAGAAGCGATCGCCCGCAAGATGAAGCACTACAACGGCATCACTGCTGATCCGGAAACGGAAATCACAGTTACCGTCGGTGCCAGTGAGGCTCTCAACGCGGCACTTCTGGCCACTGTCAACCCCGGTGACGAAGTGATCGTCTTTGAGCCCTTCTACGAGAATTATCATCCCAACATCACCATAGCCGGTGGCACACCTCGGTACGTTCGCTTGAACGCACCAGACTACAGCTTCGATGCCGACACGCTCGCTCGCGCGTTCAACCATCGCACCCGTGCCATCCTGATCAACACACCACACAACCCCACCGGTCGTGTCTTTACTCGTGAAGAACTGCAGGTGGTGGCAGACCTGTGTCAGAAGTGGGACGTTCTTGCCATCACCGACGAGATCTACGAGTACATGGTCTACGACGGACGCAAGCACATCAGCATGGCTACTCTGCCTGGCATGCGCGAGCGCACGATCACGATTAGCGGTTTGTCCAAGACCTTCGGTGTCACCGGTTGGCGACTCGGTTACGTCGTGGCACCGCCTGAGTACACCAAAGCGCTGCGTCGTGTTCACGACTATCTGACGCTTTGTGCGCCGGCGCCTCTGCAGATGGCAGGCATCGTGGCGCTGGACATGGGCGAGGATTTCTACAAGGGCATGGTGGACAAGTATCAGGCTCTGCGCGACCAGCTATGTGTTGTCGCCGAGAAAGCTGGTTTCAAGTTCCGCAAGCCCGAAGGAACCTATTACCTGTTCACGGATGCCTCCTCGTTTGGTTTCGAGAACGACCGCAAGATGTGGGAGTATCTCCTGCGTCAGTGCGGACTGGCGACCATCGCCGGTTACTGCTTCTATCGTCCCGAGGCGCGCACGCAGAACATTCGTTTCTGTTACGCCAAGTCGCCTAAGACGATCGCAGCGGCTGAAGAGCGGCTGGCTCGATTCACTGACTTGATGGTTCAGCGCGACCTGGCCAAACCACGTCGCTAGCTGCGATGCCCTGACGAAGACTATTGAGTTTAAACAGCGCGACATGCGGTAGTCTGGTTTCCAGAGTGCTACCGCATGTGGTGTTGTCTGGTCGTAACCGTAAGACTTTACCCCGCTGTCATCGTGCTAAGCAAGCGCTTACAATGATGCTCAGCAACAAGGAAAATGACAATGAGTTCCAAACATTCAAGACAGGATTTGAAGGTCGTCACCCGAACGACACGCACACCAGTCATCCACGCCCCCAAGCTGATCAAAGTGGCGAAGGCTGACGAGCCCCTTTATCGCCAGGTCATCGAGGCTGCGAAGCTCGCTTCTACGCGTGCTTATCGCCCCTACTCGAACTACAACGTCGGCGCCGCTGTTCTGACATTCGACGGCAAGATCTTCGCCGGTTGCAATGTCGAGAACTGCGGCTACACGCAAACCAAGCATGCGGAAGAAGGTGCGATTCAAGCTGCCATCGCCGATGGTGTGCTCGAACGCGCTGAAGCCGCCGGCTTGACCCAATTCCAGGCGTTCCTGGCTATCGCCGTGTACGCGCCAAAGGGTTCCGACCCGTGGCCGTGCTGCAACTGTCGCCAATCTCTGAGCGAATTTGGCTTCGAGATGCACGTCATCGGCGAAGGCGCGCAAGGCGAAATCCTCTGCCTCACCCTCGGACAGCTCATTCCATTCCCCTTCCCAATTCAGGAAGTGCTGGATAGCGTCCGCGGTCAAAGGTAGATCGCTAGCCCTAGTTTCAATTGGCTTTATCGAGGTGCACGGCTTCGGCTGTGCATCTCGGCTAAAGTTTCCCCTCGCCGCTTTCAAGAATTTTCGACATTTTCGGCTCTTTTTTAGCTTTTTCGACATTTCGGGATTGTGCACTAGCAGATGCGGTGGTGGGGTATCGGTATGTAATTTTCAGCAGTTTTGATGTCCTGCCTTTCTTCTTGAACCGTGTGCCACCCAGAGTTCTCTTGCAGTACGGTGGTCAAGGCTGAAGTCTTCACTGTCGCCTTTCAGATGTGGTGATTGGACGTGTATTATGTACTAAAGGAAACAAATGACCACGTTATCAAAATCCACAGGCTTCATCGGCAACAAAGTTCAAGCGCTGGGATACGAGGTTTATTCCGTCGCCTCCAAGTTGTACAGAACAACGGCAACTGAACAATCGCAGCTGCCAATTATTTTGATCCATGGTGCGATTGTCTCGCATCTCTATTGGATGCCTACAGCCAAGTTGTTGGCTAAAGATCACGACGTTTATGCCATTGATCTTCCCGGTCACGGTAAAAGTTCGAAGCCGGCCAAAACGCTGACAGTGATCGAGCAGGCGGAAGTGATTGCCGAATGGCTGGCAGTCATGGGTATAGAGAAAGCGGTCATCGCAGGTAACTCTTACGGTTGCGAAATTGCTGTTGAGTTGGCTATAAAATTTTCTGATCGTGTCGGTCCTCTGATCCTTACCGCACCTGCCGCCGACCCCTCGGAGCCGACCATTCACCAGCAAGGACTGCGCTTGCTTCGTGATGCGTTTTTCGAAAATCCGACAATGGGATTTGTGTTGCTTCGGGATAGCTTTAGCATTGGTATAAAGCGTGGTTTAGAGACCTCACAGATCATGATCGACTACGACTATATCCCCAGGCTGCCACTCGTGATGCATAAGACTCTTGTCGTTCGCGGTTCGAAAGACACTGTTGCACCGGAGCCTTGGGTAGAGAAAGTTGTGAAATTACTTCCTGACGCTCAACTCGTCGTTATTCCCGGTGGTCCGCACGACATTAACTACAGCAATCCGAAAGAACTCTCCGCGGCTATGAATGTGTTTTTGTCCGAGCCATAGTATGGCACTGTATGTGGTGCAACTTTTTTGACATTTTTGTTCTACTATAAAGATGACTAGATGCTTCGTTTAAAAAAAACAAAAAGGTCCGATGAGGGCAGAATGGCTGTGTGCCACCTGCCCTCAACGGATGGACTTCATGCTGCTCTCAGCAGTGAACGTCGAATGACGCGCTTGTCTGCGCGCTTTTCGAGGACTGCCAACAGCTCCAGAGCGAGGATGTTCCAGCTCATGAACTGAGGAGCCCACAAGCACTTGCCGGTGTTGGCGTCGTAGTTCTCGTGCAGCATGCCGTTTTCCTGGATGTCCTTGAGCATGACCCGAACAACGCGACTGGCGATGTTTCGTGCCTCGCTTATCAGACCCAGTTCCATCAGCTTGCGAACGACGAAAACGTTAGGCAGTACCCAGACAGGTCCCTGCCAGTTGCAGACGATTGCTCGCCCGTACAGACCGCGCGCCGACTGGTTGGAGAGCAATTCGGAGTCAGCCATCGAAGCAATCCCGAACGGACGCAGGAAGTCCTCTGTGAACTGACAGCGCTTCTACTGGCTCTATAGTCCACAGGTTTGCACTTAGCACAACCCACGCCACTGCATAAAAAGCTCCCTGAGCTTCCTTAATGACCAGAAGCCGTATGTGCCGTTCATGAATCTCATAGGATGTTACGATGTTCAGTTAGGCTCAACTGCGCATGGGAACATATAGGTCGGAACCGTGCATTTCACCCAACCGCCGAGAAAGCATTAGTGGCAAACGAAGACAGCAACGACAAAACACCAATAACGAAGTTGCCTACCGTGGACGAAATTAACGCTGTCCTGTCGCAACCAATCAAAGATCCTCTGGTCGGCACCAAACTTGCCGGCGGTCGTTATGAGATTCTCGAAGTCTTAGGCGAGGGGGGCATGAGTGTCGTCTACAAAGCTAAACAAGAGCTAGTCGATCGCATCGTCGCCATCAAGACACTGAAGCTACAACTTCTTACCGACCCAATGTTGATCAAGGGTTTTGATCGTGAAGTGAAAACGCTCAGTCGGCTCAACCATCCCAACATTGTCACAGTTTACGACTGCATAGTTAGTGAAACGGGGCAACCCTATTTCGTGATGGACTACCTGCAGGGTCATAGTTTGCAGGATTTGTTGTTGACTGAAGAGCGATTAAGTGCGCGTCGTGCACGGAACATTTTTGTCCAAGTTTGTAACGCAGTCGAGCATGCGCATCGAAACGGCATTGTCCATCGCGACTTAAAACCAGCAAACATCATGTTGAC
The DNA here is from genome assembly GCA_003151275.1 of Candidatus Melainabacteria bacterium. Next base: position 10,256 of record PLXC01000187.1, read on the forward strand.
GGACATCAGCGGTCAAGAGTTTGTTAAGGTCGTCGATTTCGGTCTGGCAAAGATTGGCGAAGATGCGCAGAGACTTACGCAAACTGGCGAACTGTGGGGCAGTCCCCTCTACATGAGCCCAGAACAGTGCAGTGGCTATACTATGGACGCCAGATCGGACATCTATTCGCTTGGAGCGGTAATGTATGAGGCCCTGACTGGACATGTTCCTTTTCGAGGCACAAGCTTTCTAGATACAATTTCGAAACAGGTCGCCGGTGTGCCGCCAAAATTTTCAGAAGTAGCGCCGACATTGGGGATACCGGCTGAGATAGAGCGGATAGTCATGCGAGCTCTCGAGAAGAGTCCAGACAAGCGCTATCAATCCATGGCCGAGTTGAAAGATGTAATTGAGCGAGTTTTCCCGATCGACGATGGGTCGGATGGACCAATCCCTGCTGCAAGGTCGGTCGTGGACAAGGCTGCCGCTGTGCCGACACGAGAATTGAAGCGGGAGGTGGCATCCGAGGCGGCGACAATGCGGATGCGCCACCCTGAACCAGGGGAGCCGAAAACGAGCGAACCATCATCGAGCAGAGCGACACCAAGCAAGGCAATGTTGAATAGATCAGGGCTGGGAAATTCTGCAAAAAAGGCGGAATCGGCTAATTCCAACACCTTGTTTGCGGCGATAATAGGAGGGCTTATAGCTGCTGGTGCCGTTTTAGCCGTCAGCTTGATTAACAACCAGTCCAGTCCTCCCGCTCCACCAACGATAGCACCGGCGGTGGCACCTGTGCAGTCAACGGTCGCTCCTGTGAAGCCAACGGTCGCTCCTGTGAAGCCAACGGTTCAGCCTGTACAGGCAACAGGAGTAGTGCCGACGAAGCCTGCGGTTCAGCCTGTGCAAGCCATAGTCGCACCGACAAGTGCTCCGATTCAAAATGGGATTGGCACACCTCCCAGGTTAGGCGCTCCCAGGTTAGAAGCGCGAAAACCGCATAAGGCAGCACACGTGAAAGCTCATCAAGGTGCACCGCCAACTCCATACTCGAAAAGACCTCAATCCTCGCGAGAACTCGATGATAAGGACGTCTGGCAGGGCATGCAAAAGTACTGAAGCTACGTTTTGTGTGTTTGTGAGAGAAGATAATCTCTTGCTTCTGCCACCACATACAGTGAGCCTGTAATGCAGACAATATCGTCTGCTTCGGCGGACTTGAAAGCCAGTTCAATCGCCTCTGGCACGGACTCGGTTGAAGCTGAGAGCGGAACCGATTGAAAACTTACTGCATCGGCAATGGCATTGGGATCCATGGCGCGCAAACTTTGCGATCGCGTTGAGATAACAGTTTTACTCATTGGGTGCAGTTCACGCCAAATCGCGTTGATATTTTTGTCGTTATTGACGCCAAGAACAAAGATACACTTGTTTGATTTGAACAAAGTCTTGAGCGTTGAAGCTAGCGCCGCAGCCGATTCATGGTTATGGGCGCCATCAAGAATGACTGTTGGAGAATTCGGTAAGCCGTTGCGGGTGGCCCCAGGAATGATTTCAAATCTGCCATGGATGCGGGCGTTAGCTAGACCGTCTTTGATATTTTCATCGCTTATGTTGGCTCCCTTTTGAGCCAGCACTTTAGCGGCAATCGCTGCCGTAGCCGCGTTCGTTACTTGATGGGTACCGAGCAATGACACTTTCAACTCGAGATTCCCAAGCGGACTTTCCAGCGAGAATGACTGCCCTGACATTTCATGAGAAAGCATTTTCAGCTTGAATGGACGGCTACCTACGTCCACAATGTCTGCCCCAACCATGTGACATTGCCGCCCGATCACACTGCGCACGGAGGCATCCTTCTGCGGCGCAAGAACAGCTGTGCAGCCTGGAGTGATGATCGCACCCTTGTTTGTGGCAATTTCTGTTTGACTGCTACCCAACACTTCAACATGCTCTAAGCTGATCGGCGTCACGACCACAAGATCTTTGGTTTCGAAGACATTGGTAGCGTCGTACCTTCCGCCCAGACCCACTTCAACGATTTGCCAATCAATTGCAGGTTGTGTGTTCTTGGTTATGTGAAAGAAAAGTGCGGTCAAAATTCCAAATGTCGAGAGCCAACCGCTGTTCGCTTGTACCTCCTCCTCAATCGCAGGTTTTATTTCTTGCAAGCCTCGCACAAAGTCGTCAGTCGAAATCGGTTCAAGGTCCATGGCGATGCGTTCGGTGTACGAGTGAAGATGTGGGCTGGTAAAAGTAGCCGTTCGTATGCCCGCTTCTTTCAAAATTGAGGCGAGCATTATGCATGTGCTGCCTTTTCCCTTGGAGCCTGTAACGTGGATGGTGTGGCGGCCAAGCTGGGGATTTCCAAGACGTTTGAGCAAACCGCGCATTGTATCCAAACTCATGGTCAACCCGCGCGAGCCATGAGTATCCCTTTCCGAGTCAGGAAAGGACTGGATAAATTCCACAGCTTCTGAGTAATTCATGCTAACGCCAGGCCCGAAAATGCGAGTTACCACGTCATTTATAACAGTAAGTGGGCTCAGAGCTGCACAGATTTTTCGGGAATGTGTTTATGATAACTGCCGCTCCGTTGCGCGATTTAATCCGCAACGCCCAGTGTTGCAGGATCTCGGCTTGCCAATAGTGGATACTGATTATTATCAACTGGAGAAACGCTGTGAGAATCTTGGCTTCTGCTCTTGTCTTCCTGTCCTTCAGTTCAGTGTTGGCTTTGTCTGGTTTGATACTACAAACTGAAGCCTGTGCCAAAGACAAAACCGCCAAGCTTGAAAAAAAATCGGAGCCGAAACGACCAATGGACTCTAAACCAGACTCTAAACCAAGTGCCAATTCCAAGACCTTCATTTTTACGCAAACAGGTGGGTTCATGGCCATTAACAAGAAGTATGAGAAGCAGCTCTCTAACCTGCATACCGACGAACGAAATGAACTTGAAAAGTTGATAGATCAAAGCGGTCTTGCCTCGGTCAAAGATGAAAAGCATCTGACCGCAGGCGCTGCGGACGTTTTCTATTACGATTTCTGGTTAAAAGAAGGCAAGATCGAGCATCACGCTATGTTCGATGACGTGTCATTGCCTGATTCTTATAGACCGCTCGTGAATTATCTAAAACCGAAAACGGAGAATCAAAAACGTCCCTAACTAGGGGATGACCTTTTCGGCTCGAAGCTGAGCGAATAAATCTGAAAATGACGTCGTCGATTTCCTGTATTCAAGGAAGCCGAACTCTCTGCTTTTTGACATGTCGGTAAATGTCTCAAAGGGGCGACCAAGATCGGAATCAGTATGCCACCAGGGAGCAAGCTCGTGCACGTTGCGAGGCGGCAATCCATGCTTTGCCACAATTGAATCCCAAATGGGTGCGGCATCACGCATTTGTTCTTCTAGCGGTGTTGCGTGCCCTGAATAAAGTGCAACTTCAATCTCAAAAAAATTGGCGATTTGCTGCCACATCCAATTCCAGCGAAACACATCGCCATTATCGATATTGAAAGCTTGATTTCGCGCTCTAGGAGTGGTTACAGCCCAGAGTAATTGTTTGGCAAGCATGCGCGCGTCGGTTATGTCTGATACTCCATTGTGCTGACACGGAGACCCTGGAAAAACAAAAGGACGATTTGTTTCTTTGCAAATGGTCGCATACACGGCAAGCGTTACACCCATGTTCATCGCGTTACCCAGAGCGTAACCAATAATTGTTTGAGGGCGATGAACACTCCACTTGAAATTGTTTTTTGCGCGTTCAAAAAGAATGTCTTCTTGCACATAGTAGAAGTTCAAACCTGGCTTACGCGGCTGCTCTTCGCGATATGGGGAGATTACCTCATAGTTGCCCGAATCTTCAAATGATCCAAAATAGTGCTTGCCGCCTGTGACGAGGCAAACATGTTCCAGTGGGGAATCTTCTAGAGCGTCGAGAAGATTGGTCAACATCCGCCCGTTTACTTCGCAGTTCTTCGCTTCGTTTTCTTGCCTAAGCCAGGTTGTATAAAACACGTGAGTGACGCCAAGATTTTTTATTGCGCTTTCCAATCCAGATTTGTCGAGAAGATCCGCAGCGATCGAGTGAACGCCATCAAGTTCAACAGGTTTCCGCGCCAAACCGCAAACCGTCCAATCTCTTTGTTGCGCCAGGAGGTTGGCCACATTCAACCCCGAGATACCCGACGCACCTACAACCAGGCCAACTTTCTTTGTCATAGTTGATTCCTTAACTGCAAAACTTCACTATATCCTATCACTCTGAGCTGTTGATTCGGAGAGCAATCAAGCACTACAGGCGGTGCCAAAAGGTTTGAAGTTTCGTTCGACCGTCCAGCACCTTGCTCGGTGACTATGTTCAGGCGGGTCAACTCTGGTTCGATTCTGTGCACTGTTTTGATGGGATGGGTCGTCGTTCTTTGCCGGTTCATTTACGCGGCCATGGCGGCATAGCGCAGCGTTCGCAGGCTAAATTAACGCCGTCTCATAGCTCCGCTAGTAGTAAGTATTGGCATAAAGGGGAGTTTCACCATGCTAATGAGCTCTGAAGATGCTGAACCCTCTTCTTAATCTGGGATCTGAATGGCTAGGGTGGAATTACATCTTCACTTCATCTCATAGAAAGCAAACAAACACAGACAAAGCTCCCTAACTAACTACTCTCCAAGCTTCTTCTTCTGGATACCTATCCATTTGGAGAAGTATTTATTTGGAGAAATTGACGTCGTGCTTTCTTGGGTGGCTTGAAGGCGGTCGTTTTTACCGTCTTGAGGTTTTAGCCATGCCCAATTTATTTCTGTTCTTCCTTCAGAACTTCGTTTCACCACTACTGCTAATCGGCTTCTTCATTGTCGTTTTGTTTGCAGTGGCGGGACTAGACGGAGTACCAATAGCGAAAGCTATTCTCGTGCTCATCATCAACACAATCGTCGGCATCGTTGCTTGGTTTTTCCGCATCGTGCTGGCACTTCTTGCCGTGCTCTTTCCTGGTCTGCAATCGATTCTAAATCCCGGTTGTGGTAAGGCGAAAGGCAAAACCAAGTAATCGCTGTGCGGCACTTCGGTGCACCACATGCGGTATCTCATTCATAGCAGAATAACCGGACGTCCGCGTCTGGCAAATCCGCGTGAGGAAGGAATTGTCATGACAAACAACAACAACAACAACAACAACAACAACAACAACATAAACAGCATTCGGGTGATTTCGTTCGGCTACAAGTACGGACCACCCCCGTTTGCACATCTCGTCGAGGACGTAAGATGGGTGCGTAACCCGTTTTACGAGCCCGAATTGCATGCCATGACAGGCGCCGACGCCCCTGTGCAGGAGTTCATCCTCGCTCAGCCCGACGTCGTCGACTTCCTGTCTGACATGCGCAATAACCTGCGGCGCCGTCTGTGTGGCTTCCGTCACAGTAACTACCACGAGACTTTGACACTTGCCTTCGGTTGTACCGGCGGTAAGCATCGTTCTCGTTTCTTCGCGTTTCAATGCGCGGAGATGCTTGCGGAACTCGTTGTCGAACTCGGTATCACAACCGAGATCGTAGTCGAGCACCGCGATCAGGAGTAGTTGATTGCCAAGTCACCAAACGGCACTGCGCCTTTGTTCACCGGCTTGCTGGGCGCCTTGGCGACCAGTTAGCCATAAAACGTCGCACAGCGACAGAAGGGGGAAAACATGAAAATCGCTATCGAAAAGAGTTGTTACATCGTCATCGACAGCGGCTTCTCCCTGGAGTCGCTGCGCGATGCCAAAGTGCTTGCCGTGCGTGACCTGGCTCATGGTGTCACCATCCTTGGTGCTCCGTATGTCAGCATGGACGATTTGCAATCGTTCGCTCAAGACCCGCTTAATCACGGGTCTGTCGTTCTGGAAAAGCTCCGCAGTCTGGCACCGGAGATTCCTGTTATTCTCATCCGAGTCATCGGTGAGGACGGCAGAATCATCCGCACGCGTTGGTCAGAAGGCAAGCTTGTCTCGGGCGGGTGGACGGAGGCTTACATCTGGGCTGTCGAGCTGTGCAAGCAGCTGGGACTGGCTTCGGTCGCCATCTGTTCGTTCGGAGGCATCATTCATGCTGCCGATGGGACTGGTTGGGAATCGCATCAGGTCGCTCAGGTGACCGGTGCCGGCAAGGCTGGTCATGTTCTGGTTGCTGCTTCGGGACCCGGCGACGGTCGCTCGGTGCATGCTTCTTGGATCACTCAGCCAGGCGCCACCAAGTGGGTCGAGGCCAAGCAATCGGAGTCGACGACGTATAACTTCTGGGCGGCCTCGCCGCACCAGGAGTGGTGGCTGACGGCTCGGCTGAATGGCGAAGTGGTTGGTCGCTTCGAAGGCTCCGGTCTAGACGGCAACATGTGGAATCAGCGTCAGCAGCTGACGTTTGATATCGAGGGCGACGGCGACGTTGCTTTCGAGTTCACTCTGTCAGCCAATGCTCAATCTGCGATTCGATGCGATTGCTGGGTGCGTGGCGAAAACTCGTCTCGTTTCCTCAATTACATCGACGCACGGTTGGTTGTTGAGCCGGCGGTGTTTCCGCAAGTGATTGCCGCTGGGCTTCGCAGTGGTAGCTACTCGCCTGACCAATACGAGCCGGACGCTAAGCCGGATGTGCTCGTAGATGGAGAGGGTCCGATTAGCTTCCGCACTCCGGAAGTAACCGCGGCCGTTGCGCGTCTTCTGTCTGCCGACCCCACCTTGGACGTGGTGCAAGTCAGGCAGTTGCTGCGCAAATCGCACCCCAAGCAATAACACAGCTGGCTGCGGATGGGATTGGCAAACGGGCAACCGTGCGCTTCTCTCGTCCGCAGCCCTGGTGTGGTTGTCGTTAAACCGAGGAGAAGCCGATGAACACTAGGTGTTCGCCGACTTTTCCTTTTCGACTGTTGTACTGTATGGTATCGTACCAAGGCAAGCCCTAACATGGATTCTTAGCTACTCAGCCATGCTACGTCGGAGCTCTTCTTGGAGAAGCAATAACTTCTCGCGCACTGCTTTCAGTTCAGCTCCGCGCTTCATACTTTTGCGTGTCGTGTCCATGTCACTAGATTGCAATCCCTTTAGACCGATGGCACCAAGGCGATCCACTTCGTGGTCAATAGTGTTCATAAAGCCTTCAAAAGCCATGATCAAAGTGTGTTCGCTCTGCTGTAAACGCTCAGGTAAACCCGCCTTGTCTTGTTTAGTTTCATCTGGCAAAGTACTGAGAGAATCCAGGGAAAAATATTCCTTGCGAAGTTCAGCGCCGCTGGCAACGCGTACCAAACTGCCAAAAAGTTTTTTAGAGATATAAGAAATCATTGAATCGAGAACGAGCTGGCCATCTACGGTCCAAACTGTCTGACCTTTGTCGGTGCCTGCATCCATTTCCATGAACGTGGTAAAGAACGCCTTGCGCCCTGGAAACGCGCTCAAATATTCGTATGGGACAAGGAAAGCGACAATTTTAGTCACTTCCGCTTGCATGACCAGCGCCCATTGTCCAGTAGCTAGCGAGCCCTGGAAAATTACCAGAGAGTCGCTCAATTGCGGCTTTGTAGCTAAGGCTGGGGCGCTCGGACGATTGCATATCACCTTTAAGGGTTTGTCAGCGCCCTCCCTGTTGGCGAGTTCATAGTTGTATCTTTGAAAATCATCGAAGAACTTATCGAGGCAGACGATGCTGCTGACGCGCAAAGGGTCGCCTTGCAACACTTTTTTGGTAGCTGGCGGTTCCGCTTTTACATCGGCGATCCAGCGGCCGGTCGCCTCACCGGTGTATTTTTTCTGCATCGAGCCGAGGATTTTCTTCGATAAATCGTCGGAGGATCCTTTGGATGCAGAATTTTGACCTGCTGAATCGTTGTTATCCACGTTCTACCTCGATTTCTCGCACTTCTCTATGTATAACATCATCCACCTTGAAGCTCATTTTAAACAGCCGTAGCACTGGAGTGATCTAATACCATCATAAGCGCAAAGTGTGGTGTTATATACGGTGCCAAGAAGTTTTAATTCTGGATCGAGATCCATGTTGAAAGTAATCCACGCGGCGCATCTTGCGAAGCCTTACCATGACCATCTCTTCGATGTTTAGTGTACTTTCTTGCGTGCATCTTGTTAGTTGGACAGGAACTTATTTAATACCGGCTCGGTTGCCAAGCGGTAATGGGTAGAAATCCATAATTGATAAAAACAGGCATTATATAATGTAAGTAGAAAAATGCCGCAAAAGACTATGTGTATTAGCTCTACAGGAATTTTTCAAAGTCCGAGCCTATATGTCATGTAGGGTTTTCCTGTATTTCATTTGTAGAATATTAGGAGCAAAATTTTTACGCTTGCCCTATCCAAGCGCTGTCAAACCAACCAGTATCCTGCTGCAATGGTGATTATGGAGTCCCCTCACAATAGTCACAAAGAATTCGAGCAAGTTCGTTTTGAACCTCGCGATGTCCAAGCGGATGCAATCAAGGCGTTTCTCGTAGCTGCGGATGCGCTATCTCATTCTGGCGAACTGACGCAGGCGGAACTGAGATATAAGCAAGCGCTTCGGCAGGCTGAACTAGCATTTGGCGAAAACAGTGATCACGCCAAGCGAGTTTTGAGTATTTTGACGGCGTTCTATCGGAACCATGGTCGCGAGGAAGAAGCACGAGAGATCGAACTTCGACTTCTTCTGATGAATCCAGATATTCTTCCTGACGAACCCGCTCCTTGCAGAAATCTTCAAAGCCGCTTCTTGCGAAAGAAGATTACGAACGATCAGCTTCTCCAGATGAATCGGGTTGTTCTGCCCCCGGACATCCGCAAAGCATGCCAAGTTCTGGGCATGCCGACCAGTGAAGAATTTTCAACTGAAGACGTACTCAAAGCTTGGAAACGGCGGATTGTAGCTGGTTCTGTCCATCCCGACCTGGGTGGAGAGAACGAACATTCGGTGCTCGTCAACACTTCCAAAGATCTTCTGATCCGCTGGCTAGAAAGTCGGTTGCCTAAGCTCGGACTTGGCCGTCAGATCGATTCATTTCAAGCCAAATAATCCAAGTAACTCCATAATTTGATCCGAACTTTTTAGCACCGCATACGGTGCCGGGACTAGTTGAGAATATGCTGCTTGGCAATTACCGCTGAATTTTATGAAGTTGCTATCCCAATTGCTAACTCCACCGGGTCTCGTTTTCTCGCGCTAGCGGCGCCACTGGTGAGCTTTTGCTGACTTTTGTATCGTGTACCCCGGAACGGCTAAATTTGTTGTCTTCACTGTAGTGAATTGCTAGAGTCATGGCCCATTTTTGTTTCTTACAATCTAGCCCTTAATCCAATCCAGCCCAGCCAATACCCCCTCTATCGAAGTTAGCATCTCTTGTGCGCGGAGGGCCGTTTAGCTGTGTTCAACTCCTTATCGAAAGGTCAACCCGATGGAAACACATGCTGTTTTCAACCAGGCTTTACCGTTAGTTGGCTATAACATGTTTGAGTCGGATGCAGTGTTGTTCGAGTTGATCGGGCGACATGGTGCGTCTTGGTTCAAACAGAAGTTGAGTCAATTTGGCCAGTTTACCGGCAGCGTCCGCGCCAATGAACTCGCTATCCAAGCCAATTTGAACGAACCTCGTTTGCATACTCACGATCGCTTTGGACAGCGCATCGATGAGGTTGAATTTCATCCCGCCTATCATGAGCTTATGCGCGTCTCCATGCAATTCGGCATGCACAATCTGCCCTGGAGCAATCCGCAGAGCGGTGCGCATGTTGCACGAGCGGCGCTGATGTACATGTCTTTCCAAAACGAGGCAGGACACTGCTGTCCAATCTCGATGACTTATTCGGTCGTTCCTTCTCTACGTCGGCAGCCGGAACTTGCAGCCCTTTGGGAGCCGCTGATCAACTCCAACGCCTACGATTCTAGATTCGTGCCAGCCGCGTTCAAGAACTCAATCACCGTTGGCATGGGCATGACCGAGAAGCAGGGCGGGTCGGATGTGCGTGCGAATACAACACGCGCCGAAGCAATTGGTGCGCCAGGACCAGGGAAAGAATACAGAATCACCGGTCATAAGTGGTTCTGCTCCGCGCCAATGTCCGACGCGTTTCTTGTTTTAGCCAAGACCGCTGTCGGTATTTCGTGTTTTCTGGTGCCACGCTGGAAGCCCGATGGTTCCAAGAATGCACTGTACATCCAACGATTGAAGGACAAGCTCGGTAACCGCTCCAATGCAAGCAGCGAACTTGAGTTTGTCGACGCGCTTGGTTGGCTGGTCGGAGAAGAAGGGCGAGGTGTTCCAACCATTATCGAGATGGTCAGTCACACTCGCTTGGATTGCATGATTGGCGCCGCTGCTCTGATGCGGCAAGCTTCGCTTCAGGCGATGCACCATTGCAATTCTCGTGCGGCGTTTGGAAAACGTCTGATTGAGCAACCGCTGATGCTCAACGTTTTAGCGGATCTCGCCCTTGAATCCGAAGCTGCAATTCGGATGACGATGCGAGTGGCGGCTGCCTACGATCGAGTCGATGATCCGAAGGAAGCTCAATTCAAGCGGATCGGCAGCGCTATTGCCAAGTATTGGATTTGCAAACGTGCCCCTATGCAAGTCGCAGAAGCGCTTGAATGCTTTGGGGGGAACGGTTATGTCGAAGAGGGACCGATGCCTCGGCTCTTTCGAGAAAGTCCACTGCTTGGGATTTGGGAAGGTTCAGGCAATGTGATTTGTCTGGATGTGCTGCGCGCGATCAGCAAAGAACCGGAAGCTCTCGACACTTTCATCGAAGAAATTGAACGCGCACACGGTCGCAGCAAGGCTCTGGACCGGTTCATCAAGTCGGTCAAGCGTGAGGTGGTGTCGCTCAAGAAAAGCGCTACCAGCAACAAGCCGGCAGTGGTGGCAGCACGTGAACAATCGGCTCGTGTTTTGGCCGAACGTTTAGCGCTTGCCTTGCAAGCCTCGCTTCTAGTTTTGGAAGCGCCAGAATTCGTAGCGAATGCTTTCATCGCGGCGCGCATTCTTCATCGTGGTGGTTTGGTGTTCGGCACATTGCCGAAAAACACCGACGTCAAATCGATCGTCGCCCGCTCCTACAATTTGGTGAAATAAAGCCGAACCGGCAGCATTTGAAAAACTCTGCTGCCGGTTTTGTTTCCGCGACTTGCCTCCAAAATTTCTACCGATGGACGGTAAAAATTTTCTGCCTGGATCCATCCCTCGTGCAGGTGCGCTAATGCTGACGATTTGGTTTGCAAGAGCTTCTACCTGACGGAAGCTGCGCAATCTCGACTTTGCTAAATCCGCCAAATCCATCTCAGTAACAGTTGCGCCGAATGCTCGTTGTGTTCATCGGTGGACCCTGCAGAAATCCAAGCGGCCTTTATAAAGCCTTAAAGATCTTGTGTTAGCCAAGAGATGAGATTAGGTTTTAGTTCTTCTTTCTCCTCCAAAAACCACAAGAGCCTCATCTAAAACCTTTACTTATTCATCTCTTTTCTAACCCACACGCACTCACCCCCGTGAATTTTCCGAGGCCGTTTGCGTGTGTTTGATACCCAGGACGACTTTGTGTCTTGGAATGTGGGAGGGCGTATGCCAATCACACAGGCGCTCTTCGGAGCCTGCAAAACAATCTTCACGTTCTTCGGAACATGTTTCAACGAGGCAGGCTTCTATTTGGTCAGGACTCTGTTCTGGCGATTTCGCAAGCCTCGTTACATCATCCTTCTCGGTCCTCCCGGCTCCGGCAAAGGCACTCTCGCAACACAGTTAGCCCCTGCATTGCGCATCAAAGCCATGAGCACCGGTGACGTCTTTCGACGTGAGAAGGCTGCAAACACAATTTTTGGGAGGCAGGTCAAGGCACATCTCGCAGACGGAACACTCGTTCCCGATTCACTAACCCTGGCAATCGTTCGTCGTGAACTCATTCGTCCGCGCTATTGGTTTGGCGCTCTCGAAGATGGTTTTCCACGCACGATTGCTCAAGCGGAACAGTTCGAACTGTTGCTCGCAAAGTGGGGTGTTTCGGTTGAATGGACAGTGCTGCTTGATGTCAACGACGACGACTTGATTGATCGCTTGTCGAATCGCCGAACCTGCACCAACAAAGCTTGCGGACGAACATACAACCTGAAGTATGAACGTTCCGTTAAGGCTGGCATTTGTGACGTCTGTGACGCCCCAACTGCTCAGCGAGACGATGACGTACCGGAAGTGATTTCGGCACGGCTTCGTACGTACAGAGAGGAGACTCAACCGCTCTGTAATTACTACCAGGTCAGAAATGTCCTGGCTTCTGTTCATCCGACTGGAGACATGACCAAACAGGAGGTCTTTGTCTTAGTCAAAGCAGCCCTCCAGGGCTAAAAGGAGACTGTTATGACAATGTCACATGCAACGGTAGTTGTCGCTGACCGCAATGATGTCCTCGAAATGTGGGCGGACTCGGTCATCGACTCTCGTCGGTTTTCCTCGGTGGAAGACCGCTTGCTGGCTCGTTACGATGAGGAAGATGTCGATGCACTGATGCCGTCTGCGGACGAACTCAGCGACATCGGGTTCGACGTCGTCGGGCTGGCAATGGCGCTGGAAGCTGGTTTGGATGCGGAGATGTTCGGTAAGGCTTACAGCCTGCTCGACATCGCCGAGTTCAACATCAAGCTTCTCACGCTCGGTGCCGGTATGGACATCGCCCTCTACAACGAGGGACTGTCTCACCTGGCTGACATCGTGGCCGAGCGCGCATAGCGCGTTCGTCTGCGGTGGAAGTTAGGTAGTCGGCGGCGAAGTGGGCACTACGGGGGCAACCCCGTGGTGACCCAGTCGGGTCAGGAGCGGGTTTCTACCCGCTTCTGACCTCTTCGTTTTTTTCGCGAAACGGCTGGTGCCAATACGAAGACCCAGTCTTTTCGACATTTCATCAAGAGTTGGTGCCATGCGGAAGACCTAGCCTTTTCAACATTTCATCAAGGGTTGGTGCGATGCGAAGACCTAGTCTTTTCGACATTTCATCAAAGATTGGTGCCATGCGGAAGACCTAGACTTTTCGACATTTCATCAAAGGTTGGTGCGATGCGAAGACCTAGCCTTTTCGACATTTCATCAAAGGTTGGTGCGATGCGAAGACCTAGCCTTTTCGACATTTCACCAAGTCTGGTGCGATGCGAAGACCTAGCCTTTTCGACATTTCACCAAGTCTGGTGCCGAACAAAGACCTGGCGCTTGCCTCGTTCTCGAACTACCAAACTCCGTCTGGCCCGCAGGGTGAGGCGAATAATCTAACGGAGTGATATGAATGCAAGGACCACAAGATTCGCCGCACGACGGCTTCGTGCAAGCATCTGTAGGATCCATTCCCACGGCGCTCTATAAGGGCAAAGTAATCGCCGGAGAGGGATCTTACATCATCGCTTTGGCGGATTGCGAAGTGCTCGCCATGGCGGGTTCTTTCGTGGTCGCAAGCGACGATTCACGCATCGTTGCGCACCATGGTTCGAAGGTTACAGCTGAAGCTGGAGCGTTCGTCATCGCCCATCAGGGCTCAAGCGTTGTCGCCAAAGACGGAGCAATGGTGCGAGCGAAGGCGGGGTCGTCTGTTTCGGCATTCGCTGGAGCAACGGTCTACGTCGAGCCCGGAGCCTATGTCACCGTCTCTGGTGCGGTCAACGTGGTGCACATCAATGCTTAACTTCCATCATCACAGCAGTAGTCTAGAGTTCATGCAGGCGGATGAACGTCGGGGGAAAAGCAGAGACCGTGGCATCAGCTGCAGTTTCTGCCTTTCGTCTAGCGAGCGGCCGCCTGTTAATTTCATTCAGCCAATGAATGCAGAGAGAAGATGATGGATAGGCCGTTGGGCCGACCTGAATCTTCTCTTTTGCATTTTTCTTATTATCGTATATAATAGCAAAATTTACGAAAAATGGGATAGGTGCGCCGAAGCGCACCGAATCTCATTTTTTCGCTAGCAGAGTCAGACGAGTTCGAGTTGGTTTTCCAGGACCAAATCGAAGTGCTCTGCTATTGCGGCTTGACGCGCTTCCAGGAGGGTGTCGGTTTGGCGTCCTTCCTTTTGCTTGTAGAGTGGGCAACAGAGCTTGGCGACGGATTCACAGAACGATTCCAGCACCCATTGGTCGAGCGTACGGCTGAGCCTTTGTTGGATGAATGGAATCTCCTGCCCAAGCAGCTCGTGCCACTCGTCGTAGAAATCCTGCGCGTAGTCAGTCACTTCGAGGAAAGGCTGGTCGACGATGGACATCATCTTGCGTGTGTATCGGGCCTTAGCAGCTTTGCTTTGGATAGCCCAAAACAAGTGGCTGCATTCGTGGACGAGGTGGGGAAATACAAATTCTGGGGTCAGGCTAATCGTCGTCATCTCGAGATGTGGTGAGATGCGGCAATGATCTGAATGATCCCAAGAACCGTAAACGGCTGAGAGACTGCCTGAGAGAGTGCCTGGCATGTCGGTAGTGCTGACGGTCAAGCCCAGGTAGATGGCGACGTCGCGAAGAGTCTTTGGCAGTTGAAGGAACGTTGCTGAGATCAGCTTGCGATGTGCTGCAGGCGTCTCAGAATCGAAGTAGAGTCCACTAGCTTTATCCAACTGAAAACGACCGCTAAACCGCTGATAATGGCGATTCAACCATGGTCGCTCAAAGGTGCCGATCGTGCGTGTGAGAGTGGATGGCATGACAAAAGCCTCCGAATGAAGGATTCTGGCGTGCGGTGATGACCGAACTCCAGGGTGATACTTGGGGACGAGAGGGACGGGTGCTGCGGCTGGTTGGGTTTCCTTTCGGATTTGAGTGGATGAAATGATTGATTTCCTTGAAGGTATAACCCTTGGTTCTCAAGAAGCAAGCGGAATGAGGTTTTGCATCTGGATGTGTCGCAGGGAATAAGCAAATTGCGCTCAGAAGAGTTAGCGGGGCTAGTGCAAGTCGCTGCGGAATGTGTCCGGCGATTTTGTTAGAATGGCTTACATTAGCGCAAGGGCGCTCGAAGGGTTGGAATGCGCGAACATCAAATCGTCATCAATTTGAAGCCTGATCAATTCGAAGAAGTGCAGCGCATGGCTAGAGCCGCTGGATCCAAATCAGTTGGGCTGTTCGTTCGTCAAAAGCTGATTGCCACACTTGGTCTAGGTACGATTCGAACAGGAAGTGCCGGCGACGATCCCGAAGCACCAGACTTGAAGCAGCTAACCAGCGAATTGAGAAGGCTGCATCGCGAGTTGCAAATCTTCGTCGCCGATTCTCTATCCAACAGCGATTACGCGACGCCTATGGAAATCTCGATTCCATTTCCGACCGCCGTGCAGGAAAACTTTTTGGCAGAAGGAGCACCGCTGATGCCTGAGAGTATGGAGCTGCGCTACTTGCCTGAGAACATCTCGATTCCCTTCAGCGAAGCACAACCACCTTATTCAATTCCCCAGGCACCACCGGAAAATATGCAAGGCAGACCTGCCTTTTCGATTCCACCAGAACAAGCCACACCAGCCTATTCAGTACCACAAGCACCACCGGATCCGACACAGGCTCAGCCAGCTTACTCAGTTCCACAAGCACCGCCGGATCCGAATCAGGCAGCTTATTCAGTTCAGCAAGTGACGCCCGAAAAAACTCAAGGTTTCGCTGAAGACGATGAACTCGAAGATCTTGCCGAGAGAGCATTTGCTATTTCCCCACGGTTAGGTCAATTAGATGAAGCCGTAAAACGTTTCCCCGACCCTTTGAAAGATTTGCTCGAGGACGCTCTTATTAATGGTGTTGATGATGATGACGAATATTCAGATGTCGAGGAAGATGAACCGACTGTCGAGCTTCCAGTAGAGGAACTGAGCGATGTTGAGAAACTTGAACCGAGCGAGCCCGACACTGAGCAACATCCAGAAGCTGCCGATGAAGCGCCTGTCAATGACGACTTAGAGCCTGAAACACCCACAGTAGCCGAAGAAGTGGCACAAGAAGAGGGCCAGTCCGACGAAACTCCTCCGCAAATTCCTCCCCCGATCAGTGGTGGTCCTCCCCCTAGAAAGCGCCCAACATGAAAAGCGTTGAATTGACTTGGTCTTAGAGGTCACTTAACATCAAGTAGTTCGAAGTCGCAAGAAGTTCGTGATTCGAGTTCCCCAAAGTTTTCGAATCAAAACAAAAAAAGTTTGCCTACCATGGGAATTCCACCATAGGCAAAAGAGCATGTGTGAGCAAGAATGTAAATATCTCAGCCAAATTGAGATGTTACTAACTCACTCTGAATGCTTGGCAACCGGACAGGCGTGGTAAATAGGTACTAGACGATCCGTAGGTAATGACTAATGGCTGGCGACATACACGAAAAACCTCATCCAACAGCAAGAGCCGCCGAAACGACTGAGCTCCATCGGGAGCTTCAGGATGCCGGTTTAAGAGTTCATGAACACTTAGCTGGACATCAGACGAGTGGTGATAAGAACCTGTCTCCCCTCGAAAAGTCATACATGTCTTATCTTGAAACAACTAAGAATTTCGCCAAGGTGGAAGACTTAGCAAAAAATGGCTCGCCTGAAGAGATTATGGCTTTCATGAAAGCCAACGAAGAAAAAATGGCTAGCATAATCGCGGGCAGAACAAATACGCAGCAAGCGCTTCTCAATACCTCAGACAAGGAAAACTATTCCGGTAAGGTTCTACCTAACTTGGAGTTCACTTAGATATAACCCAAGTTCTTTTGTGCTCCTGCCGGTGGAAGTATTCTCAGCCGACGCATAGGTTCATCACCAATGCTTCGGCTGCTTAAGTTGAAGCGTTCCACCAGTTGATGTTGCAGCCGGCGAATGTAGGCCCTGCGGGGGCTTAATTCCAACGGTTCCAAGCGATCCATCACGCGCGTAATCGCTTGCCGCGCCTCCTCCAAGGCCACTTCGGTTTCATCAACATCGCTTTCGATGTCGACCGCGCCGACGCTCTCACCATCGAGATGGAGCGCTTCTCGCAAAGCTTTTTGCAGTTGGGGAAGATTGTTGCTTTTCACGACATAAACAGGCACTTGCCGAGCTTCAGCGAGAGAATATATCTTCGCTCCAGCTCTGGCATAACTTCTCAACGCTAGGATGGCATCGGCCTCGTCGATTGATTTGACCACTTCAACGGGAAGTTGCAGCGTTTTCACTACCCGTTCCAATAAACCCTTGCTGACTGCGTAAGGGTAAATTTTCAGATGCGTTTCCTGTGGGGTGCCCCAGTCCTGCGCGAAAGGGGCGAGACCCTCTGTTGCAATTGTTGGCTCCGGTGTTTGCACGACCGAGAAATCGCCGGTTGCGTCGTCGCGTCGGCGAATTTCCGGATGAATCTTCCAGCCTTTTAAGAGCTGGTCAACAGCCTCGCCTACGTCTTTGTGCACGGCCAGTGTTTGTCTGTCGAGAATTTCAATGCAGATATCGAAAGTCGGTTCAGTCGATCTTTCAAGCACAGTTTTTTGACTGCCGCGTCTGCGTGCTTCGTCGTCACCCAATGTCACGGTTTGAATGCCGCCAACGAGGTCGACCATGGTCGGGTTCTTAAGCAAATTCTCTAGCGCATTACCGTGTGCCGTTCCGATCAACACCACCCCGCGTTCTGCGATCGTGCGGGCAGCAGCCGATTCTTGCTCAGTTCCGATTTCATCGATCACAATCACTTCAGGCGTGTGATTTTCGACAGCTTCAATCATCACCGCATGCTGAGCATCTGGATGTGAAACCTGCATACGGCGTGCTCTTCCGATGGCAGGATGAGGCACATCGCCATCGCCGGCGATTTCGTTTGAGGTGTCGATAACAATTACGCGCTTGCCCATTTCATCGGCTAGCACTCTTGCCATTTCGCGCAGCTTAGTGGTTTTGCCTACCCCTGGTGGCCCAAGAAAGAGAATTGATTTGCCCGATTCAACAAGGTCTCGAATGATGCTGATCGTGCCGGAAACGGCTCGACCGACACGGCAAGTCAATCCGATCACCTTGCCGGTGCGATTGCGGATGGCAGAAATCCGGTGCAATGTTCTTTCAATGCCGGCGCGATTGTCTCCCGAGAATTGTCCGATCCGCTCAATTGCGTGCTCTAAGTCCTTGTCGGTTACGGGTGATTCGGACAAGTTTATGGTGTGTCTATCCAAATAGCGCGCTTCAGGAAGTCGACCCAGATCTAGCACTATTTCGTAGAGCCCGTTCGTATCCTTCTCAACAGCCGCGGCGACTTGCGTTGGCAAAATTGCTAGGAATGACGAAAGGTCATCAGCAGGCGCAATAATTTCCATGAATGTTCCTCGTGGTTTTACTCGGAGAGGAGTCGTTCTCGCACGACTCGCAAACTCTTCACGCTCGTTAGATTCATTACCTCAGGATGAATCCGTTGTCCCGGCACACAGACCGGAATTCCTGGTGGGCATGGGGCGACACACTCGGCAGCGATGCGTCCGATAGCTTCTTGCACTGGCACCATCTGTGATGGCGACATGAATGCCTGGCGGGGACTAATCACTTGCTCAATTTCTGTAAAGTGCCAGACTCCGTGCTCCTCGGAATGAAGACCATCTTCGGGATGGTGAGCGTGGAAATCAACTAATACTTTGGCCAGTTCTGCGACATCTTCTGTGATCGTGCCGATTCCCAACAAGAAGAGAACACCCCTGCCGAGTATGGCTTCCGGAAACACGCCGCGTTCAACACAAAAATCATACAAATCTTCTGCCTTGGCGCCTCGAGCGGCGATAAAAAAGTGAAGCGGATCATCTTCGAATCGGCTATTGAAGATCTCAAAGCGATTGCTTTCCGCCAAAGAATCTTCAAGTCGTCTTCTCAGATGCGGTAAATGGGCAAGAAGGTTCTTGCCACTGGTTTCTAGCAATCCGATCGTTTGTTCAATCGAAAGCAAAAGAGGGTAACTGGGACTCGAGCTTTGCACCAAATTGAGTTGGGCTCTTAAGTGTTCTATATCGATGTTAAAAACGGGCGACTCGCCGATGTGAATCATGCCGGTTTGCGTGAGCGCCGAAAGCGTTTTGTGCAGCGAGTGCACGGTCAGGTCGGCGCCACAAGTGACTGCCGATGACGGCGCGCAGGCATCTGGCAAGAAGTGCGCACCATGAGCCTCATCTACTAATAAAGGAATGTCGCGGAAATGACAGCTGTCAGCGATTGAGGCGATGTCTGAAACGGCGCCTGTATATGTAGGCGAGACAACGAGCATACCTGCGATTTCAGAGGCTTTGCAGTTGGACAGAATTTGGCGCGCTGAAACTGCCGAGACTGCGCCCCACGAACCCCATCGTGCATCCCAAACAGGTTCATACCAAATTGGTTCAATGCCGCCAATTACCATGGCGTTTATGACGGAGCGGTGAGCGTTGCGGGGCACCAAAAATTTCTTGCGCTCTGTTGAAAGAGTAAGCATTGCGGCAATGATTCCGGCTGATGCGCCGTTAACTGAGATGACACTGCCAGCCGCGCCCCACAATTTGGCTGCTCTTGCTTCCAAGTCGAGTAATACTCCTTCTGGATGGGAGAGCTCATCCAATCCGGGCAATTCCGTTAAATCGGATTGCCAAAGGGATTCCCCACTCTTAGACAGCTCTCTGCCTTTATGACCGGGGGTGTGAAATGAAGCTTTTTCGAATTTTAGATGACGCTGAATTGCGCCAGACAGCGAGGTTGCGCCGAGGCGAGTGAAACTGCGTTCTTTTGAATTTACAGGCACAAGGGCTGAAAATTTTTCAGGAGAGTTTTGGGAGTTGGTTAGCGTTGCATACTGTGTCAACGACTGCATTCAGCTCTTAACTGTTTTTGCCTTCTGCCCCGGTCAACACTCGTTTCTTACTGAAGAGTAGTGATGACAAGCCTAGTATAACATGAGGATCTGGACTGCAAATGGATGAAATAGCGCTTGGTTTGCGGCTTTCGTATATCCAGAAGGAGGATTATTGGGAGTGCTGCGAAGCGATTGCCTGACATGTTTTTGGCCCAAACATAATCGTTCTAAATTGGTGGCGGAGCAGTTTTCAAGCGCTCCGCCGCGACTTTCCAGCGGTCAGGCAAGCCGGTTTCTTGGTTTCTAAATTTGCACTGCTGGTAGTGGCACTTTGGAGGACTGAAGCGCACTTAAAAAAGCCCGAAATGGAGCGGAGCATCCAAGATGGATGCTCTTCTCAGACCGCGGCGCTCGCGTCTCCGTGGAGTGCCCAAGCTGTGGTTGATTGTCCAATGGACATCCAGGTTATATATGTACAAATGTGTAATTGGTTACGGACCATTGAGAAGAGCGCGACTCGCGCTAGCAAAATTTCGCGCTGCATCGCTCCAAAGCTAAGTCAGTGCTGTTTCCGCTGAAAGATCAGTGGGGGCGTCACCCACCCTTAAGAAATTTGGAATCTCTTGTTAATTTGGTTCTATAACCGTAGTTTTAAATGTACTTTTTCTTTCTTTCTGCAAACGCCCTCACATAACCCAAACATTCTCTCCCTGCAGTCTTGGTGCTTCTTTCCTCTGTCATTTGGCAGAACGGGATGAGCATGGATTTAAGAGGGAGCGCGACGCAGCAAGAATTTCTCTCGATTCATCTCAACTATCCCCGACATTTCTGTTCGAGCGTTGCCTGGTCATTCCCAAATCCTTGGACTGATTTCGAAACCGCGCAAATTCGCAGAAAAACGGACTGAAGATCGGCGACTCAGTACATGCACCAATCTCGGTGGCATGAAGATCAACTAACGCTAGGAAGTCAATTAGGATGAAATCACTTACCGACCTCGACATGAACCGCATCTTCAATGAAACTGAAGTTGCCGTCAAGGAACGCGCCGAGCGCATCATGCAGGAATCCCGCGAAGAAATGGCTGATGCGCACTTGCTCGAACGCCGCACCGCGGAACGCACCCTCGCTTGCGAGCAAGAAGCTCAGCGCATTGTCGACACCATCCCGCAGATCATTGCTTCGCGCATCGCCAACGGCGAACAGCAGCATCTTCTCCTCACCGTCTCGCACGGTCACTTCTGGGGCTACAACTACAGCGCCGCGCGCGTCATCGACGAGGCCCAGGTCAAACACAACTTAGCTGTTGCGGCTCTAGTGATAAAAAAGTGCTCCGGCATCGACAAGCTGCACGTTTCTCGCCAGGACTATCAGCAGCAAGGGCGCCCCGGCGGCTATTTCGTTCGCCTGGCTTGGTAGATTTCCACGTTTCCCATTTTGGTGGCATCTTCTGAGATGCCATCCACCCCAACCTCACTGAAGCACACAATAGTTGCTTTGAAGGAACAAACATGCGCATCGTCATCGATCCCAAGAAACCTCTTCATGTCAGGGCTAAATACAACGGTGGTCAAATCTTCGACCAAGTTCTCCAGCCCGGCCACCACGATATCGAGTTCGAGCACCCCAAGACATGCGGACTGGCTGAAGTCTTCTTCGTCGATGCTGCAGGTGTCGAGACTCCGGCTGGCTCGGCGAACTATGGTGCTTGCACCTGCGCTGATGCGAGCCAGTGCGAGAAGTCGGAAGACTAGGCTCGCTGCTCACATCTCGATTTCACGTCTCAAATCAATGTAGCCGCTTAACTGCGGCGGAGAAAATCATGGACAATATCTGGAAATTTCTGAAACCGTTTGCTCACATCTACGTGGCCACGGTCATTCTCATCATCGCTTGCGGAGCCCTTTCACTGGGCGCTTTCCCGGCGTTCACTCTTGGCGGATCACTGCTGGCAGCGCTGGCAATTTCTGGCTCGGCGTGGGTGTTCTACATCGCAATCGCGATGGCAATCTGCATCCCGCTCAGCATCAAACAGCCAGGCTTCGCGCTTTCCACCGCCGTCGGCGTGGTCTCAGGCGCAGCCGGAATCTTCTTCACGAGTTGGCTCTGGTCCGGCAGCGTATTGATCGAAGGTTTCTGGGCGGCTACGCCGTTCGCTCTCGTCAACACGCTGGCGGTTTGGGCCTTCGCACGCTTGACCGGCAGTCTTCGCACTGACCTGACCTTCTGGCCGAAGCGCTAGAACTGGCTCATTCAGTCCAGAGTTGATCGGTGATCATCTCTGGATTGACTAGACGCGATTTGACGGCACCGTAAATGGTGCCGTCTCTCGATTCCTGTTTTTTTGGGGCATGTTAACTACTAAATACAGTATGTATTCGGAAATTGGAAATTGCAATTTCGAATATGTAAATGGGGAAAATCTGAGTGTAAAATCGTTGGTGTGCGTGTGAGGCAAAAAAACTTGGCCGGCAAATGTACTCATGAAGATTCGCGGTTGAGTTGTATGGAATGCAACCAGCCGATCTGCGCAAACTGCATGATTCAATGTCCAGTTGGATTTCGCTGCAAAACTTGCGTTGGGTCGGTGAAAAATCCGTCTGGTTCAACCTCGCCGCTGTCAGTTCCTAAGACGCTGGGCATGGTTACAGCTGTAGGTTGTGCCGGTGGATGGGTAATGCCATTCATTAGCGTGCCGTATTTAAGTTGCTTTATTTGCTTCTTCCTTGGACTGTTCGCCGGACGTTGGTTGGCAACTGTTATCGATTACAAACTAGGCGCCAAAGTAGGCACGATCGTAGTCTTCGGAATTTTAATTGGTCTGTCTCTCAGTCCAGTAAATCTAGTGGTAATGGTCACGGTTGACCTTATCTCCGAGATATTTAGAGGAAACACAAACGTCCTCGATGCTCTTAACGCTATAGCAAATATGATTTTCTGTCCCGTCTGTTTTATTGTTGGTGTTCTTCGCTCGACTGTCTGGGGCGAACGGTTTTGAGATCGACTCAACGCTGCCGACGACTTACACAAGGATCGGCTTAGCGACTGCGTTTCGTGCGGAAAAACGCTCTTGTATACTATATGAACTAATATAACGATTTTGAAAAAAACTGCACCGAAAAGCCCGAAGGCTAAACGATGCAGTCCTTTCAGGCTTCAGTCAGAATGTCGGAGGTCAGTCCGCAGCCCTGATGGTGGCAGCCATGCCGACCACGAGGATGAGGATGCCGACGATGAAGCTGCGCACGTCCGTGATCGCCAGCCATCGGGTGGATGCGGCGCAGACCAACGTTCCGAACAGGGTGACAGCGACGCCGGAGATGAGCAGCGTGCCGCTGTACTTCTCCATAAGCGCGTTGCACCGGGTCAGGAGCGGGCTGATGTAGGTGGTCCAGAACTCGCCGAAGGCGGACGCCGCGATGCGCACGAAGTGCACAACGAAGAAGGCAGCGACGACGAGAGCGGCCCAGCCGAAATAGAACGCAGCGGTGTGAATCGGGGTCATAGAAATTCCTCTCTTTTGAGCTCATGCGCTTTGAGGCGCGTGAGGCTTGGTTTGGAAAACGTTGAATGCCCGTTGTGAGCACCCATGGATTGACGGCTGCGCACGGTCGCAACCAGCGAAGTTGCTGGTTGCGAACCATGAACAGTTATCTGAGTTTCAGCGTTTCGGCTGCAGTCTCAGATGTACTGGCTGATGAAGGCGACGATGTCGGCGGCGGAAGGACCCATGACGAAACTGGCTTCCGTGCAGCCTTTGGAAACGCTGGACACGACTTCGCCGTGCTCGTTGACGATGGGACCGCCGGAGTAACCCGCCAGTTCCATTTGCGCGCCAACGAAGCAAAGCCCGTTCTGCATCTTGTTTCCGTTGATGGCGAACCCTTCCGGACCGATACCGTCGGTGATGGCACCGTAGCAGCGAACCAGAAAGGACTCCAACGACACCGACAACTGTCCACCCGGATATCCGAGACCACCCACGATCTCCTCAGCGGCCGGAGCCGACTGGGCGAACATGACTGGCTCGAAGTCACACGTGGTGCCTTCGACCTTGAGCAAGGCCAGGTCGGTCTTCTCGTCCACCGCGATGACGGTGACCGGGTGCAACGCGTCCATCGCAATGAACGCATCGGCCATGTCACCTTGCACGCAGTGAAGCGCGGTCACGAAGTAACCACGCTTGTCCACGCAATAGGCGGTGCCACTGAAGATTCGACCATCGCGCATGATCACGGTGAGCGAGGCGATTGAGCCAGACACACGTGACGCTGCGGTTTGCAGAGCATCGATGACGTCATCGATGGTGCGGGGTTGTGTTTTGATGAGAGTCATAAGAATCTCCTCGGTTGAATTTTGGAAACAACAGAGGAGGACACGACCACTGGTCGTGCCCTTCTCGTGGGGAATGAACGTCAGTAACTAGGCGGCGATCCGCTTCGTCACATCAGTTTGGTGTGGACCTGACCAGCGCGGTCGAACTAGACGGTGACGCCCAGCTCGTGCAGCTTCTCTTTGAGATCGTCGATGCCGATGAAGCGAATCGTTTTCATGCCGACCTCTTGCGCGCCTTTGACGTTGCGCTCGAGATCGTCCACGAACACGCACTCTTGCGCGAGCAGTCCGCTGCGCTTGAGCACTTCTTCGTAGATGCGTCGGTCCGGCTTCGTGTAGCCAACCTTGTGCGACAAGATCAGCTCTTCGAAGTGGCGGTCCACCTTGAACGTGGTGGATAGAAAACCGTAGTGCGATTCGTTGGTGTTCGAGAGCAGATAGAGCGGGTATTTCGTGCCGAGCTCGCTGAGCAGGGCTGCCATCTCCGCATTCTCGTGGAAACCGAAGTTCCAGAGAACGTCGAACTCCTCGATCGTCATCGTCAACGAGAGTTTCTCGTTCAGCGCCCCGACAAATCCATCTGTCATGACTCTGCCGTCTTCGTAACCGAGCGTTCCGACGAAAGCGAGCACGTCCTTGAACTGCTCACGTGTCATTCCGGCGCGGTCACAAAAGCCCTGGCAGACTGCATTCCAGTCGAAATCGACGAAGACGTGACCCATATCGAAAACGAGAAGCTTCACCGGAGTTGCATCCTGCTGTGACGTTGCGGCGGTTCCGCTCGTCATGATAGCAGGCTCCTTGAAGCTGTCCGGATCGAAGGGGTCGATTGGTGTTGCGCCAGCGGAATTCGCTGACGCGGTGGGTAACGCAGAAACCGCTTTGTTGTCTTTACTCACTGCTCGCCTCCTTCTGGGCTATGCCCGGTTAAAAACGAGCCCACTGCAGATGGTGGCGCTCGCGGTTGGCAGGCGGCTTTCCGCTTTGCCGTGGATATGTGAATCTGCACCACCAACTCAAACCACTTCGAAGAAGCTTCTGAGAAAGGCGTCGTTATGGAAGATCAGGTGCAGATAGCTGCCCCAAACCTGCCTATCCCGAGAGACAAGTCCATCCACAAGCTCCCTCCCTGGTTGCCAGAGAACGTCGCCGATGGTTTCTTCGTCTGGCAGAGATTCGTGAAGCTCGCGATTCTGCACCGCGATTAGTGGCAAGTAAGACGCATCGGGCTCGTTGGTGAACGAGTAGCCGCTGCGCCTTTCCTCACCGATTACGGTTCCACCCGCCCCATTGCCGACCAGCAGAAGACCCGTGGTCTTGCTGGAAAGCCAGGGCGCAGGCGCGGTTGGTTCGGTCAGCGAGCTGGGTCCGAACACTGTGCTGTGCGGCAGATATCCAAGACCCCGGACAAGTTTCTCCGAACCCTGGCTGAGCCTGGGGTCATGGAGCCACTGACCAAGAATCTGATAGCCACCGCAGACGCCGACAACAATGCCGCCTTGCGCCAGATGACGACGAATCGCTTCGGCGCCACCAGATTCGCGAAGAGCAGCAAGGTCGTCGATAGTTCTGCCGGAACCAGGCAGAATTATTACCCGCGCTTTGCCGTCGTAATCCTGCGGACGAAGCCATTCGACCTCGTAAGCAGGATTTCCGCGCAACGGCAAGAACTCGTCTGTTAGCCCGCGGAAGGGCAGTCGAAAAATGACGATCCGATTTCTCAAACCGTTAGTCCTCCGTCTACAGCGACTGGCTCTACCCTAGGGTGGTCTATGCAGCGAAGCTGCTCGACTCAGGCGGCCAATTCACTGCGAATAAGTAGACTGTCCAGGTGAAGCCAGAGCGGCTCCAGTTCCAGTTCAGTCCGGTCCCTTAGTTGCCGTTGGAACTCGGCATATTCACTGCGGTACATCTCGAACTTGGAGCGGTTACCAAACGCGGACGAAGAAAACTCGACGTTAGCGATCCGGTCGCACAGCTTGACGATTTTGGCGCCAGGCGTGGTGCGAATCTTCTCGTACGTACCAGCTTTCTTTTCCTTGCGAGTGGCGCCTTCTCCATCCGAGACGGCCCAGGCCATCTGCACTGAACGTGGGTCGTGGCCGGCAAGCACCAGGTATGAAACCGAGAGCTTAACGTCCTCAATCACGTCATGAAGCCAGATGCCCTTGCGGATGATGTAGCTTCGGAAGCCGAAGCGTAGGGCCACATTCTCCGCCGCCTCCAAGTGGAAGGAGTAGGGATATGGGCCATACTTTTGTGCGCCGTGTGCCTTTGTGCACCATAGGCGTGTCTCGTTGAGTTTCATGGCCCATTCCTTCTCTTTCTGCAGGGCGTCTGCCCTTGGGTTGGCTGCGTTTTCTCCTTGCGCAGTGTAGGATTCTCGTGAAAGGTTTGGATCGGCACCACCTATGATGGCAATGCCGACCCTTACCCATTTCCAAGCACGCGAATTGCGTACCTAGAGCCTTAAGCCGCCTTGCGGGGGCTCTTCTTCTTCGACGGCGACTTCTTGCGCTTCGCCGGCGTGACGGTTCCCAGCTTGATGCCGTGGTCGCCGAAGGCCTTGATGATCAAGTCCTTGTAGGCTCCCCCGAACATCGTCTTGTCGACCGTCAGGTACGCACGCAGGTAGTCCGTGAAGATCACCTTGTGCGCCGGCAAGAGCCTCGTACCGTTGAGGTAAATCTTGCCGTTGTTGCGGAGCACGTCTTCGACGTTGGCACCAGCCACACCCGCCATCGCCCTCATCAGGTCGAAGTAGGCGCCGCCGATGATCAAGCCGTCCTCATGCTCCTCGTTGTGGATGTCGCCCGGGAACTTCGCGGTGTTGTCCTGCGTGCGGATGCCCGAAGGCGGCATGCAGTACTTGCCGATGATGCCCGTGCTTTCGACGATGTCCTTCACGGTCAGAGTGTGACCGAGAGTGGC
>PLXC01000066.1 GCA_003151275.1 Candidatus Melainabacteria bacterium
CCCCCAATCGCACCACCACAACAGCACTAAGTTTGCAAACTCAGAAAATCATTCGATGGACGGCTCTAATCCTGCCGATTCCGGCAATCGGATTTTGTTCGTTAGTCTTGCTTTGTGCTTTTACATATGACAAAAGCCCAGGCGCATTGGACCGTTTCAATAGAGTGCACTCACTCGAGTTGGATATTTTTCAGAAATCGTTTTTGTGGAACTATTTGGTTCTGCCCAAGATGGGCCTGCCATTTCCAAACATGGGCGAATATGTAGACGACCTCTACTCAAGCATGCCAGCGGAAACATTCTTCTATGACGGCAGCAAGAGCACAATCGAGTCTGTTGCAGTGAGTATCAGGGTGGACCAAAGTGGATCTACTTCGGCTCTAAAAATAGCGAAGTCTTCTGGCAATTCGGCCACAGATCAGGAAGCTTTGGAGACCATAGGCGCGATTCCATTTAAACCGTTGCCCAAAGAGGAGAATGCTTTATCGTGCGATTACACTGACTTCACGTTTACATTCAAGGGCAAGCACCTACAGAGCACGGAAGAAGCATCGCCCTCTCCTGACCCAAATTTCATACCGGTGGGTGGAGGTTATTACATACCGCCAGCTGTATCATCATTCTATTGAACGTATACGCCGAGAGCCTTTTTGATGATATTCCTGAGCAAACTCGAAATTCTGGCGAGCACCAAAACTGGTTGTCGATTTCAGAAGACGGCTTCACTGGTGATCTGAATATACGGAGCTTGTGCAGGCGAGTATTGGCATATGACAAGCCTGTTTTGTTCAGAAGTCGTCTTCACTGGGCGACGATAAGTAAATCAAAAGAGGTTCTTATGCATGAGCGCGGTTTGCTCAGCTATTTGACAGTCGATTTCTGGGATTTTCTCCGGGTCACTTGGCATGATCGGCCTACAGTGTCAAAGTGAGATGTAGAGTTACAGCACTTGGTTCAAAAGAAGAGTTCAACAACCTAAAATTCCGTCCGAAATTGATGAGAGGGAAACATGATGGATTTTTTCAACCGATACTGGTATCGGTGTTCGTTCGGTCTGTCCCTCGTAGTCGGATTTCTAACCATGTACCTGCGACCAGAGCCTGATTACGGTTATGTGTGGCAATCGTGGGTATACTTTCTTGAGATTGGTATGTTAGCAGTGCTGAGCGGAATGTTTTCCTTGCTGTGTGCATGGCTTTTGAGGCTGCCACGTCGAGGAAAAGCGCCCCAGCGGTGGCAAATACTATCAATGCATCTTTTGAGCGGTCTGATTGTGCCAGTCGCCAATCGCGAGCTGATATATCCAGAGGTCGACAGATTCATCAGAGATTTGAACTTATTCAGTTAACATTTGCTTGCACCATAATGATGCCACGCTCAGCCGCGTCGAGCTTAACGTTATTACGAAACCGTTTGGCATGGGCATAACTCTCAAGATCTGCTCATTATCAAAACACTTCTGTACACTAGCTCTAGCGTCACAGATAAATGCATGGAGAACGCGTTCAATGCAAGACGCTTATCAATCAACTTTGGCATGCCTTGCTGCAGCAGGCGCAGTCATAAGAAAGAGAGAAGCCGACGATAGCGGTGACGGATCAGCAATCTTTTACGATGATAAGGGACACTTTGAGTTACTCGAATCTGGGCTTGCCAGGCGTCATGTCACGGTAGTTACTGGAAGAACCCATTTTTTCCACCGCGGATTTTGGGCAGGCTATCTTGTCACTGAAAATTCAACAGAGCATCAACTCGCTAACGCGTCGGTTCAGTGGCTAATCGGCGGACTGTCAATCTCTCAAATGGAACTTCAGCTAGGCATGCAAGAAGGCAGTCGACCGTTTGGCGTCGACAAAGAGACATGGATTCAGCTCATCGAAAAACCTGAGCTGGAGCCAAATGAATTAGTTCATCAACGATGGATTTGGATCGAAGAGAATCTTGAACAATTTGATAAAGGATTGCGGAAAGGCATTCGCCCCATTGTTGAGTTGGCGCTCAATTCAAGATTACGACTGCTGTTTCCCGTGTTCAGCCTTAACACTCTTGGTTTCAGCCTCAATACAGTTTATCCGTTCTATTGCAACACAACGCCGAGGATTAAACCGATATCTGAAGCCTACAGTTACCAGGTTTTGTCTTGGCAGAATCGGTCCCACAGTCACTTACTCGGCACGGTCGATGCAGCTGGTGCTATCGAGCTTGCTGTCGAAAATCTGTCCCAGATAATTCGCATCGTCCACGGCACAGCAGACCAATTTAGCGACTGCGAGGACCGTTGGTGACGTTCTGGTCGTTGATGACGCTGTTCAGTCCATTGGTGACGTTCAGCACATCGTGTTGTCTAACGAAAATAAAGGAGAGCGCCCCCTCAAAAGTGCTGATAATTCTCAAAAGTCAATACTCCAGAAAATACCTGTAAAATTCGATTCGATCGAGCGTCGATTAAGAAAGTCACTAGATACTTTAGAGAAGGGCATAACAATGACTGGCAGCGAAGAATTTGAGCTGATATCACTCTCCTGCATTCGCGTCACATTGAAATCCGACATATATCCGGGTGCTTCTGACTCGCAATATGATTGCACAATTAACACAATCAGGATGATGATCACACCCACAACAAGAACAATAGGCAGCAATAATAAACGTGAAATTATAATGGCATTTCCAAGATAAGTAGCTCGAACAGTATCTTCCAATGTGTGTTTGTCAACAAATGCCAAATGCCATTTACAAAACTCGACGAGTATTAAGAAAGAAACAGCGGTTTCACAACTTCATAGAATTATTGGGAGGCTTGAGAAACGGGCTTCGGAACAATCTTTCCTGAGACAGACGCATGTCGAAGCACACTCTTTAAATAGCGTTCGTTCGTTTCCCAAGGTTTTGGTGCCCTGCCGGCAATTGATATGAGCTTGTGGCGAGCAGTTATTGAGTGAGTATCATCTTCGTAGAGATGTCCTAGAATACTTATGCCGTGAAAGCCTAGTCCTTTTTCTTCTCCAACTTCGTTTCTAAAAATTATCAACCACTGAGAAACGCATTCACGAATAATTTCGACGTCTGCTTGTTTGAGAGTATGGATTTTTCTCTCGAGCGCCTCAGCATATGATTGATGCGCTTCTATATCATCAGGACTGCGATTTACGGCTCTTCTACTTAGTAGAAT
This sequence comes from Candidatus Melainabacteria bacterium, assembly GCA_003151275.1. The sequence continues at coordinate 3,173 of PLXC01000066.1, forward strand.
CGCCTGGTCAATTTGATCGTTTATAAGACTATAGTCGGCTGAAAAACTGAGTGAGTTAGCGCTCTGTCCCTGCTTACCATCTAGCGCATTTATTGATTTAACCGCAGTATCTGCAACATCTTGAGTTTGAGACCAACATGGCAAACACACCAATAAGTACGAGATGAGAAGCACACCAATCAAAGTGCCTTTGACATTAGTTAGATTTGCACTCATTTATTGCTGTCTCGGATAACTCACAACCGCATTCAAGTTACGGCTAGATAATCTAACCACTGCAATGTAAAGTTGGCATTGAGGTATGTCAATAATGTAAACAGGGTAACGTTCGTCAGAGGCTCTCTTTGAAGAAGCGAATCAAAGCACCAAGAGCGATAAGTCTTTCCTGGCCGCTTTTCATACTAAAAAAATGATCTGCATTTTCAAGTTTGATAAACTCAACTTTTGTCTGATTCTGACGTAACAACTCTGCCAACTCAGTTGACTGCTCAATTGACACAGTTCGATCCCGATTACCATGAATAAGCAAAGTAGGGACGCTGGTTTTGAAGTAAGTAACAGGAGATGCTTTAACAAAAACACTCCGGCCTTGGTCTAACATACAGCCAAGGTACTGAATAACGAAGGCCACCTCCATACTTTTCAAGTCTGTCAGTGGACAAAAGGCTGCTACTGCCTTGATGTCATTTGGTGTTTTCAAGTCGAAAAGTTTATTCGGTGCATATCCGGCCATCAAAGCCAAATGTCCACCCGAAGAAACACCAAAAATACCTATGCGATTTTCGTCGATCGAGTATTTAACTGCATTGAGTCTTAGAAACGCAGCCGCGTGCTTAACGTCGGCAACGTCATTGGGAAACTCACCGCCATCGCCAGTCAATCTGTAATTTATATTGAAGACGATAAAGTTTTCACCTAAAAGACTTAGGGTCGCGTCTAGTGCATTGAAATCTTCCTTGCTGCCAGACTTCCAAGCTCCTCCGTGCACCACAATCACTGCCGGTAGTGGCTTTCGTATTGATTCAGGCAAGTATAGATCGCCGACGCACAACAATTGTCCAGGGCGATAGCAGAGATTTTTTACAACCCTCTGCTTATGCACCTTATTAGCTAAGGTAGCAAATTTAGTCGGTTCGACCGAAGATTTACTGTTTGCATAAACCGGTGAAACAAGAAGGGCCCACGCGCACAACATAACGATTTTCTGTAGAAAAGTAACTGTCATTCGCCTTCCAAAGCAGATCGCATTGGGGGTGATGCATCTCTTGGTCCACGACCAGATGGCGGTCCCATCATCGCTCGATCCATACCTGGAGGAAATCCGAACAGCGGAGGGCCGGGTAATGATGGCGGGCCAAAACCTGGAGGTGGAACACAAATAGGCGGTGGCCCAAATCCAGGAGGTGGACCACTAAATCCCTCACCGGGACCACCGAACGCTGCGATGAAGAGCCGGTGTTTTTGCATTTTTTCCCTAGCAGCGGCGGGCATGGTGTCAATCATGTCTAGCTCAAACAAGAGTCTGTTATTTGCGAGTTCAGCGTGAATTGCGTTAATTCTGCTTTGCATCTGAAGTACTGAAGCGCGTTCGATTGTCGATTTCGCCATCAGTAGTTGCAGCTGCCTTGTCAACGAATGAAGCTCAGCGATCTTTGGAGCGGTGCTGTCAAAAAATTTTGTTTTAAGATCAGCAATTCGTTCTAGCTCAGCTGTGGTTATGGACGGCATATGCGGATCTTCATGTCCGCCGGATTGACTCACATCATCAGTTGAACGCAATTTCACAGCTCCATTTCCAATTTCAAGTTGCCCCGCAGCACACGGCAAAAGTGTTAAACCGTAGGCGACAAGCATGCCTTTCAATGCCATTACCTTCCTATCAATCATCGATTCTCCTAAAGTGTTCGGTGATAGAGCAATTAAAGCTGAGGCTCGTAAATTAACGATTAAGGTGTCTGAGAATAAGTAAGGGAACGCTCAAGTTTTGTAAAACAGCTACCACTGGCATTTGGAATTACCTAGTTTCGGATGGTAGGAAACTCAAGTTGGCAATTCGAAAATTGAAATCAAACAGAAAGCGGATGATGATTTTTCCAAAAGCAGAGAAGATAGAACATTCGTCCTATCTCCTTCTTTCAGTGAGAATCTGAACTACTTTAATACGCTGATCGATCCTTGTATTATTTTGCTGCCAGAGCAGTGTTTATATTGGTCTTCGAATCTTTAATATCCTGAGCTTTCACGCCTGGAGCCTTCAGAAGCGATTGCATCTTTTGTGTATTCGTCCTTAAATCTGTCGAATTCGTTCACGCTGAGGAATCGCGCAAGGCTTCCATCTGTGTCTTCTGATCTTTGGTCAGAGCATTGTTCCCGCTCATGGCGAAATCTGCAGAGTGTGAAATTGTGTAAGCCGAATTTTACATTAGGATAGAGAGGCACAAACTTCTGCTGGAAGCAATTCAGGGCCGCCGCGCCGCACGCACAACATGTGCGGTAACAGCCTTCAACTCCTAAACATTTTTGGCAAAGTTCACTTAACTGAGCCTTTGCAAATGACATAGTCGATCACAAATCGCTAACGATGATCGGTTTTTATAGAGCAACAGATTTCTGGAAACTCCAGCGATCAAGTTGTCACAACTTTTGGTGAGATTGATGAACCATGGTAGATGTCCTCGTCCCAATTCAAGACTGAAATTTGCCTGGAAAGACATCGGCAAAGCATCTGGGCGGGTAAGCGAGATAGCAAAGTGTGTACTGGCAGGAATGATCTTATCACTCGCATTGTGGACAAACACTTACTTGGTGAATACATCGGTATTGCCACCAACTATTAGTTATGACGTTGTTTACAATCCTGATCTAGCTCAGTACTGTGTAGGTGATATTTATCAGCCTTCTCACGCTAGTCATAGCGTATCACCTGCAGTTATCGTTGTGCACGGCGGTGGCTGGGAGGCAGGCAGCAAAAGCGATGGCTCGACTGGTGCAATTGTCACGAAATTAGTGGAATCTGGTTTCGTAGTTTTCAATATCAACTATCGCTTACAAAGTGAGGATGGTGCCTTTCCGCATAATTTAAATGACGTCAACCAAGCGGTTGACTTCCTCCTGGAAAATGCTCCCACATATGGTGTAGATCCTAAAAACGTGGCGCTCCTAGGTATTTCTGCAGGAGCGCACCTAGCCTTACTGGCTGCCTACTCTGAAAATAGGTCTGAGAAGGGACTGCGCGCTGTGGTGGCGATTGCCCCTGCGACAGATTTATCCAAGTTAAAGAGCGAGATGATTTTGAAATACTTTCCGGCAAGCGACTCGAACAGGCAAAAATTGGCCTCTCCTCTCGAGCACGCAAACTCTGCAATTTCAACCCTGCTTGTTCATGGAACATCCGATCTCGTCGTTCCTTTTGAGCAGTCCGAATTATTGGCAGCAGCACTGACGCGATTAAAAAAACCAGTTGAGCTTTTCGCCATCAAGCGAGGTGACCACAACTTTATATCGTCGCCAGGGAGAGAGCAAGATGAAGCGAATATTGAAATTGTCAGATTTTTAAGGATGCAAGACAGCAAAACGCTTTTACAAGCAAATTGGCAGCCATCGGAACTCTATTTACAGACCCTTAAATTCGCTCACTAATTCTTAACAATATAGTTGTTAACTAGCGACTGTGGTGGCACGATACGGATGAAACCTTGATCTCTAGGCAATTTTTTAATTTCAACAGCGTAAGCGTGGCGATCCTTGTATTGATACTTTCTACATCTCGGTCTGCTGGTGCCCAAGATAACGCAACAAGCACCAGCCCATCGAAGGCTTTAATAGCCAATCAAAATTCATTCGAGCATATGAGTGACACCAGATCGCCATTCAAGTTGATCGCAGTCCAGCATCTTATCCACGACTTACGGCTGAGGAACACTCCAATCAGGGAAGTTGTAGCTGAACTTGCGGAGCGCGGCAATTTAAACGTGGTAATCGACAAATCCGTTAACGGCGCAGTAACGGCCAATCTTAAAGACGTTACCCTGAATGAAGCAATGGACTATGTTCTGGCATCAGGGGGACTGCAAGCGCGCAGTTTGGACAAACACACGGTGCTAATCGCTCCCCTTCCTACATTTGTGCGCTTAGGTCTCAATCGACCCAAAGTTAGGACTTTCAAACTTAATTACGCCAATCCAATTGAGGTCGCAAATCTTTTGCAATCTTCAGTTTTCAACAAAGGTGTGGTACCAGACTTTACTTCCGTAACCAAAAAGAAGTCATCATCAGAAACAGGTGCTGAACAAGAACATAATGAAGATAACCACGTTTCAATTTCAGGACATAATATTCCGCTTGGCAGTCAATCTGAAAAAGAAAGAGACACAACCAGCGAGGAAACTGAATTCAATCAAGCTATGAAGCCTGACATCGCTAAAACGATGAGAGGTTCAACAAGAATCACAACGCAAGAAGGCGTAGGGTTCAACAACGGCGCCACCGATCCCGGTTCGCAACAAATACGGTCCTTCCAAGCGGTCAATGCAGATTACATAATCGAGCAAAACGGTGGCGGTCCGATCGTAGTTCCTGACGTGCGCAATCATCAAGTGATCGTTCTCGGAACCGCCGATGAAATCATTCTTGCAGAAGGCGCAATTAAGTCTATCGATCAAAGACCGAAGCAAGTTCACATCCAAGCATCTATGGTCGAACTAACATCGCAAGGGATAAGGCAACTTGGTGCCACATTGAATTTGCAGGGGCAGGGGGCATCAAGTTCAGTCATGGGCAATTCAAACGCCCCGACAAATACCGCCGCGTCTCCCTTTACCGGTCTAGTAGGTGTGCTCCTGCCAGCTTCCACAACTACTATAGCGGGCGTCAGCGCAGCAACCGCGGCACAGTCAGCACTCAATTTCTTGACACTCAGTAATGCCGCCGGTGGTAGCGCAAACATATCTACTTTTCCACAAGCACTGAACGTTACGTTGAATGTTTTGCTGCAAACAAACAAAGCAAAATTAGTAGCGAATCCTAGTGTAGTAGTAGTGGATGATACGGAAGCGCTAATAACCTTGGCTAGCGAGGTCATTCACAAGGTAACTTCGACGACGAGTCTTGGAGTGGTGTCAACAAATGTGGAGTTGACCAAAGCGGGCATCTTCTTAAACGTATTGCCGAGAATAAGTGATGACGGTTTCATTACAATGCGATTGCGTCCTCAAGTATCCACCCCGCTAGGAGCGCCACAGACTTTCGGTTCAACAAGCAGTCCAACTATTGTGACGCTACTCAATGTTCGAGATATTATGACTCAGCAAGTGAGAATAAAGGACGGACAGACCTTGGTTCTAGGCGGACTATTTACCGAAAATGAAGCATCTCAAATAGCGAAGTTTCCTTATTTGGCCGAAACTCCTGTTCTCGGTGCATTATTCAGGAATACGCTCAAAGGTCGTTCGCGAACCGAACTAATGCTTCTTATAACAGCTAAGATTGTAGAAGACGAACCACCTACAGTGGCCGATTCAATGAAACAAAAACAACAGTAAGTAGTTTGTTTTACCGAAACTCGCATAATCTGCGGCGCAAACGTTTGACACTCTTCGTCCCCGCTGATGGACGCAGTTCGTCCGTAATGCGCATAAATACCCAATTCGGTAAGCGTATCTTTACGCATTCTTACGGTTTAGAGTCTGCGAAATCATAGCTTTACGCAACTTGTCTAGATTAGCCACTGTTGGAAACAACTTTACTAATTTGATCTTCGACGAAAGGTGTTCAAGCTGTGAGTAATAACATAATACCCACTGGACGATATTCGCATTATGTAGCTTGAAAATGGTGCCTACAAGATTTCTACAAGTGCGCCTACACGGTCCTTAGAAATTCGGCTGCATCACTATTGTGTGAGTTCCAACACCAATCTTACCTCGCACTCGAACTCCACATCGCTTAACTGTGACGTGGCAAACAATTTGCCACTGCGACAGGATCTCGAATAAATGATTGGATTCAATCCTAGAGTTGAGTGCTTCGATTTTTTGCGAGCGATGACGAAATAATTTTAGTCGGTATAGTATACGGTGCCATTACGGTCAGCGCAAGAAACCAGCATGCTGCGACGACATTTCTATGCTTGGAAACATCACGGTAATGTTGCCTTGGAATACTTGATTGAAATTACGACTGGCGACGGGGCGAATATTATGAATCCACTCAAGACTGGCGAAGTGGCGGCGACCATCGCGGAAGCAGTGGCACCGGAGACCGCGAAAATCGCAGAGTCCGCGGCGCATAGACTTCTGGAAGCAGGTGGAGTACTTAGTACAACCGCCGCTCGAGCGGAAGTAGGAACTATTTCTCTTGGCGGACCACTTCCAGCAGATCTTCCGAAATATTTCGCGACCGATTTTCACATTACGAATGTCACTAAACCAATGTCCGATGAATTTGCCCATGAAATCTTGGGACCCGGAGCCGGTCACGAATTTTTGATTAAGGTGGGTGGAAGAACTGATGCATATCGCGAAGCCACAAGAATGCTTAACCCGCCAATGGAGTTAGATAGGACCGTGCTTACGTACGGATGGAGTGGGCCTAACAGTTCTGAGTGGACGCCGGCAGTAAAGGAAATGATGCGAAAAGCCTTTCTTAAAACAGAGGCGTAGTTGAACTTAGGGTAGCTTCTTGAGATTCGTCGATGAGGTTGCACCATAGCGCAACCCGTCAATCAACAAGGAAATCATGGGCTGCGTGTGATCCGTGCCGTCGTGACTGGGCATACAGAGGCTCGCGACTGCTTGCAACAGATCGCATGGCTCGACATCAGCTCGCACTTCGCCCGCTGCGGCCGCAGCTGCAATCAATGTTTGTAGGGCGGGGCGAAGTCGTTTTTGGAAGTAGGCGGGCAAAGTTTCGAATGCCGGATTTCCAGAATGTATGGCGAATTTTTAATCAATCAATGAACAACAGTAGGGCCATTGATTTCGTATTCTTTTAAAATCCCAGCCTTAAACTTAGTGTTAATTTGGAAATGAAATTTGCCAGCGAATAATTCGTATATTCGGTTTTCGTCTGGTTTGTGGCTCTCGGCATGCGTTTTTCCAGCCCAATACTTTTCAGACTTATCAAACGTCATAGAACCTGAGTACGGCAATCGGTAGCTTTTACTCAAGGGGTTGAGAGTTTTTTTTCCATCTGTGTCGCATTGTACGACGGCGACTGTGTTTCCAATTCGCGGAAATTGACTTTTGAAGTGTCGGAAATTGACTTTTAGTGTGTCGGAAATTGACTTTTGAGGATACAATGTTCCTATGCTTATTCCGCGAAACTTAAAGAATATTTTGCTAGAAGCAGCGTCTGATACGCCTGTTGTTATGCTCATTGGAGCGCGTCAAACGGGAAAGAGTACGTTGATGAAGGGGCTGTTTCATGGCGCTGATGAGCCTTTTTACGTCACATTAGACGATCTCGCTACATTGTCGGCCGCCCGCATGGCACCGCAGTCCTTCATCGAGGGGCTTCCAGAACGGGTGATTATAGATGAAATTCAGCGCGCTCCAGAGTTGCTACTGCCCATAAAACGTTCTGTGGATCAGAATCGGGCTCCGGGGCGTTTCTTTCTGACTGTATCAGCCAATGTTTTAACTCTTCCAAAAGTGGCCGATTCCCTAGCAGGAAGAATGGAAATACATAACCTCTGGCCCGTGTCGCAGGGAGAGATTAGAGGGAAGCGCGAGGCGTTCATCGACTCTGTTTTTAGTGGGCATAAATTTGCCCAGCACAAGAGGAAGATTGCTCTATCTGAATTAATAGAGACTATGACAAGGGGTGGTTTCCCCGACGTGCTCAAACGAGAAAGCTTTGCTAGACGCAAGAATTGGATGTCTAGTTACATCACCACACTTATAGAAAGAGACGTCCGTGATCTTCGCAATGTTGAACAGCTGACTGTATTTCCCAGATTGCTTGCTTTGTTGGCTGCGCGCTCTGGCGGACTTTCCAACAACTCGGAACTCTCTCGGTCACTTGGCGTGCAGCTCACGACATTGAAAACGTACATATCTCTTCTGGAGGCGCTGTTTCTAGTGGTGCCTCTGCAGCCTTGGTTTAGCAATGTAGGTAAACGACTGGTTAAGTCTCCAAAGATTTATATCAACGATACAGGTCTATTGTGCCACCTGATCGGATCTAGCAGCACAGCATTGAGCAACGATGGACCCTTACTGGGACACGTCTTTGAGAATTTTATTGTTATGGAAATTATGAAGCAAATTGGTTGGAGTGAGGCTCAGCCTAAGATGTATCATTTCCGGACCGAATCCGGGCAGGAAGTGGATATTGTTCTTGAGCGAGCCGATGGAAAGATAGTCGGAATTGAGTGCAAATCATCTAGCTCGATTGACACCAATACGTTCAAGGGCTTGAAGGCTCTAAAAGAGCTTACTGGCAAGAAGTTTCATCGTGGCATTGTGCTCTACACAGGAAGCAGCAATCTGTCCGTCGGAGATGGATTGGAAGCGCTGCATGTATCTGCGCTTTGGGAGACCACATCTGGTGCGGCACCAAAGTTGAGTCTCTAACCGAGAAGACTATATCTCCCACCGTATGCAGTGATGGAGGTTCACTCTTGATTCTAAGAAGCGCTCGGTCTTATTAGTTCAAAGTTGCCATCCGTGGTAGTTGTGTACCAACCCCCAGCCATTCTTCCAATGGCTTGCAAAACGTCATTATTGATATGACCCTGTTCGGTCACAACATTGTCTGCCAAATGGATTCCAAGAATTTCTCCCAACACTAAATTATTATTTCCATGTTCAATGATTTGGATCAACTTACACTCCAGGTTGATTAAAGATTCCGCTACCCGTGGTGGTTTCACTTTCACCGAAGCCGTCGGCGTTGCTCCAACTTTTTCAAACTCACTCACATCAGAGGGATATTCAGCACTACTTTGATTCATCTTTTCGGCTAAACTTCGGCTGACTAAATTGACTACGAATTCTTCTGTGTCTGCAACGTTGCGGAGGGTGTCCTTGGGCACGCGGATCACCTTGTCTCCATCCTTCTTAATCGACTTAAACGCTGGGGCAAAGCCAACCATCGGCGGATCAACTCCAAAGCAATTGAAGAAAGAAAACGGTGCTAAGTTGGTCAATCCATTTGATCCTAAAGTCGAGACCCAGGCAATAGGTCGAGGTACAATCGCACCAATCAAAATTTTATAGAGATCTTTGGTGGGCGTATCTTTGCAATTAACGAACATTGGTTCCTCAGTTAATGGTTTCCACAGTGGATTGTACTCCATAGATCTGTCACGTTCGTTCTCTTAACTAATCCCGGACGTGTAAGATCAAATTGACGGCTCCCTCTGTTCCTTTAGCTGATATGGACAACAACAAGTTCACCTATCAGGCACTACAGATCCTCGACCTTGCTCAGCTGCAGGCGCGCAGTTTGCGTCGGGAATTCACCGGCACTGAGGAGCTGCTGCTGGCGCTTGCCCTCCCCGAAGTATCATCCGCTTCTATTATTCTCGCCGACTTTTCTGTTAAACATGATGAATTGATTCGGACCATATTATTAAAGACCATGTCGGCTAAAGATATGTTGAAGAGAAATCCTGATGAGTGGAGTGCTAAGGAAAATGAATACGTTTTTGTCGACAAATCCACGATTCCTTTTTCCAGGGGAAGTCAATTTTCACTCGATAAAGCCATAGATTTAGCGGGTTCAGGAAAAGCTGGTCTTCAACATATTCTCTATGGGATTTTGTCGTTTGACTCGTCCGCCGTAAAGTTGCTTCGCTCCATCGGGATTGATTTGAAGGGCCTCGATGCAGCACTTTTTGAAATGCTGAATCTCAAAGATGCCAATCTGTTTGACTCGATGTTTAGCACAAGCAGTCCAGACACAGGGGCTCCTGGACTGCCGCCGAGACCGCATGGTTCTTTGAAAGACAAATATGGTGAGCCAATAATAAAGGAAGTCTTTGCACCCTCAACCTCGTCTAAACAACCAGCTGCAACGTTAACTCGAGAAAAATCAGTTTCGGGATGGTTCGCTCCCCAAGCTCAAATAGCAATGGCTAAGGCGTTTGACCAGTCAGTCTTTCTTGGTCATTACCGTCTGGGAACTGAACACATCTTGTTTGGACTGGTCAGCGGTGGCACCAAATGCACTACCAGTACATTTCAGTACACGAAAGTGAATGCTGCAAGCGTTAACGATCAGATTAAGCTTCTCGTGCCTGTCCACGAGGTTCCTGTAAAAGAGATGGAGATGCACAAGTCCGCAATCACACTCTTAGAGCAATCGCGTTCAGTCATGTCACAATGCAGTCAGGAATTAATTGAGTGCGAACATCTGCTGATCGCCATTATCCAGAGTTCCGATTCCCTTGCTCTTACCATTTTGCAGAACTTGGGAGTCGATCCACGGGTTCTGAAAGAGGTTTTGCTGTTTTGGATGAATAAATACGGTCCCATCCAAGGGAGCAGAAGCATAATTGGCAGAATTGATTACGCCCGCGTCAAAGAATTAAATGCGGACGATAAGCCGTCAGAGCGCTCATAGCAATACTTCGCCGGCGCCCAGATGTTAATCTTGACCCGAGACTTTAGTTCTTCATCAAACCTGCACATTGCACCGGTAGTCTAGAATAGGAAAATCATCCGGAGATGCCAGTTATGCATTCAAAGTCTGATGATTATTGGATTGAACATCTGCTCAGACGCACAGGCTTTGGGTCGACGCCGGACGAGCTCAAATACTATAAGGGTCTGGGTTTCGAGGCGTCGGTGGAAGAGCTGACCAACCCCGAAAAGGTCAAGAACGACCACCTGGATGACATTCTTAGTAAGCAAGAATTCGATTTCACAGACATGGGCGACGTGAAACGCTGGTGGATCTACCGTATGGCCTACACCAAGCGTCCGTTGGAGGAGAAGCTAGCTCTTTTCTGGCATGGGCATTTTGCCACGTCCAATGCGAAAGTCGGCAATCCCTACCTGATGTACCAGCAGAACGAACTTTTTCGGCGCAACGGACTAGGTGACTTTCAGCAGACGCTGATCGAAGTGTCCAAGGATCCGGCCATGATCATTTGGCTGGACAACCAACAGAATCGGAAGAACAAACCAAACGAGAATTATGCTCGCGAAGTAATGGAATTGTTCACGGTGGGCATCGGCAATTACACTGAAGCAGATATTAAAGAGGCAGCCCGCGCTTTTACAGGATGGGCGGCGCCTTCGAGCTTTTACTTCAACAAGAAACAGCATGACTCCGGCGAAAAGACTTTTTTGGGTCAGAAGGGCAATCTGAATGGCGAGGACATTTGCAATATTCTTGCCAACAAACCTGCCACTGCAAAATACATCTCAAAGAAGCTAATTAGTTTTCTCGCTTATGACGATCCAGATGATTCTACAGTGGAACGAATATCCGAGGTTTATCTCGCCAATGACAGAAGCGTGCGCAGTGTCGTCAAAGCCATTTTGTTGGACAAATCCTTTCGCACTGATAAGTCCTATCACGGAAAAATTAAAAGTCCCGCGGAGTTAGTTGTTGGCACGGTTAAGTCGCTTCAAGTGCAAAAACTTGACGGCGATCTGTCAGCGCTGATGGCACGAATGGGACAAAATCTGTTTGAACCGCCCAACGTTAAAGGTTGGGACGGAGGCATGGCTTGGATTGCCACCGACACGATGATGGAACGGTTCAATTATGCAGCTAGAATCAGCACGCAGAAATTTGATACCGCAGATGGTTATATCAATCCCACCAAATTGGCGCAGAAATATAATGTCAGCAGCGCCTCGGACATGGTCGATAATCTTTTGGCGGCTCTGGTGGATGGCGATGTGCCGCGCAACACGAGAAAGAAGCTCATGGCTTATGTGGCGACCGATTTAAACGGACATGAGCAGGATACAGCGCCCACTGGCAAAGTACTTGATGTTAAAATGCGTGGATTGATTCACTTGATTATGACCCTGCCGTCATATCAACTTGCGTAGGAGAAGTTATGGGTATTACTAGACGTAGCTTTCTAAAGGGTGGCATTGGGCTTTATGCCTCATTATCCGTCGCTGAGTTGTTTGCGTTGGCAGCTGAGGCAGGTCCGCGCTCGAGTTCATCCAAAATCCTCGTGGTGGTGCAACTAGCCGGTGGTAACGATGGATTGAATACTGTCATTCCTTTTACCGATGATGCTTATTACAAGGCGAGAGCAACGATTGGTATCAAGCAAAAGGATGTGCTCCAGCTGAATCAAAGTGTCGGATTACACAACGGCATGCCGGAATTGTCTGAACTTTTCAAAAAGGGCAAACTAGCAGTCATCCAGGGCGTCGGTTACCCGGAGCCAAGCAGATCCCATTTTCGCTCTATTGAAATCTGGCAGACCGCCGAGCCGCGAAAAGTGAAAGACACTGGCTGGCTTGGGAGATATCTTGACCTCAGCGCGCCGAGCAAGGCAAATGCATCTGATACTTTCTTTCCGGCGATCAATGTAGACCCAATTTTGCCTAAAACATTGTCCGCACAAAAAGTGATTGTCCCTTCCGTTAACAACGTCGCAGATTTCCAGTTCAAAGCAGATCCCAAAAACGAAGCAGACAGACTTGCTCAAATAAATGCATTCAATGACATTTACAAGGACTTCAAACTGGATCGAAAGTATGTCGATCAACTGCGCGCAGTCGGTATGGATACTACGGCTGCATCGGATTATCTAAACAAGATCGTTCAAAACTACAAGAGTACTGCGCAATATCCGAACGATAGCTTTGGCAAGGGAATGAAATTTATCGCTCAGCTCATTACCGGTGGCGTCAATTGCAAGATTTACAATATTACCCTTGGCGGTTTCGACACTCACACAAATGAGGGCCGTAATCATGATCAGCTTTTGCGAAAATTATCAGCCGGCTTGAATGCCTTTCAGCAAGATTTGGAGGCTCAGCACAAAGATCAAGATGTTGTCGTCATGACGTTTTCTGAGTTCGGCAGGAGAGTGGCTGAAAATGGCGGGCGCGGAACAGATCATGGCACGGCCGCACCGATGCTGGTGCTCGGTAGTAGTATCAAGGGCGGTGTTGTTGGCGATCACCCAAGTCTTACCGATCTTCAGGACGGCGATCTTAAGTACAAAATTGATTTCCGGAACGTTTACGCAACAGTGTTAGACCGCTGGCTTGCCGCAGACAGCAAGCAAGTTCTCGGCGATCGATTCGACCAGCTAGACTTGTTCGCACCAACTAAGGCGTAAGGCCGCTTTATCCTGAGTCAAGTGGCACTCCAATGAAACTAATGCGTTTCAGCACTCGCTTTCGGCTTGGCAATAATTTTGCCGGCTACGTGAGCATCGGCTTCTTTGGCGATCCGTTTGAGATAACGAGCGTTCGTTTCGTAACCTTTAGGAAGTGAACCAGTTAGTTCAATCAGGTGTTTGCGTGCCACACCGCCACGAGCACTGTCTTCATACAAGCGCTGCATAACCGGCAATCCAATACCGTGGAACGTCAGACCAGATTCGTCACCGACTTCGTTGCGCAGCACCATCAGCCATTCCTTGACACATTCATTGAATAGATAAGGGTCGCGTTCGTCTTGAGTTTTGATTTTGTTCTCCAAAGCCTCTGCATAAGTTTGATGCAGATCGATGTCGTCGTAGTCTCGCTCAAGGGCTTTTTTGCTTTGTTTAATTGCCTGATCGATGTAGCCATGACGCGTTGAATACTCAGCGCTCATCATCATCGAGCTGGCATTGCCTTTCGGCAATTCAGACCAAGCCTGAATCGATGTAAGTGGCTTATGTTCGCCGCCCGTGATACCAAGCTCTTCGTTGGTGTACTCTTCGGCGAGAGCGGAGAATGAACCGCCACTAATGAATATGAGTAATGAAAGTAGAATGAACCAAGCGCGCATTGTGTTTTTCCAGGGTTAATGGCAAATGTCAATAAGGATAATCGTTTTTCCGCCAAAGCTAATTAAGGGAATGTCACTTTAGAGATATTACGAGGAAAAAGTCATCTACTAGCCGCATTGACGCCATTCGCAGTAAACTTAAATTGCTGTGCTGAGGTTCACAAATGCTCAAGTTGCTTCCTGGTCTTCATCAATTTAAATCTGAGATTCATTCTCAGAACGAAAAGTTTTTCGAAAGATTGGCTGCAGGACAGTCTCCTGACGCAATCTTCATTACTTGCTCCGACTCACGCGTCGTCCCAAATCTGATAACGCAGACCGATCCAGGTTCCCTTTTCGTGATTCGAAACGCTGGTAATATCGTGCCTCCTTACGAATCAGAGAGCCACATTCACGGTGAGGAAGCGACGATCGAATATGCGATCAATCACCTCAATGTGAAAGAGATAATTGTCTGCGGACATTCTGGATGTGGTGCCATGCAGGGACTGCTGGAACCAGACAAATTGGAACTGATGCCCGCCGTCAAAAAATGGCTCAGGCATACAGAAAGAACGCGAGAAATAATCGCCCGCGACTACTGCGAGTTGGATTGGGAATGTTCGATCAGCGCCGCAATTCAAGTTAACGTGCTTGTCCAATTAGAGAATCTGCGAACGCTTCCGTGCATTGCGCGCCGAATCATGAAGCGGGAAATTGAATTGCATGGATGGGTCTATGACATTGAATCAGGCGAAGTCTATATCTTCGACCCGATCGACGAAGAATTTAAGGCATCGATGAAAGTCAATGATGGCTTTGAGCTGAATTCTGGACGGACTTATAGTAATAAATAAGCGCTGCATTTGGCGGCCGGCGTTTATAAGATCCATAGACTAATTCGTATTTATCTCATTCATTTTTGTAGCAATCGGATATATGCTTCTCTAGCTTCAAAGAGGATGACCATTGGAAAATCCGAGCAAAGCGTTGCCGACGATCGAAAAGAGAGTCGATCATCTCAATACCATTGTCACCGCGGTCGCGGTCATGGTATTCCTTCCATTGCCGCTCCTATTAGCCTTTGGAGCCAAGGCGCTTGTGCCGATGGGGGCAGTTGTTTTCGTCGTCGCAATTATCAGATTGATTAATAGCCCCGTGCAACTACAGCGACCGTCGGTCCAAATGCTCGACCCTATCAGCGCTGCTGCTCGAGTTGCCCAGCAAACACAGAATGAAAATGCTGTAACCGGTTCACCGTCGAACAGCCCCTTGCGTTAAATTACAGTCACGTTGCGTAAATATCCGCCCGTAAAGCTTCGACTAATTGCTTAGATCGGAATAGACTTAGCCTTGGCTGAGCAATTCGGGGCGGTACAAATTGCATCCTACTCAATCACCGTTGTTGATGGCGATGCACGATCCAATCTTGCATCGCTTCATTTCGTTTTTAGCTGATAAGAAGGCCGAGCAGGAAGCTAATCCTGGACGGCATCTGAAGATCGAGCTGGAGCGCGATCTGATCCTGAGCGTTCGTGAGTCGTTCCGCCAAAACATTTTGGACGGAGAGCGCCATCTCCACATTCTCTCTCACCTGCTCTCGTCGATTGTTTTGCAAGGCGAGTTTGAGTTGCACAGCAATGTCATCGGTGTGCTTCCTGGTGACGAAGACGAAGACCGACCCTTCCTGATTCGAGAGCGCATTACCCGCGAGACCTTGTTCTCGGTAATGGACATTGATCTCGGAAATCAGATGCTGGATAACTTCCGCTATAAAAAAGATTTGGATTGGGTGCCCCTTCAATTATCAGCGAACTTCATCGAATACCTGCCCGTCGGGTGTCTTGACACAGGTGTGAATCGTTTGACGAGTCGCGTCAAGGCGGAAGAAGAGCTCTGGAATAAGGTAACGGACGAATTGTTCATGATCGACCAGTTGGTCTCTCGTGATAAGCATTTGCGGCATTACAGCAAGTTCGTCAAAGACATTTTTGGTATCAAGATCGTCTGTGATGATGAGGCAACTTGCTTGAAAATTCATGAGAAATTGCAAGGCGTCACCGTCGCTGGGAAGGACTGGGAGAAGCTGGACGAGCTTGCTTTTGTTGCTCTTCCGGGCAACGGTCGCTCGCCTACTGATCCATTGTTGGAATTTATAGAGACGAAAAATTATCTTACTTGCGATCCATCTGAAAGAAAGAAGACCGGTTGGAGAGCGATAAAGAGCGTGGCAAAATGGCATGACCGGCTGTTTGAGATCCAGGTGCAGCCGCTAGGCAACTATTATCTAGAAATCGATCATATGGCTGGACCGTCGCACCGTTCCTTTAAGTTGAACAGAGATACGATGCGCGACGAAGTTGCTCGTCGTATTCCACTCTACGGATTCTACCGAGATCTGCTGAAGATGCTGTTCATGGAGACAGACGTTTCATTCGAATGCGAAAATGCGTCGGTCGTGATTCATTAAACAATCCACAATTGCCCGAGCATAGTGTGGTGTCACATGTGGTGATGCTTCGAGACTGGCTAGATCAGCGCATTGGAACAGTGGCTTCGATAGCCAATCTATATACTGTTGAGTTGGGCACCGCCGTTCATAGCGGGCAAAATTTCTTCTTAAGTAAAGGCAAATATAAGTATATTGTTCAGCCACGTCCGTTCTGCGTTGGGCGATAGTAGACTGTTTATCTGCATCGAACCCAAGGAGACACCCATGGTCACCGCTATTGCGACGAAGGAAAAAGGACTGTTCCAAGTCACCAAGAAAACCGACGAAACTTGGACCTGCTCGCCAGTTGTTTACGGATCAGTTGTGAAGTTCAAATCTATGGAATTGAGCATGTCTGATCTGACTGGTCTATTCAGAGTCTTCCATCTTCCAGCTCCATCATTTGAAATCGTTGAGAATAGGTTCGTCGTCGAGTTCGTCGATGATATGCCTCTCGAAAGACTTTCGAAGTTTGGCTTCGGTTCATCCGAAACAAGCTACGCTGTCTAACTTAAAGCCAACCGTGTTGGTCATTAATTACAAGGGCGCAGGAAACTGCGCCTTTAGTTGTTGGAGCCTTTTAGCTCACTACATCCGGAGTCTCGAAGCGCATTTTGTTAATGCGACTAGCCAGCCCGGCGATTGTTCCTGACCAGCGATTCAACATCAACTTGCTAATCTGCGTTGACGGCTTGGCTGGAGAGAGCGCGAGGCTAGCTTCGAATTTTTCCACAGCTGCGATTTCTTCCGGTTTGGTTAGTGCGCTTAGAACTTCGTCGCGACCAAACTCAGGCGACAGTAAAAACTGATGGATCTTCTCGAATGCTGGTCGACCATCCGGCGACAATGCGCAATGAAGCACAAGAGCAGACAGCAGCGCACGCTCCCATTTGTGCCATAGCTTGTCGTGCTGCACTGGCGGCTGCGTATGACCCATTATCTTGTCAGAAACCTGCTCAGCTAATTCGTAAGTGTTGGCACCACTTATGTCTGTTTCAAGCTCTTCTCTAATCTCACTCATAGTCCACCCGTTTCTGACTCGAACCATTATCTCACGGCAGAATCAATGTTCGCTCGACCGTTACAGGCAAGCGTTATTGGGAGTTACCATCGTTCTTTTGCTTCTTTAAAACTAGTAATAACCCGCCTTGACATCAAATTGCCGCTGGGCTAAAGTCGAGTAGTAGTCGAGTTTCGGCTTATCAGGATCAATTTACTAGGTCAAACGTTGCATTCAGTAAGTGCGTTGCCACTGTCGCGTTCTCGCGCGAAAGTGCCGACGCGCCTGCTGGCGCGTACTCTTTTGCGAGGACAAAAATCATGATTACTAAGGAACACGACCCTGCGGAGGCTTCACCAGACGATCTGGCGAAGTTGAGAGCGGACGCTCTGCGCAGGCAAAGCACCAGATCAACTGAAGAAAAGAATTGGCAACATTCGAGCGATGATGAAGATTTTCAATTTGGCGATGGCGATCTAAATCTCAGCCGGATTTTGGCTCTTTCAGCCTTGGCAGTCATCGGCTTTGCCATGATGGTGCCGGGTTCCGCACCTGTATTGTTTGCTGGTTGGGGAATTCTGCTGCTTTTCTCTGTGCACCACGTTATCCAGCAGAGAAAGATGAAGGCTGCGATCGCTAATTCGACTCGAGGCTTGTTCAGTCCGCTTCCAGTTTCTACTCCTCTGTGGGGAGCGGTCATTCCGCTGGTAACAACATTCGCGGTTTTAACCGTTTTTAGTTCGAATGGTGTGGAATCAGCTTCCAGCTCTCGGTGGCTTTTCTTATGCCTGCTCTCTTTGATTTGTTGCAGTGTGGTCGCATACTCACTTAAAAAAGCAAACAGTAAGCCGAGATTGTTAGGGCTCTTGAATGGTTTTGTAATTGGTGGTGCTTTAGCCATATTCTCGTTGTTCGCCGGTATAGCAATAATGGATGGACTAAGCCAATCTTCAGTAGTGATGATTCTCGCTGGCTTAACCCTCTTCTATTGCGCCGATCTTGCAAAAAATCTTTTGTTGAGAGTCGATCGAAAAAAGGCTTTGTCAGTTTTCTCTTGGGCTTGCGCGGGCAGTTTAATTGCCTACGCACTGGCGATAGGTCCTGAATTACGCGGCTTTGCCGTATCACTTGGCGAAAAGTTTGCTGTTTCACAAGATCAGCGTCAGGTCGATCTTGGTTATCAGATCTTGAAAAACATCAATGCGGCACCCGAGTTGGAAATTTCTTCAAATATTAATAGCTACTATCCGCCACTGTCTGTGGCAGAGTCGTTTAAGCGTGTGGATGCGCTAGATGCGCAGAAAATGTTGTTCTTCCTTACCGGAAAATCTCATGAACCTCAAGACGCCCTTTACCAGTCTTATCAGGATGTAAATCAAACGACACCACATAAGGTGACTGGATTATCTTTGGCTGAGTCAAAAATGAGTGGTCACGTGGACGCAAATTCATTGACGGCGGTCATGTATTGGACCATGGTTTTTGGAAATCAATCAACTCAAAGTCAAGAAGCCCAGGCTAAGATCGCGTTGCCACCAGGTGCCACGGTCTCTCGCGTTACACTCTGGATTAATGGCATTCCACAGGAAGCGGCCTTTAATTCCACTGAAAGAGTCGTTCAGGCTTATGAATGGATAGCCAAGCACAATAGAGATCCTTTGCTAATTACCGAAACCGCTCCTGGCATTATCAATATGCAAGCATCTCCCGTTCCGAAATTTGGTGAAATGAAAGTCCGCATTGGTATCACAACGGCCCTCGATGCAAAATCGAAACGAGACTTTAGTTTTACGGCACCACGCATAATTTCATCTAACTTTGGTGTGAGCGACGCGGCAACCGACGTGAAGCTGGAAAGTAATGCTCCCATTACGTCTAACGGTGAAGATTCCAGCTCGACAATGAAAAATGCCACATACGTCTACACCGCCCAAATAGCACCAGGTAATCCCAAACCCTATCAGTTTATAGCTCATAGAAAGAGTGACTTCGCCGGGTTTTCTGCGAGAGCCACACATTCCAAAGAGGACATGGTGATCTCGGAAAGATTAGTAGTGAACTTGAACAAAGATGTGCACAAACTTGCTGTTGTTATCGATGGCTCTCAGGCAATCGGTAGCCATCAGGAAGAGATTGTGCGCGCTCTGGCTACCATTCCTAAATCGATTGAGACAAAAGTGATGGTGGCGGATCATCGCGATAGTGTCGAGACGCTCTCCGTCGCCGAAGCGATCAATCGTCTGCGAAACGTGGAATATGGTGGTGGCTGCGATGATACCAACGCTTTATTGGCCGCCAAAAAGCATATCGGACGCAATGCTCACGGAGCAATCTTTTGGATACACGGTCCGCAGCCATTGGTTTTCCAAAACGATCAGGAGCCTTTGCAAGCGCTTATGAACCGTGGCGAACACCGATTGAAAGTATACGAATATCAAATTGACGCATATCAATCTAACGGCGTAAAAAATTATCTAAATAAATTAGATCCCTCTGCAAGTCCTGTGTTTCGCACAATCTCTCAGGACAGCTCCGTCGAAAAAGACTTGACCACATGTTTCAACGGTTCTCTCGCCGGTGGTGCAAACTTCGACATAGTGCGTGAAAAGGTGCCGAATACGCACTCCCTATCTACTAGTTACGACTTTCCTGTGGCTAGCCGGTTGTCCACGATCTGGGCTGCCGATGAAGCTCGCAAGTGTGCAGGGCTTGGTGATTCGGCTACCGCTGTGCTTTTAGGCATTGCCTACCGTGTCATCACTCCTGTAACAGGAGCGGTGGTTTTGGAAATGCAGAGTGATTACCAATATCAGAACCTGCATCGTAATTTTTACAGTGTAGTTTCAGCAAAAGCTCACGCCATGGGGGGCACCGCTGACGGTACCAGTACAATGAATTTCTTCAACACCCCCAGCCTTCAAGGAGCAACGAGCGGAACTGTCGGACCCCAGGGGCAAGACGCCTTCGCGGCGCAAAGTCACGGTCCGACTACAACGCTGTTCCCGATGGGCAGCAGTGCATCCGGTGCGCCAATGCTCCAAGGAGCAACTAATGGGATGATTGGACCGCAGGGTCAAGACGCCACTTTTGTTACT
Organism: Candidatus Melainabacteria bacterium; assembly: GCA_003151275.1. Next base: position 23,661 of record PLXC01000066.1, read on the forward strand.
GGTGTCAACACCGCCGGAACGGTAAGAGTGAATAACCATGCCAACCTGGAAGCATTGTTGAACATTGTTGCCAACGGCATCGAAATCCTGGGAATCGTGTACGGAGGTTTCTATCTGATTAGCGGCTTCTTTATGAAGGACACAAAACAGCAAGTTGCAAACAAACTGATTCTTGGCTCAACCGCCTTGATGATTGGACTTGCTACACCCGGATTGATCAACTGGCTGGTAGCAACAGCAAGGGACATTAACCTCTTTAGTTAGAGAGTTCGGAGCAATAAGATGACGCGGAGGCGAAAGTCTTCGCGTCATCTTTTTCATTCACTCCTTATTCCGAATCTTCTTCTTTGTCTCTCTGTATTGGTTGTGGACTCGGAACATCCTCTCGATCGGAAGTTAGCAATGTCGCAGAATTCTCGTGTAGCTCCTCAAGCACTTTGTTTGTCGCCGCTGCGCCCAGCACCACAGCGCTCGTCAACCAGAACCAGAGCAGCAGAACCATGACGCCACCAAGTGATCCATAGACGCTGTCATAGGCTCCGAAATTTTGCACATACGTTCTGAAGCCTAACGAAATGGCGATGAAAATCGCAGCACCAAAAAGACTGCCAGGCGTAATCCAAAACACTCTCTGCTTAGATGGTGGACCAATTTGGAAGGTAAGCGCGAAACTGATAAGTGTGGCTACGAATGCGGCAGCAAGGTGCAAAAGCGAAAGCAAAAACGATGCGAAGCCCTCTAATCCAAGCCTGCTTATCACTTGTGGCCAAGCTACTATTGAACCCAAGCATCCCAGAAGGAATATGGATTGGATCAATGTCATCACCATAGCCAAGACTCTGCGACGCCAATAGCGGCGTTTTTCTTGGACTCCGTAAATGTGGTTGAGTGCGTCCATTACAGCCATGAATAAAGTCGATGCCACCCACAAGGAAATAATCGATCCAATCGATAAAACCGTTACAGGATGAGCTTGTCGCATGCGCTGTATTTGCATTTGCACTACGTCATAGGCATCTTTGGGGAACATGATGCGAAGGCTGTTTTGCAATTCATTTATTGTTTGATGTTCCACCCAACGTAATTGAGGCGACAAAAAGGAAGACAGGTTATAGAGCTGCACTGAGATAGCTAAAAGTACCGCAATCAAAGGCACGAAGGCGAGCATGGCGTAAAAGGCGATGGCGGCACAACGTGTCAAAATTTCGTGATTGATAAATTCTTTAAAAACTGCGCGCACAATTTTGCGCAGTCCATTGCCTCTGAAGCCTAAATTGCTGACCAACCGAGTTGGCAGAGGAAAAAGCATTTTGCCTGTTTATAGATGTGAGAGGCTTGAAACCACAAAGAGAGGTTGCCTGCTGTCGAGCCAACTATCGACAACTTCAGAGACGCTCAGATCAACCTTTTGATGCTCGATCAGAAGGTGTCCTTTATTGGGCAGCACATTGAGGCTCTTATCTTTAGTTTTCAAACGTGCCATCATTTTAGGGAGAGCACTGGCGCTAACGACTCGATCTTTTTCGCCCGCCATGATCAGAACTGGCATCGTATCTGGTATCGACTCGATTTCATTGATTGCCAGTTTGTTGGTTTTTGTGGCCTTAATCAATTCGACCACACTCATGCTTCTGCAGATCTTCTTATCCGCCATACAAGACGCAGTCAGCGCTTTGTCATTGGATAGGTATGGTTCTATGTAAGGTTCCAAATTGAATGGTTTGTTCGGATGGGCTAGGCCCTTCCAAAAATCAACCGCCCAGCGTGCTTTAGGGTGCACGCAAGTTTTCACACAGGGCGCGCTGACGATGGTCGCTTGAACTAGTTCAGGGTGTTCGGCAGTGACTTGGAGCGCCAAATTCGCACCCAAGCTCTCGCCGAGACAAATTACTTTCTCTGATTCGTATTTACTGTTCAGGTAAGTCAGCAATTTGACGATGTCTTCTGTGCTTTGTGTAAAGTGAATCTTGTCGTCTCCACCAAATTTTTTACTTTCTTGTTTCCATCTACCGAATCCGCGCATGTCTGCGGCGTATACTCGGTAACCTTTTTCTGCAAGGTGCTTAGCAAAGTCGTCATAGGCCGCGGCATAGAATGTCAGTCCGTGGATGGCCACGATCGTTCCCTTAGTTGGAACTGATGGATCAGTCCACTCATATACTGGTAAATTGAGTTTATCTGCCACTTCGTTATCGAGGTTGCAGGTTGGGTTGGCAAGTACCGGCGATACCGCAGCGGTAAGGGTTGCCAACAAGTAGCCTAGCTTTCTGCGAAAGCGCATACGGATTCCCTCTCTTGATCTTACGTCACATCCCCAAAGTCATTGGTGGAAGGACTTTCCGAACAATATTGTGCCAGTTGACTAATAAGAACTTGGAAAGGTTCCTATTGCTCACCTCACAACGTGTAGTTTAAAGTACTACAACCAGCCGCTCATTAGATATATGCCAACAACCGGCAATAAATAATCCCAGCTCAACAATAGGTCGTCAGGTGTCATTCCCGCCAAAAACCCGAATCTTTGTCACTGGTGCAACGGGTTTAGTCGGCACCTATCTGGTTGAACAGTTGCTCTTGGCAGGCTGCGACGTCGTCGGCTTGGTCAGACAGTCTGGAAATATCAGTCGCTTATTGGAGTTGCAGACTAAGTTTTCTAATCTACAAATAATCACTGCTGAATTAGTTGAACAAAATAAAATCAGCAAGTCCATGGCTGGCTCAGCAGTTGTCATACACACTGCTGCATCGATTGCGCCGCTGGCAACGCTTGAGGAACTCAGCGTTGTCAATGTTGAAGGCACGCGATCAATAGCTGAGGCTGCCATCACAGCTGGTGTTCAACAGCTGATTCACATCAGTAGTTTGTCGGTGATCATGGGTGAATCACACATCTACGATGCGTCCGAAATGGCGCCCTATATGCAGTCTCGCGAAGCCTATGCAAACTCGAAAATTGCCGCTGAGCAGCTTGTTTTGCACGAAGATATTTTTTCTCGGATTAAAGTGACTGTTCTCCGCCCCGGTTTTATTTATGGACCGAACGAAAGAGCCTGGATGCCCAGGGTAATCAGTCTTCTAAAAGCCCGGCGGGCTATGTTGGTCGGGCTTGGCGACAAAGACACAAACGTCATTTACGTCGGCAATCTCTGCAGAGCAATACAGTCTGCAATTTTGCACGAAACTGCTTACGGTCAAATTTACAATCTCACCGATGGGCAAAAAATCTCGAAGCGTCATCTGTTCGATACCATCGCCGATGGGCTTGGGCTGCCGAGAGTTAGTATTTACATCCCTCAATGGGCGGCTCACTTTTTGGTTGATAGTGCTTGTATCATTGCTCCCCTGTCTCCTGCACCACTGAAAAACTTCCTCTGCCAATATTCCAGACCGGCATTGCGTCTTGCCGCCTATAATCAGGGATTTGATATCACTAAGGCGGAGCGTGAACTGAACTACGTTGATCGCATTCCGTTTGAAGAAGGCATGGCCCGAACTTGTGCTTCCTGGAATTTGGAACGAGCTCGAGTGATGACAAAGATCAAGAGTCAGGTGATTGCTGAGACGTAGATAGCGTCGGTCACATTGGACAGAGTTCTAGCAGTAGCTTGTTTTGCACCGAATATGGTGCATTTACTATGGTGCATTTAATGTCAGACGAAAAATTATGGATGTGTTAGCTAGTCTGAAACTTCTCCGCCATGCATCGCCCTCCACCAGCCGGAGCGATTCCATCTGCCTTCAGCTTTTCCCACCTTCAATTCAACCTGCCGCTGAGCCATTTGGCGAGCTTTTGTGTGGCTGTCACGAACAGCTAGCGTATCCGGGTGTGTGTGTCCGAACAGTTTTTCATTGATGGAGAGGGCCTGTTGATAGAGAAGAGCCGCTTCCACATACTTGCCTTGCCTTTCGCAGACCAAAGCTAAATTATTTGCAGCCAGAGCTACGTCGGCGTGTTCTGGACCAAGAACGCTTTCTGAAATTTGTAGAATTTGTTTGCATAGTGGTTCGGCCTTCTCAAACTTTCCGCGCTTCCAATAAACTTCGGCAAGATTTTCCAAAGAGGCGCTTAGCCTGGGATCGTCAAAGCGAAAAGCCTTTGTTTCATCCAAAGCTGCTAACCATAACGCCTGTGCGATAAAAAGATTCCCCTCACTGACAGCTGCAAGACCGGCCGTTTTGTATTTGTCCCAGTCAGAGCCGTGCTTTGTTCCTATCTCTAAAACCAGAGCTTCCATCTCTTGAGCTTCATCGATGCGATTTATCTTCCGCAGCACACGTGCGTACCACTCAGCGACATCGCCCACGTGGGGGTGAAATCTACCGAGGGCAGCCTCACGAATACTGATTGCGCGCTGCAGCAGGGGTTCAGCTATCTCGTATTGACCCATCACATAATACAGTCTGGCGATATTTTTCAGATCCGTCGTAATACTGAGGTGACTGGTGCCGTACACGGTCTCACGAACTTGTAGAGCCTCCAGCAAAAGGGGCTCCATTTCGTCCAGCATTTTGTGGCGGCAATAGACGTCTGCCAGTTTCGTCAACGCATCCGCGAGTGCACCCGTCTGGTTATTTGGCACCAGGCGCAACTGTTCCACTTGTTTCTTTGCCGCTAGGAATGCTTCGTCCGAGACAGCGCTTTTGTCCGGTTGGATGGGCTCCAGAGGGGTGGTAAACGTAGGAATGCGATCGGAGCTAATCTTCAGATTTGCAGGATCGTCGGTGAAGTCGGTTGACCTTTTGGCAGCCAATTTTTGCAAGTGAATCCTGATTTGATCAGCGGCCGGCTGGTCTGCATAGCCTTCAATCAGTAGCGCGCGTTTGTAGAGGGGCTCGGCTTTGTCCAGCTCATGTTGTTCTAGATGAACGTTGGCAAGGCGCACGAGAACCTTAGCAACCTGGCTGCTGTTTGGTCCGTGCAGCCCCTCTTGCAACTTTAGGAGCTTTTCGAGATCACTGAGGTGTTCGGTTCTCAAATTTTAACTAGCCGAATAGTAAGCCTATATTCTTTATATCACGCGTTATAGGCACTATAAGGGTTGTTAGCGAGCAATTCCCCTTAACTCATGAGACCGCATCTTACTTCTGCACCATATCTGGTGGCTAGTAATTTAATAGTTTCGCTTCTTCGCGACGATTACGAGTTGATATTTGCCGGGATTCTGAATCACTTCTGTAGTGACAATTTCCCAGCCAGACTGTTGGAGATCGTTTAATAGCTTCTCTGCGTCATTGCCAGAGCTGGCACCCTCGGTATTGATGTCACCAACCACGACTTTCCATAGCATAATCCGATTCCTCGACTGTTCCAGAAGGGGAGAGGGAATGAATCAAATTCATTCAATCTGTCACGTCACTATCTTACGTGAATCAAGTAGTCAAGATTAAATCCGAGATTTAAGGCTAAGTGCTCTCTGCCTGTGGGCTTTTCCGGCTGCGCCCGATTTTCAATTACGTAATTCCCCCAATGTACAGGAACATCGCCTGGATTTATTCTTATAGGCGTACAAGCTCTGTTGCATGAAACGAGTGAACGAAAAGCCCCAGCGGGGCTTGGCTGTTTCCCTGCGCCGTTAGATACATGAACGAGGAAATCGAATGCCTGGTGATCATCCAAATGACGTGAGCCCCGTAGTTCAAAATGACGCGGCAAGACAAGCCCTAGTTCACCAAGCCTTCAATCCGGACAACATCGCTGCTCCATCGAGCGCGCTTTCAAGATATGTGGACGTTACCGGCAAAGGGCTAGAACATTTGCCTGAGGGCGTGCTCAAGTCCTTCGAGGACACTGTTACACATCCATTGGAACTGGCCAAAACGATCCTTACCTCGGCTGCTATGGGTGCCGTGCTCAAAACAGTGTTACCTAAAGGCGGACCAGCCGGGTTGATTGCCGGTGCGGCAATCGGTGGCTATTTCTTTTATGAATCGGCAAAACCAATAGGGGACGCTTACTCCAAAGCTGGAAGTGCCAAAACGATGGGCGACCTGAACGCCGCCGGAGTAGAGCTAGGCGATGTAGGCGGTTCATTTCTGGTCAATTCTGCTGTCAGCATGGGCGGTTACAGACTCGGTGCCGGTGCCGCTAACAAGTTCTTATTGACTGAGCGGATGGATGGCTTTTCCGAGGCTAAGTATAATTTTTGGAATAATGTGAACGACAAGATCTCGTCGGTCAGAATACCTGGTCTTACTTCTGCTGCCGGCATTGCCGCAGAAAGCACACCAACTGGAATATTCGGCGCCAAGAGTCTCGGCATTGCTTCTAACATCGCGTTAGAAGGTGACAGAGCTCGTCTCCTTTATACAGATCGGGTCGCTCCCACGGGTAATTTAGTGGGCGATATCAGTCCTGCTGAACAAATCAGCGTTACCGTATTGGCGAAGACGAAGGGCACACCTTTCCTTATGGAGCGGTACATCGATCGCGGCACTCCGTTGACAGACGCACAAATTGAAGCAAAATTCGGTACCGATTCAGTCTCTTCCGATGTTGTCCACAAATTTGCTGCCGACCACGGACTCACTGTCGCTGATCAAACCAAAGCTTCGGGACGCATTATCCTCGAGGGATCTGCAGAGCAAATGCAAAATGCGTTTGGGGTCAATCTGCAACGATTTGAACAAAACGGAGTTAATTTCCGCGGTAGAACTGGAACGTTGTCGGTTCCTGCCGAAGTCGCGCCGCAAATCAAAGGCGTCTTGGGATTAGATAACAGACCGCAATTCCATACAAATTACGTCAAGCTTTCCGAGCTGCCACCTGAAGTGCAAACAGATTTCCAATCATTTGTTGCCAATGATGCTGCTGATGCTGCTGCTAGACCAAAAGCTTCTGGCGCCAGATCCCTTAATGCACAGGAAGTGTTCAAGGCATACAACGCTGATCCTAGATTCGATGGGGAGGGCATGACGACAGGCTTCTTGTCTCTTGGTGGCACCATGCCTGAAGGCTGGAATGATTATTTGACCTCCAAAGGAATTGATCCAAAAACATTCAAGATAATCAATGTCGCGAAGGAAGCACCGACTCCAGATCCGAAAGGAGCAAACGGTGAGAACGCTCTAGACGGTGTTATCCATAAAGAAGCATTGCCCAAGGCCACCACTGTTATGGTTCAGGCTCCAAACGATGATACTGGTATGCCTAACGGTATCGACCGCATTACATTCCCTAAAGCTGGTGAAAATCAAATCACTCATGCCAGCATAAGCTGGGGCATGTATGAACCGGGCTGGACGGACCAGGCGTTAGCTGCGATGGACGATGCCGGTAAGAGAGCCGCTCTCAAGGGAATCACGATTACGGTTGCATCAGGCGACAATGGCGCTGGAGACGGATGGAAAGGCAAGAAAGCAGTCGTTGATCAACCTGCTGGCTTGAAGTACTTCACCGGTGTTGGTGGCACGCAATTGATCTTGAATGCAGATGGAACTTGGGGCTCAGAAAAGGTTTGGTTTGGTAATGGCGCCACTGGTGGTGGCAGATCACTGAAGACTCCAGTGCCTGACTATCAACAAGGTGTGGCCATGCCTGACAATTTGAATAATCCCGCTTTCAAGGGTAAGGGCGTTCCCGATATCGCCGCCAACGGCGATCCTAGAAGTGGATGGCTTACATTCACCGATGACGGTATCGAAGCGATTGGTGGCACAAGTGCTTCCGCGCCTGCAGAAGCTGTAGCTGCCGCGATGATCAGTAAAGCTACGGGCAAACCAACTGGTTTCTGGAATCCAACTCTATACAGATTGGGCAAGTCAAATCCTGAAGTCTATCACGACATCACCGTGGGCAATAACACCGCCGAAGGTGTCAAAGGATACAGTGCCGGACCTGGTTGGGATGCAACCACAGGATGGGGATCGATCAACATCGGTAAGATGATCGACGTTCTCAACAAAGAGAATACACAGCACTTCATCGCTCGTGGCACGAAACAGACTATCGGTATGATTCGAGAAAATCACACTCAAGTTCCTGTATGGGCGCTTCCATATCAATCAACAGCCACTAGCGATCAACAGCGTTAAGAACGATCTATTCTGGCGATGACTTTCTGCCGCGTTATTTCAATCTTGTCTATTGAAGATCGGAATGTCTCCATGTGTTCTTTTTGAAACTCTATTTGTTCTTCAATGGCTTTAGCGCTGTCCAGAAATGCTGTTTCACGCTTCAGACATTGTGAAACCAGGGCGAAGCTGCTTTGAAATTCTTAGTAAGCGCATTCTCGCTGCTAGTTTCCGGCATTTTGCCGATAACATGCCTGGTTTGATGCGCCCAACAAAAGCCACCGCCCTGGGGCAATGGCTTCTGCTTTTGCTGCGGCGAGGCAGCTAACATTATTCGGTTCATGGCGCTCTATGTTCAGTTCATAGAACAGTACACAACTCAGTATTCATCGAAGCATTCGACTTTTTCGCCAGTATCTTGATCTTGCACTTTTGTAGCCGCAGTTTTCCGTTCCAATCTGAAGATTGATTGAGCTAACTTCGGATTCTTCGCGAACAGCGTATCTATGTTGGACACTACAGGTGCTTCATCACCGGGATGGACTATTGGTCTTGACCTTCCCTTCGCATCAAGACTCTTCGTGCCATCTAACTTCATAATGTCTTGGGTCAGGTGCCAAACATCTTTGTTTGACGCACCTTTTTCGCCCTCATCATTGCCTGCGTTCAGAAGCCGTTTAGCTACGTGCCACTGCCCTTCACCCTTTTGATAGGTCGACAATGTATCAACTTGAGCAAATACATCGCTATGGTTGGGCATTCCCGGGTCTGGCGGTGCAGTTTTCTCTGCCTGCACAGTTATACAAGGTGGCTCTGGTGGCTCTGCTGAAGGCGCAGTTTTAACATCTTTCGCGGCGTAAACAGCAACTAGCGAATCATAATCTTCGATGGAGTTTATTTTCACATGATCGAGACCTGCTCTTCGAGCAAGAGCGCGCGCACTGAATCCGGTGAAGTTCTCACCTGTGAGTTCAGGATATTTTCCGTTCAATAAATCGCTAACATAGGCGGCATTTTCTGGCGTATAGGGACTGGTGCCAGCATTCTCAGTCTTGTTGTTCACTTCATAGGCGGTCAGGAATCTACGCATGTCGCGTTCGCTGACCCGTCCATCACATTCACCGTTATGAGATGCATCCAAGATTGCCATCAAAGGTGGTGACCCCTGGAAAAGTGGTGCGGCATCGTCGCGCAAACCTTGGTGGCGCTCCTCTCTATTTTTTGCGCGAGTCTCCTGCCGATCGTAGGCTCGCAGATCTGCTTTATCAATCAAATCGTCACTTGCGCCTAGCCAGTTTCTTTTTGCCACTGAGTCGAATTGTGAGTGCCCACCGTCATCTTTTAACAGTTGGTTGGCTAGCATTGCATCAAGATCCGCTTTCGTTGAACCGCCTCTGTTCGTGTAATCAGCTACTTCACCTTTGGAAATTCCGAAATCATCTTTATAAGTATCGATTTTGTCGTAATCGTTTTGCAGCCATCCCACAGCGACTTTGGGCAGTATGCCTGACTGTTCAAGCTGACCAGTTAAAGCAGTCGTTGCAGCAGCGCCGTTGTGCTCTTTGTATTGTTTGAGTTCGTCGAGCAACCGTGTATAAGCATGAGCCTCAGCATTGCGGCCGGGTGTTTCAAGTTGAGTTTGCACTTTCTGAACGATCGCATCCGCTTCTGAATTGGGCATTTGAGAAACTCCTGATGAAGATCTGTTTGCAGTTCTATTCAGTTCGAAACTGAACCTGCGTTCTTTTGAGGGATGCGCCGAGTATGCTTGTCTTAAATAACATTCAGATAACAGACCAGCGAATGTCCAATCCTTTAATAGAATGGAATCCAGTTTGGTGAGGCTGGGCCTCGTTGACCGCTAACAGTGACCGTTCTGGAAAATCTTCCTGGCGTCTACATGATTATGTTTCAGTCGGGAGTTGAGGGTCAGTCGGGAATTGAGTGTCCGATTTATCCGGGGCGTCAACACTGTTCGGACGCAGCATTTCTCCCAACCATCCACCAATTGCGCCGATGATAGCTAAACCAAGCGACCATTTGAGAAACACAGGAATCTCTTTGCCGATCAACACTCCGACAAACACACCCAGCAAGCTAAGTCCTATGGCGGATTCTCTCATCGAGATCGATTTCTTTGGTGCGCAAAATGGTGCCAGGAATCCAGTAAAGAAAAGACCAATGATCACTCCAGCCCCCAATGTTTCGTTGGAATATTGCATGGGCCGCCATGGCAGTTCAATGCGAGCGATGAGCGCAAGGGCAATTGACACCGCTAGTCCCAACAGAAAAATAAATCCAATCCAGCCCCACTGCAGCGGTTTTGTAAAATCAGAAAAGCGAATTCGCACATGGTTGCCGTCGATTTCGCCCATGTGCTTTCGATAGATCAACCAAAGTACGCTGGTTAGTAACCCGAACAGTACCAGTAATAAAATTGGGGAGGAGCCAATACTGAAGGTAAGAGCATCATATGCACCATGCAGGAAACTTGATAGTGCCAGACTCATAACGATGAGAGCACATGCCGAGTATGTAAATCGTCGCGTTCTTCCAACCGCGATCGCCCACGGCACAGACAATAGAACGTGCGCTGGAACGGTTGCCAGCATTCTCAAGACAATGGTGCTCGGGTTCATTGATACGAAAAATCCGATATTTTCTGCGAAGGCAAAACCTAGTGCTGCTGCCGCAGCGACTACGATTCTGTCCGATGTTTCTTTAACTGGAATTGATGTGCGTAGTGCAAGAACAGTAGCGATAAATTTGAAAATTTCCTCGGTCGGTCCAATAACGAGGAAATCGTTGAGCATGAAATTTTGAGTCATGAAGGTCGTGCCGATGCTTTCAAGTTTCCACGCCGGCAAGATGGCGATCGCGCCGTATACAAACGCTCGGGCGAGCGGATCAAGAGGCTGGCGCTTTCCACCTTTAGCCCAGAACCACCACAACCATAGAAGGCTCGGCGCAAGTGCTAGCAGAATTACGTGCACAAGACTCCCTGCACTTTGCCAGAAGAATTTTTGCGCGTCATGGAAGATTCATTCAAATTACTCAGTAGCATCACTTTCGATTAGGTGGTAACAAAATTTTGCCTCTGTTTGCCTGGCATTATGAAGCTCAACTCTCGTTCTTTATGAGCGTTTCAATTCATCATAGTCCAAGTGCAATTTTTGGATCGAAGATGGTTTGTAGACGACTCGAACCTCAAACCACGAGTACACGAGGGTTCTCTTGTCTAGTCGTGGATTTGTCTCCCAACTCTCGGTTAACTGAACAAACTCTTATTTCATTCGAATAAAGTTCTTTAGGTTCTTTGACAGCTCAGCTTGGCGAACGACAACCGAAAACTATTGATGCAACAGGACTTCCGGTTCTTGGGTTCGTTTCCTTCTTTCGACAAGCCCGCAAAAGTTGCGGCAGAAATAATTATGAAACGATGCAACCGAACTACCACGAGTTCGTCTATCTTTTTGGAGGAACGAGAAATGCCAAATAATAGACATAAACACAAAGAACTCTATCGTTGTTTAGGTGAGGTCATAACCCATCGAAGAAAACGTCTAGGACTCTCACAAGAAGAGTTGTCCGAAGCCTCAGGCGTTGATCGATCGTTTCTCAGCAGCGTTGAACGCGGAAAAAGAAATCCTAGCTTTGGCACCGTTGCCAGCATCGCGTCGGGGCTTAAGATGCGCTACACACGTCTTGTAAGCAACTGCGAAGAATGCGCAAGTAAGGCAAGCTAATAGACAAAAATTGATATAAATTTGGTGCGTGCAGAAATCCTGCAGGCAAGCTCAGCTTTGCCGAACCCTGGCGGTGGGTTTATAGTCGAACATTTCAAGTGGAATTGGCTGATCGAAGGCAATATTCGAGTAAGTGCAGGTGACTTTCGTGTCGTAGTCCTTCATGTTGCTTTGGATTTTTACCAGGTCGGCAATCTGTTCAGGCGTGAATTTACCTTTGAAAATTTCCAGTTCTCTCGGTGAAATAGTGGTTGGCTGGATGTGTCTGGTGTACTCCAGTCGCACTATGTTCATATTGATTCTGTCGAGCCAGATGTCTTGCTTTTGAGTTTTCCAGATACCCCTCAGGTGAATCAATTCGCCATCTTTGCTGAGCACTTCCTTGACCAGCTCTATTGAAGTGAACTCGGCTAGACTGCGCCCCGCAACTTGATCCGGCATTAGCAGGCGTGGAATTGTGTGTGCCGAGCCGCTGGAGACTCCTGTTGCCCCTGCGATGGCAGCGCTCAAATGTTCTTGCTCTTCCGATTTGCCGAGAAAATAAAGGTGAGACTTTTTTCCGTCGCACCAGACTGTGTTGCCATCTCCATAGCCGTCTTCCCAGTAAAATCTGAAATAACTTGGTCTGACAAAAAAGGTCTTGAACGATATCGATTGCGGAGGCTGCCTGGCTTCATCGGTAGAGGTCGTAATCACTTGTCCTTCGTCTTTGTAGGATTTGCAATTCTTGTACTTGTCCAGCATATGATCGAAAATCGATTTTGCGTCCAAGGGCGTTCCCTCACTTTGTCAGCTTGCTGATATTCTTCAGGCTCAGTTTACCAGGTATGCTGGTCTCTCACCCTGATAGGAGGTTGTTGAGAACGCTGAATATGCTTTGTGTTTCTTAGTTTTAGGGAGCAATTTGAGGCGCGATTGAGTAAACTTTTGGCAGAATTAAAAGGGAGCCCAACATGACTATTCATACGGCAGTTCGAAGAGAATTGAAGGTTCTCGATCCTAATTTCGAGCAAAAGGTCCGAGAGAGTTTTAAGCATCAAGGTGTTATGCAGGCTCACGGCGGGGAGCTTGTGCATGTCGGGTTGGGCACGGTCGAAGTTCATGTGCCCTTCTCGAACGCTCTTGCCCAGCAGCACGGGTTTTTCCATGGCGGCATAGTCGCTATGGTTGCGGACACAGCATCTGGTTTCGCTACCTATACTGTTTTGAGTCCTGATGAGGAATGTCTGTCAGCGGAGTTCAAGATCAATTTTTTGTATCCAGCTAACGGTACCAAATTGATCGGACGTGGTGGCATCATAAAAGTCGGGAAAACTCTCGTAGTCGCCGAAGCAACCGTATCAGTTGTGCGCGATGGCGAGGAGATTGACTGCGCCTTCATGCTCCATACATTGGCTAGAACCACGCATGTTAAAAGCGGCGTTGCTAACGACGTTATGCAAAAATGCTAACGCTCTGAATTACGCCACCACATATAGTTTTCTACGAAGAACTAAAGTGATGGAAAGATACGCCTTAAATAAGCTATTGGTGCCCATTTTACGCCTTGCGAAGACAAAGCTGGGGCTGGACGAGCAACGCAAGAGACTGGGCGTTCGTTGGTGAATATAACTAAGCAGACTTACTAAGCGACACCGGCCTGTTTCAAAAGGTCCTTGGCTTGCGGGAGGGCACCATCAACTTTGGCAACATAAGCGGCTTGGTCTTGAGGGCGTTCCGCGTTGAATGCGACCTGTCCTGGATCTCCTGAACCGGCTTTAGCAAAATGTGACAAAGCGATTTCAGCGTTATGCCGAGGATCCTCACGCGAGGCCACAGTCATACCAGTTCCTTCTCCGCCAGCGTCGTTAAGCTGGAACAGTCCTATGCTATGTCCCCCGTCACCAGCCGCCTTGTTGTTACCGCCGCTCTCTACGAGCATGTCGGCCACAGCAGTTGCTGGATCCACACCTAATTGTTTAGCTACGTCGGCTACGATTTTTACGTTGTCTAGTAAAGTTTGATGACTAACAGCTGTCGATGCACCATCGTAACTGGAACCGCCGCCAGTAGCGGCGCCACTTGTGTCGCCAACAGCACCGCTGCTGCCTCCACCGCTGCTGCCACCGCCGCTGCCACCGCCGGCGCCGGAGTCGCCACCGCCGCCGCCGCTGCTGCCACCACCGCTGCCGCCACTGCTGCCGCCACCACCTGAGCCAGAGTCGCTACCGCCGCCACTTGAGCCACCACTACTGCTGCCACCACCGCCGGAGCCAGCATCGGAGGGCTGCGGCTGAGGAGTTGGAGTGGGGGGTGGATTGTCAGTTGGCGGCACCGGCTGAGACGGGCTGGGCTGGGCCTCGTATGCTTGTTCCTCAGCGGGAGTAACGGTGTTGTTGTTCTGACTATCGCCTTTGTTCGGGTAGTTTGTGTCTGGCTGGGAGTCCAAAATAGATTGCCACATCTCCGGAACTTTGGTTCCTGGATTGGCTGCTTTGAATGCAGAGACTAGATCGCTAATTGCTTGCTTTTGCAGTTTGTCCGCGTATTGCTTTACTTGCTTGGCGCTATTGTTTCCTTCAACTTCAATCTTGACTGATCCGTCGGAACTAGGCGTGGCTTTGGGATTCTTAACCATTTTGCCTTCAGTATTTAAGTAGTAATCTGGTTGCTTACCGCTTTTCGCATCTTCTGCCGGAGTGCTAAAACTGATTTTGCTAGGATCGGTTGCTAATAATTGAGTTTTGGCTGCTGGTGTGGGATAGATGTCGTTGGTAAAAGTAATGTGGGAAGGTAATTCTTTGGCTGGTGCACTGGCTCGAATCGAGTCCGGCATCAAAGTAGAATGCACATATGATGATAGGGAGCCGGTTTGGGGCGAATCAAGGGCGCCATGCGTTGGCGCATCGAGAGTCGCAGAGCGAGGTGGCGACATGGGAAATCCTCAGCAAACAAAAGTACATTGGACCAGTGGGGTAAGCCAAGACACGTCTGTTGACTAGTAATATATTATTTGGGCGCTCTTAGTGTAACAGACACCTTCTGATTGTCAATATCCGATTTTCAGATGGGCAGCGCTTGCTTTTTGGAGCGAGAATGAGGGAGTTCCAACGCTGCAAGGCAGTCTCTTTTAGTCACCGACGCCCATGTCCTTCGAAAGATCCTCTAATTGCTTGCGACGTGCGTTGTCCGAAATGACTTCAATCTCGCGCGTTACCTTTTTAAAGCCGTGAGGATACTTGAAGAAGTCGGAAGGAATAGATTTTTCCTTGATTTCCGACGTGGAGAGAATGGCATAATTACCTCGAAAATCAAGGAACGAATTGCTTTGTCCAAATTTTTGCTTGTTCATGCGATCGCCAAGCGGAATACCGGGAAGAGGCGGTTGATAAAACAACTTCGCTAGGATTTTAGTAGGCTGAATTGCAAATCCCTTCTTTTCGAGAATGAGATAGTAACCCAAGGTATTTGGAGATTCTTTCAGGGAGCGTGATCGAGGATTCGCCGGAATAATAAATTTGGAAACCTCGACGCCCGAAACTTTCATCGAACCGGCGCGAAGCTTTGGCCAACGTTCATTCATACCACCACCTGCTGATGGTACGTACGAGAAGCTGAGCTCGTGCGCCAGGAACTTTTCGTACGGCATTTCTACCGCTGCATTCATAGTCGGATTAAACATCACGACTCGCCAATCAGGAGCTTTCGCGACTAAGTACGCGTTGTTGTCCATACAGTCAACCCGAAGGGCATCCGCGTTTACATAAGTGAGAACGTGACCAAGCACGGCATTGGTTTGGGTCAATACATATGTGGACTTCGCATCTTTGGTCGCTGCCGTGGCCCTTTGGATAAATAACGAACTTTGCATAAATTGGCTAGCGACCATTGTGCAAATTATTGCGATCACAGATTTGCTGCCTTCAATCATTTGCCGTCACCTTTGCCTATCTTTCCCTACTACTCTTTTCCCTGCCAGGATGTTAAACGCATCGTGTTTCATACACCAATGTGATATATAAGGGATTGCTGATGGGGGCATAATCATGTCAACTCAAACAGTCATCATTTTGGGCGGGGGCTTTGCCGGCGTAAAATGCGCACGTGCTCTTAGCAAATTGTTTGGTTCATCGCCTCATCGTATTGTTTTATTCAATCGCGAAAATCATATGGTTTTTCACCCTTTGCTTGCGGAAGTGGCAAGTGCGGCTGCTCAACCAAAAGATGTAGCGGCACCACTGCGACAGCTGATTAAAGATGCAGAATGTCGCACTGAAGAAGTTTTGAACATCGATCTGGACAAGAAATTTATAGACTACGAATCACACAACGGACTGCGTCGACAGATGCCTTACGATCACCTGGTGATCGCTTGTGGCAATGAGGCGAACATGGCTCTTGTTCCTGGTATGGATGAACATGCCTTTGGCCTGAAAACGATTGGCGATGCAGTTGCACTGCAAGCGCATATTATGGAACAGATGGAGAAAGCCGAAGTATGTGACGATGAAGCAGGCAAGCGTTGGTATTTATCCTTCGTCGTGGTCGGTGGCGGATTTAGTGGCGTCGAAGTCGCTGGTGAGATCAATGATTTGGTGCGTCGGAGTTGCAAGTTTTTTAAACACATCAATAAAGATGACGTTAGAGTGACGATCGTACACTCGCGCGAATATTTGCTTCCTGAAGTAAATGCATCTCTTCGTGATTCTGCCAAGCAGAGGATGGAGCGGGCTGGAGTGCGCGTGCTTCTTCAAGCTCAGGCTGCACGTGCCACTCGGGAAGGCGTCGTTTTGAAAGACGATACGCATCTTCCGGCAGGCACGGTGGTGTGCACAATTGGCACCACTCCATCGCCCTTAATTCAGAGAATGAGTGGTTCGAAAATTAATAACCGCCTTGTCACCGAGCATGACATGAGCTTGCCTGGATATCCCAATGTTTGGGCTATTGGAGATTGTGCTGCGATTGTCAACGCTCACGATGGAAAATTGAGTCCGCCAGTTGGCCAATTTGCAGAGCGTCAAGGTGCACAAGTTGCCTATAACATTGTTGCGCGCATAAACGCCCGTTCGACGCGACCGTTTTCCTACCAGATGCTTGGACAGCTCTGTTCGATCGGTGGAAGAGATGCTGTCGCTGAAATCCTAGGTATGAGAATCTCAGGCTTCGCCGCATGGTTTCTTTGGCGCGGAATTTATTTGATGAAATTACCTTCCATTCCTCAGCGCATTAAAGTCGGCATCGAATGGTCTTGCGACTTGGTTTTCCCGCGCACACTTGCACATCTCAAAGCTGACCGCTCCAAGCGTGTCAGTCGCGCCTACTACGCTGCTGCTGATTGGGTGTTCCATGAAGGCGATCCAGCCACAGATTTTTACATGATTCAGCACGGCGAAGTCGAAGTTGTCAAACGTAAGGAACAAGGGCAGGAAGATGTGATTGCAGTACTTGGCGTTGGTGACTTTTTTGGCGAAGGAGCTTTGCTTGAAGGGCATTGCCGCAACGCCTCGGTCAGAGCTAGAACGAACGTGGAATTAGTAGTGCTTGGTAGAAGCGTTTTCACTGAACTTTCCAGCGCTCTTACGCCATTTAAAGAATCGCTTGCCACAGCGATGAAGAGGCGCTCAGGTACTTGGACAAACCTGGAAGACATGAGAGCTATTCTCGAATCGATTCCATTGTCGGCAGTGATGAATGCTTTACCTGGTGCGCCGTTGTATTTGGATAGCACCGCGGATGAGGCTATTGAGCGGATAAATAAACACGAACTCGATTTCTGTTCCGTCATAAATCACGAAAATGTTCTGGTGGGAATCGTCACACGTTCGGATCTATTGCGTGCTATAGAGATGTCTGCAACAGTTCCAAGAGAGCGGCGCAAATCTTTTTTGGTTAAGGATATAATGGTGCCGGATCCGATTGCAATCACTCTTGATGAGAGCACACTGCTTGCCTTCGCCACCATGCGCGAACGCGGCATGAAACGTTTACCTATTGTCGAAAGTTCTAAGCACCGTGTTGTGCACGGCTATTTGCGGATCGAAAATATAATGGATAAAGTGGTTCAGCGCATGTCTAATGTCGAGAGAGAAAAAGTCTCTTCGACCAGCGCATTAACCAAGGAAATCGATCGTCCGAATATCTAGTGAGTTTAGCTCACCTTATCTGATTTGCGATATGGCTTGCGTCAATGGAAGCATACCCAACGCACTCTCGAAATGGTTTTGCAACTGGACAAGATCTATCGGCTGCGATCTGAATCCAACATAACCATCAGGGCGAATCAAGTATAGGCAACTGTGTGCGGCACCATAGCGATGGTGTAGCCTGCCGTCAATATCCAGTATGACTGACTGCGCCGCATTGGTCTGAGCTGCTGAGTCCGACAGAATTACGTGGCATCTAACAAATTCGGCATAGGCTGTTTCTAACTGAGTAAGCGTTTTTTCTATGTCAGTTATTGATTTTGTAGAATTTTGCAAACCTGCGAACAGCAATATGTTGTGAGTGAAACCGCGAAGTTGTTCAAACAATCTGATCGGTTCGCCTGCTCCAGATGTACGAACTTCCCCATCGGGAGCACGATCACCTGGCGACGGACCATGTCCAAATTCGAGCCAAGCAGGCACATCTGTGAGTGGATGCCCAAGGGTATGATTCAAGCTCTCCCTGTATTCCCCAACGATTGAGCTGGAGCGGTAGTTAAGCCCAAGCATTGAGAGGATTTTGCAGGCTCGTTCTTGCACAACTTCTTGGCTGGCTAAAATGGGCATCAAGCGGTTGCGAACTTGCTGGGCTATTGGGTTGCGAAGAGTGACAACTTTTGTTACTGCGTCAGTGCTCTTCAGCAAACTTAGTCCAATCGGGTGTCTCTCTTCCTGATATGTGTCCAATAACTCTGGTTTGGCAATTCCCTTTTCGACGAGTTCTAGTTTCCAAGCCAGATTTAGCGCGTCCTGCATGCCAGTATTCATGCCTTGTCCCATCACCGGACTGTGTACATGCGCCGCGTCACCGGATATGAAGGCACGTCCATTACGATATTGCGCCGCACTGCGTCGACTGATGGTGAACCATGTTAGCCAATTGGGGTTGCTCAACGTCACCTTTGTAGAGCAACGTTTGTCCACGATCGCTTGCATTTCTTCCAGAGCGAGCGGATCTCCTGTCGCATGCATTGGACCATCCGCGACAATGCGGTAGCGACGATTGCCCATCGGGAAAAAGAATGCAATACCGTCTTCGTTCACGTAGCCAAATAATTCGTCTTCTGGATTATTCCAATCGAGATAACAGTCTGCTGTTGCAAATGATTCCTCATATGTGGAGCCTTCGAACTTCATTCCAAGTATGTGGCGAGTTGTGCTGTGAGCGCCGTCACACCCTAACAACCAATTCGTGCGAACAATCTCTTCGCTTCCGTCTGTCCGTTTCAATGTTGCTGTAACTGAGTTGGCATCTTGCGAGAAATTGGTCAACTCTAGTTCCCGCTCGATCGTCACGGATTGTTTGTCGAGTTCTTCACCGAGAAGTCTCTCTGTCTCGTTTTGCGGAACCATCAGGGCATAAGGATATGCGCACTCCATTTCGTCGAGTGAGAGGTGCACCAATTTGTTCTTGCCATTGTAGATGTTAGTGGCGTGTACTTTGTGACCAACGCGAATGAAGTCCTCAACAATGCCCATGGACTCAAGCAGTTCAAGTGTTCTTGCATGTATTCCTAAGGCTTTTGATTTGTTGGATCTTTGTGCGGCTTTATCAATGATTCTGAATCTGACGCCCCCAATGGTTAGAGCAAGCGCCATCGTCAGGCCGACCGGCCCGGCACCCACTATCAAGGCAGGCAATCTCTCGTCGTCAGAATCAGCCATTTTGGATCTCCGCTTGAGGCAATCTAATCATCGGAATTTTAGCGGAGAGATAGTCAGAATTGCTAGCCGACGTCCGTAGCTGACAGACAGGATGGATCACCAGTGACGTAACTAACCGAATTGCCGCTAATAAGTACACGATTAATTCTGTTCGCTGTAGTTGAAGATTTAGTACTGACAAGTGCACTTCGCTCTTTAGTGTTTGAGGCTGATGACCTTTGTATCGCCGGCATTTAGTGAATACACGCGCTTGGCATAACCGATTTTGATCGGCATGGCTGAGCAGTGGCGAGCGTGCACTTTCATCTGGTCTTGATGCAGGTCGATACTGAGCGATTGCCCTCGATAGCGTAACGTAAACGACAGTCGCACGAGTTGTTTTGGCAACTTAGGGTCAAACCAAAGCACGTCATCTCGCGTCGCAATACCTGTGTAGCAACGTTGAACAATGTCTAATGTGCCAGCCATCGCACCCATGTGAATTCCTGTTTTTGTCGTTCCTCGCGCAGCGACATCGAAGTAGTCACTGCCTAGAGCTTCGTAAAATATCTCGTCTTCTTGCCGTGGACCAAGGTTGGGCGAATCCGCTTGCTTGGCTGTCGAGAGGCGTTCAAGTCGTGAAAGTACCCAAGCATGTGCAACTCGGCTAAGCGTCGATTCATTGGCGGTTCGGGGAATGTAATATTCTGCCATTTTTTCTAGTGAAGCAGACTCAGCTGAAAGACCGAGTTTATTCAATAATTCTTCCAGTTCACAAGGCGAAAAAAGAAAACCGAGCATCAAAACGTCAGGTTGCTTTGAGATTTTGTAACTGTTTAAGTAGCCTGAATTTTCATTCAGCAGGCGCGTTAGCTGATCATGATCAATAACTGCATCACGTTCAATTGTTGCATCCCTGCGACCCGGAAATTCATCAAGCTTCTCGTACCCTTCAAATTGCTCGATCATGCCATTTGCCATGATGGGCACGAACATTTTCGAGCTAACATCCTGCCAATGCCTAATTTCTTCTTCGGATATACCTAATCGACAACGAATATGTTGTTGGTGATCCGCGGGCATAGATTCAAGTAATTCAAGGGCGCGGCACAGTGTCCAGACGGCCATGATGTTGGTGTACGCATTATTGTTAACACCTGGTTTTTCAAAGTTCGGATAGCCATTATGGAATTCGTCGGGACCAATGACACCATGTATCTCATATCGATCTCGATCCGGATTGAATTTTGCAAATGTGGCAAAGAAGCGAGCAATCTCAAGCAATATTTCGGAGCCGTATGCATACATGAAGTCATCATCGGCGGTGACTTGATAATATTGCCAAACGTTATAGGCGACCGCTCCGTTCACGTGTATTTCGAGATGCGTATAGTCACGCACCCATTTTTCATCAGTCGACATCCACCAATAGTTCGGTGTTCGTTCTTTACCATCACTGGCGCTTTGCCAGGGAAAGCAGGCACCTTTGGCTCCGTACGATTGGGCGATTTTACGCGCTTCGCCAAGTCTTCGATATCTATACTTGAGCAAGGCAGCGCTGATGTTAGGCATTCTTAAATTGATGAAGGGGAATACAAACAATTCGTCCCAAAAGACGTGTCCTTGATAGCCCTCGCCGCTCCAACCTCTTGCCGGAACACCAGTGTCTAAATCTACAGTGTGTGTTGATGCTGTTTGTAGACAGTGGAAACTATTGAGATGCAACAGAAGAGAAGGTATCAATTTCGAATTTTCTTCTGTAGTTTCAATAAACAAATCAAACTGTCGCCAAAGGCTTTTCCATGCATCAATTTGAAATTTGATCAGGTCATCGAACTCGGGCGCGTCGTAGACAGCTTCGAGCGCCGTGACTTCGGGTTCATAAATGCCTCGGTCGCGGGAAGTATAAACGGCACATGTTTTTTGAAACTGAATGCTTTTCGATGGTGCCAGCTCAAGACAAATTTCTTGTGCTATGTATTCTTCTTCGGAAATATTCTTGCGAGCCGGATCTATTGTTTTTCCGTCTTGGCGAACGTGCGTGCGCACCGCTTCAGCCACCACTAACTTCGAGCTGCTTGTAATTGCCTTTAGGAAGATACAATCATTGTCTGCTGCACGAGCCAAGGTCTTCAGATGTTTGTTCGCTTTGAATTTGGTTTCAATCGCATCTCCACCATTCTGGATTTTAGCGTCGATAGAACTGGAGACGACGATATTTCCTGTCCAATTTACGGCTGTGATCTGTAGTTCTATTCCCGCTAGATGCGAAAAATGCATATGCACAAAACGCCGTTCATTGAGCTTTGTCTCACGACCCTTTTGGTCTCGAAAGTGAATGTCACGATAGAGAATGCCCTCTCGCAGATTGAGACGCTGAGAGAATTTAAGAACCTCTACGTGATCTAAGGAGAACCAGTCGCTATCCTCTATTTTGAAGTTTATACACAGCCAATTCGGCATATTTACAAGTTCTTCTCTATCGAACGGCGCGCCTTCTACTTCGAGTTGAATCGTGTTGTAGCCACCAGCAACATAAGTGCCAGGATAGTGAACTTCATCAGCTTGGGATTCTGCTGCGGCGCCACGAGTGCAGAACATGCCGTTGCCTAGAGAGCAAAGTGATTCGCGCTGTTGTTCATGAGTAGGATCGTATGTGTCGTAGGATACTACCCAGTTAGCTTCAGTTACGTCAAGATCCGCCATTGCCATACCGCGGATTTGTGAATCCGATTCTTGCGGCAAGGTGATTTCAGATAGATCTCGTACAACAACGTTGGCGCCATGCTTCTTTAAAGCTTCAGTGTTGTTTTGTCGCGCCACACCTACAACCATGCCGAACTTCCCGTTTTTGCCTGATTGCACTCCAGCTTCTGCGTCTTCCACGACAATGGCTCTGGCAGGCTTTACAGAGAGCCGATGAGCAGCCTCCAGAAATACATCTGGCGCGGGTTTACCTTTTAAGTGTAGTTCCTCTGCGTCGATACCAGTAACGGTAGCATCAAACAGACTAGAGAGTTTTGTTAGTTTTAAAATCTCAGCACCATTTTTGCTGGCGGTGACTAAGGCAGTTTTGATCTTCGCGTGACGAAGCGATTTGATCAAAGCAATCGTAGTTTCATAGGGCTCGACACCGTTCGTATGAATCAATCGTAAAAACTCGTCCTCTTTTTTGCGTGCCAGAGCAGATACGCTGTCAATTCCTGGCGGATCATTTGAATTGCCTTCAGGCAGTTTTATCCCCCGCGATTGAAGAAAGCTTCTAACCCCGTCCTCACGCGGTTTACCATCAACAAATTCTAAATAGTTTTCTTGCGTAAACTCACTGAATTGCTTTTCGTTTTTGTTCTTGAGAAAGGAATCAAAGGTTGTTTTCCATGCTGCGAAATGAACTGATGCTGTGCGAGTCACGACGCCATCCATGTCGAATAGCACCGCGTCATACCTCTCCGGTGAGATGACTGTGGATTGCTCTGGTTTCGGCTCAGATTCTTTTTCAGTCATTTTTCCTCACGTCTAGGTCATTTTTTTACTAAATTTGTCATTTGACAAATCGATCCCAACCAGCATATTTTTCAACAATTGCTCCTCTTGGTTTGGAAACCAAAATTAGCACGATACCTGAGATCAGTTCGCTACAAAGGACGATTGGCAAATCTCTTGCGAAGACTAGCGCGGCGATTATGATCGCTGCTCCGATCGGTATATTGATCAGCCTGGCAATTCTGGTCACTTCGGCGGTGGACACAGCAGCAACTGTTACTACCATTGCACCGAGCAGATGGTCGCAGTTTGCGGTGGGACCTGGAAACGGCAAGAGATCGGGACGCGCCATCAGCCAAATGCCAATCGCAAGTTGAGCGAAAATTGTCCAGGGCACCGTCACACCTTGAATGCTGGCAATCCAACGTTGACTGAATGAGTACCTCATCCGGTCGGGATCAACAGATCCGTCCCCAACAATGGTTCCACCTAACCAGAACACCTGCCACAAGGATTTTTTTTGTCGACTGGCGTCAACTAGAAATTGTCCAACTGCTACTGCCTCATGTACAGCGAGAGGAACTGAGGTCATTAACGCAACTGCAGCAATCAGACATAAACCGCACCAATAGCCGACAAAAATAGGTTGAGTGATCACGAGCACAATACTTGTCGCTCCCAAAGGCAATACTAAACAAGCGAACATAATAACTATCCACGGTGCGGTGCGCCATCGGGCTCTGTCACCCATAAAACCGGTAAGAACTTCCAAAATGTAAGCGACACTGCCGAAGCCGGCATCTGAAATTGGAAAGGAGCGCGAGATACTGGAACCAGTGACTTTGTCGCTTCCATCGCCAAAAAACGGGTCCCACGCATGCGGAACGTAACCGAGTTGATGCGCAGCGAGATAACGCGAAATGAAAAACCCCACAAGCGCTAGGGCGATACCAAGCCATCGCCGAATCCAGGAAGAGGGATTATATGTCCATCCTGGTGGTCGATCCGGACCGGGTAGTTCGACTCCTCCAGATCCAGGGGAGCCTGGAATCAGGATTGAAAAAGTAATAAGCAAGCAAGCAATCAATGTGTCAACTAAAAAGACCGCCGGAGTCGGCGACCAAAAAATCAACGGTGCAAAGAGCAGCCAGAAGCCAACAATAGCTGTGCCCCAACGTAATCGAGCTAAGCGGGGAGTAAATGACAAAGCCTCCAGCAAAATTATCAATGCACCAGATGCAGTGTCACTTATAGTTAATGCGGAGCTTTTGTAATCAAACAAATGAGGGTTAGTTAAAAGCCAAAGCCCAAGAATACAATTAGCTGCATACGTCCAAAGTATTTTGTAGTTGTAGCGCTCAACAAGCTGTTGAATTTCACTTGCGGATTTCCCCACAATTTCGTTAAAATCTTTGATCTGATACGTTGGCGAATTTTGCTCACCTGGCAACGGTGATTGATTCAGTCCTTCAAGGTTTTTCATAAGAATCTTCCGGCAAGTGTAGAGTATGGATTTTAGCTTGATGATGTGGGATCGTACCAGCCTCCTTCAGGTTCGATGTCTGGTCTGACCTGTGCGGGACCCCAGGAATTTGGTTCGTATTCGTGAACGGGAGTGGCATTGTCCAGAACTGGTTCCAGAATGCGCCAAGCTGCTTCTACAGAATCTTCTCGTGCGAATAGAGTACCATCGCCCCTGGTGGCGTCGCCGAGAAGCCTTTCGTATGGAGGCATCTCGTTGGCTGGTTGTTCGTGAACTACCAGTTCAGCGTTCTGACCCACCATGGTTTCGCCAGGCTTTTTGAGTTTTATGCCTAAGGCTATTACTTGATCCGGACCAAGCCGAAAACGATAATAACTATCTTGCGACAACGCAGTTTCATCCAAAACAGGATGTGGTGCGTGTTTAAATCGCACTACTATTTCTGTAGCGGTAACCGGCAAGCACTTGCCGGCTCGAACAAAGAATGGCACTCCTTGCCAGCGCTCATTATCGATGTTAAAGCGCAAAGCCGCAAAGGTCTCAACTTTCGACTCTGCGGCCACCCCTGGTTCACTCTTGTATCCTCGAAATTGGCCACGCACCAAGTCCGAAGGTTTGAGTGTGCGCACCGACTTAAGCAAGTTCCCACGCTCATCGCGGAGCGTTTCGTGGGTACTAGAAGCTGGGCATTCCATTGCCAGACAAGCGATCACTTGGAGCATGTGATTTTGGACGACGTCGCGAATCGCTCCCTCCTCGTCGTACAGTTTCCCTCGCCCCTCAACACCGAATGTCTCTGCCATCGTAATCTGCACATTGGCAATTTGTTTATTGTTCCAGGTGGACTCTACGACTGGGTTTGCAAAGCGGAAGTAAATCAGGTTCTGAACAGGTTCTTTACCGAGAAAGTGATCGATGCGAAAAATATCGTTTTCAGCAAACGAGCCATGCAGAATATTGTTTAGTTCTTTGGCTGAAGTCAAATTTCGACCAAACGGTTTTTCCACAACGACACGCGCATTTTTGACACAGTCAGCTTTTGCTAGCCCTTGAACGACGGCACCAAACAGATTGGGAGGAATGGCTAAGTAATATAGAGGACGCTTGGCGTTGCCGAGAACTTGCCTCAACTGTGCAAAAGTGGTGTCATCGGCATAGTCTCCGTCAACGTATTTGAGCAGTGAAGAAAGTTTAGAGAAGGCTTCTGAGTCCATACCGCCGTGTTTCTCAAGACTGTCCTTGGCCCTTTCCTTAAGCTGTTCCAGATTCCAACTTGACTTAGCCACGCCGATTATTGGTATGTTCAGTTGTTCGTCCTTGATCAGCGCTTGAAGAGCTGGGAAGATCTGCTTATAAGCAAGATCCCCACTGGCTCCAAAGAAAACGAACGCATCTGAATTCTCCTCACTCATGACTCACCCATTCTCCGAGGCAGGTTTCTCTTCATGACCGCCAAATTGGTATCGCATCGCTGAAAGTACCTTGTCTGCAAAGTCGGCCTCTGCGCGTGAACTGAATCGTTCATAAAGAGCGGTACTTAAAACTGGAACCGGAATGGACTCGTCGATTGCCGCACTGATGGTCCATCTTCCTTCACCGGAGTCTGAGACACGTCCAGTAAAATCTTTTAAGTCTGGACTTTTTAGCAATGCTTCAGCAGTCAGATCGAGCAGCCACGAGGCAATGACACTACCGCGTCGCCAAACTTCAGAAATTTCCGTCAAATTCAAATCATATTGATAGAGCTCAGGGTGTCTGAGTGGGGTAGTTTCAGCGTCGTCGGTTTGCTTCACCTTACCGGCGTTGGCGTGGCGCAATATGTTCAAACCCTCTCCGTACGCCGCCATCACACCATATTCGATACCATTGTGCACCATCTTAACGAAGTGTCCGGCACCACTTGGTCCACAATGGAGGTAGCCGTGCTCTGCTGTGCTGGGATCACCAGTTCGCCCTGGTGTGCGCGGGGCCGCATCAACAGTCGGGGCCAGAGCCTTGAAGATAGGATCGAGTCTTTTAACGGCAACTTCTTCTCCGCCGATCATCAAACAATACCCTCGTTCCATACCCCATACGCCACCACTTGTTCCGGCATCGATATAATGGATGTCCTTTAGTTTTAGGTGGGCGGAGCGATGCAAATCATCGTGGTAGTAAGAATTTCCACCATCTATTACGACATCGTCTGATTGCAAATGGT
Organism: Candidatus Melainabacteria bacterium; assembly: GCA_003151275.1. The sequence continues at coordinate 50,412 of PLXC01000066.1, forward strand.
TTTCAAGATTTTTGAGGGTCTTATCAACCACCGCTGCTGGTACCATCATCCAAACGGCACGAGGCTTGGTCAACTTGTCAGCGAGATCCTCAAGAGAGCTTGCGCCTTGAGCGCCGGCTTTGACCAGCTCATCTACGTGCTCCTTCTGTAAATCGAAGACGACGCACTGATGACCGGCGTTCATCAAGCGCTTGACCATGTTTGAGCCCATGCGACCGAGACCTATCATTCCAATTTGCATATTATTCTCCTGGAAACTGTGAGCCGTTCCGAGCGCTCTCATAAATCGTCGCCACGCCCAAAAATTTCGCTGCAATGTGTGGAATAATTATCCCCTACAGTTGTGCGGGACCCTCTTCGCTGACATTAGACCACAGTCGTGATGGATGTGTGTTTGATATTGTGTCAAGGATCATGCGAATTTCTAGGTCCAATTATTTGGAACCAATCCGAGTATGCCGCGTCGCTTTTAGACAAAGAGGGTAATTTTAATGGATAACGACAAGCAATTATTTCTGATCACTGGCAGCAGCGGCTTCATAGGTCAAGCGTTGGCTCAGCATTTTAGCTCTAAAGATCATGTCATTGTTGGTTTCGATAGAGAGAGCCCTCCAGAAAATAGTGCAGAAGATTGTCTGTTTTGCGATTTGTCTTCCGACGAAAGCGTGCAAAAGACCTTTGAGTTGTTACGCGCAAGACATGGAAATAAAATAACGGCTGTGTTTCATCTCGCTGCATATTACAGCTTTTCAGGCGAAGACAGTCCGCTCTACAAAGAGATTACTGTTGACGGCACCGAACGAATGCTTCGTGAATTGCAGAACTTCGAGGTCGGACAGTTTATATTCTCAAGTTCAATGCTCGTTCATAAACCCAGTCAGCCAGGTGAAAAGATTACCGAAGACTCTCCACTTGAACCGACGTGGCAATACCCTAAATCTAAAGTGGATACAGAAGAGTTGATCCATAAGAAACACGGCAAGATTCCAGTTGTAAACTTGAGAATTGCCGGTGTCTATGCCGATGATTGTCACTCGATCCCGATTGCGCACCAAATTCAACGCATTTACGAAGGTCAGCTTGAGGGGCATTTGTATTCAGGAAACACCGATGTGAGACAGTCATTTGTTCATGTCGATGATCTGGTTTCAGCCTTCGAATGTGCAGTTGCAAATGCGGGCAATTTACCTACCGACTCTACATTCGAAATTGGTGAACCGGATGCAATGAGTTACAAGGAGATGCAGAAGGAATTCGGAATGCTCCTGCGGGGTGAGGATTGGAAAACTTTCTCGGTGCCGAAACCGATAGCAAAAATAGGGGCATTTGTGGAAGGCGAAATACCTTTTGTGGATAAACCGTTTGTCAAACCATGGATGGTAGACCATGCAGATGACAACTACGAGTTGAATATAGATAAAGCTCGAAAAGTGCTTGGATGGAATCCGAAAAACAAATTGAGCGATGTGATACCGAAAATGACGGAAAGCCTGAAGGCTGATCCTCTCAAGTGGTACAAAATCAATCACCTGAAAGCGCCTGGTTGGCTGAAAGAGAAAGCCTCAGCAGGTTAGTGTTAGTGCCGACGGTTTTCTACGGACAATCTGCCTCGGGCGCTCAGTCATGAATGAGAAGCAGCAGGAAGTGTCACTGTGAAAGTTGTGCCATTGTCGACGCTGCTCTCGCAAGTAATTTTACCGCCATGCAAATCTACAAGGTGGTGGCACAAATATAACCCTAAACCTGTATATGCCACGTATTTTTTACCCGGCACACCCTGCCAAAAGCCTTGGAACAGCAGTCTTTGATCCTCCACAGAAATTACTTTGCCGAATGACCGAACCTCAATAACAAGCGCGTCATCTGTGTTCTTGGCCGTCACTTCGACTTTATTGCAATGAGTACCGAATTTGATCGCATTGTCCAACAAGTTTGTAAATACGTGCTCTAAAGCTTCGTCGTCTCCCAGCGCTAAGTGTAGATCGGCTGGCAACTTCGTTTTGATTTCCATACCATGAGAACTTATTTGTAGCGATAGTTTTTTCAGACATCGATCAATGACTGAATTGATGTAAGTAGGCGCAAATTGTAATTCTGACTCGTGTGACTCGTAGCGGTAAATTTCAAGCAATCTTTGGATCAGCACTAATTGTTCACCATTGCTTTTACGCAGTGCTAACAGCCCCTCTCTCTGGGCACCGGCTCCTTCTGGGTCGTTTAGCATCGCATCCAGCAGATTGCGCGAACCGACAAGTGGTACTTGAAGATCGTGAGCCAGTGCGGCGCAAAAATCTTTTATGGCACCCAGCCGAAGTTGAGCCAGCTCAGACTTTCTTCTTGTAATGGCGTAGCGAATAGATCGCACGATTGAATCGCTACTAATTCTTTGCTTGATTAAGTAGTCTTGCGCACCCTTAGCCACAGACTGGATCCCCAGTTTTTCGTCGTCTCTAGCGGTTAGAATTATTATTGGTGCGGTTCCAGCGATCTCACGTAATTTCTCCAGGGTCTCCAGTCCTGTACTATCAGGCAGACTTAGGTCCAAGAGAATGACGTCTGGCATATTCTTACCGATACATCTTTCCGCGTCCGCCAAGCTATAAGCTGGAACCAGACTAAATCTCACATCAAGTCTCGGCTGGCTCAATATTTTTTCGACGAAGCGAAAGTAAAAATCGTCGTCCTCAATCATTAAAATGTTGATTGGCTGCGGCATGTTTGTTCCGCTTGTTGTCGGTGCACTTTGGCGTTCAACCACGTTGATTGTGTCTTGAGTAGTGTTTTTCATGATTGTGTTTCCGTGGCTGTTAGACGCATGAACTTGCAAAGACATTCATTAGATCCTGTTTCACTTCCATGACTGATTGATAACGATGTTCAGGATCTTTATTGAATGTCTTAAAAACAATCGATTCTAATGAGTACGGTATGTTTTTATCGGGGCAAATAGATACGAAGTGTTTTGGTGTCTCTCTTAGCTGACAACCAAATGTTTCAAATGGCGATTGCGTATCGAACACAGGATGTCCTGTAATGGCCTCATACATTACACAACCAAGTGCATAAATATCAGAACGAAAATCCATTTTTTGTCCAAGGCATTGTTCAGGGCTCATATAGAGCGGACTGCCCGCTACTTCGAAGCGGTCTGTCATCTGGGTGTCAACACTTGCCGTACGAGGGATTATTTTTGATAATCCGAAATCAACGATCTTCACGTCTTCATCCTGACTTGAATCCAATAACATAATGTTACTCGGTTTTAAATCGCAATGAATAATATTCATACTATGAGCCATTGAGAGCCCATCACAGATTTTGAAGAACATTTTTAGAAAGCGATTTAATTCCAAGCCGCCCTCTTTCACAAGGATCTGATCGAGATTTTCTCCATCAATGTAATCCATTACAAGGAAGGGCTGTCCTGTCTCGGTAACGCCAAAATCGAAAACTGAAATGACATTGGGATGGCTCAGTGAACTTGCCGCTTTCGCTTCTTGATGGAACCAACGAAGAACTCTTCTATCAATTGCTAGATCCTCTTTGAGAATTTTTATTGCGACGACTTTGTCCATATCCAGATGTCTGGCTTTATAGACAATGCCCATGCCGCCTTCGCTTATCGAGGATTCTAGGCTGTATTTGTCGGCAAAAGTTTTGCCAGAGTTGTTGCCACCAGGATTGCTAATGCGTCTAGGGATCGGCGGGTTTTTTATACCCTTGATAAACTCATCGACAGTGCTGGGCACTTCCGGATCGATATATTCGTAGCTTCGCTCGACCTGACGCATAATGTCAATCTCGCGTTCGAAGATTATTGATTGTTTGCTTCTTTCCGATGAGGTAGAAACCGTTCCCTGCCTACCACCATTGGAGCGGCAGAGCTGCTGCGCTATACTCGGTTCGAGCCACTGTTTGCCTCCGTCCACAGCCATGATTGCTCGGGCGAGTTCTTCAACGGAAACATCTTTGCGGCAAAATCCGTCGGCTCCAGCGCCTAATGATGCCAAAATATCTGCTTCGCTGTCATGCGAAGTGAGCATGAGAACCCGACACTCAGGGAATGATTGCTTGATCTGCCAGGTGGCCTCGACGCCGTCCATGCCTGGCAGTCCAATGTCCATTAAAACCACGTTTGGACGAAGTTCGAGTACCTTCTTTATTGCGGAAGGTCCATCAAACGCGTCGCCGACGATTCGAAATTCGGTTCGTTGCTCGAGTGATAACTTCAGCCCAGTTCTGACCAGGTCGTGATCGTCAACTAAGAGGATAGTAGTTCGATTTGCTTCTCTCATACACTCATTCTCATGACTGAATTGGATTTGTAGCTCAGCAACATTGCGTTTCAGCAGCCGGATGACTGCAATTTCGTTCCGTCTTCCTATCATGAATCAATAACACGCACGATTCATCCTCATTCTGTGTTAGTCGTGTTAGTTCAATGAGGTGATGTTTTGTAACCAGTTGGTAGCCCACCTGCGACCACTTGGGGGATGCTTGGACCACGCTGTTTCATTCAAAATATAAGCAGTTCCCTATGCCTTGAACGGCATTTGAACGGCACTTGAACTTAGGATGAACCATGCAGTACACGGTATTAATAGTCGATGACGACACACACTGGCGCACGTTATTAGCCAGTCTTTTGCAGGTGCGGGGCTACAAAGTGCTGCAGGCTACAAGTGCTCTATCGGCTAGGCTGTGTGTTGAGCAATCTCTTCCTCACATGGTAATTGTGGACCACAGAGCCCCAGACTTCGATGCGCTCCCCTGGATCACATGGTTGCGCGAGACTGGTAGCAATATTCCTGTTGTGTTTCTCTCCAATTTTCTATGCGACTCAAAATTGATCAGCACTCTCAAGGACCCTTTGGGTGTGTCGTTAATCCTGCAAAAGCCGGTAAAGCCACTTCCCTTCGTCACTTTGATCGATAAAGTAATTCAAGATTCTGCTCTGAGCACCGATGAGTTCGAGCAACCGCTGTATAAAGATGCCGTTGAGAGCTTTCTTTCCTCAATTAAGAAGACGAAAGCGAGCGGCATCTTTGGTACAAGCACGGTCATGCCCCGAATCCACTCTCCAGGCGGCACAACTAAGATATCACTGATTGTCCCAAATGCTGATAGCGAGCCAGTCGGTGGAGACGATCTTGCGATTCTCAGGGAACTCAGACAAGAATTTGTTCAAAGCGTCTTTGAGCGTCTTGGTCACCTCCAAGGTTTGGTGCCGGTTGCAGCGAGCGGCTCGGTTGACGCTGTTAAACGGATAAGGCTTGAGAGTCACAGGTTGAGAGGTTCAGCTGGAGCATTCGGACTGCCTTTGTTGGGCAGTTTAATGGGAGACATCGAAGATTCTCTTGCCGGAAACGTCGAAGAATTGACGGGCGATACCTGCACATGGCGGCAAGTGGATTTCTATCTTGCAAAGGCGTTGACGATCCTCGCGCCGGAAAAACTTCAAAAGTCACTTGGCGATTCCGCGGAGTACAGCTTCAGCCGCTAATTTAAACGAACTTGAGATTGCCGGAACTGCGTGCAAATTTATTCAGGAACAAGCCAATACAAACTAGAGGGATACGAGAATGCGAATTGAACAGGTTTTACTCATCGACGACGATCCATCGATACGAAAAATCGCCGAGATTTCGCTTTCTAGGGTGGGTAAGTGGCGCGTCCTTTTGGCCGACTCTGGTCTCCAAGCACTAGATGTAGTGTCACGCGAGAAGCCTGATGTAATCCTGCTAGACGTGATGATGCCGGGCATGGATGGACCAACGACCCTCAAGCGCTTGAGAGAAAACCCGTCGTTATGCAACACACCGATCATTTTTATGACCGCAAAAGTTCAAAAGCACGAAATCGACACTTATTGTCAAATGGGCGCGGTAGGAGTTATTTCAAAGCCTTTTGACCCGATGCTGTTGCCAGCCGAAGTAGAAAGAATTGTCGGAAAACTCGAACTGGCGGCGACGAATATTAGATGATTGGCAATTCCCATGACAGGCTCGGCGTTCCTCTGATAGCCTTGTGCTTGTTCTGGCTAATTGGTGTCGTCGCCGGTTCAGCTGTCTTAAACAATTACGTCAGCACCTCCGGCTACCAAGGCAAGGCGGTGAAAAAGTGGCTTGTTAGTGACTCCTTGGCGTTAGCTTCACCACTGTCTACATTGATTATGGTCGTGCATCCACAGTGTTCTTGCAGTCAGGCGAGCATAACTGAACTGGCCATTATAATGGCGCGCTGCCATAACAAAGTTAAGGGATACGTTCTTTTTGTCAGCCCAAGCAATTTACCGATAAGTTGGACAAAATCTAATCTCTGGTATCGAGTAAAAGAAATGCCCGGAGTATCTCCCATAATTGATTTGAACGGTTCGCTTGCACATCAACTCAATGCTGAAACGTCAGGTCAAACCTTTGTCTACGATGCGCATGGTGATCTGTCATTTTCTGGTGGCATTACCAGCGGGCGAGCACACGAAGGAGACAATGCCGGAGTTGATCGAGTTATAGCTTGCATCAATGGCGGTGCAACGAATTCGTCCAGCACGGCGGTATTCGGTTGCTCGCTTTTTAGTTGTTCACAAGTTGCGCCTGAATTACAAACTTCCAAAGCTAATAAACAATGACAAAAGTAATCTTCCAGCTTACAGATCCCCTTAAAGCTCGCTCTGATGAGCTTTCAAAAGAGCACTTGCAGTCGATATACCGACGCACTGATCGTCTGTTCGCGATATTGTTTGTTTTTCAATGGTTGGCGGGAATTGTAATCGCGCTTGTTGTCTCGCCGCGCAGTTGGACCGGAACTCATTCCGACATACACATCCACGTCTGGTCCGCAATTTTTTTAGGTGGAGCGATTACAGTATGTCCACTTTATTTGGCTTGGAAACGACCAGGTCAGATCCTTACCCGTCATATAATCGCGATCAGTCAAATGCTGTTCTCGGCGCTGTTGATTCATTTAACAGGTGGTCGAATCGAAACTCATTTTCACATTTTTGGCTCATTGGCATTTCTTGCTGTTTACAGCGATTGGCGCGTTCTTATTACCGCTTCGATTGTAGTAATACTCGATCATGTGTTGCGAGGCATTTTTTGGCCACTGACTATCTATGGAGTTCTTGCAGTTGAGCCAATGCGCTGGCTTGAGCACGCCTGGTGGGTTGTGTTTGAGGACATCTTCTTGATCAAAGCTTGCTTGAATAACGTTCGCGAAGCATTAAACGTGTCACAACGGCAAGCAGAGGTCGAACAGACGCGCGGCAAAGTGGAGGAGATTGTTAAAGAACGAACTCGCGAACTTCATATCAGCGAACGTAGGTTGTCGACTCAATATGCAGTCAGTAAAGTTCTGGCTGGTTCTGATTCACTTACCGATGCTGCTCCCAAGATACTTCAAGCTATTGCCAATAACATGGTCAAAGATATTGGCGACTGTGATGGTATCGTATATGGTGAAATTTGGCATCCTGATCAATATGGCATGATAAATTGCATTTGTAATATTCAGTGGGCCGATGGTCATTCGGTCAAACCTTTTTGCCGCGCGGAGGATTTGCGCTATTCTCCCGGAGTTGGCTTGCCTGGACAAGTGTTCAAAGAGCAGCAAGCACTGCAATTGATTGATATAGCCCAAGCAACTAACTTTCTGCGTCGTGAAAGCGCGCTTGCAGCAGGTTTTAAAGCCGCTTTTGCTTTTCCGGTGATAGCGGAGAATGAAGTCAAAGCCGTAATCGTTTTTATTAGTGAATCGCAGAGTGCACTACGAAGCGACGAATTTTCCATGCTTGAGTCGCTGGGTCAACAAATCGGGCAGTTTATCGTCAGCAAACGCACTGAACTCGAAAATGTTCAGCTGGCGAATATTGTGCAATCGTCTAACGACGCGATCATCGGTCAAAGTCGAGACGGCACCATTACTAGTTGGAATCGCGGCGCCGAACGCCTTTTGGGTTATACGTCAGAGGAAGCAAAGGGAAATAGTTCGGCGATGTTGTTGCCTGTCGATAGATTGAAAGAACTTGAGCATTTCGATTTGGAGTCAATCGAAAACTTTGAGACTGTTCGTGTGGCCAAAGATCTACAAAGAAAGGACGTATCTGTTACAAGTTCGCTCATACTCGATTCCACTAATGCGGTTGTAGGCACTTCCCTAATTTTACGTGATATCACAGAACGCAAAGAATCAGAAAAGAGAGTTGCCGAATTTTATTCAACGGTCTCGCACGAACTGCGCACTCCCCTAACCGCTATCCGTGGTGCATTGGGACTCATAGAAGGAGGGATAATCGAGGCAGGCACAGCTGAGGCAATGGATTTAATTCAAGTGGCCAGGGAAAGTTCAGATCGCTTGATCCGCCTGATCAATGAAATTCTCGACCTGAAGAAAATCGAAGCTGGTAAATTCGAGCTGGTAATAGAAAGTCTCGACCCCGAAAGACTAGTTAAAGATGCGCTCGAAAGCTTGACGGGTATGTCGGAGCAGGCTGGCATAAAGCTTGAGTCGAGAACGTGCACCAATGATCCTCTTTTAGGTGATCGAGATAGATGCACGCAAGTAATAATCAACTTGGTCAGCAATGCAATTAAATTTTCGCCCAAGGGCAGTCTTGTTGTCGTCACTAGCGAAAAGACAAAAGCAGGCATGGTTCGGTTTTCTATTACCGATACTGGTCCTGGCATTCCTGAGGAGCAGTTGCATAAATTGTTCAACAAGTTTCAGCAGCTTGATTCTTCCGACACCAGAGCCAAGGGCGGCACCGGGCTCGGACTGGCGATTTCCAAAGCAATTGTCGACGAACATGGCGGTAATATTGGTGTGAATAGCACCTTTGGAGTGGGCACCACGTTTTGGTTTGAACTTCCAGAGCAAGCTGTAGCAGATCAAAAGCTACCTAGCGATGAAGACGATGCTGTTGACTCTTCAGTAGCTTCGGTTCTGGTTATTGAAGATGACGATCAGCTCGCTCACGTGCTAAATGTTCACATTTCTTCCCAAGGATTCAAGGTGACTCGTGCCAATTCACTTCGTCAAGCGCGGTCCAAATTAACCTATTCGACGCCGGCAGTAATAATTCTAGATCTGACTCTGCCAGACGGTGACGGACTGGAGTTGTTGGAAGAATTGAGGAACGACGCAGCTACGCGCAACATTCCTGTAGTTGTAATCACCGGCCGCGGTGCCCGCGAAGGATGTTCTCACAGTCCAATGATATTTGATTGGTTGCAGAAGCCGTTTGACACTCAGATGCTAATTCAGGCTATAGAAAGATCTTTGTCTTTACCTAGCCGTCGCAGAGTTCTTGTTATCGGCGAGGATGCTTCGACTAGGAGCCGCCTTTCTGACCAACTTAGTAACATGAGTCTGGAATGCATGGAAGCTTCGGATCAAGATGAAGCTGTGAAATTAATCCAGCAATCGGCACCAGATTTGATCATCATCGATCTAGATGTTTTCGATGCCCAATTGGTGTCAAACTTGCGGCGGGTGCAAACAAGATCTGCTCCCTTGATAGTTTTTTCTGCGAATCATCTGACCGAAAATGGTCGTCATGAACTTTCGCTCGGGGTCATCAAATATCTCACTGAGCAGAACATCTCAGATTCAGAATTTCAAACTGTCGTGCAGGAACTCATTGATCAGGTGCGGTCTCCAAAAATGCAACTGAACAAATTGGAAATCTTAGTTTAGCTTCTAAACCAACCCTTGCCTGACGGCCCGCACTGCTGCCTGCGTCCGATCGGATACAGCCAATTTTTCCATGATGTGTCGCATGTGTGACTTTATTGTCTCTAAGCTTAAAAATAGGTGAGAGGCCATTTCTTGATTGTTCAGCCCGTCGACAAGCAGTTTTAGTACTTCAAGCTCTCTTTCGGTCAGCTTCGCCATGTCATTTGCTGAACCGTCTTTTTTAGCAGACGGCGACGACGCGGTGGTAGACGCTCTCAGGACCCGATTGGCAATGGCTGGGTCAAGCCAGGCGCCTCCGTCAGCAACTGTTTTGATCGCCGCCAACAATTGTTCGCCTGTAGCCGTTTTCAGGCAGTATCCATCCGCACCTGCACCGAGAGCTCCGAAAACATCTTCGTCTCGATCATGCGTTGTCATAATCACAACCCTAGTCTCCGGCAAATCTTTTCGAATCAATTCAGTGGCATCCACGCCATTCATCACCGGCATGCTCAGGTCCATAATCACCACATTAGGCTTTATCGATAAACATTGGCGATGAGCATCTTGGCCATTGTTAGCAGAGCCGACCACCTCAACTGCCGGCATTCGTGAAAGCAACGTCACCAAACCGATGCGTGCGATTTCTTGATCTTCGGCGATAAACACTTTTATTGGAGATGGTTCAGTCATGCAGTTTGCCTCTTATTAAAATCCGACGCATGTTCTCGATTAATTGGCAGCTAAGTCCCAGCCCAGTGCCTGGAGTATACCTCCTGCGGACCAGATCTTGCTAGAAGCGTTCCAAGAGAACAGTCTGTAGCTCAGAATGAATCTCGTGATCCATCGCCTTTATAAAGACTTATTTGCTAGCCAGATTGCCCTTGAGCTTGTGCTTCTCCAACCATTCTTTGGCTCCATCAGAAAGCAAATCTCTATGCATGCGCCACGGATCTTTGAAAAATTCTACTGCCACTTTTCCATCTAAAATATGAGTCAAAAGCAAATCGATGGCTTGCTCTTCATCAGTGGTGCCAGCACTCTCGGCAACAATAATCTGCTCACCCTCTTGAGTCTGATTTAGAAGTTTCGAGAAGTATTGAAAAGACAATAAGTCTTGCCTCGGCATGTGAGTGGTCAAAATTATGACGTGAAGTTTGTTCCATTCTTCGGGCGTCATTTCTTTGTGCCACTTAGCCATGGCGTCATCCATCGTTGTAATCTGAGAACCGGCAGCCTCATAGGCATTTTCCAGGTCTGGCACAGTGCATGTGCGAACATACGTTTGCAGATCCGCATGCGAAACTCGCTTTTCGCTGATTACTTTGTTGAGAAAAGCAAGTGTTTTCTTGATTAGCTCTTGTTGTCTAGCGTCGTCTCCTGGCTTCAACCCTTGATTCTTTTCAAGTTCTGTAGCAGCCTTCTCGATGCCAGTTTTGTATTCTTTTAAACGTTCGATCTTCTCTGCACTCAAATTTTCATCAGTGTGGTTGGTGAGGAGGATGAAGGAACCGAGGGTAATATGCGCGACTTGCTTAAGTCCGGTGTAATGAGGTCGAATGAAAGGAATCGTGGTTTTATCCTTTCCTTTGAGCAAAGAAATTGAAGCATTTGTGCAAAGAACGATCGGTCCAAGTTTTTGACGAATTTCATCTTTGGCATGCGCATAATTCTTGTGAAGCTGCTCATTGACATCATTGAACGCAAGGGGCTTTTCTGTCTGCGCAGAAGTTGTCCAAGTCTCAGAGTACGCGGGAATTGCGCACAACAGGGAAGATAACAACGTTGCAATTAATGAGCTGGATGTTTTAAGCGAATTCAATTTTGTTTCTCCGGATTTATCACGAATAAAGTATCTCATGAAGAATCCAATTGTTGAGTTAGCCAGACTCATAAATGCTTTCGCCCGGCGTTGTCAATACTCTGTCGCGGACTGTGTGCGCGTGAATTCTCTTTCGCGCTTTGTTAGTTGGCTCAAAATCGTTGTTGCTCTGTGCATAAGTGCTCTGATCGAATTATCATCGTTTATGAGAAACACTATGTGAACGCTCGCGGACTGAAGGTTTTTTTGAGATCAGTCTCCAGAGAAGTATAAACATGTTGTTTGTGGAATATGGTTATGGCAAGTCTGCTGGATGAACAATGGACTCATTCGACCACAGCGAAGTTTTAAAACCGGCTCTCGATTCTGCCGAGATCATCGAGACAACTGTTTGCCCCACATGTGGTATCAAACTGTCGTCTGAGTTGTCGATCTGTCCAAACGATAAAACCGTTCTGATAAAAGGCAATCCGCTTGGAAGCAAGCTTACAGAGCAGTATGAAATTTTAGGCGAAATCGGTTCCGGCGGTATGGGAGTGATCTTTAAAGCGCGACATATGGCCTTGGGTCAGCTTGTGGCGATTAAGATGTTGCATTTAAGCCGGTTGGATACAGTGGGCCTCGAACGCTTTGCTCAAGAGGCCAAAGCTGTTAATCTTCTAGATCACCCTGGAATTGTCCACATTCGAGATTATGGTTTAACTGAATTCAACCAACCGTATATGGTGTTGGATTATATAGAAGCCAGCACTTTGGAGGAAACCATGTCGTTCCAGGGTGCACTTGATGTGCCTTACAGTCTCGATATTTTTGCTCAGATAGCTGATGCCATCGGTCACGCTCATGAGCGCGGAATTTTGCACCGTGATCTGAAACCAAGCAACATCATGTTGGTAAAAACGGATGAACAGAGTGCGATAGTCAAAATAGTTGATTTTGGTATCGCTAAAATTACCGATCAGTATAATCCAGCGCAAGCGCAGCTGACAAAGACTGGTGAAGTATTTGGCAGCCCACTCTATATGAGTCCTGAACAAGCTACAGGAGCCAAAGTTGATCAACGCTCCGACATTTACTCGCTTGGTTGTGTCATGTTCGAAACGCTCACTGGAGTGCCACCATTTTCAGGCAAAGGCGCCATTCAAATCATCTCCAGTCAAATGAACTGCGAGGCCCCGACGCTAAAGGAAGGGTCGAAAGGAAAAGTTTTCCCCAAAAATGTTGAAGAGATTGTTAGCAAGGCGCTTCGAAAAAATCCAGACGAGCGATTTCAATCGATGCAAGAGCTTAAGGAAGCGTTGGTTATTGCGCGATTCGATGACAAAAAGTCTATCGAAAAGTTGAGCGATGACCAAATTGCTGGAGCGAAAAACATAAAAGTGCAAGCTTTGCTTTTGAAAGCAGCTCTGCTTGCCCTAGTTGGAACACTCTGTATAGTTGTATACTTCGGCTGGCAACAATTCCACGTTGGAAAATCAATCGGTCGATCACCTGAATTCGTGAGCATCGCACCGACAGATCTCGAAACGATTCAATCAATTCAAAAGGCCGGAGCACTGAGTCAAAGTGAAATCAACTTGTCGGGAAACATCACAGATGCCGCTCTTGTGGGTTTCGACTCGTGTCTCAACACCAAAAAGGTTGCGATCACGGCAACACCGATAAAAGGACGCGGACTCGCCCATTTGATTCATCTGCCCCTAACGGAATTGGATTTGCAAGATTCCGATGTTACGGATAGAGGTCTGAAGGAGATCGGATACATGACGCTCTTGAAGGAGCTCAACCTTGAAAATACTAAGATCACCGGCGAGGGATTAAGCAGTTTAAGCTCGTTGAAAAATCTCACCGATCTTCATCTTAATGACGACAAAGTGTCGGCCAAAGGTTTGCATTATCTCGTCGCGTTGCCAGTCTTGAAGGACTTGACTCTAAATAGAGTTGAGTGCGATTGGCCTGCGGCATTAGCCGAATTGGCTCAGTTCCCAGCACTTCAAACCCTGAGCCTCCAGTTTACGCGCATTTCTAATGACGACTTGGCCGCCATGAAAAACCTCAAAAAACTCGTATCGTTGAATTTGGATTTTACTGAAATATCCGAACAAGGAATTGCTAATCTCGCCAATCATCCAACTTTGCAAGTACTTTCTCTGCAGGGTTGTAAACACTTCAACGGCTCGAATTTTAAAATTTTCGCCAAGTTGCATTTATCCTTTCTTGATTTTCGAAATATAGAAATCAATGAGAATGCTCTACAAAACCTTGAGCAAACCTCGATCGGGGGTCTCAATCTTAGTCAAAGTCAAATTACCGATCGCGGCCTTGCAATTTTATCGCGCAACCGCAAGATAACTTGGCTTGTTGTTGTGAGTTGCCACAAACTGACCAAGCCAGCAATCGCGTCATTTATGAAGCAGCGCCCCGATTGCAATCTCGAGCACTGAAGGCTCTAAAATCCGGTCACTATTAATGCTTATCAACCGTCCATACCGTCATTGATGGTTTTCGAAAAAGGTAGATTGGTCGGAAGAGTTGCGGGCACATTCGACAATGCTCAGCAAATGGCTCAAAATGTGGAAAAGGTCATTTTTGCGGGCAGGCAAAATAGAGTAATCACCGCCATTGTCGCCAGATAATCTCTAGCGTTCTTAGAACTTCAGACGAAACTGTAGGGACACTCCCCGCTTTTCGCCTGGATTGTGAGTCGGAATAGCCGCGCCGTGATCTTTGCTTCCGCCTACTTTGATACCAAACTGACTCTTGCCACCGTCGTTTGAAAACACTTTTAAGAGCCCGTCTTCGTAAATATCGTGAATCGACCAACCACTTCTCCAGGCTGGTGAATCTTTCAACACAACGCTGCTGGACGATGCGGTCACGTGGGAGTCGTAAGGGACTAAATTGATTGGTTGATGAATCGGTGCCGGCATTCCAAGATCAGCAACAGAGACTGTGGAAGATGGCTGTTTAATTTCCTTCTCTGGAGTGCGAGAGCCAGTCAAGCCAAGAAGATTGAGCCCTGGAGGATTCTCAGCCGCAATGGATGCCTTCGGTGTTTCGGATGTTGTTGCGACTTCGGCCATATTATTTCTCTCGGCTTCAAGGTACGTCGGGTTACCGGCGTTACTGTTAAAAGAAGCGTGTCTGGAAGGGAACACAAATGTACCTTCCCTTTAAGCGATCGTCATTGGGGAAATTACGGCACTATTTGCTAGGCAGCCAGGATTTGGAGCTGTGGAACCATGAATTCGTTAAATAGTGCGAGATCAAAATGTATTTTCAACGCATCTAACAGATTTTCTCGGTGGCAGATTGTTAGGATGGGCATGTGAAAATTTTCGTCAAAGTTTAATCGGCTTGTAAGAGTTGGTGAACAATTCAACGTGATCGAGGGCAAATGAAAGATTTTGGTATCGTCGGAATTCGCCGCGCATTCTACATAGTTGCAGCCGTTCTGCTCTGTTCCGCAAGCGAGGTTTGCAGTAGCGCTAAAACGTGTAGTGCTGACGCGGGAGTGCGCCTGCTTCTAGAGACACAATCGAATGCTTGGAACCATGGGGATCTCGATCAGTTTCTCACTGGTTATTTGCCCTCCGATCAAACATCCTATGTTTCAAGCGGAACCGAAGTGCGCGGTATTGAAGCCTTGCGTGATCGCTATCAGAAGAAATACGGCAACGATCGCGAGACAATGGGCAAGCTTTCCTTTTCCGAACTCAAAGTGCAAAACCTTGGCCGCACCAACGCCTTATGCATCGGTCACTGGAAATTGGACAGGAGTGACAAACCAACAGTTAGTGGCATCTTTAGCCTTGTTTTGGCTCGCACCAATTCCGGATGGAAGATAATGCACGATCACACGTCAGTCGCCGACGCAAAAAAGTAATTAAGCAGTTGCACCAAATGCGGTGCAATGAGTTCAACGAAAATTCTTCGATTCCAAAAGATCGCTCGCTGCTTTAGTGGATATTCTTTTAAAATTGAGAGCGCAAATGCACATAGGGAGGCGTTTGTCAGTTACACTACGATCAAAACTTGCTACTCAATTTATATAGGACTCTACGTTATGAATGAATCGGAAGACAAATTAGCGATACAAATTCTCAATAAGATAATGGAACTTGAGTTGGCTGGAGTCGTTCGCTATACACACTACTCACTAATGGTGTATGGCTACAACCGCATCCCAATCGTAAGCTGGCTCAAGGATAACGCTGCCGAAAGCCTTATTCATGCGTACAAAGCCGGCGAACTCGTGACATTATTGGGCGGTCATCCTTCTCTTAAAATCGGACCACTTCTTGAGACTGAAAAGCACGATGTGGGAGACATATTGAGAGAAAGTCTCGAACATGAAAGTGCCGCAATAAGCGCATACTACGAGCTTCTCAAAGCGACGGAAGGCAAGTCAGTGCTCTTGGAAGAGTATGCAAGAGAAATGATTATGGGAGAAGAATTGCATCTTGACGAAGTGAATAAGATGCTTCGTAAGCCTGGTGACATTCATCCGTTTCACGATTGAAATTTTCACTTGATTTGGTTGCTTTTCAATAGGCAACCTCGATACTGCGGTGCCTGGCGGTATTCCGTCAGGCGCCTTGTTATGTGGACTGGAATCCCTCTTTTCATTGATTGCAGTGAGGCGATGGTGGCAGACAACGAATACTGCGATTATTCGCAACAGTGAGAGAACGAAGACTTTGCGATCTATTCGCAACAACGAGAGTACTAAAAATCTGCGATCAGTTCGCAACAACGTCAAGGTCAAATTGAGACACGAAATCAGACCAGTGCCGGAGGTGTCTTGGACAAAATATCCGTTCGAGGAAAAAGCAATACGTTCGTCAAAAGTCAAGTCGAAACAGTTTTGACTTTATACGATGAGAACTCTGCTGGAGTATTGTATACAATAAACAGTGAGCAGAAAGGTTTTAATATGAATAACAGCGTC
The DNA here is from genome assembly GCA_003151275.1 of Candidatus Melainabacteria bacterium. The sequence goes on from PLXC01000066.1 coordinate 66,857, forward strand.
GAAGCAACTCGATTGAAAGAACTTAGTCAGCAAGCTCTTTATTTTGAATATTCGAAAGCTGCCGATCCAATCGGTTCTGGGTCAATATCTCGAGTGCCATACGCCGAGTTTTTGAGCGAATTGCACCAAAAAAGTGTTACCGCCTTAATACCGCTCGATGTAAGTGAGGCTCTTGGTTGTGAAGGACCGGCTACTAGTCCTGCTCTGTGTGCCAATTTTGTACATATACTGCCAAACGAAAAGATCACGACCAGCTTCAATGCCACATCACAGCTCATCTATGTTATGCGCGGCGCAGGAAAAACCCACTTTGAAGATCTAGTGATTCCGTGGAAGACAGGCGACTTTCTAGTGCTTCCCATAGGTTCGAGAGCTACGCATTACGCCGATCAAGATTCAGCTTTTTATCTTGTTCACGATGAACCGCTTCTGCGATACTTAGGAGCTGAGGCCAAAATACAGCGCTTTAAGCCAACACTGTATGCCTCAGAAGAATCACTGAAAATGCTTGAAGCGGTGGAGCACGACGCTAAAGCAATCAACCGAAGTCGAGTAAGTGTTTTGTTGGCCAATAAAGAAATGGACCAAACACTCACTGTCACGCACACACTTTGGGCAATGCTGGGGGTACTGCCTGATGGCACCGTACAGCTCCCTCACCGGCATCAATCTGTGGCCTTGGACCTGATCCTCGATTGCGAACCTGGTTGCTATTCTCTAGTCGGCACAAAAATCGATGAAAATGGCGTGATCATTGACCCTAAGCGTGTTGACTGGAAGCCATATTCAGCATTTATCACGCCTCCTGGACATTGGCATGCACATCACAACGAGTCAGGAAAAGAGGCTCATCTAATTCCAATGCAAGACGCAGGATTGCAGACTTATTTGCGGGCGCTTGATATTCGTTTTGTTCTACCGAAGAGCGCACGCTAGATATTGGCAGCATTTGGTATCTAAAAGTAAATTGGCAGACCGGAGCAGCTCATGTCGCAATCGAACGAAAACAAACCCGCAAAGAAGAAAAAGAAGTTTTCGCAAAAGAGTCATCAGCACCCGGCAGCTGCTTGGGGTGCTGCCTTAAGCGTCGGCCAAGTGCTGGTGAAGCAAAATCAAATTATTGATGGCACACGCGCAATTCTGGAAATGAATCACGAAAACAGCGGCTTTGATTGTCCAGGTTGTGCGTGGCCTGACGATCGCAAAGGTTTAGCGCTCGATATCTGCGAAAACGGCATCAAGCATGTCACCTGGGAAATGACTGGTAAACGCGTTGACCGCGACTTTTTTGCTAAGCATTCGGTCGCTGAATTGATGACCTGGAGCGAGTTCGAGTTAGAAGACAAAGGACGCTTGACCGAGCCCATGGCCTATAACGCTAAGACCGATCACTACGAGCCTATCTCTTGGGCAGATGCGTTTGCCCTGATGGGGCATCATCTGAAGTCCTTGAGTAGTCCAAACGAAGCGTCTTTCTACACCTCGGGAAGATTGTCCAATGAGGCAACGTTTCTGTATCAATTGTTCGCCAGAGAATTTGGCACAAACAATTTACCTGACTGTTCGAATATGTGTCACGAAGCGAGTGGGCGTGCTCTTACCGCTTCAATAGGAACTGGCAAAGGTACTGTCGACATAGACGATTGGCAAAAGGCAGATGCCATTTTTGTGATTGGCGTAAATGCAGCTACGAACGCACCAAGAATGATTTCTGCGTTAGCTGATGGTGTTAAGGAACACAATACTCAAATCGTTCACATCAATCCGCTCATTGAAGTTGCAGCAACGACAGCTATAACTCCCCACGATTTTCTCGATATGGCGATGTTCAAACAAACCCGCACAAGCACTCTCAATTTGCAACCGCGAATTGGTGGAGATATGGCTATCATGCGGGGCATCGCTAAGCATTTGTTCGAATTATCTGAGACCGATCCAAAAGCTATCGATGCTATTTTTATCAAGTATCACACCGCCAGTTTCGACGCTTATAAGGAAGTGGTGGCACAAACCACTTGGGAGGAAATTGAACATCAATCCGGCGTGCTCATTGCTCAAATTCGTCAGGCTGCCGAAATCTATCGACAGGCTCCGACGGCGATTATTAGTTGGTGCCTCGGTATTAGCCAACAAGAATTTGGAGTTGATACCATTCGTGAAATCATGAATGTGTTGCTTCTACGGGGCAATATTGGTAAACCTGGTGCGGGTCCATGCCCGATTCGGGGACACAGTAACGTTCAGGGGAATCGCACATGCGGCATTGCTAATGCTCCAAAAGAATACTGGTTAGCCAGAATGGATGATGCCTGCAACATTGTTTCTCCGCGAGAACCCGGACTGGATACCGTTCGATCCATTGAAGGTATGCATAACGGCAAGGTCCATTTTTTTCTTGGCATGGGTGGAAATTTTGCCATCGCAACACCGGATACTGAATATACTTTTGAAGCATTGCGTCGATGCAAATTCACGGCGCATGTTAGTACCAAACTTAATCGCAGTCATTTGGTGCATGGGCAAGAAGCTCTCATTTTGCCATGCTTAGGGCGCACCGAGAAAGACATGCAAAAATCGGGCGAACAACAAATAACAGTTGAAGACTCGATGAGTCAAGTGCATCTGTCCAAAGGAATGAAGTTACCAGCGTCGCCACATCTGCTCTCAGAGCTTGCAATTATCGCCGGCATTGCGCGGGCGACTTTGCCCAATAGTCAAACATCGTGGGAAGAGTGGGTCGGAAATTACGATCTGATTCGCGACAAAATGAGCGAGGCGATAGCAGGCTTTGAAGACTTCAATCGACGTGTTCGCGAGAAATTTGGCTTCAGAATCAAACAGCATGCGCGTGAACTTGTTTTCGATACGACGACAAATAAAGCGACTTTTTCCTATGCGCCGTTGCCTAATGCTGTGCCGGCTGCCGGCAAAATCATGTTGAGCACCATGCGTTCGCATGACCAATTCAACACCTCTATTTACTCTGATAATGATCGATATCGTGGTATCAAAAATCTTCGCACAATGTTGTTGATGAACGAAGGAGATATGAAAGAGCTTGGTCTCAATCAATTCGACTTGATTCATATCACTAGTTTTGGTAAGGATGGATCGACCAGGCAGCTTGATGGATTTAGAGCTATTCTCTACAACATTCCAAAGGGCTGTGCATCAGGATATATGCCAGAGTTGAATGTCTTGATTCCTATCGGAGATTACAGCAGACAAAGCGATCAACCGATGATGAAACAGTTGCTGGTCGAAATTAGGAAAAGCAGCATGGCGGACACCAAGTAACAGCAGCACTACAGAGGGTGCAAATGACAGAGCGACGTCCACAAACGGGCACTATTGAATTCGAAACAGAAAAAGTTATCGGCGTTTCTACCACCTATTTTAAAGACTCTTTGTCAGTTGAAGAGCCTTTGGAAATTAGAGTCACGGCTGATGTTGGAGATAAAAGGTTGACTCAGCCAGTGTCTGTGACTATGAGAACTCCTGGAAATGATGAAGATTTAGCCGCCGGCTTTCTATTCACCGAGGGGATTATTTCGGCACCAGATGATATCGCCGAAATGGATACAAGTTTATGCAATGTCATTGAGGTGACCATCCGACCCGGAGTGGCTGTTAATCCCAAAGTTTTTGAACGACATTCGTTTGTTGCCTCTAGTTGTGGTGTGTGCGGCAAAAAGTCGATCGAAGCCGTTCGAGTGCGCCGAAATTACACAACGGAATCAGACAAACCTCAACTCAATCCAGCGATCATCCATCTATTACCAGATGTTCTAAGGAGAGCCCAGACAGAATTTGAATCAACGGGCGGTATACACGCTTCTGGTCTATTTGATGACTCAGGCATACTGCTCGTTATTCGCGAGGATGTGGGTCGGCATAATGCTTTGGACAAGATCATTGGTGCAGAGTTACGCCGCAAAGCATTACCTCTGATTGACAAAATTTTGTTGGTTTCTGGAAGAGCGAGCTTCGAACTGGTTCAAAAGGCAGCGCATGCAGGAATTCCAGTGTTAGCAGCGGTGGGTGCACCTTCGAGTCTCGCCGTAGAACTCGCTGAAGAATGCGGTATGACACTGCTTGGATTTGTTCGAGATAACCGTTTCAACATCTATGCCGGAGCAATTAGAGTAACCGGACTTTTGCAGTGAATCGGCTATCCTCCTCCGCATAATTTAGATATAAAACTTGTTCGTTTTAGCTGAGGCAGGGGTTTCGCGACGCTCACGCTTAGTACACGACCTTTAAACTGAGAATTGTCTAAAACAGAAATCAAATCTTCCTTTTGTTTATGATCGGCCATTGTGACGAACGCAAATCCCTTACAGCGACCAATCTTGTCTTTAAGAAGCTCAATGTGACTTACTTTCCCAATGCTTGCGAAAAAATCGAATAACTCCTTTTCGCTTGTATCGAATGGTAGATTCCCTATTAACATGTTCCGTCCTCATTATTTGCGAAATTGCGCAATTGCTATTATCATACGTCCGATGTCGAGAACCGTCAATCAGACTATTTATGGCAATCTTGAAAGCACCGGCGCAAATTAGGAGTATACTGAAATAGTTGCGCAATTTCGCAATTGCTTTCTTGTGTTTGGAGGACTTAAAAATCTAATGAATAGTGCCATCTCTACTGGAGCATGGAGTGCATGAGATGATCGCCGGCGCCCGATAAACGCTAGGACAATAAGAAGCGCGAAGTTTCGCAAATACTTCTATAATCTTCAGATCTCGCAGTCAGTTTGTAATTCCGCAGACCAATGAGTTGTCACAATGTCTCCAAATCGGCGCAAAAAAGTAGTTCCAATCTCGCAAAACACCTCGGTTACTAGCGAAAAACTAGTTAACTTTAAAGCAGAGTTTTTCAAGGCTCTCGCCAATCCAATTCGAATTAAAATTTTAGATGAATTGCGTACAGAAGAGCTGACAGTGTCAGAAATCCGGGACCGATTATCTGTCGAGCTGCCAAACGTGTCGCAACAACTGGCAGTGCTTAAAGGCAAGAAGCTCGTCAAAGCCAGAAAGCAAGGTAATAACATCTACTACTCCTGTATCGACCGAACTGTGTTCAAGTTGTTGGATGTTGCCAAGCAAATATTCAACAATCACCTCGTGGATATTCAAGAAACACTCAGTCAACTATAACTGAACTGTTTTACTCTCTGTCCTTTAACTACGAGCACCAGCTGTGGTGTCGGCTGTTTGATGAAAAGGTGTGTACAGCTCGACAGCCTGCAGAATAAATGGCATTCCGAACTTTGGTGCGGAATAGTACAGGACTTGCCGCCCGGAACCGGACCTGAAGCACTGCACGACGTCCATCATTGCCGGACTACCGTCTGGATTGCCCAAAAGGCTCAAAACTTGCCCACGAGATTTCCCTTCAACTGCTTTGTCGAATTCGTTGATATCGGTGGAAAGCCGCCCATCGATGCTCTTGCGCCAGTTGGCGTCGCCGAATTGCGTGGGGTAATGCGAGTTGATCATCAGCCCCGCCAACCCTATCAGCACTGCCAGGGCCAGGCAAACGGTGACCAGACTCCAAGTGGTGATTTTCGACTGATTAAAGCTGGTCATGAGCGCTCCTCTGGTATTTGTAATTGACACTACTAGCGCTGCATTTGTTTTAGGAGGACGGCAACTATCAGATGATTAGTTTGTGCAGTGTGCGGAATAATAATCGCAAGGTACATGGGCGATTCACGCGAGTTTATTTGCACGGCCAATGGAACTAGACAAAGAGTCAATCGACATCCTCAGCTGCGATATTTCTACTCGACCAAAAGAAGCGGCAGGGGTAGCTGATTTGATGCCTTACTTACTCAGCCTCAAGCGTGATGGCAACATTGTTCTTGTTGATTTTGATTGCGCTGCAAAGGAGCTAGTTCATTCCTTTGTGCGTGCAGAAAAATTGTGCTGCACTGGCTTAGAATGGAGGATATTGGACTGCGAGTTCAATCTGCGGCTGACTGTAGAAGGAACTTCAGCGCAAGCGAATGTGGTTGAACGATGGTTTGAACCATTATGAATAGGATCGCGGTGTTCGCTTATGCATTCGCATGAATGTACGGCGGTCCCGAGCTAAATCGATCAGGTGATGTCGTAATTATTGAGCTGTTGGTGATTGTTGAATTGCAACAAGTGCTCGCAGGCGATTGTGAGTTTGCACGCCTCTCGCCCAGCGTACCAATTCCTTTTTCTCTTGTTGCCGTATTTCAATATTCACTATTTGTGTTTGAGGCTTCTCATCTGAGGTTGCCTGCTGTTTGCACATATGAAATGGCAAGTGAGCCGAGCTAGCATCATAATTTTTTAGTTTGGTAAACATCGTAGATCCTCCAACGCCGTCCCTACTTTGGGAACACCTTTACACTAACTATCCAACCTGGCATCTCGCGTTCACCAGATTGGCAAATCGTTGGCACGTTCATTAAATTGGAAACTTTTGCTAGCAGTTGACCTCACTAGGCGCAGTAACGTTCACACAACGTGAACCATAATTACGCGTGCCTGGATTTGCATGTAGCGCCGGCCAGAACAGCCTAGAATTTGACTGAGAACTGCCCTGCTCCTTACAGTAAAGCAACAATCTAATGATAGGTTAGAGAGGTCGCGATAGTCATTTTGATGGGTAACTAGTGAGCTGCTCAAAAACATTTCTCTTATTGGTTTTAATCGCATCCTTGACGGGCTGTTCTCAGACAGCAACGAAAATAGCAACGAAGACAACAACGAAGACTGCTAGCATCGATTTGAGCGAAAAATATTGGCTCGGTTCCAACTTATCCATAGAAATTAGCGAATCTTCGGATAAGCCGCATTTGTCATTTTTGAAAGGATACAAAGAAATTTACAGGGAACCGATCGCTGTCAATGAGCGGGTCTCGCTCGTGTTTCCCAAGTCTTCGAGATTTTTACTTGAAGACGAACATACCGATCAGCCGAAGAATTTAGTCCCTTCACCTGAGAGCGGTGCCGCATTGGACAGAATTCCTACTGTAAAAACGCCATTAGTAAAACTGACTAACGATGCCTCTTCTGAAATTATGATCAGGCATCAAAACGAAAACGGATTTTCTTTTTCGATCTTCAAGGTGGGAGACAATTTTCCAAAGTTGGGCACGCTAAAAACCAAATCTGACATAGTCTTACAAACCTTCGATTCCGAAGCATTTAGCAAGATAGTTGTTACTGATTACTTGCCAGATTTCGGGATCCAAGCCGTAGCACCTCAGATAATTTTTTACTACTGCGATGGCGAGTTCCGTTTTGATACTGAGCTTATGGCCAAATACTTACCAACCAAGTCAGAACGGATAGATTGGCAGAAAAATTTAGCAACTCAATTGAAGACCAGTAACGACATTCCGGTCGAACTTGCCGATGAAATATTTGACTATTATTACTGCGGACAAGCTAAAGAGGCGCGTGCGTTTTTGGACAGCTGCTGGCCGGCTAAACGTCCTGGAAAAGACGCTTACTGGAAGTTTATAGTGAATGAGATAAAGAAGAGTCCGTATCACAACGAAATTGAATCTGTTAACTGAAGTCCAGAGCCATTTAAGCGGGCAAAACTTGCGTTAATAGAATCCAAAAAAAGATCGACCAAGACGGCGGTGCGTTGATGCGGCAAAATATTTATGGGCTTGGATAGCGCGTTGAACGTTTTGACTGAGGTGCTAGGGCAAAATCGAGAGGAAGTAGCGAACTCAGCGAACAAGCTTGCGGTTTATTATCGCGGCTGAAATCGATTTTGGACTTTTCCAAAAGATGCAATGATATACTGGCGGACTGCTTTGTAGACGTCGGAATTCGACATCATTTTAGTTCAACTTGAGGTACCCGTTATGCTCCTTCCGGCAAATGTTCGACGTGTGCGCGCTCTTATGACCTCCGCTTATTCGATAGTCAAATGGAAATTCTGCTTTTCGCCATTTTGGAGCCAGGGGAATGTGTGAATAGCGCGACATTTAAGCGGGTAATTACGTATTGCATAAAATGGCTAATACCAAGAAGATAAGACTTGCAGCCGGGGCTGCACAGATTCTTAGGTTCCAGCGAAGTAGATAATGCCAGCACCATTCGGTGATTCACCGCTGACAATTGAGGGGAACGATCCTCACAATGCCGATCGGCAGGCTTTAAGTCAAAATGTTCAGACCATGGCGATGAGGGATGCGCAGCAAGCCGCCCCTTCAAGCAAATGGGACAAGTTTGTCGTAACGACCGAGGAAGGAATCAAAGAAATTCCCGCCGGTCTTGTGCACACGCTTCAGAATCCTGCTGGTCTGATCGAAAATGCGGCAATCTCAGTTGGTTTGGGAGCGGCATCAAAAATCCTTTTGCCTGAAGCGGGTCCGTTAGGAAAATTGGCTGCAGTCGGGTTGGGCCTCTATTTCGCAGAACAGACCGCAGTGCCTATTTACCAGGCGTATAAAATCGGCTTGAATGCCAAAACGATGGCAGATATTCATACCGCAGGAAGTCAGATTGGTGACTCGCTTGGCGGACTGGCGATTAATTTGCCAATTGGTATTGTGGGATACAAAATGGGCGCCGGAATCGGCCAATCAATCATAGCTTCTCCTAAAATGGCTGGCTTTGTTGAGTATAAGGCCGGCATCGTTAACCCCATCAACGATGCGCTCACTTCCGGAATTCAATCAACTAAGGCTACTTTTGCCACCTTTTTGGGACGGGATGCCGCGACAGTCGCTAAGTCCGATGTGCTCAAAGGCAGAGTCGAAGTCACGGATACGCCTTCTGGTCTCGATGTTTCGCACATGGATCGAAGCGTCAACCCGGGCGAAAATATGTACCGCAATGCAAACGGTAAATGGGAAGATGCCACCACGATTCCTGCGGATAAAAACTCGTGGGGAGCCGCCAATGAAATGGCCGAGCGGGCCGACAAATCGGTGCATGGAATACTGGAAGAAGCCGCCCACGATACAACGGCAAAGAGCGGAAGTAACACTCAAAAAATGGGTGACTTCTATACGGCTGGCATGGACGAAGCGAAAATTGAAGCTGCCGGTGCGAAGCCATTGGCTCCTAGTCTGGCAAAAATCGAAGGCATCAAGAATTTTAGCGATCTCACTAATGTCGTGGCCGATATGCATGGCACCGGCAGTGATGCCATGTTCAATTTCGGTGGCGCCCTCGACCCTGCTAACAGCAGCGAGATGATCGCTACTGCCACTCAGGGTGGTTTGTCCATGTCGCGCGACTACTACGTTGGTGACGATGCCCGCGCGGTTCAATTGCGTGGTGGACTGGAAAGTCACGTTCAGAAAATATTTGCACTGTTGGGTGATGATGCGAACACAGCCAAAGCGCAAGCCGGCCAGGTAATGAATGTCGAATCACAGCTGGCTAAAATCACTCTTCCTGATGAAGCTGTAAGAGATCCGATCAGCACATACAACAAAATGTCGGTGGCCGAACTGCAGAAATTGACTCCGAATTTCGACTGGAGCAATTACTTAAAAGGCATGAAGGCTGAGCACGTGACGGAAGTAAATGTGACGACGCCTGACTATTTCAAAGGTCAAAACGATTTGCTGGCAAATATTCCGCTTGAGGATTGGAAGGCATACTTGCGATTCCATCAAGCGAATGCGGCCGCACCCTATCTCTCGTCTGATTTTGTCAACGCCCACTTCGATTTCTTCGGCAAGCAATTGCGTGGCACTGAGACCTTGGCACCCAGATGGAATCGGGTTGTCGGAGCAGCAAACGAAAATTTGGGTGAAGCAGTCGGCGAAAAATATGTGCAACAGAATTTCTCTCCTGAAGCTAAAGCCAAAGTGATCGATCTCGTAGGTAAGATCCAGGATGCCATGCGAGACGCCTTGCATGATGCGGATATGTCTGCTGAAACACGCGCTGCGGCGCTGGAAAAAATTGACAAGATGACTGTCAAGATCGGCTATCCCGATAAGTTCAAAGACTACTCCGCGCTGCATATCGACCAAGAGTCTTACTTAGGCAACGTCATTCGAGGCAAACAGTTTGCCGTTCAAGATAATATTGCAAAAATCGGTCAACCGGTCGATAGGTCAGTCTGGGGCATGAATCCTCAGACAGTGAATGCTTATTATGATCCCAGCATGAATGAAGTCGTTTTCCCAGCGGCAATTCTGCAACCGCCATATTTTGACCTGGCAGCAGATGATGCCGTCAATCTCGGCTCCATCGGAGCCACCATTGGTCATGAGATTACTCACGGCTTTGACGATCAGGGAAGCCAATACGATGCCGCTGGTAACTTGAGAAAATGGTGGACGCCTCAAGACTTTGAGAACTTCATGAAGAGCATTCAGAAGATTCGCGATCAGTACTCCGGATACACGATTCCCGGCGGAGCCCATGTCAAAGGCGACAATGTTTCTGGTGAGGCTGCCGCGGATCTCGGTGGCGCAAACATCGCATTCGCCGCCCTGCAAAAGATCCTCGGCGACAGTCCCAGATTACCTGATGCAAACGGTTTCACTCCCGAGCAAAGATTCTTCATTGCCTTTGCTCAGTCGTTTGCAACGAAGTACAGACCTGAAGCGCTGGCCGCCCAGGTTGCTGGAGACGAGCACCCGCCGGATATGTTTAGAGTTAACGGCACAGTCGGCAACATGGGTTCATTTGCGAAGGCATTCAACTTGCCGGACAACGCACCGATAATGGTGCCAGCCGCCAATCGCACGCATCTCTGGGAAGTACGACCGAAGAAATAGGTCTTCCAGGCGCCTCTACGGCGCACTGTGAAGATGCCCATCCTGTCTGTGTCAGAGCTTTGGCACAGAGTTTCGGAGGGAAACAGGAATTCCTTTCTGTAATCTGCGTGTTCATCCAGTTTCGACCTGCTACCCGTTTTTAGATTACAGTTTCTGCGGGCCAGCAGGCACTGCTGGGGACCGCAGAAGAAAGGGAAGGTTTCATACACCTTATGGCAACAACTTTTTCTTGACAACAAGCGTAGTCGATATATAATCGAAGAGCCCTTAATAAAAACCCGCCTTACTACGGTTTGGCTTGCCATCGAAGACTTCTGTTTACAGGTCTTTCTGGCAACGAAGCTCGGACTGCCACCACAATAGATGATGGCTACCAACTCCCGCTCAAGGAGTCACTTACCATGTCTGCTCACGTAGATTTTGCCGTCACTGAAAAGAACATCATCAAGGATTTTAAGCAGAATCCCAGTGATTTGGCTCCGATCTTTAAAGAGTTGCAGTACGTTCAAAATAATGAAAATCCTGCTCAATTTAAAATTGATTTGACTAAGCTAAACAAGGATCTGCAAGATCAGGGTCTGCTACCAAAACTTGACCTGATTACTGCAGATCCGAAAGGAATTGACGGCTTTAGTGTTGCTCCGAACCCCAATCCACCGGCTGATACTACTCCACCCCCAAGCTCTTCTTCATCTAATTCTGGGTCGGGTGAACAACCTTGGATCAATCCAAACGGAGATAGCAGTGGTGGCAGCAGCGGCGGTGGCAGCAGTGGTGGAGGCGGAGGCGGTAGCGATAGTGGTGGCTCGGGCGGCGGCGGTGGCGGTGGCGGCGGCGGTGGCGGTGGCGGTGGCGGTGGCGATTCCAGCCACTCAATAAGCGGCTCTTTACCAGCTCCTATAGATAACGGCAGTGAAATTGAGACTACTAGCGATCCAAAGGTTGCACAGCTGGAAAGCTCTTTAGGTAATGATGTTGGTTCGAATGCTGTCAAAGATGAACTCAGTCAGCTCGGCACACCTTATGTTTATGCTGCCGAATCAGCTGGAAAATCGTTCGATTGCTCTGGTTTAACAGACTGGGCATATGCCAAAGCTGAAGGCGGTAACCCTGCGTCGGGGCAGCGCGGACAGAGTATAGGAGCGACGGCTGCCTCACAAGAACAATTCTGCCAGCAAAAGGGCACCATGATCACAGACATGAGCCAACTGAAGCCTGGAGACCTGCTTTTCTACAATGAAGGAGCAGGCTCACCACAGCACGTGGCGATGTATGCCGGCAAGGGCATGATGGTTGAAGCGCCGCACACTGGCGAGCGAGTTCGATTAGTAGCAATGCGTACGCCAGACGCCGCAGGAAGACCTACCAAGTCGTAACAATCAAGCCTACAATGCGGCTTTGGGTCATTCCCCCAAACAACCACTTTATACGCTCTTCAATAGTCCGTATCCAATTCAATGACATAATTACAGTCTTATCAGGATCGACCTGACCTACGGTTTACGAATTGCAGTGACTTTACGCAGAGCATCTGCAGATTCACGATACCTATTGAGCTGGTGATAGGTCAAGGCAAGATAGTACCAATCTGCCCAATATCAGTATTTAATTCCACGGCTTTCTGTAAGTCAGCTTTTGCTTGCAAAAGGTTTTTCTTGCGAAGATGGGCTTGGTGTTCCAAAACTGCGATTATACTCGCGCGTAACGCCTAATATTTGTTGTTTCGCCGTTATCCCACTGATAGAGAGTCAAAGGAGAGACATATGAAGGTGACCACCATAGGCATGTTGCTATCGATCTTGACGGTTGGAGGAGTTCCGCTTAACGCGCAAGCAAAGCATGCAGCAGTGGCGCCGGAAAATCAGAATGGGGCTGTGATTCTTGGAATGGCGGGTGAATCTTATCCGATATATGGAGCCGGTGGAATTCGAGTGAGCGGCGGGCACCATGGGTTCTTTTCCAGCAACATGAAGAGCTCTCAAATCGAGATTGATGGCAGTGGTATCTCCGCACAAAAGCTAAGTCCTGCCAATGAAACCAGCGACTTTACGGCAGCAATACGTGGCGCATATTTTGTCTCTCACTCGGCTGTCTGCACCCTAGCCAGCGCGCAGAATGTTGCCGGAGAAGAGGTTGTTGTGTGCAACGCAGGAAAGGACGTTACGATCACATACCAGACTGTCAACGGTGAGACATTGCTCGGTGGAGAACAGCTCGGCGTGCTGATTGTAAATAAGAACCCTGGCAAAGTCGATAGATTTATTTCGGATGGGAAATCTTGGTATCGTGAATAATCACTTTGAAAGAGTTTAGTCCATTAAGATTGAAATGCAACGAGTCACTAGAAAAGCTTTACGAGCATATTTCATCATTGATTTCTGAGGGCCCAAAAGGGGCCCAAGGAGATTGCTGAAAGTCGCGAAAAGCTTAGCCGACGAGGGGAATTGAACCCCTGACCTACGGTTTACGAAACCGTTGCTCTACCAGCTGAGCTACGTCGGCAAAAGTCAGGACGACATTATAAGGGATGCACTGGTGGGAGGGGACTGGACGTAGTTCTATTTTAACGGTTGAGCTGCCAGTAGGTGGTTGGGGCAGCTTTGGCGCATCGGCACAATCAATAACAAGCCCGCCCGCCTGGGAAAGTGTGGTCTCTGGAGATGCCCTGCCTGGAGACTGCCCTCCTGTTCTCAGCCCGGTTAGCGAGCTGGGCTGCTGTGCTGTCAAGGTTTGACTGGCGATGTATTAAAGGAAAGTGCCTTTCTCTGTTACACCATTTATAGCAAATTTGGAACATTCTACTTTTGAGTCCCGTCGACCGCTTGGAACACCAAATCAAACACACACATCCAAGAGAGGAAATTATCATGACCACTATCGTAGAAAGCACAGATTCAGGAAGTTCAGCAGTTGGCCTCGTTCTAGGCATCCTTTTGGCGCTCGCCTTAGTGATTGGTGGAGTTTACTTCTACAACTCTGGCGCAATGTCGGGCGGCAGTACAACTAATAACACAACTATTCTGCCAGCTCCTAGTGCTCCAGCACCTGCAGCTCCAAACATCAACATCACTACACCAGCTCCTGCTGCTCCTGCGGAAGCACCAGCTCAGTAAGCCGGTCCTAAATAACTAGAACAATGCGCTGGATTATTTCTGGCGCATTGTTCGTTGGCACCACATTCAGTGCTAGCCATTTCTTCGCCATTCCGTTTTCTTTTCGATAATATTTCTGGACCATGCATGGGCATGTCGATGGCACTACTTCGCGTAAGAAGATCATTCTGATCTACTAGATTAATTGCCTCGATAGAAGCGAGTCATACAGATGCATGTAGCAGATCAATTCTGGTCACTTGACTTTACGCAGGCTTTACTTGATGTTAAACGAACCTGCAAGCGCAAAGCGTGTTCCAGCTTTAGCGGCTTTACGAGCCATCTTTGTCGTCTAGGAGACGTTGATCGATCGAACTTGCAGGCGTATGCTGAATTTAGTATCACGGATCGCAAACACCAATAATCCCGCGCAATGAGTAAGAGAGCTCGTGCGCCTGCTTTGTGCAGCCGGAGAAATGGCGATGGATAAGAAAAAAACGACCAAGTTCCTGCATGTTAAAGAGGCAGCAATATTGCTTCTGAACTGCAGGGTTAATTCTGTGGAGTGAAATATGGCAATTGCAATAAAGATTTTGATCGCTGCTCTGATGGTTGGTTTAGCAAGCGATTTGCTCTTTCACGATAGCATCGTGCGCTCAACACCGAATGGACTGAGCGTCCTGATCTGGTCACTGACAGTCAGTCTCATGGTATCTCTCGTGACCGCAGCGCGGAAGCTTGAGGTCAACAGAAAATGCTTATGGTGGCTGGTTCCAGTTAACTTGTCTGCATTTGCTTATATGTGGCGCGACTCGGCTATCCTGCACAGTATTGATATGTTTCTGATGTTCTTCAGTCTTGTCATGCTTTCGTTTTCTCTTAAAGGAAACGTGGCCCAGGCAAGCGGCATCCTCCAATATTTTGCTGCATCTTTAGTCACAGCCATAGATGCTTTGATCGAGGCGACGAACCTGATCAAAATCGATCTGCCTTGGAGACGATTGGTGCCTCCTGGTTTAGTTGGCAAAATGCCCGCAGTGATTAGAGGTGTTGCCTTTGCAATTCCTCTTCTGCTGTTGTTCTGTGCGCTTTTCATTAGTGCTGATGCGGCTTTTGCTGGATTGCTTAACAAAGGACTAAGCTGGAATCTTTCAGACGTGTCGGTCCACGTTGCACTCCTATTTGGTTTTAGTTGGTGCACAGCAGGATACCTGCGACCCATGTTCGCAGGCGAGAAATCACTGGATTTGCCCGCTGACAAATGTCCACTGTTCAAACCAAACCTCGGTAGGTTGGAGTTGAACGTAATGCTGGCGCTACTTAACTTGCTTTTCTTCTCATTTGTTATGGTGCAGTTCCGCTATTTTTTCGGTGGCACCAGCATTGTCGAAACAACTTCCGGCTTGTCTTTCGCTGAATATGCCCGCAAAGGATTTTTTGAATTAGCTACTGTGTCTGCGTTGGTTTTGCCGATGCTCTTGGTCGGAGACTGGTTGTTACCAAGACATCGCGACAAGTTAGATAAAATTTTTCCAGCCCAAGCAGGCATACAAATAGCGTTGTTGTTTGTGATTATGGCATCTGCAATTCAACGCATGAATTTGTATCAACAAGAATATGGATTAACTGAATTGCGATTTTACGTATCAGCTTTTATCGGATGTATGGCCGTACTCTATATAATTTTTGCTGCCACAGTTCTGACTGGTAAACGTTCCAAATTTGCCTTCGCTGCTTGCTCTGCCGCTTTCGTAGTGGTGGCAGTTCTGCAATTTGCAAATCCAGATCGGATCATCGTCGCGGCGAATATTGAAAATGCAAAGCGCGGCAAATCGTTAGATGTTCCGTATGCATTGTCGCTTAGCAATGATGCGACGGCCTATCTAGCGAACAATGTTGCAAAATTGCCATTCGAAACACAGAAGGAAATAGCTGCCAACTTGGTGGACCAAGAACACCACGCCTGGCACTACGATCTCCGCAGTTTTAACTTTGCCAGATGCGAAGCGTATTACGCGATTCGTGACAATCTTCCACTGTTGAACGCAATTAACGCAATGGGCTCTGTTCCGAATCAGGGCACACACTAGCTTTTCCCGGATCCTCCTGAAAAGGACGTGCCTCACTGCCTTGCCAAGGGCGGTGGGGTACCGTCTTTGCAATGTTAAAATGTAGTTGCCCCGGCAAATGCCGGTCAATACAGCTAGTTAACGCGATCACATATAGATCTGCGTAGTAAAGGGTATCAACACCAAATGATTCAAAAGACTACTTTGCCAAATGGAGCGCGCATCCTAACTGAAGTAGTGAATGAGGTTTATTCAGCGTCGATCGGAGTCTGGGTTGATGTGGGCTCGGAAGATGAGAATGAGCGCAACAATGGCGTTTCACATTGCCTTGAACATATGTTGTTTAAAGGCACCTCGAAACGTACGGCTCAAGAGATTTCGCAAGAAATTGAGGACGTTGGCGGCAGTCTCGGGGCAGCGACTGGGAAAGAAAACACCTGCTTCTATGGTCGCGTTATGGGCGATCAGTTGCATGTAGCCGTCGATTTGTTGCTAGACATGATTGTCGACGCTAACCTCGATAAAGACGATTTCGAGCTAGAGCGTCAAGTCATTCTTGAAGAAATAAAAATGTATGACGACGATCCTGAAGACTATGCGCACGAGACTTTGATCCTAAATATTTGGCCGGGACATCCGCTTGGATTACCCATCACCGGCACATTTGAGACGGTTTCTGAAATTGACGAAAAGATTGTGCGCGAACATGTCAATCAGTTCTATCGTCCTGAGCGACTGGTAATTTCCATTGCCGGTAATTTTGACGAGCAAAAAGCAATCGATCAGATCGCCGCGGCTATTTCGGATATGAAACCCGGCAGCGCTCAGAAGAAGGTTGGCGCCCCGACCATGCATAAGTATCGTGCCGTCAAGCATCGGGATATTGAGCAAGCGCATATTTCCATTGTCAGTGATGGTTTGAAAATCACAGATGAGCAACGATATGTTTTCGCAATTTTGGATCTTTGCCTTGGTGGAAACATGTCATCACGTCTCTTTCAAGAGGTTCGCGAGAAGCGCGGATTGGTCTATACCATCAATAGCTTTCGAGAAAGTCACCGCGAAAATGGCTTGTTTGGTGTCTATGCTGGTGCCAGTCCAAAGCAGGTGGGCACGGTGTTAGACCTGATATCCGAAGAGTTTCTGCGTATGAAGAGCGATGGTTTTACAGATGCGGAAATCAATCGCGGGAAAATCCAATTGCGCAGCGAACTTTTGTTGGGGCTGGAATCTATGCGAAATCGCACCGCTCGCAGCGCTTATGGTGAGCTGTTCTATGGGAGACAGTTGACCGTTGAAGAAATTGTAGCTGACATCGATCGTGTAACTAGCGCTCAAATCAAGGATCTAGCAAATGCGCTTATTAAGCCCGACTTGCTCTCAATGATTGTGGTCGGTCCCGAATCTGAGTTGCAGGCTAGTTACGAATTGGCTTGCTAGAAGCGCCACCGATTGATGAATGATGAGGAAGTTAACAATGAATGTCGTCAAACTGAAAGTGAAGAGATTGCCGCACTGTGTGGCTCTCCCGACCTATGGCACTCCTGGAGCGGCTGGACTAGACCTGGCTGCAGCGATCCCAAAACCGATAGAGCTTCGTGCCGGTGAACGCATGAAGATGCCCACTGGAATTCAAATTGAGATTCCTGAACGCCATCAAGGTCAGGTCGTTCCAAGGTCTGGACTGGCTGCTAAAGCCGGGATCACTCTGACAAACTGCGTCGGCACAATTGATTCCGATTACCGAGGCGAAGTGATTGTCTTGCTGATCAATCACGGCACTGAGACATACACTTTTGAGCCCGGAGAGCGCGTCGCCCAGCTGGTTGTGCAGCCCATCCCTTACGTTGAAATAGAAGAAGTGGACGAACTTTCCCCCAGTGATGTGCGTGGTGCAGGTGGGTTCGGGTCGACCGGCAAGACTGTCTGGACTTCCGAGTATCGCGGACAGGCGTGAGGCCAAAATGGAGTTGTGAATGAGCGAGCCGGGAGTTTCAACCAGAACTGTAAAGGTAGTTATAGCCGGGATAAACGGTCGGATGGGACGCGCGAGTGCTCAGGCGATCTTCTCAAACCCAGAGTTTGAGCTGGTTGGCGCCTACGGCAGCGCGTCGGCATCGTATGTGGGCACGGATGTGCGCTCGATAGCGGGTGTGGCGCCCGACAATAACACTGCTATACTTGTCAGCAACGATTTTTTGGACTCTGTAGCTAGGTGCAAACCGGATGTACTTCTGGATTTCACCAAGGCTGATGTGGCTGTCGCCAATGCGAAACGCGCTCTTGAGCAGGGAATCCATCCAGTTATAGGCACATCGGGCATTTCGCCGGAGAGCCTGGAGGAGTTGTCTAAGTTGTCTTCCCAATTGAAAATCGGGGCCATGTTGGTGCCCAACTTTTCAGTTGGAGCAGTTTTGATGATGGAATTTGCGCGTCAAGCTGCATGCATCTTTCCAAATGTTGAAGTGGTTGAGATGCACCACACTAACAAGGTGGATGCTCCTTCTGGCACAGCAATGCACACACTCAAGAAAATGGCGGAAGTTGGAAACAACTTCAATCCACTAGTAGTGAAAGAAAAAGAATTGATGGCTGGATCTCGTGGTGGCAAAAGTGATGCCGGCATACGAGTGCATTCGCTAAGATTGCCTGGATTGATTTCTCATCAGGAAGTGCTGTTTGGCTCTGATGGTGAGCTGCTATCGATCAAACATGACAGTTTTAATACGAGTTGTTTTACCAAAGGTATATTGCTTGCTTTGAAATCGGTGCTCGATTTTGATCACATGGTTGTGGGACTTGATCGCGTGCTGATGCAAAATGTTCATTAGGAGGAGACGAGGATAAATGAAGAACTCAGTGCGACCGATCAACGTAGCCATCGTTGGTGCCACAGGTAGAGTCGGGCAGGAATTGTTGCGGGTCTTGGAAGAAAGAAACTTCCCTATAGGCGAGCTGCGCCTTTTGGCCAGTGCTCGCTCTAAAGATCTGACCATCGCATTTAAGGGTAAAAACTATCCTGTGCAAGAAATGAACCCTGAAGCATTCAAGGGAATAGACATTGTATTAGCCTCGGCTGGTTCTGAAATCATCGAAAAGCTCGCACCGCTTGCCGTCGAGCAAGGCGCGGTCGTCATCGACAATTCGAATGCTTTTAGAATGGATCCTTCAGTACCGCTTGTGGTGCCTGAAGTGAATGGTCATGTTTTGAAAACTCACAAGGGGATTATCGCCAATCCAAACTGTTCGACTGCGCAATTGGTTGTTGTGCTCAAACCGTTGCATGAACTGGGTGGATTGAAACGCGTTATTGTCTCTACTTATCAATCGGTAAGCGGTGCCGGTAAAGAGGCGATGGACGAACTCGAGAATCAAACTAGAGCGATCATGAATGACGAGGATTACTCACCTCAAGTTTTTCCGCGTCAAATCGCTTTCAATCTGATTCCGCACATCGACGTGTTTTTGGATAATGGTTACAGCAAAGAAGAAATGAAAGTAGTTCAAGAGACCCGCAAGATTTTGGAACTGCCAGACCTTCCGGTCACTTGCACTGCTGTGCGTGTACCTGTGTCAATCAGCCACAGCGAAGCTGTAACAGTTGATCTTGAACGTGCCGTCAGTCCGCACCAAGCTCGCGAAGCGTTAGCGAACAGCCCGATCATTGAAGTGTGGGATGAGCCGGAAAAAGGCATTTATCCAACTCCGCTTGATGCTGCTGGAAAGGATCCAGTGTTCGTCGGCCGCATTCGCAGGGATACGTCATCCGAAAATGGTCTCAACCTTTGGGTGGTGGCAGATAATCTTCGAATCGGTGCGGCGCTTAACGCCGTTCGAATCGCAGAATACATTGTTGAACACAATTTGTTGAGACAGCCAGTAACAACGTAATCTGGAACAACCGAACCCGGCCAATGGCACAGCTGAACTTGGAAGAACTTAGCCTGGAACAACTTAAAAGGAAGTGGATTCAACGTGATCGTGAGGTATGAACAGTGATCAAAACTGACGCGCCACTCTTTGGGCGTGTGATGACTGCAATGGTTACTCCTTTCGATGACCAGTTGAAAGTCGACTTCAAGGCGACCGAAAAGCTCGTTAAACACTTGCTCTCGACTGGAACTACTTGTCTTGTAGTTTCTGGAACTACAGGTGAAAGCCCAACCCTTGAAGATTCCGAAAAGCGTGATTTGCTCAAAGCTGTCATTAACGTGGCAAAGGGCAAAGCCAAGGTCGTGATGGGCACTGGCTACAATGCCACCACTAAATCAATTAAAGCCTCCCAGGAAGCAGAAAGCTTGGGCGCCGATGGACTGTTAGTGGTGGCACCGTACTACAACAAGCCGAGCCAATCAGGTATGCTCAAGCATTACGGTGAAATAGCTAAGTCTACGAGTCTTCCCATCATCGTCTACAACATTCCTGGTCGAACTGGTGTTAACATCACCCCTGATACCATGCTCGCAATGATCGAAAGTAATCATAATATTCATGCTTTGAAAGATTCTACAGGAAGCGTTGAGCAGTCCGCAGAGATCGCTGGCAAGGCGCGGGAGTCCTTCAAAATCTATTCGGGCGATGATTATCTTACTTTGCCATTCTTATCGATTGGTGCTTCCGGAATTGTCAGCGTCGCTAGTCACGTCGTTGGTCAACCGATTTCGGACATGATCGACGACTTCTTTGCTGGGCGACTCGATGCTGCTCGCGAAAAGCATTATAAGTATCTGCCAATTTTTAAAGGATTGTTCTCGGCTCCCAATCCCACTTGCGTGAAGTATGCGCTCTCAGTGCTGGGAATCTGCACCGAGCATTTGCGATTACCTCTCGTGCCGCTAGATAAACAAGAAAAGCAAGTCATCAATCAACTTTTGAAAGAAGCTGATCTGACTGCCAAGTCATCGGTCGTCTAATCAGGAGTTACATGGTGGCAGTCGAAAAAAATGAGGTAGGTAAAATAGAACTGGGCACAAATGTACTCAAGATCATTCCACTGGGCGGTCTAGGTGAGATAGGTAAGAACACTCTCGCCATCTGCTATGGCGACGATATCATGCTAGTCGATGCCGGACTGGCATTTCCCAATGAAGATATGATTGGCGTCGATCTGGTGTTGCCTGACATTTCTTTTCTCGTCGAAAATCAAGATCGACTGAGAGGTTTAGCGGTCACTCACGGACATGAAGATCATATTGGTGGCATTCCTTTCATTCTAAAAGAGATCAGTATTCCGGTCATCTATGGACCCGCGCTGGCAATCGGTCTCTTGGAAGGTAAACTCAAAGAAGGTGGGCTAGAGAGTCGCACCGTAATGAGGAAAGTTCGACCGCGCCAAAAAGTGAAAATTGGTTGCTTTACTGTTCAATTTATCCGCTGCACACATTCAATTGCGGATTCATTTAGTTTGATCATCAACACGCCTGTGGGCACTTTGATCCACACTGGTGATTTTAAGTTCGATTTCACGCCTGTTGATGGCGAACTTTTCGACATCGCTAGCCTAACAAAAGCGGCTGAAGAAGGCGTTTTGTTGCTAATGAGCGATAGCACTAATACGGAGCGAGAAGGATTCACTCCTTCTGAGAAAACGGTTTGGAAGAAAATAAATGAAGTGTTCGCCAATGCACCAAAGCGAATTATTGTCACCACATTTGCCAGCAATGTTCATCGTATTCGTCAGGTGTTGCAGGCAGCAATGAAATACGATCGCAAAGTTTCGATTCTCGGTCGATCGATGTTGAATCTTGCTGGCATCGCTCGGGAACTTGGATACATGACCTTCCCCGATGGTTTGTTGATTCCTATTGACCAAATCAGTAAGCTTCCTCACAACAAAGTTGTCATTCTCACAACCGGCAGCCAGGGTGAACCACTGTCAGCATTGACGCGAATTGCAAATGACGAACATAAACAGATCAAGATTATGCCGGGTGACACCGTTGTAATATCAGCGACACCAATTCCTGGAAACGAACGTTCTGTCGCTAACACAATCAATGCTCTTTTCATTCGCGGAGCTGATGTTATCTATGGACGGGATGCGGGTGTCCACGTCTCTGGTCACGCGTGTCGAGAAGAGCAAAAGTTGATGATCAACCTCTGCAAACCAAAGTTTTTCATGCCCATTCATGGTGAGTATCGGATGCTGATTAAACATGCTGAACTTGCTGTGGATTGCGGTCTTGAAGAACAGAATTGCTTTGTTCTGGAAAATGGCGATGTGTTGGAGTTGAACAAAGATCGCGGTCAAAAGAACGGAAGAGTTAAGGCCGGAATTCTCCTGATTGATTCGTCTCGCGCCTGGATCATCAATGAAGAAATCGTCGAAGAACGCCGCCATTTAGCTGATGACGGCATGGTAACAGTTGCTATTACACTCGATGAAAAGAGACAAATAATTGCTGGTCCAGACATTGGCTTGAAAGGAATTATTCTTCCGCGTGGATTATCACCTGAGGAATTCGTGATCAGAGTTCAAGGTGAAGTGAGAAACATTCTGCATGTTACTCCGACTGTGACGGTTCTGGAAGAAAATGATCTGTCACACTTCATTCAGGGCGCTTTGAACCGATACTTTGCTGAGAAGATGCGCGCTAAACCGCTGGTACATGTACTTGTACATCAAGTACCCGCAAAGAACGTCAAATCAGCACCACCCAAAGCAGCTAAGTCTATAGAGCCAAGATGACTTGGCGTGAGTTACCAGCCGATCGCCTGTTTGAACTGCGGGATCCGTTGGTAGTAGACGTGCGTTCTTCTTGTGAGCACAACGCCGAATACATTCCAAATTCGGTTAACATTCCTCTCCTGGAGGATGAAGAGCGTGTCGTGGTTGGCACCATTTATGCCATTGAAGGCGAAATGGTGGCGCGCCGGAAAGCGTTGAAAATAATCTCCCCAAAAATTCCTGACATTGTCGACAAGATTCTAGAACTGAAGCAACCCGGTCAACAAATTGTAGTTCATTGCTGGCGCGGAGGTCTGCGCAGCGAAACTGTTGCCAGCTTTTTGACAGTGGTAGGCATAGATTGCTGGCGCTTGTCCGGCGGATTCAAAGCTTGGCGTAAACAGGTGATCGAAGATTTCGCTGGCGACAAATATCCCTTTGAGTCTATTGTTTTGCATGGACAAACTGGTGCAGGTAAATCCGAAATTCTTTGTGCTCTTGAAGAATTGGACGTACAGGTTTTAAATCTTGAAGTCATCGCTAATCATCGTGGCTCCGTATTTGGTGCTTTAGGTCTCCGAGCTCAACCTACACAAAAGAACTTTGAATCAGAGATCTGGCTGAAACTGCGCGAATTTAAGGATGGACCGGTCTTCTTAGAAGCAGAAGGGCGAAAAATCGGCAAACTATCGTTGCCTGATTTTCTCGTCGAGAGAATCAACGGTGGTCGTCGGATTTTTGTTGACTGCTCAATTGGTGGCAGAGTGCAAAGGATCGTCAATGAGTACGCCGGAATTTTTACTGAGGGCGTGAAACAGGAAGCTCTTTCATCTATGCAACTTTTACGCGAACGAATTGGCGCCAAGAGAACACAGGAAATTACCGATCTAGGCATGAGCGGTCACTTGCCCGAAGCCGTCGAGGCGCTCCTGATCGAATATTACGATCCCATGTATGACAAACAGATCGCGAAGCACGCACCATATGAACTCACCGTTAGCGGTGATGACGTTCCTGCCGCCGCAGCTGATTTATTTAGCTGGGCAAAACTTGAAGTTGGCACCACTGGCGGTGCTGGTGTTAGACCTGCGATTCGTGCTGCCGAAAGTGCCAAGGATTGAGGATCGAAGACTGACAGAGTTGAGACGCACTAGATCCAACGTATTTCTTCTTCCAAAAAGTTAGTCACGAGTAATGCGTGGTGCAACCATATGATGGCTTGCGCTGTTGCGCTTGAACATTTATCGACACTCAATTCGTTTGAATGGCACCAGACCATGTCCTCGCCTGAGCCTGTAGACATCAAACTCGCTATCAATGCTGACAATTTCGCATAGATCAATGCGTTCGGCAATTGACACCAGTGATAAATCTGCGAAATCAGCCGGCAGATCACAATACTGTTCGTTGAGCTCGACAATCCTGGCAAAATCAGCAGCAGTCAATGGTTCATTATGAAATAATCCTCGCGCCACCAACAGCAACAGCTCATTTTGCACGCGATAATCGGATCTAAGTTGCCACATAACTTCCGTTATCACCGGCATCGTAGTAACGAACTGTCCACAAAATTTGCCGATGAACCGTTGCGCGTCAGCGTGCCATTGGTCATCTGCATCAAAGTAGGCAATGATCGGTCCAGCGTCAATGAGAATTGCTGCCATTGCCCCTAATCCGAAGATCCGCGCAAGCGGCTTCGTTGCAACAAATAAGTGTCTATTGATTGCTTGCGCGATTTGCGGGTGGACGATTCCGGATTGCCGGATTTGATCAAAAACTTCGGTGCACCGCCGGCCCTCTCTTCGAAGCTCTTATCGATTTGCAGCGCAAGCCATAGTTGCCCCGTCGCCAACCGTAACGCTTCACTCTTATCGATCCGCAAGCGCGCGCAGATATCACTAAGTTTTTCTGCATCGCTATCGTTGAACTTGGCTGAAATCGTCGCCATGCGTCTTGCTCGTATTACTTCTTATTACATGATAATACCTGTTGGTTAGTGCGTCAATGATTTTAAGATTATTGAGACCTGTCCTAGCCCAACTAGGCCCTAGAGTTCAAGTACAAT
Source organism: Candidatus Melainabacteria bacterium (assembly GCA_003151275.1). The sequence goes on from PLXC01000066.1 coordinate 91,497, forward strand.
GCGGTGGCAATGTCGAAAGCTCAGACAATTGAAGAATGAGAAAGCCGAGTCAATGAACTTGCGAAACAACAGTAGGCAAGCCTTAATCGTTTTCCTTGCATGGGGTTGCTGTATCGGCGCAAGTTTTGCCGGAGAATCGCATGCCTCAACTCGCGCTATAGATCTTCATCGCTTCGATAACAATTTTCAAATTACCGGAGACTACACCGACCTGGCGATGTCTACGTTCGAGAGAAAATCGTTGATGATCTAGTAGCTATCCAGAAGATGGGCTATTTCGCGGAGTTACAGGCACTTCCCAGTTTGGTCTCAGGAGGAAGCGGAAACCGTGTATCCCTCATTTATCGTATACGCGAGAATCCACCGGTGACGGAATTTTGCTGCCTCGGCAACAACTTAATTCCGACCAAGGACATTATTCTATCTCCACCATTCTTAGATCAGCTTGGTATGCCGGAGAATGCCACCAAGCTTTCTGAATCAATATCCTATCTCGAAAAGATGTATCGCGACCGAGGACGTTTAGCAGTCCGTGTAATTGATGTTACTAGGCTTCCTGATGGATCTCTAGCATTTCATATTGATGAAGGAACTGTTAATCGGCCTGTGTCCCGTGTGATGCTAAACATTTTTCCGAACCCGTCGAGCGTGAGAGCAGAAATTACTCCGGAAACTGATTTTTCCAGTTTGATGCCAGTTTATCGATCAAAGTCATTGTCAAACGCATTTGCTAAACCACGCTTTGAGAACAAGCTCGACTCAAATCCGGGCTTTAGCTTTGTTCGGTCTTCTCGCTCTTTTGCAAATTTTCTGCATCCCGAAAGGCTTTATGTTGATGTTGGTTCCGGGCAACACTTCCTGATGGATCCTTTCTTTTCTGGATCAAACCTCAGAAACACGACGAGCGCTAATGTAATAGTTCATCCAAAACATGTTTCTCCATCTGATCTTCTTCCTCCAATGTTATTCCATGACGAGGCAGGACATCTTATTCGGTGATATAGGAGTATGGACACACTAACACTTTATGGACTTATATCCGTCGTTCTGATGCTTGTGTTCTACGCACTGGAAGCACGATCTAATTGGTTCGTGCTTGCCTTCGCGGTATCGTGCGTAATGGCATCCGTCTATGGCTTTCTGCAAGGCGCGTGGCCGTTTGGAATGGTAGAGGCTGTGTGGTCGCTTGTTGCGCTACGCCGATGGTGGCTCCGGCGCAAGCAGGCATAGGCTAATCTAATGAGAACAAGTTATGTAGCCGCCTCTTGTGATTGTTCAAGAAATCACGAGTGATCACATAGTGTTCTGTTTGTTCATATTCAACTTCCTGCAATCCGTGTGAGTCAAACAAAACGATCTTCGCCGATGGATACGCCATTAGTATCGGAGAGTGAGTGGCAATGACGAATTGTGAACCGTCTTGAACTAGCTCATGTATGCGCAGAAGTGCTGCCATTTGCCTAGAAGGGGAAAGAGCTGCTTCAGGTTCGTCTAACAAATACAAACCGTTGCCCCTGAACTTATTCATTAGGGTCGCCATGAAGGATTCTCCATGCGATTGCGTGTGGAGCGATCGTCCGCCATAGCCCTCTAAATAGCCAACCTCGTCCATATAAGTGGCAACGTTGTAAAAGCTCTCTGCTCGGAGAAAGTAGTTGTCTTTAGGATGAGCGTAACTCTTTTTTGCCATCAGAAATTCATGCAATCCAGATGAACCGCCGGCGTCATCCATAAGCACATTCTTTGTGCCGCCCTGGGCACCAAAACCCATAGCCATCGCAATCCCTTCGAGAATGGTTGATTTGCCGGAACCGTTTTCTCCCACAAAAAAAGTGACGTCTTCATGAAATTGCAGATTATCAATATGAGCAACAGACTGGATCGTGAACGGATACGAATTTGCATCAAATCCTTCTTTCAGGTGCACTGAGCGGAGATAGGGTTTTGACTTTTGCATCGAATCCTGAAGAGTCTCCTAGATTTGCTCCCAGAGGAGCTGTTATCTTATTACAATGTGATTCATTGTTGTTCAATTCTTTGCACTGGAGCGTTCTATGGCTAAAATTCTTCAGCTGGTTGGCGATTTTGTAGAAGACTACGAAGCTATGGTGCCGTACCAAATGCTTTTGATGGTTGGGCATAGCGTCGATACGGTTTGTCCAGGCAAGAAAGCTGGCGACAAGGTAAAGACGGCTATACATGATTTTGAAGGTGATCAGACTTATACTGAAAAGCCAGGTCATAACTTTGGTATCACTGCGGAGTTTGACAAGATTGATTTCTCTGGCTATGACGCATTAGTAATTTCTGGAGGAAGAGCACCGGAATACCTTCGCTTGAACAAACGTGTGCTTGAATGCGTCAAGCATTTCTTCGATAAAAATAAACCAGTCGCGGCCGTTTGCCACGCAGCACAAGTGCTCTCTGCTGCCGGAGTATTGAAAGGGCGATCTTGCATGGCTTATCCAGCATGTTCACCGGAAGTCACCGCATCTGGTGGCATATTTGTGGAACAGAATAAGGATTTTACCAACGCGCATTTAGATGGCAATTTAGTCACTGCCGCAGCCTGGCCAGGTCACCCGGAATGGATCAAGAAGTTTTTGGATTTACTTGGGACGTCGATTAAGATTTAGTGGCGCGATTGTTGAGCTAAAAGGTCTCGATTGTACTTTTCAGCATCCCTTTCATCCTTAGTCGGTGAATAATCAAATAATCGAAAGTAGTAATGCTTGTCAAACCATACCATAAAATCCGTAAACCAATCCAAGGCACATGCAGGTTAATGCAGTGACGGTTGTCACCCTTGTCCAGTTGCCTTGAGATGTCGGCACAGAACTGCTCCCAAACTGTTTCTAGTGTGACATAGATCTCCGGCAGCGGCAATCTGGCAGAAATTGTTGGCACTCTATATTTATTCTGGGGTGATTTGTAGCATTGTCTAACGTCTTGGCACCGAATATGGTGCACGTGTCGGCTAGTATTTCTTTTCTGAATTTTATCGAGTAAATAGAAGAGGCAAAAAATATCCCGCTATAAAATTGGCACTAGCTGTTGACACAACGCCTAGCTAGCAGTCTAAAGCATAGCCTCAAATAGAACTCAACGAACTTTTCTCGATCTCCTTACATGCGTGCACTGGAGCGGAGGTGAGAGACGCGTTCACCGGTTCAAACACCGCCGTAAAATGCCTGAGCGCCGGTGCTTCCCACACTATTCGCACGCCGCGAATTTTCTCGCCTTGTTTTCGGACATTTCCGGCAGCTTCAATCACATAATCATAGTGACTTTGATTGTATAAACGACGAGGCAAAGCTAGTCTAACTAAATCAGGCTTGCGAGCCAGTTCGGGCGTTCCCGCTTGAGCCTTACCAAACATCACGGCGCCTATCTCACAGGAACGAACACCGGCTTCCAGGTACAGCGCGCAGACCAGTGCCTGTCCAGGATATTCCTGAGCGGGAATGTGCGGCAACATCTTGGTGGCATTAACATAGATTGCGTGCATACCCGGCGGTTGAACGATAGGAACACCTTGCTCGCACAGTCCGCGGGCGAGATAGGCGGCTGATTGCTTGCGATAAAGCAGATAGTTCTCACACAATACTTCCTGCAAGCCCACCGCCATTGCCTCCAAATCCCTTCCGTTCAACCCACCGTAAGTGGGGAAACCTTCGGTCAGAATCAGATCCTGTTTCAACAGATCCGCCAGCGGCTTATCACGCAACGCGATGAAACCGCCCATATTAACGAGCCCGTCTTTTTTCGCCGAAACCAGAGTTCCATCAGCGAGAGAGAAAATTTCTGAGACGATGTCGCGCACGTTGCGCTCACCCTGCCCAATCTCTCTGTCTTTGATCATGTACGCGTTTTCAGCGAAACGTGCACCATCAATATAAAAGGGAATTCCGTAACGCTTGAGCAAGGCGCTGTATTCTCTGATGTTCTGCAAGGAAACCGGTTGTCCGCCTGCCGCATTGTTGGAAATCGTGATCATGCCAAACGGAATTTTGTCACGGTCATGCTTTGCCAACAGTTTCTCAACCTGACTCAAATCGATGTTGCCCTTGAAGGCAGAATCGGACGCAGAGTCAGCCGCTTCCAGGCACAACAAATCCAGCGCTTGCGCTCCCAGGCACTCAATATTCGCTCGCGTCGTATCGAAGTGAGAGTTGCTGGGAACGATATGTCCAGGTTTCACGAGTCTTGAGAAAAGAAGCCGCTCTGCAGCTCTTCCCTGGTGCACAGGCAATACTTCAGGCAAACCAAAGATGCCTTTCACGGCATCCTGAAAACGATAAAAGCTGGAACAACCAGCATACGACTCGTCGCCGCGCATCATGGCCGACCATTGCTCCGACGACATCGCGGATGTACCGCTGTCTGTCAACAGATCAACAATGACATGTTCAGCGCGCAGTTGGAACAAGTTATAGCCAACCTCTTTCAGCAGCCGCTGCCGCTCCTCGAAGGTCGTGAATTTGATCGGTTCCACTGTCTTGTTGCGATAAGGTTCGATAACTGTTTTCATTGGATGCTCGCCCTCAATCATAGTCCTGACCGCTGAACATAATCTCGCAACTCTGAAATTGGCGTATAGTCCCAAAGACTGATCTTTGAATGTGGTTCTTGTTTATCGATTTCGACTCAGTCTTTGTCACGGAGTCATCCCGAATTTCCGTAACTGATTCCAAGTGGCGAATGCGCGTCGCATATCTACCAATGTGAGTAAAAGATTCATCCGTATGTCAACCAGTGAAGCGCTTGGCAGGTCAAAAAAGGCCCATAAACGCACTTCCCTCCCTGGTAAGGTGGGAGGGAAGAACTAGTTGTGGTGGATTAGGTAAGGAGGAAACAAGGCACCTGGCGGTAATCCGCCTTGCGCTTTGTTTATACATAATAGCAGTGGAAAACTGAGTCGGCTGTTAAAAAACTTGAAGTGCCGGTTGTCTAACACCCACCCAAAGAGGGTGAGAATTCATTAATAAAATCCTAATGAATTGTTGACCAAGTGCTACTCGTAGATGAGTCGTGTGGACTCGATGCTGGATAAAGGAAGTCAAGCGCGCCGGCGCCACCAAGAAGAGCGGTGGTAGCTGCAGCCTTTTCGATTTCTTTTCCAGGTGCTGTGATCTTGATGTTGCTTGGGCAAAACAGATAAACCTGTTCGCTCAGCTTGTGGAAATCACCATCTAGAGCAGCTGATGCACCAGCTACGAAATCAACAAGCCGATTGGCGTCGATCTTCTTCATGTTCTCCAACGAGATTGTTGTGGCAGCGCGTCCGCGCAAGCATTCCACCACATCTAGTGCCTCTTCGAAAGAGATTGGAGTGAATACCGAAATCTGCGTGCCCATTCTTGAAGGTGGTGTGCGCAGCGAGCTAAGCGTTCCGGCTTTGCGATCGGTTAAGGCTGGAAATAAATCCACATCTTTTTTTGCGTTTCGTCCGCTATTAACGGATGGTTTGTCCATCGAAACATTTTTGTTTTCGTCAACCATAATAGTCCTTTGCAGTTATGCCGGGTGCAAGTATGTGCTGCGTATATCCTGCGCCTATTCTATATAAACCGATCGGAGTGCCATCTCAGATGGTGCACGCATGTTGTCATCAATTCTAATCAATTCACGCTATTTAGCAAGTACTGATATTGTGAATTCAGCGGCCCCGAGCTGCTTGCTAACTTCTCTGCTTTAGCGCAGATGCCAAAGACTGGCAGACTGACAGGTCTTCGGGATTTGTAATTTTTAGGTTATATGGTGAACCTGGCACTATATGCACTTTATGTCCACTATGTTCTAGGATTGTTGAATCGTCAGTGGTGCCAAAATTTTCCTTGGCGGCTCTACGGTGCGCTTCTAACAGCCATTGAAATTTTGCAGCTTGCGGAGTCTGAATTTGGACAAGCTCGCTTCTATCCAAAGTTTCTCCAACAATGCCTTCTTTGACTTTCTTTATCGTGTCCGTTACCGCCACGGCCAGGGTGCAAGCACCGTTGGTGGTTACAGACTTAATGACGAGGTCAATCATTCTCCCGGTCAGCAGCGGTCTGGCGGCATCATGAACAAGAACGTAATCTGGATGTTCGCTCAACTCCGCCAATCGTTCCAGTCCGTTGTGTACCGAATGTTGCCGAGTTGGACCGCCTGCTGTGACGACTACTTTTTGCGCGTCTGCCGGGGGCAAATTCTGTTTGATCTCTGATTGCACTGCATCTAGTGACAACTTGGGCACCACCACCACTATGAGATCGACTTGGTTGTGAGCCGCGAGCGTGCCGAGAGACCAAAGATATAGTGCGCGTCCGCTTAGTCCGGTAAACTGCTTAGGAGAGTCTCCAGGCTTACTTTTGAAGCGCTTCCCAACTCCCGCTGCAGGAAGAACGGCAGCAATCATTAGACGGCGATGTCTTGTTCAGGATTTTCTTCAGGATCATTATCGGAATGATTCAAAGGTTGGACCGAACCACTGGTGGTGTCGACAGGCTTAATGCTTCGCGGTTCACCCTTGGTGAATTCGATTAGAGCCGAGAGGATTCCTTCGTCGTTAACTCTAGAGACTGAGGTGTTCTCGAGTGCAGAATTAGTAGCTGGGGGGACGGCAGGGCCGTCGGGATTCGATGCCGGCTGGGAGCCGGCGCTCCCAGGTTTGCTCGCAGGATAATCTGCGCCCTCGGGATTTGGTGCCGGCTGGAAGCCGGCGCTCCCAGGATCGATGCTCCCAGGTTTGCTCCCATGATCAGCGCCCTCAGGGGCGGTGCTGCCATAAAGATCTTCTGGTCTAAAGACAAGCGATGAATCCGGGCTCGCGTCGAAAAGCACTTCAAGCTGCTTCGCTTGGTCAGATTCAAGTGATTCCGGATGCAGGTTCGGCAGTTCGACTTCGGTGCCCTCGCCTTCTTTGATGGCAACCTTATCTTCTTTGCGAAGCTGCGTGCGCAAGGACTTGGCATCGTGCGAAAGTCTGAAATATTCCTGGAACTTTTTGGTGGTGCTCAAGGTTGGTGAGCGACCATCTTCCTTTTTGATCACGAGTTCTCTCGCCATCAACTCCTTTATATGATCGTAGGCGCCGGCGCCCCGAATTTTGATAATCTCAGATTGCGGCACGGGTTGTTTGATCGCAATGGCTGATAAGGTGCGGATCAAACTAACTGGCATTTCCATCGGAACGAATTCGTCGATAATCGACGCGTATTCATCTTTGACCTGAATGATATATCCGTTGTCGTCCGCGATCTCAAGTCCACTCGCTCTCTCTTCATAATCGTGGATTAGATCGAGGATGGCTTGTCTGACGACCTGCACGTCTTCGTTCACGATGCGCGCTATAGCCTGAGCCCGCATCGGCTTATCTGTCAGAAATAATATTGCTTCGACTTTTGACTTGAGCATCACTCTATTCTCACATCGCTATGTTTATCGGCGGAACTGCAGCGTCGCTGCGAACGACATACAAAGGACCGTAAAAATCATTCTGTTCAAGAGTTATTTTACCGGCATTTGACAAGAAAAGAACTGCTAAAAAAGCATCTACCCAGTCGCCATGCCCACCGAGCAACTGGATGATCCGCAGTAACTGCACCAGTTCTCCCGCTATTGCGTTGTTGCTCAAAATACTTTCGACGCGAAAAATTGTGTCTTCTATATCTTCATCATGAGCTAGATCGAGGAGGTCATCGACATCATTAGCCTCATGTTGCCCGGAAAGCTCGATGCGCTGTCTGGGTTCCCGTGCGGCTCTCGTCTTCTCGATTTTTTCTGCCTGGCGCAAGGCTTCGATCAGTTGATCGAGTGTCACTTTGCGTTGACGGTTCTGTCTGTTGTTTGCTTTGCGGACTAGTGCGCGTTCTAAGTCGGCTAATGTGAGCTGTCTCGGCTCGCGTTCCTTTTCGAAGCCAAATGAACCGTCTTCATCGAAGTCCATAAAGTCGTCGTCTGAGCCAATTTCGGCGGTTGCGGCAGCAAGCATTGCTTCCGCTTTCATGCGCAGCAGCACGCTGGCGTGGAACAAAATCTTGCCACTCTGACGCAGATTCTCTTTAGGCACCGCGGCGATTGCCTTGAGAAATTTATCAGTAACATCGATGATGTCGATATTCTTTGGATCGATTTCGCCCGATGTTGCCAGTTTGATTAGAATCTCAATCCCGCCTGCCTGAGCCGCTTGCTCAGCTATCGTCTGAGCATATTTGGGACCGGTTGGTTCGACGACCGCGGGAGCATCGTGAGCGACGCCTGCCATTTCTGCCATTTCGGCCAAGCCAGGACTGACGACAAATGCGGCCGATCTCTTAGTTCTTGATTTTTTATCTGACTGATTCATGAATATCTCAGACCATTTTAGGCGCTGACCGGCTGTGGCTCGTGTTCCGGCTCTTCGTCAGGAATGTGCACTTCACGTATTCCAACTACTCTGGAATATCCATCTGCACGCAATGATACGCCAATCGCGTGATCTGCGTTTTCAATCATTGGACGTCGCAGGCTTACCGCAACGAATTGTGCGGTAGCAGATTGTTGTTTCACCATGCGAGCTAGACGCTCAGCGTTAGAGCCATCAAGCATCATATCTACTTCGTCAAAAGCATAGAAGGGTGCTGGTGCGAAACGTTGGAAGGCAAACACGAATGATAAAGCCGTAAGAGACTTCTCGCCACCCGATAATGCCTCGATGCGTTGCATCTTCTTATCTCGTGGTTGAGCGCGGATCACGAGACCACCCTGGAATGGATTTTCAGGATACTCGAGTTCAAGGCGGCCATGACCATGTGAGAGTTCGGCAAAGATATCTTGGAAGTTAGTGTTGATCTGATCGAAAGCTTTCATGAACTCTTGCTTCTTCATGTCATCGTAGTCACCGATGCGCTTGTTGATTTCATCGCTTTCGTGAGTCAGAGTGTTGAGCTGCTCCGTCATCTCTTTCTGACGCTCGTCAGTTTGGTTGTACTCTTCCAGAGCCTTCATGTTGACAGGTTCAAGCGCGCGCATCCGTTTTTCCAAACGATCCGCTTGATGCTTGAGTTGCTCAACTGTTCCAGCAGATGGTGGCTCGTAGTTTGGATTCTCCTCGAGTACCCGAGCGATCTCAGCTCGCAATACTTCCAATTCTTGCTGCAGATCGAAGTGCGCCATCTTCCGTTCAGTACGCTGCTCAGCCACGCGCTTCAACTCTTGATCGGCTTTGGTGCGTTCGACTTCGGTGACTGTTACTTGCTCGTGAATCAAATCCTTCGTGTCACGCAGGCTTTCCAGTTCTTCGGAAATTTCACTGACCCGTTTTTCCATTTCAGACAACGCCCCACGCAATGAGGCAATGGTGGCTTCATAGGCTGGCCTCTGTGCTTGAATGTCGTCGATTTCTTTGGACAACTCAGCAAATTGAATAGAAAGAGCTTTGTGATTGCTTTGCTCAAGATTCTCTTCAGTTTCAGCCTTGTCTATATAGCGCTGAATATCTTGGAACTCTTTATCCACTGTTTCCAGGTCAGAGCGCAGTTCTTCAACTTCGGTAATCAACTTCTCAATTTCAGTTTTAGCACCCTTGTCGCGCACGTCATTAAGGGCGTCTTCAAGGCTAGAGATCTGTTTGGTCAAATCTTTGAGTTGGAAATCTAGGCTGGCTAATTCTTGATCGATCTGATCGATCTCATCACCACTGGTGCGCAGTTTTGGTTTGACGTTTTCTATTTCGTCATCGAGGTCTTTAGCTTCCTTGATCTTCGCTTCGAGCTCAGCTTGCTTCTTACCGTGCTCAGCGCGGGCAACAGTGGCTTTCTCACGCTCTTCATTTAAACCAGTGGCCAGTTCTTTTAAGGAATCTTGAAGGTAGCGAATTTGGTCAGCTAAATTTTTGCTCGTCTGTTTCAGCACAGACAGGTCTGTTTCACCTTTGTTTGAGAAATGCAATTTGCTCTTGCTGTCCTGACCACCAGACATGCTGCCGGATTTGTCGAACAGTTCACCTTCCAGGGTAACCATCCGAGCTTGATTGAGCAGTTTGCGGGCGTTCTCCATGCCATCCATGACGATGGTCTGACCACAAGCATATTGAAACGCTTTCGTAAACCGTGGATTGAAATCAATAAGGTTATAAGCAAAGTCAATCACACCAGCCCGACTCGGAAGGAGACCTGGTGGTTGCGTGACGATTTTGTTCAATGGAACAAAGGTGGCTCGACCGGCTTGGTTCTTCTTCAGGAATTCAATACAACGTTGGGCAATTTCGTCATCGTCCACGACAACGTGACTAAGGCGTGGACCAATGGATGTCTCTAACGCGGTGACATACTTATCGTCAACTTTTCCCAGCTGACCGATGGTGCCATGCACTCCTTGAAGTCCCGAAGCGACAATAGCTTCAACTGCCCGTCCGTAACCGCTTTCGCCAGCTACTTCCCTGGTAGTTTCCACTTCTATCAGGCGACGATTCATCGACTCGAGCGCTTGTCTCTTTGACTCAATCTCTTCTCGCGTCCCTTCCAACTCAGCTTCAAGTTGCTGAATGGTGCGATCGATGCCTGCCACCAAAGCTTGTTGGTCAACGCACTTGCGCTCGTAAATCGAAATCGCGCCTTTGGTGTTAGCAGCCTTGCCGATCGCTTCTGTGGCAGAACTACGGAGCTTTTCGAGCTCCTGCTCGATGGCGGCTCGACGAGTCGTTAATTCCGTTTTTCGAACGTCAAGTTTATGTTTTTGGTCACGAAGTTCCTGTAAGTCAGTGTGGATTGTCGTTACTTTGTCCGACGACTTATCTTTCTCCTGACGCTTCACTTCGAGTTCGGCCATCACAGCACTGAAGGCACCTTGCTTCTCGAGCAAGCCGAGATGAACAGCCTGCTGGTCTTGCTTGTGCTGTTTCTTCTGCTTATCGATATCCGAAAGATGTTTATCGATAGTCTTTATTTGAGCTTGAATGCTCTTGAGTATTTTTGACTTCTCGCCAATTACCCCGGTTAAGTTTGAGAGTTTGTTTTCTTCACGAGTTAATTCGCCGCGAGTGTTATCCAATTCTTGCCGAAGCAACAACTGTTCGTTTCCACCCTTTTCGCGGATTTCTTGTTCGATCCGACCCATCTCGGAGCGCATTTGAAAGAGCGCCACCTCGGCGGCTTGCACTTGTTCAATAAGCTTTTCTTCTTTGGCATTTAACTTCTGAATTTCAGCCAGTTCGAGGTTTGTTTTCTGTTCGACTTCTTGCGCGCGAACAAAAACGAGGTCTTTTTCGACTGCTTCTTTTTGAGTTTTGAGTTCTAGATACTTAAGAGCTTGATCGCGATCGGTTTTAAGCACTTCAAGGCGAGTCAGAATTTCAGCAAGGATGATTTTTTGGTGCTCGATTTTCTCAGCGACCGACGTCAGCTCCGTTCCAGCCTGCCCAATCAGGCGATCGAACTCTGCCACCCCTGCCAATTCGTCGATGATTTTCCGACGTTCGGTGGCGCTCATGGTGACAATGCCGGTGACGTCGCCTTGCATGATTACGTTGAAACCGGTAGGGCTGACGTTATATTTCATCAGCTCTTCATGTATCTCTGTTAGGGTGGCCGATTTACCATTCAACCAATATGAACTGGCATAACTATTCTCCTTAACCCTGATTCTGCGGCTGACTTCGAGCTGTTCGTTATCATCATTGAGGAAACGAACGGTAACTCTTGCTTCGTTTTTGCCGCTCAAATTATTCAAAAGATCCGGCAATCTTTCTGCTCGCATACTTCTCGTCGAAGATAGACCGAGAGCGAACAAAAGGCTGTCGATGATGTTTGATTTGCCGGAACCGTTTGGACCGGAGATTGTCGTAAAGCCGTCCAGTAGCGGAACTAGGGTATGCTTTCCGAATGACTTGAAGTTATCAAGTTCGATCTCTTTAATTCGCAACAGGAACTCCCGCTACTGCACTTACAGCCCGCATTAGACTACACACTAGATTTGGTGTCAAGAATTTTTAAGTGCCAGATGTTTTTGAATCGCCCGAACCTTACAATACATCAGCATTGTAGAGGGTTTGGTGCTCACTTGTCACCACTGCCGGTTTCACTTCAAATGTGGTGCTTGATCAAAGTAAGTCATCGTTGTGCCGATCGATCCATACTCGGCGGATATATATCTGGCGCAAATTTGATCTGGTATCACATCTGAAAGTCTTGCCGATTGCCGGGTTACGGACTTTTTATGTGGACGTTGGCAAAATATCGAGGACACAACGCTGTTTTTTGCCTCCGAACGCTAGACACATATCGAGCGGCTATGGTGCCTCATTCCTGCTTGACATGCTAGCTTGAATTGTAGCCTGGAATTAGTCAAATTATCAGACGGTTAATTTGGAAAGTCAGCTTGGTGTTAACTTCGCCGTCGGGGGGAATAACAGATCAGAACACTGTTAGGACGTCCCGGCGGGGGATTAGCTCAATCACGGACATGTTGAAGAAATCTGGGACGACAAAATCTTTGCCCAGGCTGCCCAGCACGCCAGGTCTGGCAGACATCCACGCGTTCTTGCAGCGCGCCCTCGAGCATCGAGGAACGGCCATCGAGATCTGTTGGACCCCAATGAACGGGCTGAGTGAATACTCCCTTGCTGTTGAGTGCACTCTTCGCGGCGGCGACGCCGAATGGAGAATGTATGCAGGCAGTGGAAGCCGTTCGCAATTGCTCTGGAACTACGTCAGTTGCGATGTTTTGCTCGTCTACAATCTTGTTTGTTCATCTTGTGGCGATGGTTTCAACACTGTAACGACTGCTGCTGAGCCGGTTTCTGATACCTGGCGAGAGTCGGGCAGTGGGCAAGACACTTTCTATCGGCTGGAAGCCTTGAATGTGCCGAAACAGGAGCCGCTGGTGCCTCTCACCCTTACCCAAGAAAATGCCGCTCTTCTTCTGCCTAAGCCCACCAGCGCCCTCACCGGTGACCTGGCCCACGTCCAGATGCCGACGTTGCTTCAATCTATTCTTATGGCTCAGATGAATGGTCGTTTGAAAATACTGAGCAATAACCGTAATGCAGAAGTCTTTTTCAAAGACGGAATTCCTGTTCACTCATTCACGACCGACACCGTGGGAGAAGAAAGTATTTTTGAAATTTTGACTTGGAAAGAAGGCGATTTTTCTTTCGAAGCAAAAGTGACTACTGATGCACGAACGATCAAGCAAAACTTGGATAGCTTGCTGTTGCAGGGGATGCAGCTGATAGATAATGCGACTTATTTGCGTAACAGCGGTTTGCGTCCTGAAACTCTAATGCAAAGAAAGTACAAAAACTTGAGCGAGCGAGACTTTGAGTCCATGGTGGCATCTGGTGCACCAATCCCAATGCTCATGCAAAAGAAGTTTTATCGCTCCATTGATGATAATAAGACGGTGCAGAATCTTTTGGAAAAACTCCGTTTGCCGCGCAGTCAATGGATCCCGCTGATGTGCAACATGATGCGCTGTGACTTGTTGTCTCTTTCACAATCGGCTGGTGCGGCCAAATCTGCCCGACCTGCGCTTGAGCCAAAGAGCATCGACAAACGTGCCATTCAAAACGTAATGATGAGCTTGCGCAGACCTGAGACGGGTCTGTTTACATACCCCGCTTTTCTTTATTTCCTGGAACAAGAATATTTTCGAGGATATCGATCTGCGAGTCCGATTTCGATTGTTGTGTTCCAAATGAGAATGCGCAGCGGCAACTTGGATCCAGTCAGAGAGCCATTGCCAATTGCTGCTGTTAGTGAGGCTGTAAGACGCATCAGCAGAGTGAAACGCCATGTAGATATGATGGCTCACTATGAAACGTTTGACTATGCCCTGCTTCTCCCTAACACCAAAACTAGTGGTGCAGCTATCTTTGCTAATCGCATTATGAAGACACTAACTGCATCACCGTTGCTTCCCGGAATGGATATGAGCAAACTATCCTTTGCCTTTGGCATTGCATCAATACCAGAAGACTTTCTGGATCTGAGCTTGTTGCTGTCTGCCGCAGAAGTGGCTAAGAATGCCGCTATGAATAGTCCCGCACCGATCGTGCTGTATAAAGACATCAAGTGATTTAATTACCCAACTTCGCTGACAGCTCTTTCACACCTGTAGTGTCCGCAGCCTCAGGAGCCAACTTCAGGAAGGTAGCTAATTCTTCCTTAGCTGCCACTTTTTCACCTGTGTCGCATAAGAGAACGGCAAGATTGTAGTGGGCATTTGATTGTTTCTCGCCGAGTGCAATGCACTTCTGATATTCGGAAATCGCTTCGCGTTGGATTTTCGCGTCTTCTTTTGGTTTTGTATTTGGCATTTGACTCAAGGCCCAAGCAAGATTGTAGTGACTGTTAGGGTCTTGTGGAAAATTGTGCGCACCTTGCCGAGCTGCTTTCAAAAGTTTGATCATCTCGTTTTCGTGTTTCAGTAGGCGTAGAAGCGGACCATATGCCGCTTTCCGTGTTTCGACTGCAGCGTTCTTCAACTCAAGCACGACCTCAAATTGAAGAATTGCCGCTCTTTCGTCTCTGTTCATATCGAGACAGTGCCCAAGGCTAAGGTGTGCCTCCGCATTATTTGGTTCAAACGTAGTGGCGGTGCGAGCTTTGACAATCGCCTCGTCTAAATCCCCTGCTCCCTCGTATGCCTTGGCGGCTCTAAGTAGCGTGGGCACATCCGATCGATGGGTAGCGAGAATAATTCTGTAGATTTTGCAGGCCGCTTGAAAATGGCCGGCTGCTAATTCCCTATCCGCAGCGGCCGACTGTGATTCAGCAGTAAACCCTGATGTGCTCAACGCGATAGCCAGCAAAGACGCTACTGACAATTTAAAAAATCCATCCATATATACAGTCTTTTATCCGGTCTTTCTCTCAGTTTTGTCCCGGTCTTGGCCGCTAATCGAAACGATAACGTGTATAAGACTAGCAGTGGCCTTAGGACACCTGGGCTGCTGCTCTTGCCAGCTGATCCGTCTCATGCAAATCGCACTGTTCTTCGAAATATTGTTTGAAGGTCCCGGCCAAAATTGCTTCTCTGCATTCAACCGCCTGTCTGATCAAATGATGGATGTTATGAATGGATAACAGCGTGCCGCCAGCTTGCTCCTTTTGTTTGAACAAGTGATGCAAGTAGGCTTTGGTGTGCATTCTACAAGTGAAACAATCACAATCATTTTCCAGTGGGGTGAAATCTTTTCCGTACTTGGATGTGCGCAAGGATATTCGTCCTTGTCTGGTGAAGGCGGCTCCGTGACGAGCAAGACGCGTCGGTGAAACACAATCAAACATATCGACACCACATCTGATGGCATACGAAATGTCCCACGGCGTGCCAACACCCATCAAATAACGAGGCTTGCCTGCGGGCAGAAGAGGTGTGGTGAAAAGAACAATTCGCTCGATCGTCGAGCGATCCTCGCCAACAGCGACTCCGCCGATTGCAAAGCCAGGCAAATCGTGGTGCGTCACTGCCGCTACAGAGCGCTCACGCAAATCCTCATACATGCTTCCTTGCACTATGCCAAACAAGGCCCGAGCGTCGGCACCGTCATGATGCTCAACACACGTCTGCAGCCACCTGTGCGTTCTTTCCATAGAGGCTAATGCCTCATCGTAAGTGGCTGGGTTTTTAACGCAGTCATCAAATGCCATGATGATGTCAGCGCCAATTGCATTTTGAATTTCCATCGACTTTGCTGGTCCAATGAAGTGTTCGCGACCCCCGCGATGATCTTTGAAGAAGACTCCTTCTTCGGTGATACGCCGCAGCATGTCCAAGCTAAAAACCTGGAAGCCTCCCGAATCAGTCAGGATGGGCTTTTCCCAGCCTATAAATTTATGAATTCCGCCGGCTTCTTTAATAAGTTCATGTCCGGGGCGCAAGTAGAGGTGATAGGAGTTGGACAAAACAATTTGTGCGTCACAGTTTCTCACTTGATCAAATGTCACCGCCTTTAATGCCCCATTGGTGCCTACCGGCATAAATACAGGCGTTTCGACCACTCCATGCGGAGTCGTTAATCGACCGGCTCGTGCGCCAGACCAGGGACAGACAGCTTCTACTTGGAACTGAACCGCTTTGCTCATGAGGGTAAATATACAAACAAAATGGGCGCAGATACCAGCGCCCATTAAGAGATCTGTTTGTTCTTAAGCTGTGCCCCAGAAATCTAGCGCCCTTACGCTTCGTTTATTTCTTTGACGTCTTGCGCATCCAGCGTGTCGTTATCGTTCTTGCGTTCGATCAGCATCGGTTCTTTGATGCTTATCTTGTTGTCCTTCACGCCCATGGACTGCTTCAATGCAAGCAATTCCATATCTACATCTGTTTTGCCTTCAAAATTCTTGAATTGCTTATCAAGATTGTCGCCACTAAGTTCGGACATCGCCGCAGCTTTGGCCTCTCGTTCTAAAACCTTGGTCTCCATTTTTTCCATTACTGACATTGCACCACTGGAAGTTGTCTTCGATAAAATTTCGTTCGCTTTCGAGGTAGCTTGAGCAGCTTTGTCTCTAGCGATAAGAACTTGCTTCTTGGTGTAAGCTTTTTGAACTTCCGCTTCCAGGTCCGTAAGGCGCTGTCTCAGATTCAATGTCGAATCTCTTTGCGACTTTAACTGAGTTTCCAAATCGTTCGCTGCGTCAACATACTGTTTCTTCCGTTGCAGCGCCTGCTTAGCCAGGTCATCGTTGCCTTGTTGAACTGCCATGGCAGCTCGATTTTGCCAAGTTTCCGCCTGGTCTTTGTTCTTTTGTAGCTGCTGCTCGAGCTGCTTCTCGGTGGCAATTGCTTGGGCGACAGCCTGACGAACTTGAATCAAATTGGACTGTAAGTCTTGATAGGTCTGCTCGAGCATTATTTGGGGATCTTCCATCCTACCCAAAATGGCATTGAACATAGCCCTGAACAAGTTACCTAGGCGTTCGAACATTGATTGACAACTCCTTCCGGGTGGACTTCGTACACGAGGGTCTGCGGATCTCGGTTAGCATTAAATAATAAGTGTAGCAAACCCTAACTTCTCTTATGCCCAGGATTGAGCGCTCTGATCCTCTTTTAGACCTTCAAAATAAAGAGGCAATTGCTGGAAGTGCCCAACCGTGGCGACGAGACGCTTGTAAAGCGCATTGCATCACGAATAACGTACTTTGGTAAAGAAATTAGCTAGGATAGTAACTATGGCGATACCGAAAGATATGGCAGATCAACTGGCTGGAGCGGGCGAATCCGTACTCGCAATCGGAGTACTGGTCGGACTTGGCGCCTGGGGCGGCTTTTGGCTGGATGGAAAATTGCATACGGCGCCATGGCTTGCTATCGGTTTATCGCTGCTTGGGATGAGCCTTGGTTTGGGGCGCATGGTAATGAAGGCTTTGCAGTCTGATAAGCCTGCGAAATAGACGCTCGTTTTCTGTCCCCTGGCAGCCGTGCTGAAAGCACTGCTTTGATACGTTTCTTCGTATGCCACAGAAAAGAAATAGATTCTGATAGCCTTTATTTGCTGCGGCTTTCATCTGGTATCATGCCAAATTAATGCCGCCAAAGGCGAAGCCGTTCACATATAAGCGGCAATTTTTAGACGGGACCACTTTAGATGTTAGGCAAGAATCTCTTTCTTTATCAGTTGGGTGTTGGCACTCCGACCGACTCGATCGGTGTCATCCATGCCGACACAATTGCACTCAGTGCGATTTGCATGTTGGGCATACTGGGAGTAGGTTCGGTAGTCGCGAACAGCATGAAAGTTGACGGACCGGGCAGCAAGATGCAGGCGATCGTTGAAAGCATATATTTGTTTGCTGATGATTTAGCTCACGGACAAATTGGCGAGCATTACAAGACCTTCTTCCCACTGATCGCAGCAATCTTTATTTTTGTGTTAACCGGTAACTTTCTCGGCGTCGGTCCGTGGAAGGTGTTTGAGCATATGCCCGGCTGGCCTATGTTGAACGGCGCAACCGGGCTTCACGCTGAGGCGTTTGAAATCGCCTCACCAACTACTGACTTCAACGTAACGGTAGGATTGGCCGCAGTTGCATTGGTTGTTTATATCTGTTCTGGTTTTTGGAAGCATGGTGGCAAGTACGCCAAGACCTTGTTCCTGACACCAATGGCGCCGATTGAAATTATGGACATGGTCGTTCGTCCTTCAACCCTAGCCCTCCGTTTGATGGTCGTAATCACGGCTGACGAACTTATGCGCGGTGCGTTCTTGCTCATGTGTCCGATTCTTTTGCCCACTGCGATCATGGGATTTGAGCTGTTCATCGGAGTTATCCAGGCTTTCGTATTCGCGTTGTTGACTTCGATTTATATCGGACTGACTGTCGCGGAACATCACTAAACAATTTTGTTAGATAGTTCGAAACGGTTGCTCAGCATGTCTTTAGGCTGATTGTTGTTGCAAAGCGCCACCACTTTGCCCTTAAGCTAAATACAGCTTTTATTAAGGCAACATGCGCTTCAAACAAGGCCCCCGCGCTGATTCGACTTGATATAATTTGACTCGGCTTGAGGGGAGACTCTCAGTCTTGAAGCACTGTGAGTTCAGAGGAGAACGTTGTGGAACACCAACTTATTGCCCAAGCAGCGACAGCTGCGACCACTGTTGATAGCCAAACACTGGTGAGATGCGCGTCTTTAATAGGTTCTGGTATCGCTGTTGTCGGCGTATTCGGACCTGGTATCGGGATTGGAGTAGCAGGCGCACGTGCTCTTGAAGGTATGGCACGTCAGCCAGAAATGGCTGGTAAGTTGTTGGCAAATGCCATCATCATCGCCGCCTTGATGGAAGCTCTCGGACTGCTCGCTTTCGTTGTCGCCATTCTTCTTTACTTGAACGGCACCAAAGCGTAGTTTTCTCACCTAAAACAGTAGAATCCAAGATATGTTTGACTTAAATCTCACCTGTTTAATATTCATCGGCATGTTCCTGCTCTTCGTAAAGCTGCTCGATGAGCTGGTTTTGAAGCCAGTAGGAAAAGTGATCGAGCAGCGGCAAGCGATCATTCGGAACAACACCGATGCAGCTGCTGCCGCTCGCGCCCGGGCAAACGAAGTGGTAACCCAATACCAAGCTCGTATTCATGCCGCTAATGCTGAGGCTCAATCAATGATCAACGAAGTGACGACCAAAGCTGAAAAGGCTCGTGCCGTTGAACTGAAGAAGGTGCAAGACAAAGGTCAGGCAGAAATTCAAGCAGCTAGAGAAAAATTATCGGCTGAGCGAAGTGGTCTCATCGATCAACTCGTTGACCAGGAAAAGTCTCTAGTTGAAAGCATTACTAAAAAACTGATTGGCGACAGCGCCTCTGTCAGCCTGGATTCTGGCACAGTAAAACGTGCGCTGGAGGAAGCTAGATAATGTTTTTGTTTGCAGTTGAAACGGCTGAGCAATTGAGCGGATATCCACTGGTATCAAGTTGGTTCGAAAACAACTTGATCAACTGGCTGGTATTAGTTGTCTTGCTCGTTATTCTTTGGCAGAAAGTAACGCCACCAATGTTTGCTGCGCGCGCTGAGAAAATCGAAACCTCCTTGCGGGAAGCGGCTGAAGCACGAGCTCAAGCCGAGCTCTTGCTGAAAGAGCAGGAAGCAAAAGTTGCCAACGTTGAAGAAGAAGTAGTTCAGAAACAAGCTGACGCAAAAATGTTGGCTGAGGAATTGAGAGTGCAACGCGAAGCGCAAACTCAAAAGGATATGGCCGATTTAAGTCACAAACTGCAAAATCAAATCGCTACTGAGCGAGCGGTGGCAATCACTGACTTGCGCAGCAGCGCAGCCAAAGCGGCGATCCACTTAACTGAGCAAATTCTTCCTTCAATGATGAACGATAGCATTCGAGGAAAGTTACTCAACCAGTTTATGGAACAACTTGATAGCTCGACTTCGCAAATGTCCACTTTGTCGAATGAAGATCGTCTTCAAATGAAAACTTACTAGGAAACTAAGGAAGAGGAATGAAAACAGGAAACGCCACAGTTGCCGGCCAATATGCAGATGCTGTCTTGGAATTGGCTATTAAAGATGGCGGCGATGCCCTAGCCGACAAGGTGCTCGCGGAACTTGGTGCCATCAATAAAGTGAGTCGTGATGTTCCTGAACTTGATTTGATTCTTGGTCATCCTGCAATTCAAAGTGTGCAGAAACGAGAAATCATTACTTCGCTTTTCAGCACATCGGTAAACGACCTAACTCTGCGACTTTTGGAGCTGTTACTCGATAAAAGACGATTGAGTTTGCTGCCGCAAATAGAACGTCGATATCGCGAATCTCTGAATGTTCGCAAAAATATCGTCGGTGCAAGCTTAGTTTGCGCAGACAAATTAAGTGAGTCCGCAATCGCAGATATCAAAGCGAGATTGACAGAGCATCTCGGAAAACGCCTTGAGCTGGAAGTCAAAGTCGACCCATCATTGATCGGTGGTGTCGTTTTGAGACTCGGTGACCAAGTCATCGATGGCAGTTTAAAAGGCAAACTGCAAAGCCTCGAAAGAGCACTTTTATCCGTCTAAATCTTTCCCCAATCCGCAACTTGAGACCGCATCAATACAAGAGGTTAGAACAAAATGGCAATCCGCCCCGATGAAATCACTTCCATCCTAAAACAACAGCTCGACAAATATCGATCGACGCTGAACGTATCGAACGTCGGAAGCGTTCTCAGTGTTGGCGACGGTATCGCTCGCATCTACGGCATGGAGAAAGCCATGGCCGGTGAACTCGTTGAGTTCGAAGACGAAGACCGCACTGCCGGAATGGTGTTGAACCTGGAAGAAGATAACGTCGGGGTCGTAATTCTCGGTGAAGGCCGAAAAATCTATGAAGGTATGACTGTCAAAACGACAGGCAAGATTGCATCTACGCCAGTCGGCGAATGCATGCTCGGTCGAGTCGTTAGCCCCATTGGTGAACCTCTCGACGGAAAAGGTCCAATTGCTGCTACCGAATTTAGCCCGATTGAAGTTAAGGCTCCCGGTATTGTTCAACGCAAGTCGGTGCACGAACCATTGATGACCGGCATCGCCGCTATCGATGGGATGATTCCAATTGGTCGTGGGCAGCGCGAGTTGATTATCGGAGACCGTCAAACTGGAAAGACCGCCATCGCCATCGATGCGATCATCAATCAGAAGACTCAGCCAGACCGACCAATTTGCATCTACGTTGCGATCGGACAAAAAGAGAGCAACATCGGACGTATTCAAAAAATTCTCGAAGACAATGGTGCGATGGAGTACACCGTCATCGTTGACGCTCCCGCAACATCTTCACCAGCGATGCAGTTTTTGGCACCATATGCAGGAGCGTCCATTGGCGAATTTTTCATGAACCGCGGTCAACACGCACTCTGCGTTTACGATGACTTGTCCAAGCACGCTGCTGCTTACCGCGCCATGAGCTTGCTGTTGAGAAGACCGCCAGGTCGTGAAGCTTATCCTGGAGACGTTTTCTATCTCCACAGCCGCCTATTGGAACGAGCTGCTAAATTGAGTGACAAGCTTGGTGCCGGCTCTATGACTGCGCTTCCGATCATCGAAACTCAAGCCGGTGACGTTTCCGCTTACATTCCGACAAACGTAATTTCAATTACAGACGGACAGATCTTCCTTGAAACAGACTTGTTCTATGCCGGTGTCAGACCAGCTATTAACGCCGGTATCTCGGTCAGCCGAGTCGGTGGTGCTGCCCAAACCAAAGCCATGAAAATGGTGGCAGGTAAACTGAGACTGGACCTTGCTCAATTTCGTGAGTTGGAAGCATTTGCTCAATTTGCATCAGACTTGGATAAGGCCACTCAAGACCAAATTCGTCGTGGACAAAAACTGACTGAAGTCCTGAAGCAACCTCAATATCGCCCGCTTCTTCTCGCTCAGCAAGTTTCGATTCTCTACGCTGCCAACAGAGGCGTACTGGATGATGTCGAACAAAAAGACATTCCTCGCTTTAAAGAAGAATGGTTCAAGTATCTTTCAGCGCAAGCGAAAGATGTTGAAGCTAAGCTCAACGCTGGTGACAAGCCAACTAAAGAAGAAGAGCAAGCAATTTACGACGCATTGATGAAGTTCAAAGAAACCTTCTTCAGCGTTAAATAGGTGAGCAATTAAATGGCAAATCTTAAGGCGATTCGTAGCCGGATCAAAAGTGTTCAGGCTACGCAAAAAATAACCAGAGCAATGCGACTTGTGGCTGCGGCCAAGGTAAGACGCGCCCAAATGCGCGTTGAAGCGGCACGACCATTCACAAGTGCTGTCGTGAATATGTTGCAAGAAGCGCTTTCGGGGCTGGCTCCCATTGACTTGCACGGAATGGTTATTCTTCAAGCAAGAGAAGTGAAAACGGTTGGCATCATCGTCATCTCGTCAGACAGAGGATTGTGCGGATCGTACAACACCGTGGTGTTTCGCGAAGTGATGCAACGTATCATGCAGCTCGAAGGCGAAGGTAAAAAGGTAAAACTGATTTTGATCGGCTTGAAAGCAGCTGGCTTTTTCAAACATGTCAAAGTCGACAAGTTGAAGACTTACTCTTTGTTGCCTGTGATTCCTACACCTCAGGAAGGCAAGTTGATTGCCGACACTGCTGTTCAATTTTTCACTGACAAAGCCGTGGATTCTGTCGAGATAATCGGAACGAAGTTCATCTCAATGATGCGTTCTGAAATAATCGACATGAAGTTTATTCCGGTTGCATTGCCTGAGCAGGCAAAGCACACAATGCTGCGACCTGAACGATTATTTGAACCATCGATCGACGAAGTGATGCAGAAAGAACTTCTACCGAAGTATCTGCAGAACGTAATCTATCAAGCAATGCTTGAAGCATCGGCAGCGGAATTGGCGGCGAGAATGAAGGCGATGACAGACGCGTCTAACAACGCACGCGATCTGATCAGCTCACTCAGTCTCGTCTACAACAAAGCACGTCAATCGAGCATCACGCAAGAACTGCTCGAAATCGTCGGCGGCGCCGAAGCCCTGCGCGGTTAGCGTCGGAGATTTTGATGGCTGTGTCATGTTGGCGTGGCGTCGTAGAATATAGGCATGGGACATCCGCAAGAAAAACCGACAGTTGAACAAATAATGAAGTTGGTGGATCAGCTAATGCCGGCCGAGCGCGAGCAGATATTGGATCAACTGAAGATGGACGATTTACGCCGAGCGATCCAGGTCGGGATCGAGCAGGCAGACCGAGGTGAGCTAATAGACGGCGAGGTTGTTCTTGCAGAATTGAGACAGCGGGCAGACGACAGGCTAAGAAAGAGCCCGGCTTGAAATTGGTTGACGCAGACAGCTTTTCATAGCACCGCCTGAAGTTGGTTGTCATACACGTTTTGCATGGTGCCAGAGATCTGCCGAAGGTGTTCGAGCAGGACTGACGTGATCCAAAATGATGCGGGCTGTTCAGCAGTTGCACAATCCCTTTCGATATTGTCTGGACATAAGTCTGTGTCTGATAGCAAAACATTTAATCAATAGTCCACAGGAAACAGGGTCTGGTAGCCTGGGACTTACACAGGTATCATTTTAGTGATCACTTACTAGTAGCTATAATGTCGTTATGTTGCAGAGCGGCTTGAACATCAAATCCCTAAAACAAAATGTGCGGACCGTCGAGTCAACAGATGAGGCGGAAGTCGCGGCGTGCATCGCAGCAGTATTCGCGTTTATGCAGGCTGAGGTTGATGCTCAATCAGCTGAATCTCAGACTGAAGACTCCAGCGGCACGAATTGGCAGAAAGTAGCAAGGCTGGAAGCCGCCGGAATCAAGAAAAAACGCTCTGTTGAGGGCAATCTCTGGCGTTTCAGCGGATTGGCAGTGATCGTCGCGTTTTGCCTATCTTTAGCTGCTCCGTCGTTTGCTGACGGTTCTTCCTTTGAACCCGAACAAATCGCTCTCAATAAATCATCCAATCCTCGTTTTGTGCCTGCGCAAACTGCCGCGAAGCACACATACATCAAGATCGGTTTGCTAGTTCGAACCAATCGTGTCGACATCGAAGCGCTCGATGGTGCGGAAGTTCGGGATGCTAGAAACGGCGAAGTTGTCGCTTCTTTGCCGGCTCAGACTCAATGGACTTTGAACATTGGTAGCTCGAAGAGTTTGTCTTTTACCGGAAAAAATAACGTAGACGGCGCTCGTATGCCCGATGGCCAGCCGATCTCAACCATTAGCAAAGTCGCGTATTTCCCTTCGGCACCAAGACCTGAATTGAATAAGTTTCAACTGCCAGAGCAGCTAAAGACGGATCCTGCCGATGGTGTAAGCGGCTACATCGTTGTTCCAGAGAGCGACAAAAAAGGAAATCAGGTAGTAGTCGTAAACGGAAAGCTTTACAGAGGGGCGGTCTGGCTCAAACCCTGTAGTCAAGACGGTACAACCGAAACGAGCGGAATCACCGCTATCAATATTGTCGATTTAGAAGACTATTTACTATCTGTTTTGCCTAGCGAGATGCCAGCCAATTGGCCGCTTGAAGCGCTGAAAGCCCAGGCAGTGGCGGCTCGCTCATACGCTGTAGCTAATATCGGTAAACATGCCAAAGATGGGTATGACTTGCGCGCCACTGTAGATGATCAAGTCTATCTGGGAATCTCCAACGAACATCCAAAATCGAATCGCGCCGTCGCCGAAACCGAAGGGATCATCTTGAAGCACCAGGGCAAGCCGGTCTCAGCCTTCTTTCATAGCACCAGCGGTGGTAGTACGGAAGTCGCCGAGAATGTATGGGGAGGTTCAGTCCCATATCTACGCATGGTCCCCGATTATGACGATTTGTCACCTCATTTTGCCTGGAATCGCAAATTCAAAGTCGAAGATCTTGAACGCGTGTTTGGACCAGAAGTCGGGCACCTGACCTCGTTTATGGTGATTTCTCGCAGCCCATCCAATCGAGTAAGAGACGCATTAGCAGTTGGCACAGCTGGATCCCGCTATGTCTCCGGAGACAGTATGCGTAAGCTTTTCAAGCTTCCAAGCACCAATTTTAATGTCGTTTGCAAAGAGAACATCTACGAGTTCGCCGGACGGGGATCCGGACACGGTCTTGGCCTATCTCAGTGGGGAGCGCGAGCTCTGGCAGAACATGGATATAATGCAGCACAGATACTGACGTATTACTATAAAGACGTATCCGTTGATTATTTAGCCGATTGAATCGGCATTTGAGGTACTTCTTTTGGTCCAGGTTTTCGCAATATTTGTAATGCTCGCGATTCTTAGCGTGCTGATTATCGTGCACGAATGCGGGCACTTTTCTGTGGCTAGATTTTTTGGATTTCAGACACCGGTGTTCGGCTTCGGACTGCCCTTCGGACCACACTGGGTGGTTGGGAAGAAATGGGGCACTGAGTTCCGCGTTCACGCATGTTTGTTAGGCGGTTACGTCGCCATCCCCGAGCTGGGCGACGAGACTGCGGCTACCCAAGACGCATTTGGTGTGCCGCTCAAACCTTTCAAGAAATTCCCGATCTGGCAAAGAGCTCTTGTTGCGTTTGCCGGTGTTGGTTTCAACATCCTATTTGCCTATCTGGTCATGTTGGTGATGTTCTTGACTTTAGGCACTCAGTCGCAGCCTACGATTGTTTCTGACCTGGTGCCAGAGAATCCGATTGCTATGCAAGCCGGTATCAAAAAAAATGACATCGTTGTCTCGATTAACGACAAACCGGTCAACACAACAGACGAAACAGTGTCCTTGCTGAGTGTTCACAAACACGAATTGGTTCACGTGCAAATCTTGCGTGACGGAAAGCCAATGACCATTGATATGACCACCAATGATTCCGGCAAAGTCGGCATGAAGCTGGAAGGCAAAGGTCCAGTCACTTACAAAAAGATCGATGGAAACTTTTTTGAGATTGCCAGGCAAGCTGCAGTTCGCCTATGGAACTTGACTGCCAGCATGTTGAGTGCACTCGGTCAGATGTTCGAAGGACTGTTCGGTGGCGGTGGTGGCAAAGCATCTCCAGGCCATCCGAAGATTGGTTTTGGAGATCTGCATGGCGTGCTAGCCGTTGTGAAAATTGGTGCGGACATTGCCCAACAAGATTGGAGCCAACTTTTTCTTTTCACAATCCTGATCAGTATGGATTTGGCAATCATAAATCTGGTGCCTTGGCCAGCTCTTGATGGCGGGCACCTTGCCTTTATGACGTTTGAGGCTGTGCGCGGTCGCCCAATGGGAGAGCGTGCACAAGGAGAGATAGTGAAGTGGGGCTTCGTCAGCCTGATTGTGCTGATGGTTGTGATCATGATCAATGACGTGCGAGCCCTGGTTACAGGTCAACTCGACTACAAAAAAGACAAACAGCAAGAAGATAAAGCGGATTCATCCAAACCAGCAGCTACGGATAAGGCTAAGCCAGCAGTTGATGGTGCTAGCCCGGATAAGACTCCGACGGATAAGACTCCGACGGACAAAACTCCTTCGGATGCGACGAAGCCCGATGCTTCTAGTAGCACTGATAAAACTCCGTCGGATACACCGAAGCCCGATGCCTCTACTACTAGCACGGACAAAACTCCAGCCCCAGTACGCTAACGCACGCCTCGAAAGGAGTTACGCGAATGCCTTTATATGAATACAGATGTCAGGAATGTCGAGAAGTCTTCGGTGAAGAACGTTCAATGAACGAGACTTCTCAGCCGAATTGTTCAGCCTGCGGCTCGTCCTCAGTGAATCGGATTTGGAACGCATACATTCGCGCCGGTGGAGTCACACCAGACGTTGGTCAGGGATCCTCAAAATCATCCAGCACCAGTAGTGGTGGCGCTGGTGGTGGTGGCTGCGGTTCATGCAGCAGTCATTCCTGCGGCACCTGCCACTAGGTATCCCGGCGACTGATCATCAAGTAAATTCTACATACTACCTGAGAGGGCAGCACTTTATGCGTCACATCTTTGCAAAGGCACTGACGTTTGTAGTGGTATCGCATTTGGTTTTAGGCAGTCCATCGCCAGCTGCAGATAAAGTGACGTGCATAATTTTGCCAATTGAATATTCATTGCACACTTTGCCCAAGAAAGACGAAAAGAAAGACGCGGCGGAGCCAAAGGAGATTATGTCTGATGCTGATGTAATCAAAGGTGCATCTGCCTTATTTGAACAACGATTAGACCAGACCGCGAAATACGAGATCGAGACGAGAGACCCAGCAAAATTGTCAGCTGGTGGAAAATTCAAGGCTGCTCGTTTTATGATCGTTTCTAATTTGAGCATTCTTCCAAGTGGTGGTGAAGCGGACTTTGCACTCTCGATCAACTCAAGGGTGGTGAAGACCACGAGTCAAGAAATAGTTGCTGTGGCGGGAAGCAGTGAGGCGATCGCAGGACCAATTGAATGGCCCAAGACAGTGTCCGATTTTAGTTCGGACGCATTTAAAGCTTCCGCGACAGGTAAGGCTCTAAATGCTTCGATGGATGCTGTGATCGCCAAACTAAAAGAGCAGTCAGCAAAAATATCCGCACTCAAAGACGACTAAGAATGACTAACAGGTCAGCTCGCCGCGCACGACTTCTTCTTCATCGATTAGATTTCTCAGCTCTGCTTCCTCATCAGGAGGAAATGCGAATGACTCTGAACTATCAGGAAATTCTTTGCTGGTTACATCTTTTGCGTAATTCTTGATTGCTTCCTGGCAGTTTTCTGCAAGGTTGGCATAACGGCGCACAAAGCGCGGTTTGCTACCCTTCCCTCCGCAGTAGTTCCGTTCCTCGCTCCAGAATTTTCAAATAGGCATCATATACAAAAACACGCCCTCGCTGTTTGCCGGTTACTTCTCTCACAATCCCGATCCGCTCAAGATTCTGAAGCGCCGCTGTCACGGTTGGGGTAGAGAGCCCCAGAGCTTTCACCATTTCTGGTATCACCGTTAGTGGCTTCTTCTCAAGATATTGATGGGTCTGTAACGCCGATCCAGCTCCGCGTCCAATAGCCGCAATTTTCGCGCGATCCTTCTGAATCATTCCGAGGATTTCTCGCGCAGCGTCAGTAGCTTGCAATGCAATATCGTGCACACCCACAAGGAAGAACTTCAGCCAGCTCTCCCAATCACCGGTCTCGCGCACTTGCTGCAGTTGTGCATAATACTCCTGACGATGGGTCTTGAAGTATAGACTGAGATAGAGAATCGGCTCGGAAAGAATTCCCTCTGTGCACAACAAGAGCGTGATCAGCAGCCTGCCTAATCTTCCGTTGCCATCTAGAAATGGGTGGACAGTCTCGAACTGATGATGCACAAGCGCCGCTCTAATCAGCAGCGGCAGCTTGTCGTCTTTGTTATGAAGGTACTTCTCCAGGTCGCTCATGCAGCCAACAACTCGGTCTGGCGGTGGTGGCACATAAGTCGCATTGCCCGGTCTTGTGCCGCCAACCCAATTTTGAGTACTCCTGAACTCTCCAGGTGCCTTGGTTCCTCCGCGTGCCCCGCTCATCAGGACCTCATGAATTTCTTTGATCAGCCGCATGGACATTGGAAACCCATCCCTGAGCCGCCTAAGACCATGGTTCATCGCAGCAACATAGTTTGAAACTTCCTGGACGTCATCCAACGGCACACCCGGCGCTTCTTCGCTTTCGTACAGAAGGAGGTCAGACAACGAAGACTGTGTCCCTTCGATCTGCGAGGACAGAACTGCTTCTTTGCGCACATACATATAAAGGAAAAGCTGGGTATCCGGCAGAACCGTCGCCAGTCCGTCTAGGCGCCCCAGAGACTGGCTTGCCTTCTCGACAAGGCTCTGTAGGTCGTCCAGAAGAAGCCCCGGCGGCGGTAAAGCCTGTGGTACTAATGCCCAGTATGGCTCATCGCTGCTTGCCGAACAGCGGACTCGCTCTCCCAGTCTCGCTTTTAGGTCAATTTCCATGCCTTATTAAAGGTCCCTTTAATAACGAAAAGTCTTATTAAAGGATACCGCACTTTCCTTTAATAAGGTGGCGGCTAATTATAGTGAACTTGAATAAAGATCCTTGACTACCGCCGGTCTTTGTCGCACATCTAAGCAACTTCGGAGGCAACAGGAACTATCCAGGCAACAGCTATTTCGGACACCATCACCACCACCATTGCGGACGCGGCTGGTAGTTCTCTGCCTTTACTCGATCGGATCGGCCAATAATTAACAGGTTAGCTCGCCGCGCACGACTTCTTCTTCATCGATTAGATTTCTCAGCTCTGCTTCCTCATCAGGGGGAAATGCAAATGACTCTGAACTATCAGGAAATTCTTTGCTGGTTACATCTTTTGCGTAATTCTTGATTGCTTCCTGGCAGCTTTCCGCCAGGTTCGCATAACGGCGCACAAAGCGCGGTTTGAAGTCAGTATACTTACCCAACAAGTCATCAGTTACCAAAATTTGTCCGTCACAATCATTCCCTGCGCCTATGCCAATTGTCGGAATAGTCAATCGCTGGGAGATCATCTTTGCCACTATTGACGGTACCATCTCCAAAACCAGACTAAACACACCAGCTTGTTGGAGAGCCATGGCATTGTGAAACAGCCGTGCACCTTCTTCAGCTGTTCTGCCTTGCACGCGAGTACCGCCTAGACCGTGCACAGACTGAGGGGTGAAGCCCAGATGACCCATAACTGGGATGCCCATGCCTACCAGGCGCTCGACAATTTCCAGGTTGAGCTTAGTGGCACCCTCAAGCTTGACTGCCTGCGCTTGCGCTTCTTTGACAAATCGACCGGCATTCGTAATTGCTTGAGTGACGTCGACTTGATAGCTCATGAAAGGCAAGTCCGCCACCACTAGCGCTGATTGTGCGCCACGCGTCACCGCTTTAGTGTGGTGCAACATCTCGTCCATCGTCACTGCGTGCGTGGTGCGGTGACCAAGTGCCACCATTGCCAGACTGTCACCAACGAGGATCAGGTCGACACCTGCTCGGTCCAGAATTTGCGCTGTCGAATAGTCGTAAGCGGTCAAAGCGACGATTTTGCGTCCTTCAGACTTGTACTTCTGCAATGTTAACGTGGAAACAACTTTGCTCATGATGCCTTCAACCTAAGTGGGTAACTGATAGTAGTCAGGCAGATCATAGCAGGCTGTGGACCTATCGGTAGGATGCCGCCAGCCTAATACCCGCGCTTCTTGATCTGCTCCGCTCGTGCGCGCTTTCGCGCTTCTTCCTGCTGGAGGGAGACAATGTGCTTGGGATCGTATGGGTACCTTCCCGAGATTTCGTGGAAATCTTGATACTTCAAACCGGCGTCGGCCTGCAGTCCCATTTTTTCAAGCAAGTAAGCGAAGTTGTAGACACAACCGTCATACTTGGGCTGCAACAACATTGCCGCCTGATATTTTGCCGACGCGCCGTTCAAGTCGCCTTGTGCTTCAAGCACAGATCCCAGGTTCTGAGTAGCATCGAAGTTTTGCGGGTCGAGTTCTAAAGTGCGGTTAAAGGTTTGTTTGGCGCCATCCATGTCGCCATCGTCCACTTGAGTCAGACCTTTGTGAATCAACGCGGAGATCTCTTCGGGATCAACGACTACACCTTTGCCCTTTTTCTTTTTTACTCCTGCTCGCAATGCACTTTCCATCTCGGCTATGTGTTTCAGGACATCCGAATTGTTTCGCTGCATACCAGCGACGTCTTTCCATGCTTCAACACTGTCGATATTTCGGCCTTCGAATTCATAGCACTTAGCAGCCATTGTCCGCATGGCAAGTGGGTCTACGTGAGGATACTTTTTTGTGTCGGTATACAACGGGTTGACTTTGGATGCTTGTTTGATCTCGTCCAAACAACGGTTTGGATCACCCCTGTAATAACGAACCCTGGCCAATTCCCAGTGAGCCGGAGCGCACTTAACATCATTGCTCAGCGCCGTTCTGAACTGGGCTTCGCCCTCATCTAACTTTCCATCTGAGCAGTAAATAGTGCCCAAGTGATAGTGAATAATTGGATTATTCGGCATCAGCTTTTCAGCAATTTGCAGCTTCTCAATAGAGTCGCCAATGGTGCCACCTTGACCAGAGCTGTAGCGTTCAAAGATAGCCAAACCTAAGTCTTTCTGCGCATCTACAAAGTTGGGATTTTTCCTGGTCGCTGTTTCGAAAAAATCAATCGCTTTATCGAGATCCCCTTTGTCACGATAGATTTCTCCTAGATGGTAGTAAGCATCAGGATAGTTTGGATCGATTTTGTTGCATTCCTCGAACATGCGCATGGCTTCTGTATCTTTGCCAGTCTTTTTCAAGAAGATGCCGTAATTATTTCGGCAAGGCACAAAGTTATAATCAAGCTGCAGAGCGGCGCGAAACTTGATCATCGCATTGTAGTTGTCACCTGAACGAGCGTATGCAAGTGCCATCAAGTGACAGATGTTCTTGTCTCCATGCGAGAAATTCTCGGCCTGTCGACACAGCTGAATAGAGGCGTTGTCGTCGCCCATGGCGAATGCTTGTAATGCCTGCTGATAGAGTTGCGCCGCCTGTCTTAGCTGCGCTGGTGGCTCAGTTGGGCGATACCACTCGCCTTGTTGAGCGAAAGCAGGAGATGCAACCAAACCCATCGAGCACAATAAAGCCAGGGTTGGCAATATCTTACGCGTCATTTATTAACTCCAAAATCCGAGCTGAATTTCATAATAACCTGAACGCTCGTATTTCTTCCACAGATGAGTTGGGATTGCACCTTGATCACTGTGCAGCAGGAGGGATAGGTATCATGGCAAGCGATCCAAATTGAGTGCATCTCAGACATTGCCTGCCTTTATACGGACGGTGGCAAATTGCACATATGAGTTGTTGCGGTTGCGGCTCGCTTTCCGACTCGGCCACCGCGATTATTTTTTTAGCTTCGGTCAACCACTTTTCGGGATCTGCTGGGCGCTCGAATCGTTTCCCCTGGTCGGCGTATATGCGCTCAAGCTTACCGATCACATACGTTGTTTCCTGATGCCAGGGACCGAAGTGCTGCATAAAAATTGGCAGAGCTCTGGCTAGGAGAGACTCGACTTCTGGAATCTTTCTTTGATAGTACATGGAATTGCTTAGCTTGCTAAGACCGAGCGCAATCGCCGGATGATCCTCACCAACCAGCTCTATCTTGGCTATAAGCGATTCTGTATAGACTGCTTCGGCATCCGTGTATCGCTTTTCCAAACAATATAGGTCGCCCAAGCCGTCCAGGCACACTACTGACATTGGCTTGCTGAGCTGTTGCTCGGACTCTTCCAGGGCTAATTGCCAATATCGTTCCGCGTCTTTATAAACTCGTTGTTCAACCGCTCTTTCTGCGCTCGTTTTGAGCTGTTCCCATTTGCTTGTAACAAACCGCTTTTCTGTTCCAGCTTCTATGTCGGAGATCCTAATCTGTTGCCCTTGCGGAATCAGCTTCAGAGCGGTCTTGCCAATCACCATGGTTGTGCTTTTTACGCTGTCAGGATCGTAAGCCGAATCTGGGACTTTGTACTCTTCAAGCACGTCCAAGGAGATGACCGTTCCCGGTCGAATATCTTTTTTGGCG
Source organism: Candidatus Melainabacteria bacterium (assembly GCA_003151275.1). The sequence continues at coordinate 123,937 of PLXC01000066.1, forward strand.
CGAACCACGAGAATCATTGGCGGAACTCTTGTGAAGGTTTTCCCAGGAAATGCAGCTTCAAGCTGCCCGGCTTATCTATCTAAATTATAGGACGACATTGCACGCATGGCCCATCTGAAGATCTGCCGGATTCGTGGAATTGTAACCTAGGCCACGATTTATGGAGCATTACGACGATCGGCTGATCAGAATCAAAGAGGGTTTAACAACTCCGAACCAATTCAGTCGTTAAATGTCTGTACGGCAACAACTTACCAATCTTCTGATTCTAATTCGAAGGAGCACATTATGTCTCTTGAGCAACCTGCGCGCGATGGTCTAGAGAATCCTAAGACTCGAGATACTAATCCGTTATACGCGGAAATAGTAAAGGATCAGCAATCAGAATCAAAAAAGGACAAGAAGGACCAAACTGAAACAAATCAGGACTTGCATCAAGCCAACGAAGCACTACATAAGAATGGATTTCCTGATCTTGTCATTACTGGCGTTGACAGCGCAGCTGGTAAGTTTACGACCAACCAAGGTGAGTTCGATGCGAACACACTTAACGCGCGCATGGCCTCGTCCGATGCGTCCACGGAGAAACTCAAGGTAACTAAGTCGGGTGAAAAAGTTACGGATGTGGATCTGCCAAACGCAGACAAGACGCATCTGCACTTTGCCTATAACGGAAATGATTTAACCGAATACACCGACGATCATGGTGATCGTTATAAGAAGAATGGCGACGGTGCCTGGGAGCACCAGGGCGGTAAAGATAAAGAGGGGAAAGATACACCAGCTGATCGAAGCCTGAATCATGACAGGAAAGTCTCAGTCGATGAAAATGGCGTGGTGACTGAACAAAGCAAAGATCTCACAGTTACAAAGAAAATCTATCCCACGGGCCGTGTAGAAGAAACCAACGATAAAAAAGATTTGACCGTTTATGAAAACGGCGCGAAAGTCTTCAGTTCAGGCGATGGGAAACAGACCACCGTAGACTATCCGGAAGGCTCTGGACATGCGCCAATAGTCATCGACAGAGATCCGACCACTGGTAATGCCACCAAAATTACTGAAAAAGGAACAGGTACAAATGGCGCTGATAAAGTAATCGCCGAAAATAAAGATGGCAAATGGGTAGATGGCGACAATAAGCCTCTTAAGGACGTTGTCGTAGATAAAGATGGTAATTACACTCTCTCTTACGAAGACGGACATACAAAAGAAGTTCGAGCAGATGGATCTGAAAAGACTACCGATACTCACGGCAAAATCACCGAAGTCAAATCGGCTGGCGGAAAGCACTCAATAACGATTGACAGGGACGCAGATGGAAATCCCGGCGAAATAAAGCAAGATGGAAAAACCGTTGCTAAGTGGATTCAACCTGAAGGTGATAAACCGGGACATTGGGAAGATGGATACCAGAGGCCCCTTAAGGGAGAGCCGAAAGTTGATGAAAACGGCAAGGTCACACTTGATTATCCAAACGGCACCAGCGTCGATATAAATTCAGACGGCACCAGAATTTTTCACGGCAGAAGAACGGATATTAAAGTCAACAGCGAAGATCTCAGTGCCAGTCACGTCGTCAAAAAAGGCGACACGATGTGGGCCATTGCTGAAGACAACATCGTTCGCTGTCGTAGAGATGGAAAAAGACCTGGCGTAGCGGATATTCAAAAAGAAATAGAACGAATAGCAGAAGAGTACAACAAAACCCATAAGGACAAACCCATCAAGAAGCCATACAACAGCGTACCGGTCGGTGTCGAACTTCCCTTGGGTTAGCACCATCTTTACCGTCGAAGAAGCGCACTGTACTTTAAAAGTATGGTGCGTCTTTTATTGCAATAAAATAAAGCGCTACGTCAAATGTCCGCCAATAGTAGGCGGACACTGCTCAATTAGTTACCTGGGTTGTTGAGAATTTCTTCTTTCTTCTTTTGCAAGCCCATCAGGTCTTGGATCATAAGACTGCCACCAGCTCCGCCTACAGGTATCGCATTTCTACCTAACCAGTCTCTGGCTTGAGATTGCTGAGCAACAACTCTGCCGAATTGGTTTGCGGCCATCTCTGGCATGCGAGCGATGGTGGCACCTGGTGCCAATTGCAACTGCTTCAGAAGTGGTGTTTGTACTGGGTCGACGTGTGGGTCGCCGGCAAGGAACTTGTTGCCGAAGAAGTCGGAGAACTCGGTCACTTTGGCTTGAGCCTCCATCGGATCCATGCCACCAGCGATCAATTTCAACATCGATGGTTGTCCAGCACCATAGACGTGGGTCATCTTGGTTGAGTTGATATCGAACGGAAGTGTTTCTGGTCCCTTGCCGTGGTTGATTGCGTCTGTCCATTGGTTGGATACAGTTTCAATCTTGGCATAGTTCTTTCTCAAGTCAGGCAGAATCTCGAACAAGGTGTGTCCTTGCAGGCGAGGTGTTGGTGTATCGACTTGCAGATTGACCAATTCAGGAAGGAATTTTTTGAAGGCTTCAATTGGAATTGTGATTGATTGACCAGGCGCATCTTCGCTTGCCAGAACGATGTCGCCAGGTTTCGAAGCATCTCTGGAATAATTGTCGAGAGCTTGAGCATGAGCCATCAGCGCTGGGTCGGTGGTGCCATCTGGATTGACTGCCATCTTGCGAATCAAAGCGGCTTGAATCAGTGGTCTGACTTTGTCCACTGGGTGAGCTTCAACGCCAAGTGGGTTGTCTGGAGATCTCATTTCCGCTGAGATAACGGTGCCGTTATAGAGCTGTCCATTTTTTCTCAATGCTTGGAAGTATGGAGCTGCCGATTGACCTGATTCTGAAGCAGCGCCCCAGTCTGCGAAGGTTTCGTCTGCCCAAGCCTTAGCAACATTGACCATGATATCTTTCATCGCCATCTTATCTGGCAATGGTGGCAGATCTGATTCGACAGGTGGTTGCGCTGGTTGACCGTCAGCTGTTGGTTCAGGCGGCGGTGCTTTAGGGAGATCGACCATTTTGTTGGCGTCTGCACCGAGAGCTTTCTCAGCTGCGGCAGTCAATTTGGCGTCACGAACCAGCGGGTCTAATTTACCCATTTGACCAAACTGATTGTGCATGAACTCGTGTCCGTAGATACCTGAAGTGAGGTGGCCTCTGGTGCCCAGGTCGCGAATTGGATTTGTGACGGTGTCGATTGGCCAAACTGGCTCGCCATTTGGTCCAAAGATTGCTCGCACTGTATGTGGACCTTGGTGCGATGTAATTACTTTGCCGGTCTTAGGATCGCGACCAACAACCATTTGGTCGTCAACGAGTTGGACCAGGGCTGGGAGTGGTTTCTGCGCCAACGCTTCCTTCGGATCGATGCCTGCTTGAATCATGTTACGTACATAAGTGGTTTGATTTTCTGCAGCATAGACGTTCATGCGTCCAACATGTTGTCCATCGGCACCGTTATTGGAGTTATGTGCTTGGCTAGTCGTATCTGCCAATCTCTTGAACAATCCATCGACTTGCATGAAGTTGCGTGGATTGTCACCAACTTGATTGGCCAAATCGATCATTGAATTTCTAGCGAGCAGGTAGCCAGGATCAAGCGGCTTGAAATTTTGTTCTGTAGTTGTGTGCACAACGCTTGTTGTTCTGCCGACGCCATCGCGAACGGCGCTTGCAACGTCGCTGACGCTGCCGATTTCAGCTTTGATTACACCGGCCAATTTGCCCATGTTTTCAGCCGTCATGACTTCAGCTGTTGTGAAGACTTTCTTAGTGCCACCGCTTCCGGTGCCATCTTTGCCTGCCTTAACTATTGCCGCGTCGCCAGTTGGAGCGATGATTTCAGGAGCAGCAGTGCCGGGGACCTTTTCGGCGACGTAATCTGGAACGAAGATGCCGCGTTGTTGCGTCCAGCCTTGCAGTTGGGCCATGGCTCCGGTAGTCACTGGTGCTTCGGCGCCTCCTGCAGCGGCCACAACAGAGTTGGCTCCAGGAACTTCGCTAGGGCGCTTTCCGGAAAGAAGGAGTTCTACCGTTCCATCCAAGCCGTGCACTCGGCCATCGCTACCGGTGATGCCTTGCGAGAACATTTTATCGCTGTAGTCATGGCGGCCGTCCTCAGCTGCACTGCTGACCACAGTCTTGAGCAGTTCGCCTGGTGGCATGCTAGCCACTTCTGGTTTTGGTGGATTGAGTTTATCGCTAAAGCTCTTCATGGTGCCGTCAACTTTGCCGATGAAGGTGTTGAGCCCGACGCCGATTGTTGAGCTGGTGCCGAGGTGATCGGTCTTCCAAGTTTCCAATGCGCCCCATTGTTTAGGAGCAAATCTTTCACCCATGACAGGCGTCATTCTGCCTGTGAATCCGGCGATTTTGCTGGTCAAGTATCCATCAACTGCAAATTGCCCTAAACCATTACCCATGGTTTGGGCGGACTTGTCCATAACTTCGCCGGTGCTATTTTTGGTGACGTTCTTCCAAGCATCGAAAACTGGGATTGCCGCATCTTTCGCGAAATAGAGTGCCATTGCGGTTCCGGCTATCGCTTTGAATGCGCCAGCCTCAGGTAATGCGACTCGCAAGGCGACGCCGAGTGCGCCTGCGCTCAATACTTTGACTCCGGTTTCTTGCCAGTTAGCTGGGTCAAGATCATGCTTTACAGCGTTAATTGCTCCGGGAATAGCGTAGGCGGCGCCTTCGAGGGTGACTTGACCGACCCTTAGTGCTTTAGTGCCGAAGCCCATGTCGTTGGTGGCTTGCGCGCTTAATTTGTGACTGGCATCCGCTGTATCGGGCGCTGCATTTGGATTGTTTGGTACGTCCTGCTTAAGTAGCACGTTCTCGCCCATTTGACTTCCTCCAGAAATTCCCTGTGGTTCCGTATGTAACGCAGGATTAAGGAGTTTAGCCTCAACTGCTTCTTACGTTATTCCGCCTTCGCTGCAAGTCGGAACCGATGTCATGAATTTAACTTAGAATTTAAGGCGCGTCACTTGGGGGGAATACGTGTTCAGTGGTGAAAGTCCCATGCACCTCTGAGATAATTGGGAACCTTTAGCACTGGTGGGCGCTGCACTTTGGAAGAAAAAGGGACTAAAACGGCTGCAAATGCCGTGAACGCGGACGATCAAGTTAATGATCGGATTCGAGGTTTAATCTTCGGCGCTGCTTGTGGGAACTCGCTTGGCGGTGCCAGCGTTGGTTTGAATTATCGGGATATCGCCGGCACGACCGGGATTTCTGGTTTACGAGATTTTGCTGATGCCTTGAAACGAAGCTCGGTGCCGGAGCATCAGGCCGGGCAGCTTTTGGCAGACTCGCTTTTGGGATTTGCCCTCGCCGATTCATTAATAGGGACGCGCGGTCGGTTAGATGAAAAAGATCTGAAAGCCCGTTACGGCGCCTTGCTCGAAAACGACGGCTTTCTTAAGTCGTCACCGGGTGCGACTTGTCTGGCTGGTTTGAGAAAGTTGGTGGACGGAATAAAGCCAGCCGAGGAAGGCATAGAAGCTTTGCACGCAAACGTGGCGGCGAGGGTTTTCGCCGCAGGCGCTTTGCCTGGCGGAGCAAAGTCAGACCAAGCGGTCGACGTGGCCGTCAAACAAGCCAAACTGAGTCACGGTGATGGTCGTGCAGTCGCCGCAGCAGCGGTTATTGCCGACAGCATCAGGTATTTCATTGCCGGCGGCAAAATGGAAACCGTCGATGACGTGCGCGAATACGTCAGACATCAATTTGCTATTGCCGAAAAGTTAGATCAGCGATTTGCCGAATCTTGGGACGACGTGGCACCAGACCTCGACTATGCCAATCCACCCGAGGATCTTCCCTATTCACTTATAAATGTAGAATCGAGCGTGACAGAACTCGTGCCAACCGCAGTTGGTATATTCCTCATCTTCCGCCACGATCCAGAAGAGGCTATTTGCGCAGCCGCTAGGTCAGGCGGAGATACAGACACTGTGTCAACTATTGTCGGAGCATTGTCCGGCGCTTACCACGGCGCGTCTAAATTGCCCGAACGTTGGACAAGCAAAATTGCAGAAAAACAGAGATTGGAAGATATTGCGCGGCAGCTGTCAGCGCTCTGGTCTTAGTTGTTGTACGAAAAAACGAAAAGGTGAAATAGCAGATGAGTAAGCTGGCTGATAAGGTCGCTATTGTGACTGGTTCTGGAAGAGGCATAGGCAAAGCAATTGCCGCCGCGCTACAAAGCGAGGGTGCCAAGATTGTCATTAGCGATATTAATGAAGAGGCTTGCAAGGAAACAAGCGAAGAACTTTCTAAATCCGGAGAAGTGCTGGCTGTTGCCTGCAATGTCACTGACACGCAAAGCATCGAAAAGATGGTTGCTACGGTCATGGAAAAATGGGGACGAATAGACGTTCTTGTTAATAACGCTGGTATCACGCGCGATGACTTGTTTATGCGCATGAGCGAAGACAAGTGGCAAGCTGTCATCGATACAAACTTGACTTCGGCTTTCAAAGTGACCAAGCCTGTTTTGAAAGTGATGTCGAAGCAACGTTCAGGTCGCATCGTCAACATTGCGAGCACGACTGGCGTGCACGGAAATTTCGGTCAATGCAATTACGCTGCAGCCAAAGCAGGTCTGATTGGTTTCACAAAGACAATTGCTCTTGAATACGCATCCCGGCAAATCACATCGAATGCGGTCGCACCCGGCTTCATAGACACGCCGATGACCGCGGCGTTGGGTGAGGAAAACATAAAGAAGTATCTGGAGCGAATTCCGCTTGGCAGAATGGGCACTCCTGAGGATATTGCCGCAGCAGTGGTCTTCTTCGCCGCCTACGCTCCATACGTCACTGGGACCGTTCTAGAGGTCAACGGCGGGCTTTACACCTAGCCCTTAGGTATATCGTCGCGATATCCCAATTCACAAGTGGTTGCGTTTCGTTACTTGGCGAGAGCCTGCATCATTGGCGGATTTTCGCATTGGTCATCCTTTATTCAAAGAAAGTTCCGATGGAATGATTGTTGTTGAGCCGACGTGATATCCTAGTTGCCCTTGGTACACAAGAGTGGCCAGCGCTTCTTATTGGTAGCGTTATGGTTATCCGAGGATAGCCTATGCAGCAAAGCTGCCCGACTTAAGGGGGTTAGAACAAATATGGATGAGAAGGAAGCCTTCGAGCGAGTAAAGAAGGTGGCCGTGGCCCAATTGAATGTAAATGCCGATGAGGTTACCATGGAAGCGAGCTTCACCAAAGACCTTGGTGCAGATTCCCTCGATACAGTGGAATTGGTCATGGCTCTGGAAGAAGAATTCGGTATGGAAATACCGGATGAAGACGCTGAAAAAATTACCACCGTCGGTGAAGCCGTCAAATACATCTCTTCGCACATCTAGGGTGGCCAACGTTCCCGCAAGTGAACTTCGCTATCGATGTGGAACTGGCCGGAATGCGGCACATATTTTAGATGGCACCGGGAACTTAAGCAAGCTACGAGATGACAAAAGAACGCGTCGTTGTGACAGGCATTGGCACAGTCTCTTCAGTGGGGACTGGCAGACAAGAATTTTGGAATGGCATTGTAGAAGGCCGTTCCGGAGTTAAACGTGTCACCACTGCCAGAGTGGTTGAGAAAATGCAATCGGCATGCAAAATTGCAGCCGAAATCGTTGACTTTGACCCTTCAAAATATCTAGAACCAAAACAAGTTCGACGCACGGATCGTTTCATCCAGTTCGCGGTCGCAGCAGCTCAATTGGCTGTGGACGACGCTAAGCTGGACATGAAGCAAGAAGACCCGACCCGCGTCGGCGTTGTTGTTGGTTCAGCGGCCGGTGGGTTCGAGACAATCGAAAACCAGTATCGTGTTTTGATGGAGCGTGGACCGGATCGTTGTTCACCATTTACGGTGCCCATGTTGATCGTCAACATGGCTGCAGGATGGGTCTCGATTCTGCACAACGCCAAGGGTCCAAACTCTTGCACAGTTACCGCTTGCGCCACTTCTGCCAATTCAATTGGTGACGCCTACATGATGATTCAGCGTGGTGATGCTGATGTCATGTTTGCCGGTGGCAGTGAAGCACCAATTACAGCTTTATGCATGGCAGGATTTTCTTCGGCTCGCACTCTGTCGACGCGCAATGCGGAACCGGAAAAGGCCAGCCGTCCATTCGATAAAGACCGCGACGGTTTTGTTATGGGAGAAGGAGGAGCGATTCTCATTCTCGAGTCATTGCCACATGCTCAAAAACGTGGTGCAAAAATTCTCGCTGAGCTTGTTGGCTATGGTATGACCGGCGATGCCTGGGATATCGTCCAACCGTGCGCAGATGGTAATGGCGCAGCACGAGCAATGCAAGCCGCATTAAAGCAAGCCGGCATGAAGCCTGAGGATGTGCAATACATCAACGCGCACGGAACCTCAACACCGCTCGGCGATAGGGCCGAGTCGACCGCAATTAAAACAGTATTTGGAGAGCATGCCACCAATCATAAAGTGGCAGTTAGCTCAAGCAAGTCTATGACCGGTCACTTGTTAGGCGCAGCAGGTGCGCTGGAAGCGGCAGTTTGCATCATGGCAATCAACGATTCGATTTTGCCGCCGACGATCAATTTGGACAATCCCGACTCTGAATGTGATTTGGATTATGTAGCGAAGGTGGCGCGAAAAGGCGTCAACATCGACGTTGCGCTATCCAATAGTTTCGGGTTTGGTGGACATAACGCTTGTTTGCTGTTTAAAAAGTTTAAGAGCTAGTGAAATCTGATGACTGCGCCAGCGAAAGAATTAGTCGGCAGAAGCACTGGCGAGTTACGCACTCTTCTCAAAAGTAAAGAAGTTTCGAGTGTCGAAATTCTTCGTGCGCATCAAGAGCACATTAGGCATAATGAGGCGAACGTCCAAGCATTTCTTTGTCTGACGCCCGAGTTGGCAGAGCAGCAAGCGAAAAAAATCGATCAGATGATCGCTCGTGGCGAAGAGCTTCCAGCACTGGCAGGCATTCCCGTCGCTGTTAAAGACAACATGTGCGTGCCGGGATATCCAACTACGTGCGCAAGCAACATTTTGAAAGGCTTCATTTCACCTTATCAATCGACAGCAGTGACCAGGCTGTTTGATGCCGGCGCAGTTTGTCTGGGGAAAACCAACATGGATGAATTCGCCATGGGTTCTTCAACTGAAAATTCTGCCTTTCAGTTGACCTACAATCCATGGGACAAAAATTATGTGCCGGGCGGCTCTTCTGGCGGATCCGCAGCAGCGGTTTCAGCCGGCTTTGCAGTTATTTCCCTTGGCTCTGATACCGGCGGATCAATTCGCCAACCGGCTTCATTGTGTGGTGTTGTCGGCATGAAACCGACATACGGCACAGTCTCTCGCTTTGGTTTGGTGGCGTTTGCCTCGAGCTTAGATCAAATTGGTCCTATGGCACGAAATGTTGAAGATGCTGCCATTACCCTTAGTGTCATGGCTGGTCACGACAAACGGGACTCAACATCGTCGCCTGATTTTTCAGCTGGTCAAATCAATTATGCCAAAGGTCTCAAAGATAGCTCTGCTGAGGAGTTAGCAGGTGGCCTGAAAATTGGCATCATTAAGGAATTGAACGGCGAAGGTATTGATCTTGACGTGAGAAAAGCAGTGATGGCGACTGCGGAAGTTTTTAAGAAGCTTGGCGCAAACGTTGAAGAAGTATCCATTCCGACGGCTGGACACGTTCTTGCGGTGTATTACATTATCGCCACAGCCGAAGCGAGCGCAAACTTGTCACGTTATGATGGTGTCAGATATGGTTTTCGAGATGAAAAAGCGGAAGACATTTTATCCATGTATATGGCTACTCGCGCTCAGGGCTTCGGTTCCGAGGTAAAGAGAAGAATCATGCTCGGCACCTATGCCTTAAGTTCTGGCTACTATGACGCTTACTATAAGAAAGCACAGCAAGTTCGCAGATTGATGAAAGATGATTTCACCAGAATTTTCAGCACTTTCGACCTCGTCATCTGTCCGACCTCACCGTCGGTCGCATTTAAAGTCGGTGAAAAGACATCCGATCCACTGACCATGTATTTAACGGACATTGCCACTATTCCGGCCAATCTGGCTGGTCTGCCTGGCATATCATTGCCGGCAGGTTTTAGTGCCGAAGGTTTGCCAATAGGAATTCAAATTTTGGGTAATACTTTATCAGACGCGCATGTGCTTCGAGCCGCATCTGCCTTTGAGAAGAGTACGGATTTTCATGCTAAGCAGTCACCCATGCTGCTCGCTGCGATGCACTAAGTAATTTTCGGGAGAAGAATGAAATGAAGAGAAAAATCGAATTGCTTGGGGTTTTGGCTTTACTCGTCACATCCGCGCCGGCTATAGCTCAGGGCAACTTCGGTGGTCAGGGTCCGACCACACCACCAGGCGCCATGGGCAGCATCGAAACAGAACCTGTTAGCAAAGAAAAACCCTCACCTGGCATGGCTTCCGGCAGTAATTCAGGTGGCGATTATACCTCCGACGAAAAGCGCATGCAGAGAAAATACAAAGACAATGTTAGTCACGCCAAAGATTTAATTGAGAGGGGCGAGTCTATGATGAAGGGCGCCAAAGGCAACACTTCGCACAAAGACTATAAGAAAGGCAAGATCATCAAAGACATTGGCGAGAAGACGCTTGCAGAATTACAAGCAAACAATCCTTTCCCAGAGCCTGAGAAGCCCGTCAAAGCCACGACAAAAAGCAAAGACGCTACGAAACAAGAGCTTTAGAGCCACTTTATGCTTTCTAACGCCATCCGCACTTGTCTGTAATAGGCGGGATAGGCCAGCAAAGGTGCTTGAAAGAATACTTCCTGAATGTCCTGTCCACCTCGATTTATGTTGATGTAGACGTTGAGGAATTTGGTCAAGTCGACACCACAGGCGGTGAACAATCCTTCAATGATCATCACCGGTCGTTGCTGCACGTTTAAGATTCGCCCTTTCAACAAATTACAACGGGCAGAATATCGACTGTTTGCTGGATTTTGATTGATGTATTGATTGTCTCCGACAGTCGGTCCCAGCACATTTTTCAAGGATATTATGTGTTCAGGCTTTAGTTCAATTACTTCTCGTGCTGCTTGTCTTAGCAAATCCGCAAAGTAGTTTGCATCGTTGATTGTCACTTTGTCGCCTCGACAAAAAATGCGCAATTCGATTTTCGGATTTTTTAGCGGGCTAAATGTAGTGAGCATCCATTCGCCACCATGCGCGAAGGATGTGCTGGCCACACGCCATGCCGGGGGCAATTGGATCGTGTGTATGGCACCGATATGTCGATTTTTATATCCAGTGAAGACCATGCCGTCGCCGATTAGCTGGTCATCTGTTTCTCGATAGGTTAGTGATTCGGCGGATTTGATTAATTCCATTGCAAAATTACCTGAGTTTGTCCGCTCACGCCACGCAACTTTTGGTTGTTAGTTAGATGGTAAGTCGAGCAGCTTGCTGCCTAGACTATCCTAGGATAAATCACAATTGTGTTCGAATAGTGACTTGCGAGAGCCGCTCTTTCAGGATGCGTGCGCTCCCGTCCCGGTCCACTCCAGTCGAGTCTTAATGCTCAGGCAACTTTGATGTAGCAAATGATGGCCAGAGTTCTGCTGCTTTAGCGCGGTCGGCAGCGGCTTTCTCTGAGCGTCCTAACTCATCGAGAATCTTTGCCCGCAACTCGTAAGCACTAGCTTCGTTATTATGTAGTTGGATGTGTGTTGTTGCGGCATCCTGTGCCAGTTCGTACTGCCCTGAATTGTAGTAAGCGTAGGCCAGACTGCCATAGGCTATTCCACTTTTAGGGTCTAAGGCTATTGCTTCTAGTGCAGTTTTCACTGCTGAATCGTGCTGTCCGATAGACTCCTGAGCCCACGCCTTATGTGCAAGAGCTACACTATCATTAGGATTCAAATTCAAAGCTGCGTCTGCGGCGGATAAGGCGCTAATTCGATCGGCTGTTCTGTTATACGCAAGAGCTAATGCATCCAGTGTCTTTTCAGATTTAGGATTTAACACACTGGCGATGGCCAATGGCGGAATTGCATCTTGAAATTTATTGAGTGTGTTTAGCTCCACTCCGCGCTGCAGCGCGAAATTGGCTGGACATAAGACAGCGGCGGCGATGATTAAGGGAAGCGGGGCGAGCACCGCATAAAGGCGCAATTGCTTGCGTAACTTAGTTGGAATAGTGACTGCAAAATCGTCTTCATGGGCGCTCTTGCGGATTGAGAAATAAATACTGGCCACCGTGAAAGTCAAAAACACAGCCCCCAAAAGCGCCAGAGGCGGTAAGTTCCACAAACCGCTCAAGGATAAAACGGAAATCGCGGCAATCGAAAAATAGACTGTGTTAAAAACCTGTTTTAGATCAGGCAGATATTTTGAAACTATGGAGCGTTTCTTGAATGGTTCTTTGAGGTAAGCGGGGCTTTCCGAGTGGCTATAAGAGGGAATATATGTGCTGGTCTGGAAAAGCGGCTGCGCCGGTTCAGCAGGTTCATTTGACGATGATGAGCTGGTCTGTGCTGGGGGTTCAGTGCTCTCGCTTGGTGGTAATGAGTTTGACGCGGCGAGTGGTTTAATGTCGGCTACAGGTGACTCTCCGTGAGGGGCTGCAGGTTCGTTGGAGGAGTTCGAATCGCCTATCTGTTCCGTAGACTCGACAATATGAATTGAGTCGGCCGGGACTGCTTCGGCAAATTGGCGTTCTTTCGACGGTTCTGAAGTCATCGCATATAACCTCTCTTCATCACCATTCTATACCCCCATGGACCACATGTAAGCATTGCTGAGATGAAGCCGTCCAGTCCTATCTTCGTAATATCCTTGTGTGTTGCTTTTTGTCTATTTTGAGAGATGAGTCTGCCGTGGAATACGGCCAAGAGGCGTACCGACTATCGGGAGGATCTACAGTGACATCGACGTGGATTGAATGGGTTGCTTGCCTCAGCATTGCCCTTGCCACCGCCACGGGTGCTGGAAGGGGAGCCAAAGTATGCGCGGTGACATCGCTGGAATGTGCAGTCGCATCACGAAGTGTTTCCAGGTCGAGCTTGAGCCAGTGTACAGAGTCATATCGTTTGTTTAGATCAAGCTCGGTGGCGCGCTCTATGATCGAGGCGATTTCTTCGGAGACCTCCAGGCCCTTTTGCCTGGGATTGGATTTGCTGATAGGCCTGGGATCTGAACCGGTGAGCAAGAAATACAAGGTGGCACCCAGGGCGTAGATGTCGCTTTGCGGGCAGGCGGCCGAGCGAAACTGTTCCGGTGGCGTATATGAGTGCTTGCCGACACAGTCGCCGGATTTATGCGGTCCGGTGCGGCTTGCGACACTGAAGTCAATTAGTTTCAGTTGACCATTTCTTTGGAAAATGATGTTTTCCGGCGTGAAGTCGCGGTGCACTACAGGTGGCACCATGCTGTGCAAGTATTGAAGCACATCACATAATTTTAAAGCTAGCTCAATTACCAAGCCCTCGCTCAGCGCTCCTCCGTCCGTTACCTTCTGACGCAAAGAAGAGCCGTCGATGTACTCCAGAACTACATAAGCGCGTTGATCTTCGGCAAAAATGCCACGCATCTCGACAATACCTGGATGCGATAATCTGCTCAACACACTGCTTTCGTTTTCGAAGTCACAGCCTGACTCGACGAGTGCGCCAATTGCTTCGCCACCAGAGAGAACAAATTCTTTGAGAACAACAAGTTCATTAGTGCTCGTATTGGCAAGAAAAACTACCGCCTGTCCGCCAGCACCAATTTTTTTTACGATCGTGTACATGCCATCACGAAGCGTATCGCCAGGTTGCAGGCTCACCTGTCTCTTGCGCTCTCTTTGCGATACGAGTAGATCGAACCAGATCTCAGTGTATTTGGGTTCTCTCATCACTGTAGAGCCGAGCAATTTTTGTTGAAGAGTTTGGTCCAAATATATCGACGGTGCCCATTTGCGAATGGCATAAAAGAGGCGAACTCGCTCTTCGGTGCTCAATTCCCACAGATGCACTTTGATCCCGTTGGCGAAACCGCCTGAGACAAAATTGACATAATCGGTGCGCCCAAGCTTATCGATTGTCGCGTCAGTGTAAGCGGCGATCTGATTGAGCACCTGGTATACCAGACTTTGTTTGGAGAAAAGATTGTCTGGTAAAGGATTGAGGCGACCGACGCCGCCTTGAATGTATTGGACGTGCTCAATTTCTGTCCAGGGCATGACGCGCGGCAAGTATTCCGGCCAGCAGTACCACAGCACTTCCGCGAACCAACCTTTGATGGGATGTTTTTGGACGCCTTTTTCGTTTACTTCGATATCATATTCGGTGCTGGCAAAATTGAGGGGAAAGGTAAAGTAGGCACGAAAGAAAAGTGTCGTAACGCACCATGCCAGGCTCATTAGATACATATACAGAGCCAGATGCCATTCGCTGGCAGCAGCCGCTATTCGAGGCCAGCTGACGATTGATAAGTGTTTGTTCAGCTCCAGCCTAGGACCGTGTCCAAGCACAGTACCTGTTTCAAAATTACGGAAATCCATCGGGCTGTGGTTGATATTAAAGCTCGGTGCTCCCAAAAGGTTTCCGATATCTAGTTGTTGATAAAGACTCATTGCGATGGCAGCCGGAATTCCCAAACAGAAAACAACAAGTATAGTTGCGGCGAAGGCCGGAGACTGGAAGAAATTAGATTGGTCGGAGTTTTTTTGTTGTGGAATATTCTGGCGCAGCATCAAGGAATCCGCATTGCCGGTCAATCCTGAAGTTGATTCTGTCTTTGCGCCGAACAGCTTCCGAATCCAATGTCCAATCATAATCAGGACTGATAATGGTGCGGCAGTAAGGAACACTGCCGCATAAAGAAAAGGCTTCATGTACCCCGCGCCTTCTTTGAGTTCGCGCCAGACGCCACTGACATGGGGATTGGTGGCAATGGCAGTGAACCTCTGTTGCCAGCTTGTCGGAAAGTAGCGGAACACTGCTTGTAGCGCAAGAACCGAGAATATAATCAGAAGCCAGATTGGAATCAGTTTGGGAGTAATCAAAAAAAGTGCAAGCACAAAGAGCGGAATTCGCATGCTGATCAGCAGCTTGATCAACTCTTTCGCAAAGTCAAACCCATATTTTTTCAGGTCTTGTAATTCCGAAATTATCGAATTCCTGCATTTGGAAAATAACTTCTCTCGATCTGTCATTTTGCCGTCCCCGCCTCTTGTTTTTGGAGCGGGACTGGCTGTTTGTCTGGACTAACTCGAATTGAGCCCCCTCTTTTGATGTGCAGAAGTTCTTCTCGAATTTCTTGAAAGGACCTCGGTCGCTTTTCTTCGTCGAATTCTGTGCAAGCCAGGATCAGTGTGCGCATCGCTGCAGAAACATTTGTCAGCAACGATGGATCGCACTGGCTCAAGGCGATCGGGTCTTCTCCTGTCAAAAGAAAATGAAGCGTGCAGCCAAAGCTGTAAATGTCGCTGCTTGGGCTGGCCTCGCCTCTTAGTTGTTCAGGTGCGACGTAGCACTGTTTGCCGATTAAAGTACCTGTAATACCTTCGAGAAATTGGTGAGCAGCGCCAAAATCAATCAACCGAATCTGTCTGTCTTCGTCGACAATGATATTATCTGGTGTCAGGTCGCGGTGTAAGATCGGAATCACTTGTCCATGCAGATGCAGCATGGCATCACACAACTGCTCGGCAATCTCGAGCGCAACTCCCTCCGAACGCGCACCATCCTTCTCAACAATGTCACGCAGATCGCGGCCTTTGGAAAATTCCAAGATCAGATAGCTTGAAGCTCCTTTCTGAAATACATCGAGAACTTTGGCGATCCGAGGGTGATCTAACTTGCTCAACAGTTCATATTCGCGCTGAAAGATTTTGAGCAATCTTGCTGTGTCTTCCGAGTCTGTGGGAAAGCAGAACTGCTTCGTGATCGCGAGTTGACCATCCGGCATGCGCACCAGATACACGGCTGAAAGTTGTTTACTGGACAGCTGCCTGATTACTCTTATGTTTTTGTCGGCTATGCATTCACCGGCTGTGATGGGCACAAAAACTGTAGATCTGAAGTCCTCTGCCGGCAATCCTCTGAACTGTCTTTGCTCGGGCACGGTGCTTTTTTCATGGCCAAGATTCCTTCTTATCTCCAGCGCTTCTTCGCTAAACGAGCAGCTCTGCGCATGCTCGTCGATTGCACTGAGCAGCTCACACAGATCTTGTTTTGACAATTGTGAATGCTTCAGCCGCAAACGCGGCCCATTGAAAAAAGATACGACAAGCGTTTGTTTTAGCCAGGGTGTTTTCTTGCCGTGAGGTGCATCTTCCACTGATTTGACATCACTCCACAATTTGAATTGGTCATTAGGCATCAACAATCCTTCTGAACTCAAGATGAGCTCGCTTGGTTTGAAGTTCGGCAAAAAGACGCAAGCAGTGACGGCAAGCGGACCGGCGCCAATCATCGCGACGATGGCAGCGAAAAACAGACGCAGTTGAGGATGGTCGAATATCGACAGATGCGTAAAACCTGCATCACGCAAAGCGAATTGGATCCAATTTAAAATTGCAACTCCGACTGGACCGGGACAGAAAGCGACCAGAGCAAACAAGGCAAGATAGCAGCCGGTAAGCCACCAGAATGTCTTGCTTACGTTATGCAACCAGGGTACCGCTTCTTTTACGACCAACTTTTTGACAGGCTGCCGATGCACTTCCAGAAAAGAGGCAATCCACACGCTCAAAGAAGAAGACAGGGTCAGTCTTCTTGCAAAAGTGGTGAGATAGACTGACCATCTAATAATATGAGAGCGAAAGAAAAACGAGCATAGCATGAAAGAAAATGCTTGCACAGCCAAGGCAAAGTCGAACGACATTGGTAATGCCGAACCATCCACATTTTCCATCGCGCGCGGCGTACGCCAATTAGGTGGCGGGTACGACTGCGCATCTCCTTCGTACCATATTAGTGTAGCCTTCGGACCCATGTTCGCACTTGTGGCGGAGAAATTGAGCCAATTTGCAAACCAGTCGCCCAATCCATTTGGCAAGTAAAAGATGCAGCTAAGTACAAGCAAAAAGGAGACTATAAACCCAGCTGTAGTCAGGTCGTACCAAAACTTTTTCAGGATTCGATCTTGCCTACTTGATCCTTTTCTTAGCAAAAATCTCTTGCTCGCCACCGATATTATCAATACAGCTGGAACAAGAAGTAATGGCGCGAAAAAGCGGAACAAAAATATTATGCTGTGCATGTCATCTACTCGAAAACACAGGCTCATTGTTGCTAGAGCCAGTGCCAGGCAAATGAAGCGCAGCGCTTTGGGATCGTAAAAGCGCTCTTCCAATTTATTGAGCAGCTCGTCTTTGCAGTTTGTCCAGAACGATTTCTTTGCCCAGACAACAGCGCAAATGATTGCTCCCCAATACAAAAATCCCCCGGGAGAGATGATTACAGACCAGAGTAATGCAGACGAAAAACCGATTTGGACACTGAGGCGCGCCGGTGGATCAGCCATAATTGCCAGCAAAGCCTGGGGCCATTTGGTCGCAAAGAAAAGTGCGCCAAAAATCAGGGTCGGAAAGGCAAAGTTAGTATATGGAGGTAACAGGACGAACAAAATGATGCACCAGATAATGATGCAGTTTCGGTTTGGTGTTCGACCCTGAGAAAACTGCCAGAGCCTTTTTAATCCGCCCGTTTTCATGAGATTGATAGTAAAACCTTGGTTCATCTAGCCTAGACTCAGCCAAATGCATTGTCAACAGGAAGTACCCTGGGCAGCGAATTCTCATCTGCAACAGCTCAGTGCCTAAGTTCCAACGACATAGCGTTAGATTCGAGAGGGACTGAGGACTGCGAAAGTTAATCCTGCTAAAATCATCTCTCTCAATCTAGCTCAGCGACGCAGCTTCGCGGCAGCCGCTCGAGTAGACGCAGAGGTACAGGTCAGGGAGAAACTCGTTGATGAAACGCACGATTTGGGCAGGATTATTAGCGCTTGTTTTAGTCGGCAGTCTGGCATCCCGGTCCTTTGCGGTCGAACCTGCCCCTAGTATCAAGTCTTCTGCCGAGCCCTGGTGGAAGCATGCGGTGATCTATGAGATTTACCCAAGAAGTTTTGCCGATTCAGACAACAATGGAATGGGAGACATCAAGGGCATCACATCCAAACTTGATTATCTGAAGAATCTTGGTGTTGATGCTCTTTGGCTTACTCCCTGTTACCCCTCACCACAAGTTGACTTCGGATATGACATTTCAGATTACACAGCGATCGCGCCAGAGTACGGTACGCTTGCAGATTTTGACGAGTTGGTGGCGGAGGCGAAGAAGCGCAACATTCGCATCATTATGGATCTCGTCATGAATCACACATCAGACAAACATCCGTGGTTTGTTGAGTCTAGCTCGTCTAAAGACAATCCCAAACGTGATTGGTACATTTGGCGAGATGGTGGTGGCGATACCGTGCCACCAAACAATTGGCTTTCACTTTTTGGTCATTCGGCATGGAAGCTTGATCCCAAAACGAATCAATACTATTACCACTTCTTTTACGCGGAGCAACCCGATTTAAATTGGCGCAATCCGGAAGTGCGCAAAGCCATGTACGATGTCGCGAAATTCTGGCTAGATCGTGGCGTGGCTGGCTTCAGGCTAGACGCGATCGGGACCCTGTTTGAAGAAGCTGATTTGCCTGACAATCCTGTCTTAGCTGGTAAAAACAAGTTCGGCGATCCGAATATGGATAATGTGCATAACGAGAAGCTCAATGAAGTGCACGATGTGGTTCGGGAGCTGCGCACGGTAGTTGATTCATATCCAGATAATCGCGTCCTGGTTGGTGAAACAAGCGCTCGCGACATCAATGAATTGAGTTTGACGTTCGGAAAGAAATTGGATGAATTTCAGTTACCGATGAACTTCTTCTTTGCGTTTGTTAATAAGCTTTCCGCTCCGGAGTTTCGAACCAGGATAGGAGAGTGGGACAAGAATCCGGCTGGAGGATGGCCTGTTTATCTGTTCAGTAATCACGATCAGATTCGCCACTACATACGGTATGGTGATAAAACTCACAATGATCAGATTGCAAAGTTAACAGCTACCATATTGCTCACACTGCGCGGCACTCCCTTGTTGTATTACGGGGAGGAGCTGGGCATGGAGAACAACGATCCAAAATCCAAAGAAGATGTGCAGGATCCAATTGGCAAGACTGGTTGGCCAGATGAGATCGGTCGCGATGGTGAAAGAACTCCGATGCAGTGGAATTCCGTACTGAACGCTGGATTCACCACTGCCGACAAACCGTGGCTGCCAGTCACACCCAGCTACAAGAAATACAACGTGGTTGCCGAGGAAGCAGATAAGAATTCGATTCTGAATTTCTACAAAGAACTGATTCGCTTGCGCCGCACCGATGACGCTCTGGTCAACGGTTCCTACCAGGCAGTGGACGATCAAAACAAGGATGTTTTGTCATATGTGCGCAAAGGCGAGAAGAAGAGCGTTCTCGTCGCTTTGAACATGACTCCAGAGAGCAAGACGGTGCAATATGACCTGAAGCCGTATGGTATCAATTCAAACTCAGCCAAGACGCTTCTGGCCTCGCCCCACAATACTCTGAGCAGTGCAAATCTGCGCAACCTGACGTTGCCGCCATATGGAGTCTTCGTCGGACAAGTGCAATAAAGAGCAAAGCAAGCGCTTAGAAAAAAGTCAAAGAGCGAGGAAACGAGAAGGAAGTGCCAAAATCTACAAGGTATGCAGCAAATCCGAAATGCCGGGTTCGGCATGGGCTTTTCGATAGGCCCGATTAATTTCCTCAACACGCCCCAGGAATAGAGCTGATTCCGCAGCCTTGCCTTGTTTGCTGGAAACTTCCGAGAGCCAGGTGTAGAGTGACGCCGCCTGGTAGCTCTTAGGACCGTAGACCTCGTCCACATAGGTTAAGGCATCCAGATAGAGCTTCTCCGCTTCCTGATAACGCTCATTGCGTGCTGCAATATCTCCGGCAGCTGTGAGCACCTGTGCAATCATCTCTGCGGATATTTCCATACGCGGTCTCCAAACTCCCATTACTACATACCCAGATGCAGAAAAAGTCTTATTCGCAATAGAGCTTTACTTAACGGACTTTAGAATCTTTTGGGCGTTACGGATGTATGGCGCAGAGGGGCTGGATTTCGCGAGGTCGGCATAATAGGTACTGAGAGCATTCCTCATACCTGCATTAGCGATTTCATCCAGCCTGTCTAGCTTGGTTTTATCAATTGTGTCTTTTCGTCGCCAAATACGCATTGCTTCCTCAGTCGCGCCAGCTCGTGCGGCGGCTAGGGCAATTTGTTCAACACAGCTGGCCAGCGAGCTGGGTGATAGCTGTTTCTGAGCAAGGGCCAGATTGCTTCTGCATTCTTCCAATCATTCAGTTCGAGGTAGCACTCAAAAAGCTCATACGCCGGTGAGTGCGAGTACGTTTTTCACTCGTTCAAGCGCGTCGTCAATGTCACTAATCGCGATACCATAATGAGTTACTGCGCGAATGCCGAGCCGTTGCTCTATGCCAACGAGTATCCTACTCTTTTGCAATTGTTGAACCAGCTGAGTTCTGCTCAAATCATCAGATCCACTTTCAAAAAAGACCATATTCGTTTTAGTCTGAGATGGGTCCACTTTAATGCCTGAGATCTTCGCCAATCCCTCAGCTAAGTGCATTGCAGTTTCGTGATCCTCATGCAGTCGATCTATCATCTTATCCAAAGAAACATGACAGGCTGCTGCTACGATGCCGATTTGACGCATCGCCCCGCCAAGTACTTTTCTCATTCGTTTGGCGTTGTTTACGAAGTCAGCGCTGCCACAAACCATAGATCCAACTGGTGCCGAAAGACCTTTGGAGAAACAGAATTGAACAGAGTCAAAGTCGCGCGCCAAGTCTCGTGGTGTTACGTTTAGTGCTATACAAGCGTTGAACATTCGCGCTCCATCTAAGTGCATTTTTAAATGATGTTTGTCTGCAAGCTCTCTAATCTCGTGAATGTAACGCAGCGACAGTGGGTGTCCATTCCAGGTATTTTCTAGACAAATAAGACGTGTCTTAGCGCAGTGAATATTGTCTGGGTTGATTGCGGATAGGATGGATGCTGGGGATAATGTTCCGTCTGGAAGGTTAGGTATTGTTCTCAGACTAACTCCGCCCAAACTTGATGCTCCGTTTTGCTCCCACAAATGGATGTGACTCGCATCACCAATGATTGCTTGATCTCCTCGTCCACAGTGCACCAGAAGTGATATCAGGTTTCCCATTGTGCCACTACTTACAAACAAAGATGCTTCCTTGCCTAATAATTCCGCTACTCGTTCTTGCAAAGAATTGACTGTGGGGTCTTCATCGTAAACGTCGTCGCCTAGCTCGGCATTGAAAATGGCTTGACGCATTTCCGGTGAAGGCAGCGTCACGGTATCACTTCGTAAATCTATTACTTTCATTATTCTCCTGCCATTGATTGCTATACAGCTTCACGATCTGCGCTTTTCATTGACTAATGGTCTTCGCACAATGCAAAATATTAGCCGAAATCGAGTAGATATGAAGAAATTGGCAGTTCACAAGGTATTAATAAACGCACCAGTCGATGTGGTGTGGGAGAAGCTTGTGGATTGGCAGCATTGGACTGAGTGGGATAAGGCGATGCAATCGATTCGGTTTAAGGGACCGCTCGCGCTCAACTCTAAGGGGAAAATCAACCTGGGAAAGGGTCTTAACGGCACGCTCGTGGTCACCGAATTTATTGAGGGAATTTCTTACAAAAGCGAATTCAAGCTCTTCGGGTCACGTTACGAGTTTGATCATCATCTTGAAAGCGCTGCACAGTTTACTCTTGTAACATTCCGAGTCAGCGCGGAAGGTTATCTGTCCGACGTCTTCATTCTTCCTCTGATGGCTTCCTTTGGCGAAAAGCTTCCGCAGTGGATGAATAACTTCAAGCAGTTTATCGAACAGAAAAAAGTCGGAAACGTTTAGGGTTTGGAGTTGGGAATGAGGATACCGATTTTTCGTTGATGCGATTTGTTCACTATTATTGTCAGATCTATTTGTGTCACTAGGACAATTAACTATTTTGAGGGACAGGGTTGAACCGGCCGCTGGGAATGTAACAGGCAAATGGCTTTTCAAAATCCACTATCAATTGCGGTAGCAGTCACTGTGAAACAGAGGCGCAGTGAACTTAGGATGACCAGAGAAGAATTGGCTGAGACCATGGGCGTGCCGCTGGAAATAGTTATAGACATTGAAGAGTCAAATGAAAATGAGTGTTTGTCGTCAAAGAGCACAATGTTGCTCCTCGCTTTGGCGCTCAAATTGCCGCACAATGCATTGGTTGCATATTTGGACAATCAACAAAGCGAGGTTGAGTGCGCCGAAAAAGTGATTGGAGATAGGCAACAGTTTGAAGAATTCCCTGCCAAGGAACAAAAGTTTTCACGACCTGCTGGCAATCCCCATGACGCGCACGACGATTTGCCAACGCCGTCCTCTGATTCGAGCCCTGCGCAAGTTGTCCCCAAACCATTTATCCTGCCACCAATGTTTTCGCGCCACCGCTCGCTAGAACCGACATCCGCTGAGGTGGCGAACGAAGATCAACAAAAGGCATACGTTGGGCTGCAAGCAATTACTCCTAATACTTCTAAACCACGGGCGCCTAAATCGGTTGAAGGGAAACCACTGGCGCCAAAGTCTCCGTTTGTACCTCATCATGCAGTACAGAGGGCTCAACCTTTCCGTTTAGCGGATAACAAATCTAAGGTGCCTGAATTTTCGATCGCAGATTTTTCGCAACCTGAACCACCGAGCCAATTAATTGACAGTCCGACGGAGATTGCAGACGAACAACAGCCATCAGTGACAATACCAGTCAATCATCATGTATCTGCCGCGTCTCAGAGCGAGTCTGGCTCTGCGCCGGTCTTAACCACGCGAAGGAGTTATGTTCCCCTTTTAGCCAGCCAACTTCCGGTCGGCGAATTGCAAAAAGAAACTGGAATCTTTCGGATAGATAAGGCACCAGATCCAGCGCCAGATCAAAGAGTGAACGATCAGTTCGGTAAGTCGGTGCCCGGGTTAACACTGCCCTCAAAACCTCTTGAAACAAATGCTTCAAAAAAACGAAAAGCCTTAGCAGAAAAAAAGCAAGCAGAGGCAGCAACAGAGGTTCTTGAATCATGAGTTCTCCACACCCACTGAAAGGATCTGTTGAACCTCTTGCACTCAATTAATCTGTAACCGTTATTTTGCCGTTCATATCCTCATGTCCGTTGCCACAGAAAACGTCGCAGTAGAAGTCGAGTTCGCCAGCCTTTTGTGGAGTTACTTTTAGTTCAGTAACTTTTCCGGGCGCAATGTCGGCTCTTACGTTCATTGCTGGAATACTGAATCCGTGTGAGCGATCTTCGCTGGTCAATGACAAAATAACTGGCACTCCCTTTTTCAGCGTAATGTTCTTGGGGCTAAATTCAAACCGCTTCGCGCTTATTTTGACCACTTTCGCATCATCACTGAAAGCACTTGAGCAGGTCATACTGCAAACGCTAAATGCCATGATTGCAGTTATTGCGATTCGTGTGCGCATGATCATATTTTCGCATCCTCCCTGATTGGATATTCATTCAACTGATATTTATCCAGCTTTGATTGACTGAACACATTGCGGAAGCCCAGGCCATTATAGGGTGCGGAAGCAGACCATGGTATCGGCTGACGCTTAGGCATTGAGCCGGGCAGGGGCATCGGCAACATCAATGACTTCGCCGAGTGGTGCTCGATGTGTCCTGTCATGTGATGGTTTTCCTGATGAATATGTCCGTAAAAGATCGTCACATTTTGAAATGGCATCAGCAAATCGATTGCTTTTGCTCCGTCACGTGTTGCCCAATCCCATTGAGGAAACAGATCAAACAGAGGTCTATGAGTTAGCACAACAATATTTGCATCTGGTTTTTGCAATGCTAGATCTTTCTGCAGCCACTCGAGTTGAGCGTCTCTTATGCTTCCTGTTGGATCGGAGACATTGTCTATGGCGATGAAATGCACACCCTTATGATCGAATGTGTAATGCGTCTCGCCGAAGAAATCCTTGTATGTTTCTCCCTTATCGAGAGCAGCATCGTGCTCACCTGGCATAAAACGAACAACCTTAGTGTCCAACTCCCCAACAATTTGCTTGAATTCTTTCAT
>PLXC01000117.1 GCA_003151275.1 Candidatus Melainabacteria bacterium
AGCTCGTCGAACCGCCTCAAATGCTGCACAACACGCACACCGACGTTGCCCAATCCGCAAACCACAATATGATTTTCAAACGTCGACGCGATCATTTTTTGCCACTCCCCAGAATATCGTTGGTGCTGAAACAATAAATTACCAAGGTGCACTACGCCTTCGGCTATCGTCACTAAGCCCAACAAGGGCAAAAGGAAAAAGAGCGGAGATATCCTCCAATCGTCCACATAAGTGAGCGGACTTTCGAAAAACATCATCAGCCAAACGTAATATACCGTTTGCGTTAAGCTCAGATGGTTGTGCGCCATCTCGCTGCGCGGATAGAAGGAATAGAAAAGTAGTGCCGAAATGGCAATCGCGCAAATGAAGATGATGAAGAAACCGCGAAATTCCTTCAAAAGCACGCGTAACAGCAGCCAAACTTGCTTGCTGCGACGCTCAACATAAAAGACTCTACCGGATGCCAAGTCATACTCCGATCTAATGAGTTATCAGTATATTCGGTAACGGTACCCGAAGAAAGTGACTGGGGGCAAGAAAACGGGAACGTCTTGTAAATACAGATGAGGCGTCTGACGATGCGGTGGCATTTGCAAAAATTGCTTTCCACTGCCGAATAGCGAGGGCCTAGTTGGCATCGGTCAAGAAAGGAGCAAGCAATCGTTTCGATTGTCAAGAATGTGTCAAATCGCGCCCCAGTGCGGGCATTCCCCCTTTTCAACTGCATGAATTTGCGTATACTTGTGCCATAAAAGATTCTAGCTTGGTTAAGAGCAATGTCACTTTATTACAGACCACAAGAGTTTCATAGTTCAGGCGGCGGAGGCAGCTCAAGCGGCGACAGCGCAGACGGTGGCAGCAGGCTCTTCGAGAACGTCATGCACATTGGCCATGTTCTAGAACCGGCAGTGAGCGGTGCAACCGGCTTCGGCTACGCAACGGCAGCAGATAGCGTTGGCTGTTCCCAACTTCTTCCTGCCGCCGAAATCACAGGCACAGAATGTGTTGGCCAACCAGCAGTGAACGAATTGCCTGGTGGTGAGTTTCTTCAGTCAGCTTTTAAAGATGTGTTCGACCTGGCAAGTGCGATGCCGAATCCCGTAGGCTTCTTGTCCTTCTTCTTCGAACTGCTCAATGCGTTTCTTACAGCCGCTGCTGAACAACTTATAGACGGTCTGCCGCTTTGCCAGATCTATAACATAGCGCAAGAAGCATCGTTCGATTGGACGAAGCGACTAGCAAGCTAGTTGTTTAACTCGCTTTTCGCGGTACGTGCAACCAGAATTTTGTTGATGCGATTGCGATCCATTTCTAAGATTTCGAACCGCAGCCCTGCGCATTCGAAATGTTCAGCGACAGCAGGAATGTGCTCGAGATAGTCGAGAACAAAGCCGCCCAGCGTGCGATAGGAAGCTTTTTCCTCTCCCGGAAATTCTGTTTTTTGTTGAACGATGTTTTTGAATTGGGCCATTGGTGTAATTGCGTCGAACAGCCACTTGCCGTCTTCACGATTATCCACTCGCCAATTTTCAGTTTCTCCAACTTCACTCAAGTCGCCGACAATGGCCTCCAATATGTCACTCATGGTGACGAGTCCACGCAAACACCCATATTCATCCATGACGAATGCCACATGCACTCTTGATTGTTTGAAATGCTCAAGAACGTCCAGGGCAGTTTTGTTCTGCGGCACTATCAAAGGATAATAGAGTGAAGCATTCAAATCGAGTGCGTCTGAGCGCTGCAACTGCAACAACAGATCTCTGCCGTTAACCACGCCCAACACTCCATCTAGTCCACCATCGCCAACCACATAGCGAGTATGACCATGTTTTTCAATTTGTTGTATCTGGTTCTCTGACGTCTCACGAGCATCAAGCCAGACTAATTCCGAAAGGGGCGTCATAACCGAGCTGATTCGAATATCGTCGAGCTGTAAGATCCTGCACAGCATCGTCTTTTCAGATTCATGCAAAGCGTCTTTCTGGCTGCCTTCTTCAACCAGCGCCTCTATCTCTTCCTCTGCCAGACGCCCTTTGCGCTGCTTGACACCAAAACGGCTCAAAATCGAACCCGCCGATATCTCCAACAACTTTACACCAGGATTGCTAATGCACATAAGAGCACGCATTGGACCAGCAAGCGCGCACAGAGTGCCCTCAGGATTGCTCAATGCCAGCTTCTGTGGCAGAAGCTCACCCAACACAACACTGAGGAAGGTGATCACAACAACCACAATAATGACGATGAGAGCCTCTGCATACGGTTGGTAGAAGAAAGCCTTTAGCGCCACCAGCTCATCGACGATGGTTGCTCCACCAATTGCACCAGCCAGAACACAGATTGCTGTGATCCACATTTGCACGGTCGTGCAACAGTGCTCTGGAGCGGCCAACAGTTCGAGGGCCGCCGTTGCCCCGTTGTTGCCGTCATGTGCCAATTGCTGAAGGCGAGTGCGCCTAGCTGAAATAAGAGCGCTTTCAAGCATTCTCAAAACGCCGCCAAATAGAATTAGCAGCAAAACGGCGGTAATTTCCAACGAGATCGCTAACATGGTTTAAAGGGAGTGAAACTACAGTTATTGGACACAAAATTGCTCATGACTATAACAAAACTGTTATCCGGATGCACATGAATGATGGCGGTGCGAAAAATTCCGTTCAATTTGAAAAATGCAATGTTCATGATTCCTCCGTTTGGAGACAACACAAGATACCGAATACAGTGCCACGATAGATCATGGTTCTGACAATTTAGAAAGCACGAAATGCATGAAGTAGTTTAGAGCGAATCGTTTTCAGCTCAGTTTCAGCACAATATCAGTCAAGATCCCGTCAAGAATGGCGTTTACTGTGTATCCGCACCGCATGCGGTGATAATATTATATTTGAAGGTTATTCCAAACTAAATATTCATGAGTCGTGAGGTCAGGGCTATGGTGTCTCTCATAGTAGTTGCGTGTGAAATCTTGTTATTAGCACTGTTCCTTTGGTACGTTTTTATTCACGAGTCCCATCCGTATGAGATTACCGGAGACCCATGGGGTCTTTACGACTCATCAACCAAGTCTGCGAACCGTCATGTCCAGCAAGTTACAAAAAACAGGGCATTCTTTGAACCTAAATCGGACCGTTCCAACGGTTGGATTATTAGTGACCTTTAGAGCCTTTAGGCAGGCAGCAGCAACGGTGCATCATCCATACTGATTGCAGATCTACAACTGAAAGTGCAAGTCGGCCTAAATTCACTGAGCGTTGTTGCACTTAGAGTCCAAGATTTGCGCCGCAAAATTTCGTAGAGCAATTACGACAGAATTCACGTTTATTTATGCGCTGTCTCCTGTCATTCCAATTGTGAGAGCCGCACGAGCCTTTTCCCAGGCATCTTGTATGTCATTGCGGTCGAGAGTAACCAGCTTACCTGCTATTGATGCTTCCCAAACGGCAGCTGCTTGATCAAGCATTGCTTGTCGTTCCGAATCAGTTCGCAAAAGTTTTGCCAAGCGCTCCGTTGTACTTAGGATGCGAATCAGAACAGCGGGCGTATCTACTGATGCCTGGCGAAGTTGCTCGAATGCTACTTTAACCAAACGTTCAAACTTAAGTTGCGGCTCTTTGATGCGTAATTCGCCGAGATTATCGTAACAGAGACCATCGTGTGAAGTTGTGGTAAGCAAAATACGAAGCACATCTCCTATACAATCGATACAAGCAACGCCGGTAAAAGTGTCATTCACAGCAGGGCTCAAAGCACGAATTCCAATCTCGACAATCTGGTACAGACCGAATTCCGGGTCTTGTGCTAAGACCCGATGGGAGCCAATGCGAATCGCTTTTTCGATAAGTGATTGAAGAGTGTAGGAAGTGCTGAACGGATAAACCATCGCAAGTAAATCTCCGCTTTGCACAAATTGGCCTGGCCGAAATAAAAACTCTATTTGCACATTCATGCTGACTGCTGCTTGAAGTATTGCTTTGCGATCCAACTCCTGTAGGTAGCCACTTCGCACACTTTGAATGAGTCCGGCGACGCGAACATCCTCTCTACTTACAGTTAGGCTGGCAGGCATTGCGTTAGTAACGTTTTCTTTGAATTCGCGCTGATTTTTCAATGCCGATTCTATGTCGAGCACGATACGCGCGATCATATCCGGGTTCTGAATCGAAACAGCAATGCGATGGCTGTAAAACACCAGAAAACCGAAACTAAGCACAACCAATAATGACGCCGTTAGCAAGGTCAGTTGAGGAATGAAAACAACGTGACCGTCAGAACGTGTAGCCACATAGGCAAGCAAAATATAGATGAAGGTGGCGAGAAAGAGTCCGATAGTTACCTGCGTAACCCAATCTTGAACAAAGCGATAAAGCAGTCTAAAGCCAAACAGCGTCGCAACCATGGAGAGCACCAGTAGGGCCACTGAGAAAATCAGTGCAAGAACAGTACTGACGGCTCCCATCTCAGAACTAAGAATGCTGCGCGCGTCATCAATACCCCCGTTTGAAATCCACCCAGGTAGCTGAAGTACGCCCTGCGCGTTCAACGAATCGACGCTTACAGTTGCTCCGAATAGAACTGTTGCAGCCAATGACAACACAAACGGCATGCGCCAGAGATTTACTTCATGACGGGTAAGCAGATGACGAAACACTTTAAACGCGAATCACGTCCAGGGAAGGGCAACAGGAATATATCAGTTTAAATCACTAGTGATGGTCTAGATAGCAGACGGTTCTATCAAGATTCTGCAAAGAGAGGGGATTAAAAAACCGAAGATTGCCGAAAAGGCAATCATCTTAGCGAAGGTGAGCTATACACACAATCTACTAGCGCCTATGCGCGTAATGATGAGTCTGGTATTCGTCAAGCCGTGGACTTAGAGCAATGTACGTGCAGATAATTATTAGAAGCGTCACTAGCAATGAAGTAGGTATCAGTCCCTCAAGAGCTCGGGCAGCTTCTTTGCTTGCTAAATGCAATTGATCCTGATTTATTTTTAGAGTGCGGGCCAGAGCGTCGTCATATTTTAGAAAAGCGAAATTACTTCCTCTTGGATCGTATTCGAGACTGAGTTTTAAGGCTTCATTGTGATTACCTGCAGCTTCCAGCTGACGAATTTTTCTATCAGTACTGTAGTACGTGGCGAAAGCTTCCAACGATTCCAATGCTGCTTCGCCTTCACCGGGAAATCGGACGTTACTTAATTCTTCTGCTAAAGAACCTGAGAAGCCGGGCAAATTGAATTTCTCATGATTTTCAAGTTGGTGACGTGCACGTGCAATTGTTTCGCCGAAGTCATGTCCTTTTTCGAAGCGGGCAACGCTGTTAGCTTTCTCGGTAAAGTACTTTTCGTAATCGACAGCATGCGCTTTGTCCAGTAACGCTCTGCTTTGCGCAGCTTTTGCATCATACGAGTTTGAGCGAGCGTCGAGCAAAGCGACAACCGAGTTGTAAGCGTCCTCTTTCGCTATTACAAAGTTGTGGCTGCTGATCGCTAGCATAGATATCAAATGTTGGAGAAAAATTATTGTGCAAGTGACTGCTATTAGCAAAGCCGGAATGAGTCTGCGACGGAAACGTACGCTCACATAGAGATGCGTATATCCGATCAATGCTACTAAGACAATTCCGATCACAAGCACCAAGCCTCTCGACATTGCAGATGCTCCTTTCTCATGAGCGTACGTATCCTCAAGTACGTTTTCATTTGCTTTGGCTAGAGCGTCAGCTCCAGGCAGCAACCTAAGCTGCAATGTGCGAAGAGCCGCGAGGTACTTAGCAATTGCATCCGTATCGGTTCTAAAATTATGAAGATCGCGTGCGTTTTGCGCTTCCATGAGAAATTGCCCCAGCGCGGTTTGAATATTTTCGATAGGCACTTCTTCGCTTCGACCATAAGTAATGTTCCTGGCAGCAGCGATCAGCTGTTTGGATAGGTTAATCCTAGCTTTCTCGCTTTCCTCGAACCGCTCCTGGACCTCTGTTGATCCGGACTTGTACAACAACTCATCAGCAAGGGCGTTATCCATAGTCTCGACCGCGATCTTAATCTGATGAGCTGCTATCACAGATGGTGCGGCATCCGAGCCAACGGTGGCATCGGCGTGGGCATGCTGAGTGATGGTGATCAACGCTGCACAGAAGAAAAATAACGAGCAGATGCAGATACATGCCATCTGCAACCACAGCCGGGTCGGTGTAACATTTTGAAAAGTGGCATCAACGGCCTTTCGCAGTGGTCTGGTCAATACCTGCATATCATTTGAACTCCTAAAACCAACTTGTTCTGCGAATATTATTCGCTTCATCAATAACTGCTATACGTTCATGCGAAGTTGCCGCAAAGTGCGCGCAGTTTCTCAAGGCTTCCTCTGCCGCGTCGCGCAGTGCGCTTTCACGCAACGGAATACCCATGAGTTTGATACTTTCGTCAGCTTCTATTTGTCTGGTCTCCAACTGTTTGACAGCTTTGATGAAGAGATCCGCTTGCTTGCGCCAAGCGATGAAATCGTCTGGAACGACCGCTTCAATTGATCGAGAAGCTTCGATCAGTTCATTGCTATTCGCATCGTCAGGCTGACTTGTCACCGTTTTCCTCTTTTTAACTCGATTGTGTGAATCTATCCGACATGCACCAGAGGCCTTTTGGCATCGTCAATCTCTGCTCCTCTAACAATCTCCCTTGTTACAGCTGCTATGTCGCCTTCACCAAGAAAAATATACTTAAGTGTGTGCCCGATCGGATGACCTTCTGACCAACTGAAATAAACATGCGGAACCTTTTCGGTTCGATTGCGGATTTCCAGCAAAATAGCCGCGATCGCGTTGGGTACTGCCAGGCTTGAACATCTGAGGATTCGGTGGCCGTTTTCTGTGTGACCTGTAACTTCTAGTAATTCGTCAAAAAATTCAGACGAATCGCTCAATTCAACCTCTAAAAAGATAAAGTCTCCTTCTTCCGGTTGGATACTGTGAATTCTTCGTGATCGTTGTTCTTTTAAACGAAAATCTTGCATCCCTACCCGGTGGGGTAAAAGTCGAATTTCTCCCCAGTATGAATTAATTGCTTGATCGATAAACTCCAGAGCGGCATCGTCCATGTGCACTTTTTCGATCCGCAATTCAGTCGAACGAATTGCTCGGGATAAAACTGACGCGATCAGGATCGAAGCTATAAAAAACAAGGCTATATGGACGCCTTCGGGTCGTTCCGACATATTCGCAAAAGACGTGTAGACGAAGATGAAACTAACGATCACAAAGTACGGACGCAGAGCAGGAGCGGTATTCCAGACTGTAATTGTGGCAGCTATGGCCGCAGAGGTTATCAGCACAAGCACGCCGGTCGCGTATGCAGCGGCTTGAGCATCGACATCGGCGCGGAACATTATCGTGACACCAAATGAGACACTAGTAAAGAAGACAACCAGCGGTCGAATAGCAGCTGACCAGCTTGGAGCCATGCCATATCTTGGCAGATATTTAGGTACCAGGCTGAGCAAACCAGCTATCGCAGATGCCCCCGCAAACCACAAAATCAGGATGGTGCTGAAGTCGTATATGGTTCCAAAAATGTCGCCCAAATTGGTATGAGCAAGATAGGCCAGAGCCCTGCCGTTGGCCGGTGCGTCTGGCTGAAACATGGGAGCAGGAATAAGCAATGTGGTAACGATGCTGCTGACCACCAAGAAAACGCTCATGATCAGACCAGCCGTAATCAGGAGTTTGCGTGTGTTCTTAATTCGTCCGACGGGCGCCTCCGCAGTATCACCGGGTTCTCCTTTGACGAGCGGCATAATCGCCACGCCGGTCTCAAACCCGGAAAGTCCCAACGCCAATTTCGGAAACAGCAGCATCGCGTATCCAAACATCATCACCGGCGACTCATATTCTTTCATCACATGACTTTGCCAATTAGAAATCAACACGGGATGAAGCGCCAGATTATAGAGACCATTGAGTAAAATTACTGCGCTCAGACCGAGATAAACCCAGACAATTACAAAAGACAGACCAATCGCTTCTCGGAAACCCCTAAGGAAAAGTCCACCAAGCATCGCCAGCAATACCAGTGTCACTTCGACGCGGTGAGCGCGCCACTCTAGAGGAATCAAAGGATTTTCTAGGATGTGTGCGGTGGCATCGGCAGCAGAGAGGGTGATTGTGATTATGAAGGCGGTGGCAGCGAACCCGAGTAGAAACAAAACGAGTGTTTTGCCCTGCCATCCTGGCAGCATCCTCTCAAGCATAGCGACACTGCCCTGACCGTTCGGACTCTCTCTAGCCACGATGCAATAGACGGGCAACGCTCCAAACAGAGTGACAACGACGAGAATTAAAGTGGCGATCGGAGAGAGACTTGCGGCGGCCAAGAAGGCTATACCAGGCTGATAACCGAGCGTAGAAAAGTAGTCGACCCCAGTCAAGCACATGACGCGCCACCATGCGTCCTGATGTTGTACTTCTGTGTTATCCGGCTTCGCCCCTGCAAAAAACCACTCGTTGAAAGCCGAGTTTTTTTCGACTTCGTGGACGTGCTCGATGCTCGATGTCATGGAAGCGCTTCACCAGTGAGAATATTGAGCATGTTGTTGCCTACAAAGCGACAAGCGGAATCGGAGCTGTTTGGTTTCTATCAGGCAAGCTGGTCATGAATTTTCTGAAACTTGCGGATTTGCCAACAATTATCTAGGCGAGCCGGTGGGTTTAATCGATCGAGACAATGATACTGCACTTCGATTTTGGAACTCAAAATTGCGGTCATTCCTGCGACTGAGGATCAATTCACAGTTTTGTGGGAAAATGCTTTCGGATCCGTTAGAGAACCTTTAAATGCATCATCCATCAATATTATTGCCCATTACCGGCTCGGAAGAATCGCGCTTTGCAGCGGAACTATGCTGGAACATAGCCGAGAAGACTGAAGGTAAAGTGCTTATTCAACATGTGGTGGATTCCGAAACAATCTGGGAATTGCTCCGAAATGATAGCGGAGGCATTCTGGGCAGCCATGCCTATGCGTCCGCATATGAGGCTATCTCTAAACAATTGCATTCTCTGGCCGCCGAGCTGACGGAGGCTTGTGCTGCCAGAGGGAAGGCTCGCAAAATTGAGACAAAGTGCGTTGTTGATCAAGGAAACCCGATTGAAGAAATTTGCGATCGGGCGGCTGAGCACGATCTGGTCATAGTCGGCCACCGCCTGCACAAACGCCTGACAGAGCAGAACCATAACTCCCCTTATCTGAAATATGCTATAGCCGAAGGGCTTATGCACAACTGTCCTCGCCCTCTTCTTGTAGTGCAGCACAAATACGCAGAGCCAGGAACAATGAAAGTAATTGTCACCCTGGATCAAGCCAGCATGGGCTTCATAGCAGCTTGCTTAAGATTGGCTGCGCTTCTGGGCATGCGCCCAGAGTTGCTTTGCATTGCCAACGACACACATGGCAAAGACTTGCCACAGACCTTCATGAAAGCTATCCATGAGCTTGCCCAGGCACCGGTGCACATTCATATGGTAGGCGAATTGTTGATGGGGGATACTATAACTTTTCTGGACGCAACTGGAGGAATGGAGTTAGCCTTGGATCCATCGACCAACCTTCTAGTCATACCGACAAGCGGGATAAGCACTGCCAGAAGAACTATCATTGGTGTCCCACCGGCATTCTTTCTACAAAATCACACGCTGGCTAATGTGCTTTTTTGGCCGGAAGAACATTTCCCTGATTTGGCAAATGTTCCAACGCCCAAAGGAGATCGCTCAAGGCTCCTGTCATCTCCATTGACACTCACTGGAGACAGTTGAACTCGGTTTGCTAACATTTCAAACGAACGGACCTGAATTAATTTACCCGGCAGTTGGGACTGGGCACCACGCCAGGCCCAGTCCCCCGCGATATTAGTTCAAGTATTCCTTCAACTGACCAACTTTAGAATTACCTCGCAGCTTCTTCAAAGCTCGCGTTTCGAGTTGTCTTGCCCTCTCTCGTGTGATACCTAACGCCATCGCACATTCGGCCAAACTCTTCGGTTTGTCTCCACTAAAACCATAACGCATCAAAATGACGCTACGTTCGTGAGGAGTCAAATAAGTCAGAGCCTCGATTACATCTTTGTGCAGGAACTTCTGAGCCACCGCTTCTGCAGGCGCCGAATTCTCATTGTCATCACTGAGAGTTTCACCAAGAGTGGTGTCAAATCCGGTGGCGCTTGCTGCATCAAGAGATAAAAGCCCTTTCGATATATCGAGTAGTTTCCGCACCTTTTCTGACGAGGTATTCATCGATTTAGCCAGCTCTTCGGTAGTCGGCAGCCGTCCTGTTTTCTCACTCAAAGCCCTGACTTGTTTTTTCAAACGACTGAGCATCTCGTTCATATGACCAGGCAAACGAATCGTTCTGGATTTATCTGATATCGCACGAACAATCGCCTGACGAATCCACCAAGTGGCATAAGTCGAGAATCTGTAGCCCAACTCGGGATCGAACTTATCGACCGCCTTCATCAGACCAAAGTTACCTTCCTGAATAAGATCAGAATAGCTAAGACCGCGATTTAAAAAGTGGCGAGCCACACTAACGACCAAACGTAGATTCGACTGAATCAGATTTTTTCGGGCGTCCGCATCGCCTGAGTGCGCAGCTCTAACTAATTCGATTTCTTGTACGCCATTCAACAGTCCATATCGGCCTATCTCTTTTAGATACATCGTCATCGAATCGTCATTGAACGAGCGCGCCTGCTCGATCGGTTCGACCTCCAATTCCACCGGCTCATTAGCAACGCTTTCGTCGAAAGAACTTTCGAACTCGTTCCAAGGCTCGTCATGTATATGATGGGATTTTTTCTGAAGGTTCATTTTCATTTTTCATGTCTTCCTGATGATGGGTTCCCAGGCATCCGAGCAAGTCTCACCCGACTCGGCAGTCAAATCCTGGGAACCTCTGTATAAAGAGATGCCCAGTAGGCCCTTAAGGTTCCCCAAAAATCGGCTTGCTTTGTTAAGAAAAGACGAAGGAGGGGACAGCGAAATCCCAGCCAGGTAATAGTTTCAGAATGGATACTATTGGACGCCATGAGGCTCCAAAAGCTAAAATCAGGCATCGGGCACCGCGGTGCAGACTTATCAAATTACTGTCAAAGTATCGAAGGAACGCCCTAAAAGTAGTAAAACTAAGTTGGGCGAACCAACGCTCCGGCAGTAAATGACTAACTATTGGCGAAAATTTGTAATTCCTTATGGCACAGCGACGGTAGCAGTCGCGCTAATCACGTGGCTCATTATCTGTGTGCAGGCAGACACACATCTCTCAAACGTGTCAATGCTTTATCTGCTCGTTGTTACTATGTCAGCCCTGCTGCTCGGCAGAGGAGCAGCCATCTATTGCTCATTTCTATCCTTCCTTACATTCGACTGGTTCTTTACAGAACCTAAACAACAGCTATCGGTGGCTTCATTTTCAGAATGGCTCGCGCTATGCATGTTTCTTATGACAGCAACTGTGATCGGACAACTAACCGCCTTGCTGCGAAAACGCATGGAAGAAGCGCAGCAAAGTCGCAGAGAAACTGCGGCACTGGCGGAGGCTAGTTGGGCTGTGGCTTCCGATATTGATAGAGATCGGGTTCTTAGAAAGCTTATGGAAACGATCACAAGAGTCTCGGCTGCGGAAGCCGTGTCGATGTGCCTCCAACCCAACGATCATGATGCACAAATCTGGATTCATTCAAATGCACCAGTTAATCAGACTGAAGTTTCAAGCGAAGCACTGGTACATGCTATGGTGCGCGGGCAGACAATTGGATGGGATAACAGTCCGCACTGGAAGAAGGCATTTGGTGATTTAAAAAAATGCGAAATTATATATCTGCCAATCACTTTAAATAACGAAACTTTCGGTGTGATCTGCTTGAGGCTCACAGGCGGCGCAATCTTGTCGCCAAACGACAAG
Source organism: Candidatus Melainabacteria bacterium (assembly GCA_003151275.1). Next base: position 11,957 of record PLXC01000117.1, read on the forward strand.
AACATTATCAATTCAGTGATAAATCATGCAGCTGTAGTGCTCCATCGGGATAAGCTCTTACAGATTCAAGCTAAAGCGAAAGCCCTTGCTGAAGTTGATCGACTAAAAACAGCGCTACTATCAATGGTGTCACATGACTTTCGTAGTCCTTTAACATCTATAAAAGCTAGTGTTGGCAGCATGATGCAAGAGCACTCAAAAGTGGACAGGGAAACACAAATGCAATTACTGCACGCAGTGGATCAAGAAGCTGATCGCCTAAACAAAATGGTCGGAAACATCCTCGATTTATCGCGCCTCGAAGCTAACGCTTGGGCACCAAAGAAAGAGCTTACTCCCGTAACTGAATTGGTTGGATCAGTGCTCGACTCATTTGGAGAAACGGAGAACAAACGAATAAAATTAGATATTGCCGATAGAGACAAAGAGTTCTGGCTCGACTCGGTGCAAATGACTCAAGTGCTTCGGAACCTGATCGAGAATGCTTTGAAGTATTCAGAAAAGGACGTCACGGTCAAATTCTATAACGGAGGACAATCGCTGAACATCGACGTACTCGATAACGGACCAGGACTTCCGAAGGGAGAAGAGCAGGAAATTTTCAAACCATTTCATCGCTCAGCCGCGCTGCAAGAGTCGTCGACACCGGGAATGGGAGTGGGTCTGGCTGTTTGCAAAGGTCTAATAGAAGCGCATAAAGGCACTTTGACGGCATCAAATCAAAGTGGTGGTGGCGCCGTGTTTCACATCAGTCTTCCGCAAGAGAATGGAGATAACAAGGATAATGAAAGTTCTGGTAATTGACGACGAGCCGCAAATTCGGAGAGCTCTTAGAGTTGGACTTGAGCAAGATAACTACCAGGTATTTCTGGCAGCTTCGGGTGACGAAGGATTAGATTTGGCAGCATCCCGTTCACCGGACCTGATCATCCTGGATTTAGCGATGCCAGGCAAAAGCGGATTTGATGTTTGCAGAGAACTGAGAGAGTGGACTAAAACTCCGATTATCGTACTGTCCGTGCGTGACAGAGAAGAAGACAAAATCAAAGCGCTTGATTTAGGTGCTGATGACTATTTGACCAAACCTTTTGGAACAGGGGAGCTGCTTGCTAGAGCTCGGGCCGTGCTGCGAAGAAAAGCACCAGACGACGAACAAGATCAATCCACTTTGACCTTTGCCAACCTGAAGGTAGATTTTGCGCACAGGCGTGTATACATATCGAACGAAGAGATCCACCTGACTCCAAAAGAATACGATCTATTGCGGTACATGACCACAAATGCTGATCGGGTACTGACTCACAGACAGTTGCTTTCAAAAGTATGGGGACCAGAATATGAAAACGATTCACATACGCTAAGAGTGCACATAGCCAATCTGCGAAACAAAATTGAGGCGCATCCTGAGAGACCATATTTCATTCATACTGAAACACGAGTCGGATATCGATTTCGCACCGATCAACTCACGACTTCAGACAGCCAAACGACAATTATTTCTTGATAGGAACTTGAAGATTCGCGGGTTACAGCATTTGTGTGCAGCCTGAATTAGCCAATCCGAAATTGATTGAGGTGATTCATGGCTGCCCAGGTTCAATTTTGTTTGCTGGCATAGATTCAGTCCGAAGCGAATCAGTATCTTTGTCCTGACGTCCATCCGATCTAGGCAATGCGGTTGGCATTGAGGGATCGGTCTCCGGCGCATACAATGGCACGAAATCAGCAGGCTCTGAATGTGGTGCTGATTTACCTTCGAGGCTGTCATCCTCAAAAATTGGAATACCGCAAGGTTCCAACTGTGAGTTAAACTTAGCCGATCGTGTTTTTTTGTGCGAACGAACCTTCTTAACGCGTTTCGGATCTCGCCAACGAATTGCTGTTTTAGAACCTCGTACCAATGTCCAAGTCGGAACCAGAGGATAGAAACCGCTGGCAATTAAGCACCTGTCAACGGACCTGATCTCATACTCCACCTTTGCATTTGCACTTACGGCCCATGGAAGCAAAAACGGACAAATAAGCGAAATTAGAATAATCCGAAGTGAGTCTCGAACTGTAACATTTAGCATTAGGACTATTTATGGAACGCCCATACTTTGCAGAGCTTGAGAAGTCAAGTTCGCCGCCGCATCCGACGAAAATAATGTGTTTTTACTCGCTATGGAACGCGGTGTCATATTGGGCACCTTAGACGTTGGCGTCGGTCTCAATTGCATCGCCACGAATTGCTTGTCACCTTGCACAACCATTGATAGTTCCAGCAACATCCTTTTCATTTTCATGATCTCAGCACTCAGCTGTTGAAGCATCACCAGACGAGTACTAATAGTTGCTATCGAAAGACCTTTTTTCTGAGCGACGCTGCCTGTAATCACATCCAGTTGTGATTTCGAATCTCTGCTTGTAAATCCCGGAATATTTGAGTCTGAAATCCAGCGATCGATCATCTGATCTTTTCTCGTTTTACCGCCTGAATCACCGGCCGGCACCTCATTGAGATATGACCATATTGACTTAGGATATTCAATGTCAGCTGTGGTTGGATAATTGAATAACTTGGCAAGCATGTTCGGTTCCACTTCTGATGTCTTCTTTTTTCCATTTACCGCTCTTAGAGTGTACATAGAGGCGACCGATGGTACTAACCCTGCAGCGATGCCTGTGATACCTGAGGAAACAGCGAAAACCGATCTGGTATGGGTTGGAATGGAGAGCGATTCGCAAACAGCCCAAAGTACTCCATTGCTGATAAAGCTACCAGCGTTGACGCGAGCGAGAAGCTTGTCGCGATCGCTTGTAAACGTGGAAAGTATTTCGTTGTACACATTTTGCTCAGCAGCCATTTCGGCCATCGCAAAATCAATTTCAAGACTGGTTCTCTCAATAATCTGCAAAGCTTGTTGTTTCGCTTCAAGCAAATCTATGCGTGCGTCTGAGCGCTCAGGAGAAGCAGCAAGGCTATCAACTCTTTGATGCAGAGACTGAATTCGATCGAGGACTGGAGAGAGTTGTATGTCATTTGCAAGCTGAACGCTGTTGGCCGAAACACCAGTGGTGTTTAGATTTATTCCAGTTCGTAGAATCTGCTTTGGGAATGCATTGGTGTTAGCTGTAGCTTCAGCAGGTGCACTTGCGTCAGCCACCACTTGATTAGAAGGACTCGCTACAGTGTTCGCGAATGCGGGACAGGCATTTGGTAGCATAGCCGCCACCATGAGTAACACGCTCAAAGACTTGGTTTTCATCGGGACCTCTTAATAGTACAAAAAGACAACACCGTTTTGCAGTCGGTCTTCAAAACATCATCAGTTTAAAACTGTGACCATCAAGATGGCATCAAGAATCAGCGGCATAAGAATTGCAAAATTATGGAAAGAAGTCTAAGTAAGTGAATTACGAGTTGATGATCAACAACGAACGCAAGTGAATGCCTACGCCACTATATATAGTGGCAACATGCCATTTGAATAGACCCTCATGGCATCCTGCGACAGTAGAGTGCTCAGCGGCGTCGGAGCTTAATTTAGTGTCCTAAATATTATCTTCGTTAATCACCCGAAATTGTATTATTAGCCTTATTGTTATGGCCGTTCAAAAGACCTGTACAGGAGCATCCATGAGTTTTCGGCGCACTTCAAATGCGATCGCCTTGTCACTTCTTTGCATCATCGCTCTTGAGAATCCCGCTCAAGCAGGTGCGGCTAATACCGAGAGTCTGCCGAAACAAATCCTGCGCACCGGCGTAAATCTAAACTCAACTGACATCTCACCCAATACGAGACAGCTGGCAGAAAACCTAAAGTTGACCGCCCTTCTTGAGCGAACGCAGAACCTGCGAACAAAGATCGATCCAACCAACTTCGAACCAACTTTAGATAATATTGCCATGAGCCAGCAACTCACAGCTTGCATAAGCGAGGCAACGCAAATTATTCAGGAAGCCAACCTGTCCATTGACTTCACGCTTGCGGAGATTACAGCTGAGCAAAACATTTACAACGAAATCCTTTCCACATATACAAACGACCGAGATAAAGCCGTACTCAAAACAAATGCGCTGAGCTTCATTTTGAACGGCGCACTCTGGACTGTATGTGAAGGATTTGACATTCCCACGTACAAGTATCCAAAATTGGCTATCCCATCTGGTATTACGGGCATCATGGCTGGAATAGTGCCATCGATCGCATCCATGTACGCCCTTCGTCAGATGAACGGCAAAAAACAACTATCAGAAAATGATCCCAACATGCTCGCAAAAATCTTTAACTATCCAGTTTCACCAGAAATCGAATATCCAAAATACGTCTGGGACTTTCTCGATACTCCGCAAGCTGGCGATAAAGATGGAAAAACGCGGCGAGATTTGCTCGTAGATAGATGGATTGCAGATAAAAACATTCCCGCATTTACGGATAGGACAGCATCCAAATTGCTCGATGAGATTACGGCGACAAAACCGCAAAAGAAGGGACTGAACATCTCCACACTCAACACTCGCCTAGCCATGCTGCAACAATTGGGAGCTGAAATTCTCAAAATGAAGCGCATGTTGTTGGAACTCGCGATGGTTGTTCACGGCGAAAAACGCATGTAAAGATGCACTGCCATCTTTGCGAAATAAATGAGACTTCGCGATCTGTGCAACAAGGCAAAAAATTGATTCATAGCAAAAATTGACGCAGGCTTGATTACGGATTCAACAGTCTTGACCCTTTCTTGACACACCCAGCGGTACATTTACTACCAGGAGCCAACAAACACATGGACTTGTTATACATAGGTATCGCAACATTATTCTTTGTACTCAGCGCCGCCTATGTGAACGGGTGTGATCGACTCTGAGTGAAGGGAAATAATGGACTTTGACAATATCTTAGCCGGGGCAGCGTCAGTGGGGCTGCTCGTATATCTCTTTTTCGCATTACTTTTTCCAGAAAGGGTGTAGGCATGACCGGCATAGGATGGCTACAAATTTTACTGTTCTTGGTAATTCTCATTGCCTTGACAAAGCCCATTGGCACTTACATCAAGCGTGTTATGGAAGTCGAGTCGACGTGGCTCGATAGAGTTCTGAAGCCCGTTGAAGAGTTGATATACAAACTAAGTGGTATCGATTCGAAAGCCGACATGCATTGGACTAAGTATGCATTCTGCATGCTCACATTTTCGCTTCTCACATTGTTACTGACATATGGAGTCTTGAGATTACAAGGGATCCTTCCATTTAACCCAATGGGCTTCTCGACAGCACAGGCACCATCGTACGCAACCACTATGTCTCCGGATTTAGCATTCAACACGGCTGCTTCATTCACCACAAACACAAACTGGCAAGCGTACAGCGGCGAAAACACAATGTCCTATCTTTCACAGATGTTGGGACTTGCGTTCCATAACTGGGTGTCGGCTGCGGCGGGAATAGCCGTCGCTATGGCAATGATTCGTGGCTTCTCAAGATACTCAGCGTCAGGGATTGGAAATTTCTGGAGTGATTTGGTTCGCTCAACCCTGTACATTTTGCTCCCGCTCAGTCTCGTAGCCGCTCTATTTATGGTGTCCCAAGGTGTAGTGCAGAACTTAAATCCTTACACAATGGCAACCACAATAGAAGGTGCGCAGCAGATCATTCCTCAAGGTCCCATAGCATCCCAAGAATGCATAAAAATGCTCGGCACCAATGGTGGTGGCTTTCTGAACGCCAACAGCGCTCATCCATTTGAGAATCCAACACCTCTATGCAATTTTGTGCAGATTCTTCTCATTTTCATCATTCCTGCAGGTTTGGCATACACCTTTGGATTGATGGTTAAGGACACAAGACAAGGATGGTCGGTCTTTACCACAATGGCAATTCTTTTTATTGTCGGAGTTGTCACCTGCTATGGCTTTGAGGCGGCGGGTAATCCCAACATAAAAGCATTGGGCGTTGAAACATCGACAACACAACTCGGTGATCTAGGTGGAAACATGGAGGGAAAAGAAGTGCGTTTTGGTCTGGCCAATTCAGCACTCTTTGCCGTCATAACAACTGATGCGAGTTGCGGCGCGGTCAATTCGATGCATGACAGCTTCACTCCGCTTGGTGGCTTGGTACCACTTCTCAATATGCAGTTAGGCGAATTGATTTTTGGAGGTGTGGGAGCAGGGCTTTACGGCATGCTCATTTTCGCAATTCTCACGGTCTTTATCGCAGGGTTGATGGTGGGCAGAACGCCCGAATACGTAGGCAAAAAAATAGAAAAGAAAGAAGTAAAAATGGCGATGCTTTATGTTCTAGCTGCCGCATTCTCTATTCTTGGTTTCACCGCGCTTGGTGCGGTTCTTAACATGCCGGCTGGGAGTTTTTGGAACTCCCCGGGAGCGACTTTTAATAATGTGAATAATAGTGGACCGCACGGGTTCTCCGAAATCTTCTACGCGTTTAGTTCTGCCACCGGTAACAATGGCTCTGCCTTCGCCGGCATAAATGTAAACACCCCCTTCTACAACACAACTCTTGCATTGGCTATGCTGATGGGTCGATTCATAATGCAGGTACCGGTGCTCGCTATTGCCGGGTCGCTGTGCACAAAAAAATATATACCTAAGACAAGCGGAACATTTCCGACAGATGGATATGTATTTGTAATTTTATTGATCAGCGTGATTATTATTGTTGGAGCGCTGACGTTCTTTCCCGGATTGACGCTAGGGCCAATTGTTGAGCACTTTCTAATGCATGCCGGCAGGTTGTATTAGCAAACGGAGATGCACGTGGAAACTGAAATCATTCCTAAAAAGAAAGCGCGACCACTTTTCGATCCTCCGATCGTAACCCGGGCAGCTAGAGATTCATTTATAAAGTTGAATCCAGTAAAACTGGCCAAAAACCCTGTCATGTTCGTGGTTGGTGCCGGCTGCGTAGTGACGACAATTTTGTGGTTGCGCAACTTAGCAAGTGGTTCAACTTCAGCCCCAACGCTGCTCTTCCAGGGACAAATCACTCTCTGGCTATGGTTCACGGTACTGTTCTCTAATTTTGCCGAAGCAATGGCGGAAGGAAGGGGCAAGGCTCAAGCAGATGCACTGCGCCGCGGGCGAAAAGAAGCAGTGGCAAGGCGACTGCTCAGTGGTGGTGCTGAGGAGATGGTGGCAGCTACATTGCTCAAAAAGAACGACATCGTCTTCGTCAAGGCTGGAGAGATCATTCCCAGTGACGGAGAGATTATCGAGGGAATTGCCACCGTAAACGAAAGCGCGATCACCGGCGAATCAGCTCCCGTGATCCGAGAAAGTGGCGGAGATCGAAGCGCTGTTACCGGAGGCACCACTGTCTTATCAGACTGGTTGAAGATAAGGATATCTGTCGATCCAGGAGAGACGTTTATGGACCGCATGATCGCCCTAGTCGAAGGCGCACAAAGACAAAAGACACCAAATGAAATCGCCTTGGATATTTTGCTCGCCGGTTTGACGATTGTGTTTGTCATAGCGGTGGTAACACTTCTGCCATACGCCACTTATGCGGTAAGAGCAGGCGGCTCAGGTCAGGCACCAGATGTATTTTCGCTTGTCTCTCTGCTCGTTTGCCTGATTCCGACAACTATTGGCGGACTATTGTCCGCCATAGGAATCGCCGGTATGGATCGTGTTCTACAGCACAACGTCCTTGCCATGAGCGGCAAGGCAGTTGAGGCTGCCGGCGACGTTGACACCTTGCTTCTCGACAAAACCGGCACCATTACACTGGGCAATCGGCAAGCAGTCGAGTTCATTCCCGCACCAAATGTAACACCGCAAGAGCTGGCTGATGCCGCCCAGATGTCCTCATTATCAGACGAAACTCCCGAAGGTCGATCGATCGTAGTCTTAGCAAAGAGCTTTGGATTAAGGGAGCGAGAGCTTTCTAACAAGGATGCTGAATTTATTCCGTTCTCAGCAAACACGCGCATGAGCGGCGTCAATATCAATGGCATTCAAATACGCAAAGGGGCGGCCGAGGCTATCTATAAATATGTAAAGGAAGCTGGACTGCTGGTGCCGGTAGAAATTGAAAAGGAAGTGACGCGCATCGCCCAATTAGGCGGTACACCACTGGCAGTGGCCGACAACACCCGTGGTGCACTCGGTGTGATCTATCTCAAAGATGTAGTCAAAGGTGGCATGAAGGAACGATTCATGCAGCTGCACTCTATGGGCATACGCACAATCATGATCACCGGTGATAACCCACTGACAGCAGCGGCGATCGCAACTGAAGCGGGTGTGGATGATTTTCTGGCCGAAGCAACGCCTGAGTTGAAAATGCAATTGATTCAGAAGGAACAGGCAGGCGGCAGATTGGTGGCAATGACAGGAGACGGCACTAACGATGCGCCGGCACTCGCCGCAGCCGATGTTGGAGTGGCGATGAACTCAGGCACTCAGGCCGCTAAAGAAGCGGGCAACATGATCGATTTAGATTCAAACCCGACCAAGTTGATCGAAATTGTTGAAATCGGCAAACAGCTCCTGATGACCCGTGGTGCTCTGACGACCTTCTCGATTGCCAATGACGTCGCCAAATATTTCGCCATTCTGCCAGCTGTATTTGGCACACTTTACGCAGCCAGTGCGCTCTCGCACGGGCCGCTCTGGATCCTCAACATTATGAGATTACACTCGCCAGAGTCGGCAATTTTGAGCGCGGTAATCTTCAATGCATTGATCATTGTTTGCCTCATACCGCTCGCTCTGCGCGGCGTCCCCTATCGACCTATGAGTGCTGCCGCACTACTGCAGCGGAATTTCCTTCTCTATGGATTGGGAGGCGTAATCGTTCCATTCCCTGGAATCTGGATGATCGACAATCTTATCGTTGCCCTTCATCTCGCGCCAATCAGTTAGGTTCAAGCAGTTAGGTTCAATAATCTAAGTCAATCTAGTCAGGACAAATATGCTAAAAGAAGTACTACCAGCCTTGAGAATGACAATCATCTTAGCCCTTTTGACAGGGCTAGCATTCCCTCTTTTCATTACGGCCGTATCTCAGCTAATGTTCGCTGAACAAGCCAATGGCTCTCTGGTGCGGTCTGCCAATGGAAAAGTAATAGGCTCAAGACTGCTGGCGCAACGCTTCGAGTCTGCTAAATACTTTCACCCACGCCCTTCCGCAGCCGGCGCAGGTTATGCAGGGGAGGCTTCTGGTGGTACCAATTTGGGACCGACATCTTCCAAATTAATCATGGGAATCCCAGACGACCCAGCTACAAAGGCCGATGAATCCTTTGCAGGCATAAAGCAACTTGCCGAGTCCTATCGTAAAGAAAATGACTTGCCAGTCAATGCGCCAGTACCCGTTGATGCTGTGACTCGCTCCGCTTCAGGGCTGGATCCAGACATATCCGAGAGCAATGCGCTGCTACAAGTGGCGAGAGTCGCAAAAGCTCGGAATTTGAGCGCGGAAAATGTGACAAACATGGTACATAAATCTAAAATGGAACGCGAATTAGGAATTCTCGGCGAGCCTCGAATAAATGTACTCTTGCTCAACCTGGCGTTGGATAATAATAAGTAGAGCAACGCTATGCATTGACTACCCTCCAACAAATGAAACCCCGATGCACTGAAAACTTATGAGCGACGGTCGACCTACTCCAGAAGAATTTTTGGAACGTCTCAAAGAAGAAGAATCGAGTCTCCTTTCTGGAAAGCTCAAAATTTTTCTGGGCATGGCACCTGGTGTCGGCAAGACCTATACGATGCTTGAATCTGCACAAAAGCTGCTTCGGGACGGAGTGGATGTTGTCGCTGGCTGCGTAGTCACGCATAGCAGGAAAGAAACGGAACAGTTACTGGACGGCATTGAACTCATTCCCTACAAACAGATCTCATACAAAGGGACGACCCTGCCAGAGTTCGATTTAGATGCGGTGCTCGCTCGTAAACCGCGGGTGGTGCTTGTCGATGAGCTTGCCCACACAAATATTCAAGGTTCGCGACATGACAAAAGATGGCAAGACGTTGAAGAATTGCTCAACGCGGGAATCGATGTCTACACCACTCTAAATATTCAGCACGTGGAAAGCGCTAACGATATCGTTGCGCAAATAACCAATGTGCAGGTTAGAGAAACCGTTCCCGATTCCATGCTCGAACGAGCCAATGAAATCGAACTCGTAGACTTGACGCCGGACGAACTGATCGACCGGTTAAAAGAGGGAAAGGTCTACGTTCCTGAACAGAGTGACAGAGCACTGGAGAACTTCTTTCGTAAGGGTAATCTAATTGCCCTTAGAGAATTGGCACTACGGGCCACCGCGGACCGTGTCGATGTGCAGATGCAAAAATACAGGCGCGATGAATTCATTACAGAAATTTGGCCAGCCTCAGAGCGAATACTTGTGTGCGTTGGACCCCATCCTCTATCGGCACGGCTGGTGCGAGCAACAAAGAGAATGGCGACAGGCTTGCACGCAGAATGGACAGCGGCTTATGTGGAGACAGCTCGAACGGCGCGTTTCTCTCAAAAGGATCGCGACAGAATCATGCGCACTCTCAGGTTAGCAGAAAGACTTGGCGCGGAAACTACTATTCTCACGGGTGAAAAAACAAGCGAAGAATTAGTCTCATATGCGCGCAAGCGAAATATAACGAAAATTGTAATCGGCAAGCCTGCAAAACCACGCTGGAGAGAGATTCTTTTCGGTTCAGTTGTCGATGACCTAATTCGCAAGAGCGGCAATATAGATGTGTACGTGATCACGGGTGATACCACAAACACTGAGCCACTAGCCAAAGACATTAGTCCTGAAACTGTGAATTTCATGCATTACATCTACGCGATCATGACTGTCGCTTTGGCCGGCTGTGTTGCAAAATTTGTATTCCATAGATTAGCCCAAGAGAATTTGATTATGTTCTTTTTGCTTGCCGTTGTGGTCACAGCACTCAAGTTAGGAAAGGGTCCGTCAATTCTCTGTGCCATTCTTAGCGTCGCCGTCTACGATTTCCTTTTCGTACCACCGTACTTTTCATTTGCCGTTTCGGATACTCAATACCTGATTACTTTCGCAGTCATGCTAATAATTGGGCTAACTCTTAGCACTCTGACAACGACAATAAAGAGACAAGCAGAATTATCCCGTAAGCGAGAGCGACACACTGCGACACTATATGCGATGACTCGCGAACTAGCTTCGGCAAGAGGCAAGGAGAATGTCGCTCGAATTTCCGTGCGCCATATTTGCGAAGTATTTGGTTGTCAGTCCACGGTGGTGCTCGCCGATGAGCAAGGCGAAACTGCGCCAGTTCAAGGAATCGAGACTGCCTATGAACTTGATCCTAAAGAGTTAGGGGTCGCTCAATGGGTGTTCATGAACAAGCAGGTGGCAGGAGTTGGCACATCAACCTTGCCTGGGGCAAAAGCCCTCTACCTGCCACTTTCTGGCTCCAAAGGAGTGATTGGAGTAATTGGTATCTTGCCTTCGAGGCGTGAACGGATGTTCGATCCAGACGAAATGCACCTGCTCGAAACCTTCGTAAACCAAATGGCTCTCGCTGTAGAACGGGCTTGGTTAGGCGATCAGGCAGCTGAACGATTAAATTCTAGTACGTCGCTTTCACCAATTTAGCTCCCAACAACAACATCAACAACAACATCATCCGTTAGTAGACGATCTTAGATTATGCCGATATTTCGATTCAGAGCCAGAAGACTGCTATGTGAACCATAGATAAGAGTCAGCGAAAAAGACGAATCAATGCCGGCAAGTATGGACGACGGATGGCGGCGCTCCCAGCCATTCTAATCGAAACCTTAAACAGGTCTGAAACAGACAGAATGTTGACCTTCGACAAACAAAATTGTCGCGCCTTTGACGACTCTAGAGCTATACCATAAATGTCAGCTGGAGACAAAGGTTTAGGTATACACATGAAGAGCATAGTCATAAAGTTTGGTGGCACCTCGGTAATGGATACGAATAGAATTCAACGAGCTGCTGAGATAGTCAGGGGCATCGCGGCACAGGGTTATCAGGTAGTCACAGTCGTATCCGCAATGGGTCATACAACCGATCATCTTCTAGGATTGGCCCAGGCGCTTAAACCAACGCCCGATGCTCGTGAAATTGACGCACTCTTATCCACTGGCGAACAAATCTCCGCCTCGCTTATGACCATAGCGATTCAAGCAATGGGACTTCGAGCCAAGTCATTTACAGGAGCCGCAGCCGGAATAACCACCAATAGCAATTTTGGTGCAGCCGGAATAGAGCACATCGAGGCGATTACCTTGCAGAAACACCTCAACCAAGGATTCATTCCAGTGGTGGCTGGATTCCAGGGCATAGATCGCAATGGCGATATTACGACCTTAGGAAGAGCGGGATCAGACGCAACAGCAATTGCTTTGGCAGCTGCATTGAAAGCTGAGCGTTGTGACATCTACACAGACGTAGAAGGCGTTTACAGTGTTGACCCAAGGATGTTCAAACAAGCTTACAAGCTGGATTCTATTAGCTACAAAGATATGTTCGCAATGGCAAAATGCGGGGCAAAGGTTTTGCAACCATGCTCAGTCGAAATTGCGATGATGAGTAAAATACCTGTTCGTGTTCGTTCTACATTCAATCCAGATGACGAAGGAACGCTAGTCACCGAGGAGGCGGAGCAAGTCAACTCGTTCACTGGTATCGCTGTAGACAAAACGAAGTGTTGCCTAAAGATCGTTTTAAATCAGCCGGCGACATCAGAACGAAGTATCCAACGAGCTTTTAGACATGAGCGCCATACGCTAAAGAACTCCATTTGCGGCATCCTATCTAAAGCTGGAATTGAAATCGAATTCGGCAGATCCATTCACCACAGCGCTTGCGAGGTCTCGTTTAGCCTATCTCAAAGTGATTTAGAACAAGCGCTCAAGCTGATACACAACGCCAAAAAGACGAGCGAATACAAAGCGGTTATGGTAGAAACGAATCTAGTAAAACTGTCCATTATCGGCGCCCAACTATCGTCTTCGTACGAAGTCGGGATCATGCTTTCCTTAACCAAAGCAGGAATTCCAATTTCGCTGGTATCAACTCACAACACACTACTTTCCGTAATGATTCCCGCTGAAGCAGCTGAGCAAGCGGTCGCATTAACCCACGAGAACTACTGCCCACTGCAGCTAGCCTGTTGACGATAATAAATGTTTTGTGAAATCTAACGGTTGCGAACCGTATTTTGGAACCTTAGTGGATAGGATACGACTTAGAGGGTGTCACTCAGATAAGACAGTATCAGTTTCGATACCACTAAAGCGAGGAAGACAATGTTGTTAGATTCTACTTTTGTAAACAAGCAAGCTCCAATCAGCGTCTGGCTGATAGCAGTAGAGCCAGTTGCTGATGATCTACCCGAAGAACCAAATGCCATCGCAAGAGCACGGGCTCGCCGCTTGAGACGCATGCAATCTCAAAACTTTATTCAACGGGCAGCTTTTGAAGTTGTTCAGCTCTTCACGGGACACAGCCAAGTCGCATAATTCAAAGACTAAACACACGAACGAACAACCAACGAACAACAAGACTGCACGAGAGAACTCGTGCAGTCGTCCCATTGAGCTCTCGTTAGCTTGAACTCCTCTTGTGACAAGAAACAAATGGTGGTCACGCTGGGGATGCGACCACCATTTGCCTGATTGAAAACTTCATCTGTTTGACAGCGGCTTCCGGTCAGCTCTCACAATGATCACCGATCCTAAACTATGGACCAGCTAGTGGATCGAACATTTTTCTAGGCAGACTGCCGCTCGATTTACCTACATCGAACTTTCTATCGTTCTGTTTTGGATTTGAACCAGACTGCACCGCTTTCAGTTTCCTCGATGATGACCCAACCTGAACGTATTTAGTTTTCGACTTGGACTGTTTGAGAAGTTTATTCATTGGAATTTCCTTGATCTCCGCTGACAATTTAGTTATATCTCCAACCTCGTCATCCTCGCGACAATTTTCATTCAATCAAGTCAAGATTATGTACAGATCTCAGAGGACCACTTCGCCGCCTCTGTTAGCACCACATTGGATGCGTGTGAACCGACTGAATAATTGCAACCAAATTAAGAGAGATGCAACACTCTTGCGATAAGCATGCACAATAAAGCGACACATAAAAGAACAGCTAAGCAAAATAAAGGCTGCTGCCCGGCTTTACGATGTTCGGTCACCTTCACGGTCTCTAAGTAAATTTCGGCCAGAAAATTCATAAGACTAATACTGTTCGAGCCATGTCTCTACCAAAACTGGATAATCCGCTGGCTTTGAAACGCAGGCGTCCATGCCAAATGCCATGCAGGAGAGCGGACGTTCCGATGAAGTCACACCAACGATAGGCACGTGTCGGCCAGTCTTCTGTTCGTCGTGTCTAATTGACATGGTGGCATGTATACCATCCATGACAGGCATTTCTACGTCCATCAGGACCAACGAGTAACGGCGAAGCCTGGTTGCAGCAACCGCCTCTGCACCGTTATGGGCGATATCTACAAGCACGTCTAAGTTGCTCAGGCTCAATTGCGCCGCACGCGCAATCAGATTGTTGTCATCGACTACAAGAACGAACGGCTTGATGCAATTCATAACTTCACCCACTATTCAACCACTCTAATTCAACACGAAACCCAGTCAAGCAGTCATCAGGAAACACCAATTTTTGACAAGCTTTTGGCAGAACCAAATCGACTTTTCCAGCTGTGACTAAGAACACAACATTTATACTGCGGCGTCAAACCTTAGTCAGTCGAATTACTTCAATTCTTTTCGCCAGCAAGCAACCACGTCTTTTACCGAGTAAAACAATATAAATGCAGTCGTGCTTATAACCGCTGTGTATACAATGTTGTCCATAATTTGATCTCCTTCACAAAGAAACCAATGATGATCTCAATCGAGAGTGCGTAATCATCATTGCCCGAGTTAATGCTGGCTTTCCGATGTGCCTTCAGTGAGAAGAGTATTTATATAATCTCAGCCAAGACTCACGCGACGCTTCGCACATATGGATCAGCATCGCCCAAGAACAGCTCAACGTTGAAGCCTTCTGCGATTTGCATAGCGTGAGCTAAAAGCTCATCATCACCCACGCGCCAATCGTATTCATAAACGCTTCTGCCCCAAACCATAAGCGTTTTACTTGCGCTTAGTTTGAACGGCAACTTGTCTGAACTTTGCTTAACAGCTGCGTCAAACTTAAAGCGTTCAGAGTTTGCGCTATGACAGGGCAAAAATCTAGTCCAATCTTCTGGATCATTGAGCTGATCTCCGATCAACAACCAGCTTCCCGCAGATGACTGACAAATTCTAACTAACATCGTAGGCTCCTTGCGGTGCCCAGATTGCACCGACCGCTAAAAGAGATTTCTAATTGCCACTCAACTGTTATGGAGTGACTAAAACAACATAGCACCGAATACGGTGCAAATGACAATTCTTGATTCGATCTTGCTATCAACTTGAGCGATCTTGACAAACCCTAGAGCAGAAAACAGTCGAAGATTCACGTTGCCCAATCGATTCTGGTTCTAGGTTGACACATACTTAAGATCTCAAGCAGAATATTGACGCCTACTTGATATGCGACATGCTCTACTAAGAGTGGGTTTTGAGGTGTTACGCATATGGTGGAAGCTAATTATCTCGTTCTAGCTTTTTGGCTAATCTGTGCCTTTGTGGCGATGAAGGCATTTCAAAGTGCCGCAGATTACCTTGTTGACAGGGTTCTGGAAGTTAAGTCGAAGACCTCTGCTCTGATTGCTGTTCCTGCGCGACAAACTAACGAATCGTAGACGAGCAAGGTTGAGACTAAGTTAGATGCAATTTGATGATGAAGACGCAACCAAGGCCCTGGCGCTCACAGGCGGCATCATTGCAGGATTGTTTGCATTTCTAACCACTTATAATTTTGGCGCCATGATTATTCACGACAAACCCTTAGCGTATGCCTCGGCATTAGTCATTAGTTTTTTCGTCATTTATTTCATGAACGGATGGTTTGCAGAGCAGCTCGCTGAAAGTCAAAGACACTAAGTCTTTACCTTATTGATTGGATCTTCACAGTCTGCTAGTAAATTACGCCAAAGTATTCTGCAAACGCTTGTCAGTTGAGCCGCGACATGTGCTCACACAATGAGCACAACAAGATAATTGTTTGCGACTGCAGCAAACAATCCCTACATGCAATTCATAACTACATCTGTGGTGCCACCAACGGGCACTGCCAGTTCATGCAGATCACTCACCAGTAATGATTATCAAAAAAGCATCAGGAAACCCACATTTTTGACAAGCTTCTGGCAAAGACAGTTCAAGCTTGTATACGGTTGATTTGACCTGATACACTCGAACATCTCTAGATCCTGCTCAGGCGCACATTTGAGGAAGATGGAGTTGCTCTCGGTATGACAACAAATCCTATTCTCTATACCGAATTACACGCCCTTTGGGCCGAGGCGTCGACCACAGATCGTATGGCTCGTTTTAAGTTGATGCCTCTTGCAGATGCCCAAGAATTTTTCCGAGAACTAAGCACTAGAAATCAAAGCGAAATTATTCTCAATCTTCCTGAACGAGAACAGACAGTGTGGATACGTTTGCTAGATCCAGACGATGCTGCAGATTTGTTGCAAGAAACGCCGCCACAAGATCAACAACGGCTGCTCGGTTTACTCGATGAAGCAACCAAAGACGACGTTCAGGCTCTTCTCAAATATAGAGAGGATGTGGCGGGCGGTCTGATGAGTCCTCGATTCGCTAGAGTTCGTCCGGACATGACTGTGTCAGAAGCGCTCACATATGTGCGCAAACAGGCTCTAGGTGCAACCGAGACGGTCTATACAGTTTATGTGCTTGACGCAGATCAACATTTGTTGGGTGTGACATCACTTCGTACACTTTTTGCTTCCGATCCACATCTGGTCATACAAAATGTGATGCGAAAGAACGTCGTTAAGACTACCGAAGAAGCTGACCAGGAAAACTTGAGCAGATTGTTTGCTGAACATGATCTCATTGCTATTCCAGTCGTAGATGCAGACAACCGCATGAAGGGAATCGTCACAATCGACGACATCGTTGATGTGGTCCAAGAAGAAGCTACCGAGGACATGCAAAAGGCAGGTGGCAGTGAGGCCCTGGGCGCTCCCTATCTTGAAATATCCCTGGGGCAGATGATTAAGAAACGCGCCGGTTGGCTGACTGTGCTTTTCTTGGGTGAGATGCTGACCGCCAATGCGATGGGATATTTTGAAAACGAGATTGCCAAAGCCGTCGTGCTTTCGCTTTTCATACCATTAATCATCAGCAGCGGCGGGAACGCAGGTTCACAGGCTTCGACAATAATTATTCGAGCAATGGCGCTGGGCGAGGTTCGTCTAACGGACTGGTGGAAAGTAATGCGTCGTGAACTTGTGACAGGGTTAAGCCTGGGTTGCATTCTTGGTGTAATCGGGTTGGCAAGAATCTGCATTTGGCAGCATTACTTCAAATCTTACGGTCAACATTCTTGGTTGATTGCAGTAACCGTAGGCATCTCGCTGATTGGCATCGTGCTCTGGGGTACTGTTGCTGGATCGCTCCTGCCCTTTGTTTTGCGAAGAGTCGGATTTGACCCGGCTAGCGCTTCTACACCCTTCGTGGCCACACT
Source organism: Candidatus Melainabacteria bacterium (assembly GCA_003151275.1). The sequence goes on from PLXC01000117.1 coordinate 29,609, forward strand.
CGTTGACGTAACCGGTCTCGTGATCTACTTCACTGTAGCGAGTCAGATCTTGCGTGGCACTCTTCTGTGAGGCTGCCCATCAAGAAACTATAAACGCCAACATTCATCGTCCGCTCAGACTAACAATTGCCAAAAACCTCCCTATAGCCAGCTAAAGGCTGGCTCACGCAAAGTCAAGATGGAATTGTTCGTCAAAACAATGCTTTCATTACGAACTGTTCTTGATCGAAATATGAGTAGGCAATAATCCATAGAAGCTGGGCCCCGTTCCCGGTCGATTCGAAAAGGGGAATGAAGTCAATGGTATCAAGAAACTATAAAGATTGAGGCCGGACAAGCCTTGGGACGGTTGCGAGTGATATGTTGATCTCTGAGATCTACACTCTAGCGAAACTTTGCTAAAACCAGGACAGAAACAACAAAAGACATCCGTTCACAACGAACGAAGGTCTTCGCGCGCTCACAACCGTTTTCGGCGCTGGTATTTTCAAGGCATAAGAGAAAATAACAAGAAGGCCGAGCACCAGGATGCCTGGTATAAGGTCATGTGCTTGACGGGCGTTGATTATTTCTCGACGCTTGGATACGCCCCAGGAATCGCTTTCCTTGCCGCGGGCGCGCTTTCGCCGCTTGCAACTTTCATCCTCGTACTGCTAACTCTGGTCGGCGCCTTACCTGTTTATATGAAGGTAGCCGAGGAAAGCCCGCATGGGCAGGGAAGCATTTCGATGCTTGCTAACCTTTTGCAGGGTTGGAAAGGAAAAATCCTCATTCTATGCCTGCTTGGATTTGCTGCAACCGACTTTATTATCACAATCACTTTATCTGCTGCCGACGCCGCCGCCCACGTCGCTCAAAATCCTTGGGCACCCCTCTGGATGCATGATCGCGTTGCAATGACCTGTATATTGCTTGCCTTGCTTGGTGGCGTCTTTCTGATTGGATTCAGGGAAGCGATCAGTATCTCTGTGGTGTTGGTCGGCATCTATTTGGTATTAAATGCGGTTGTCGTGGGAGTCAGCTTCGACCACTTAATGCACGAACCTTTGCGAGTCAACGATTGGATCAGTACTCTAACTCGCCAGTACGAATCGCCCTGGCGAATGATCGGCTTATCAATACTGCTGTTTCCGAAGTTAGCGTTAGGCATGTCGGGATTTGAAACTGGCGTTGCAGTAGCACCTTTGGTGAAAGGCAAAGAGGGCGACCAACCTGAAAAGCCTGCAGGAAGAATAGCCAACACTAAGAAGCTACTCGTTACAGCCGCCTTAATCATGTCAGTGTTCTTGCTGGCAACATCATTTATAACAACAATGCTTATTCCGGCCCAGCATTTCGCAAATGGTGGCATCGCTAACGGACGGGCACTAGCCTATCTGGCGCATGAGTACCTTGGTAGTTCATTCGGCACCGTATATGACATCAGTTCCATTTTCATCCTATGGTTTGCAGGCGCTTCGGCGATGACCGGATTGCTGAATCTGGTTCCTAGATACTTGCCAAAATTTGGCATGGCTCCTGAATGGACGCGCGCTTCGAGACCGTTAGTAACTTTCTTCACCGTCGTTGCTTTCATAGTGACTCTCTGGTTCAAAGCAGATGTTGATGCTCAAGGAGGTGCTTATGCCACGGGCGTTCTTGTGCTGATGACGTCGGCCGCATTTGCCTGCACATTGACTGTCTGGCGAACGACACACACCAAGCGAATATTCTTCCTGGGAATATTTATCGTGTTCGTCTACACGACGATAGTAAATTGCTTCGAACGACCGGAAGGCATACAGATAGCCGGTCTGTTTATTTTAGCGATATTCATTGCGTCGATTGTTTCAAGAGCAATGCGCGCAACTGAACTTAGAGTTCAGAAGGTAGAGCTGGACCCAGTTGCAAAAAAATTCATAAACGACGCAATCCATGGTGGCACCGGTGACGTGCGCATTCTCGCGCACCGACCTGAAGGCTCTGACTACGCAATCAAAGAAGCTGAGGCTCGCGACATACATAGCATACTGGGTCCAGACTGCAACTTCATTTTCCTCGAAGTCGAGCGAAGTGATGCATCTGAATTTGTCGAGCATTGCCTTTCAGTTTCTGGTCACAACATCGATGGTTACCA
>PLXC01000140.1 GCA_003151275.1 Candidatus Melainabacteria bacterium
TGACGATGGGAAATTCCCCAGAGTAAATGATCCCCAGTGAACTCTGGACCCTGCTGGCATATTGTGTTTTTGTAGCAATCGTTTGTTTGAGGAGTCACTTGCTTTTCTCAAGCACGGCATCGATTGCGATCTTGTAGCTTCGCTTACTCTTTGGAGCGACAAGCTCCTCCACCAAAGTTTTTCGGGAAGTAAAAATCATCACGACTGGAGCGCTGTCAACCATATCCTGAAAGTAACGTTCTATTCCAAGCCGCTTTGCCTGCTTCCGGGCTTCTGAGCGCTTTGCCGTATCAAGTTCGAAAAATGAAACACGAGTGCTGTATTCGCTCTTTAACTCCTGCAATACGCTCCGTACAGGCTTTGTCCAGGGCAAACATGGTCCATTGATGACTGTCACTACCATCGGTTGACCGGACTGTTCAGCCAAGATAACTGCCTGCATCCCCATGACGAGCATGAAAGAGAGAAAAAATGATCGGTACGGGTGTTTCACTCGTATTTCACTCGTATTCCGATATCGCAAATACGCGCCTGATTCTCTATCATTTGGTCCTAGCGCTGTCTCACAATCGCAGAGTCCAGTGGTTGGAAGCTACTTCAACATTGTTTCGGCAAATACGCGCGTCATGGGGTCTTTGTGTAGAAACGTATAAAAGGATTTTGCATCAACGAGATGTCAATATCGTCAATGATTACGTAATTCATTGTCGCCCTCAACCCCATGAAAAGACAACCTTTTCAGAGGACGTGATCTGACCAGTTGCCGCATTGCGTGTTCAGCAACTAAGATCGCTGGCTGTATTTTCATGACAGTATATTGCACCACATGTGGTGCTGCTGCTTTGAAGTGCGAATCTCTGCGTGGCGCAGGCGATTTCCCTCATTGAGATTAGAGTCTCAACGAGTGCAATTCAAGACGCCGTTTGGACTGCGTGGGACTAAGCAATTGTTCGTCAAGTTTTAGGCCAAGCTTGTAGTCAATTTAAATTGAGCAGCACACGCAGTCTATGGCGCATGTATGCTGTAGTTCGATAGACATTGATTGACATACGCCCAACAGCGTGGATAGGCTTTCTTTTGTGCCGCATATTTTTCCTTTTCGTCGACAAGGCCTGCCGCTGTGGAAGTAATGCCGGCAAACAAATCGGCAAACAACTCCTCTCTTATCTCGTTATGATATTTTGTTTCAGATGCGTGGACCGCTCTGTCTTGGTCGTAGAATTCTGTCATGTCCGGATTGTGCGGATGACGGCCGATGTTGTAGTCGAAAGCATGTCCCAGTTCGTGAAAACATACGTTGCCTGGTCTTTTTACGACGTATGGTTTGCCTAGACCAGCAGTTTGCGTCACAAACACGTTGCCGTGATCAGTGATACCATGCAATTGTTCCCAACGAAGACCATTAGGTGCAGTGCTCCATCCTTTGACCCGTGCTAAGTCGCCGATGTTGTTGCAAATGATTATATTTACATTTTGGGACCAAAAAGCATCCTTGAGGTTGCGAGGCAGGTTGCTCAGACACCACAAAACGTCCTTGTACGCTCGTGCGGCATTCGGTCCTTCGCCCTCCAAAGAGACGTGCGACTTATCTTGTCCTGATAGATTTTGCCAGTTAGGCTCGGGAACGGGAGGAAGTTCCTGCGAATTAGCCTTCATCTCAGCTTTCGGCTCAGTCTTAATCTCAGTCTTTGTTTCAACTTTCGTTTCAGCGGAAATAATCGCGCTTGAACTGGCTTGCTCATTATTTTGTGTTGCTGTGCTTGCACCCCAAGAGGCAAGAGCCTTCTTGCAATAATCGGTCAATTGTTTATCTGTCGAATATCTCAGGGCCAATGAGTATTCCTGTTTTGCTTCCTCCCTGGAGCCCAATTGAAGCAGCGAGTTGGCCAATAAGTAATGCAACTGCGCATCATGCGGAGATGCTTTCAGAGCCTGACGGAGCCTCGCTGCAGATTCGGTATAGTTGCGATTGCTGTACGCTTGCCTTGCCGCTACTGACTGTAAATCTTTATCGGTTCGATCGTTGTGCGGTGAATCGGCCGCACTGCCGCGGCAGCTAGCAAAAAGTATTGCGCAGAACACGCAAAGGGTCTCGACCAAATGGAGCCAGCTCGCGTTTGTATTTCGAGAAATCAGCATGTCAATAGCATCATGCTCCTTGTGAAAATGTAAATCCGCCTCTTCAGAGTTGTACTAGAAACTATTTTTTCTGCAAGTGAGGAAGGGAGATGCTGCGAAAACTGACGCCAATACACTGCTGCTAACATCCCGTGTCAAAAAAGACCCAATTAAACATGCACCGAATACGATACCGCAGGTATACTCGTAGTCTTTATCACTGCGGAGTTTCTTCACTTTTGGATTGCAGGCTCCTCACGATAACCCAGCCCACGCCAAGTAAACCAAAGAATTTTAAAATCAGCAGCATGAAGAGATGGAATGCACTAATTGACAGAGTTGTATCTAGCAGATAGGGGAAGATTTTTAGGTGTTGCCCTGTATTACGCTCGTAGGCGAGCATTCCATTTTTCGCGTCCTCTGGAAGAACCGTTAAATAACCTACAAACCGGTCTGAATTTTCCTTTTCTTTGGCCTTGATCGGTATCAAAATGTCAGCTTCGCGCACAGCAAGTAAATATGCCATCACTCCCATCGCTTGAGTATTTGGAATCGGTCCCTCCCATGACTGTCGCGTATTAATGACGTCATTCTGGGAAATAACCAACTCCACATAGTTGCGCCAGGGCACTCCAGAAGCGGTGAGTTTAATAATTTGGCTGGGGGGCACCACCTTAGTCCCGAGAAGCGATTTAACACCACGTTCAGTTTCGTCCCACTCGAAGCAGACGATAATCGCCGCTATTGCCAGCCCGACGCACGTCTTAATCATTACGTTTTCGATGAAGCGTAACCTGTGCTCAGAATCTCTAGTCATTTTGGCGACCTTTCATTGCGATCCTGAGTTGCAACAAGATAAGCCGCGACTTTGTCACTCCACTCCCGCCGATGAAAAATCCCTCGTCCCCATCTGCCCCGTGTACGGATTCACATTCTCGCGAGTGCTCCAGTTATTGGAAGGATTCACATCTGGCGCGCTCCGATAATGCGGCTGCACATAAGTGCCATTCTTGGCAGCGGTTCAGGCACTTGTCCAAGTGTGCCACAAATCTAACCATTTATGGTACGCGTTCGAGGCCACGGGACCGACAAACACACTAATACGTCTTTGGATCGATCGCAGATTATCCGAAATGAGGATTCGGGTCGTCCAGAGAAATGACAAAGTAGACACCAGGACGCAGGTTCTCCAGTGAGAGGATCAGGGATGATTTCTACCGCGAGCAGCACCGGTCCTGCGAGCAATTAATTGAACAAACGGCAAAGCACAAAGAACACAATCAATTGGAGTTTAATCATGGGCATAATTAGTTTCATCCTGTTTCTGATAGTCGCATCTGTCTGCGCTTTCTTAGCGGAGCGCCTGGTGCCTAATTCTGTTCCTGGCGGTTTTCTGACATCAGCTATCGTCGGCATCATCGGCGCCTGGATTGGCGGCAGTTTGATCGGCCATTTCGGACCGGACCTCGCCGGTGTTGCGCTAGTTCCTTGCATTCTTGGCTCAGCAATACTCGTCTTCTTGCTGTCGCTTTGTTCGCGAGGCTTTAGGGGTCGGCATGCTTAGTCAATAGCACCAAGCGCAAATAGTCAGTTCACATATCGCACAGAAGACACTCTGCTTTGTATGCAATCAGATCTTGGCAGCGCTCGACTTAAGGCGCACCTTAAGTGGGACATCACCCTTTGTCAGTCTTAACACGCTTTTGATATAGTAAAATGGTCTTCACATGGGCGACTTGAT
>PLXC01000116.1 GCA_003151275.1 Candidatus Melainabacteria bacterium
AAATTTTGCACTTCAACATCAGCCATCTTTTGAGCAGAAGTCCAGAAATAGACGAGAACGGCTGGGATCGCCAGGGCAATGACCCATCTTAAAACAGCGCGAATTTTGTCTCGCATCTATTGCATATCCAATAAATAGCCTAATGGTGCCGCTTTCGGAAGCAGAGACATTAGTTTCCCACAGCTCGTAGTGCAATTGCTCTTGAAATATTATTCAAACATTCTTTGAGGTTTCCTTGCTTGAGATAGCCTTCTCCGAGAAAGAAGTAGGGTGCTGGATTCTGCGGACTTTGTTTCTGACAGGCGCGCCAGACCACCATAGAATCCTCAAGATTGCCAGTGTATTCAGCCGCCAGGTGAGCGCGGTAGACCTGGGCCCAGATATCGTCTGGAGTTCTGACCAATAAATCATCTAAATTTTTCAAAGCTAATTCGTAGTATTGCTTAACTTGAGGCACCACAGATGGTGAAGACAATTCGAGCGCACCCTGTATATGCGGAAGTTGGGTTGCAGGCAGAGAGCCTGGCGCATTAGCAACTTTGTTTGCCAGTTGGGGCGACAACATCGTCAATACTTGTCCTGCAGCCGCGTTGTTCATCCAATTCTGCGGCACCTTGACTGCTGCAGCTTGGGGACCGGATATGGGGCTGTTATCAGAAACAGCAGGCACTTTCGGATTGGCAGGATTCTTCTTTGCCAACAGATATGCTTTCATGTAATAAGCCCAAGCCAAGCCATATCTGACCCGATTATCATCAGGATAAGATTTGAGCATTTCCTCATAGCTGGCAATCATTTTATCGAAGTAGGCAGCGCCACCATTAGCTTCAGCCAAGCGTCGAGCTCGACGCACTTCTTTCAGCGCTTCTTCTACTTTGCTCGAGCGGCTCATCGCCACGGCAAGAATGAAACTGGCTTCCGCACTGTCTGGAAAAGCAAGAACTTGCTGGCGTGCTAGTTCTACGTTATCGGTCGGCACCAAATCTTCGGCTGCCATGTTTAACGTTAGAGGCTGACCTGGTTTTAACAAAACCTTTTCGGTCGGCGCTTCAAGTGGCGCAATCACAGCCGAGGGTGAGGCAGCCGCTTGAACCGCAGATGGTGCATCCGTCTTGGGACTGCTCACAACGGCGGCGTCAGCCAAAGGTTTTTGTTCCTCTGCCAGGGTGGCCAGTGTCGAACCGCTAAAAATTGAGAGAGCACAAGACAAAATTGTTGCTTGGTGCAATCGTGATACCAAACTTTGCTTATTCATAACGATTATTCAAATCCCATTAGATGTCTGTAATGTGCGCCTACTGTCGCAGTTGTGCGCGGCTGTAGCGGCGACGCTGAGAGGACTAAATACAGACAGAACGATCTCTCAACAACCGCTTGATCATAACAGACGATGATAGGTTGCCAATGGAAGCCGCGGCTGGATGAAAAAAAATTGGACTGACAAATCTCTAAGATGATGATTTCGCGGTCATTCTACCGTTAAGAATTATTGGCAAAACTTCATCGAGTCCTTTGACGATGTGCTTGGGCAGCGATGTCGCAAGAATCTCGGTGGTGTGAATTCCTGTGGTCACGCCGATGGCGTCAACATTGGCTCCGCGCGCCATATCCAAGTCGTAAGTGCTATCGCCTATCACAACTGCATCTTCAGCGGTCATGTCCATCCGCTGCAAGGTCAAGTGAACAGACTCAGGATGCGGCTTGTGATTAACCACGTCCTGCGCGCCAACGATCAAGCTGAAATAATGACTCAGCCCGTGATGGTCTAACACTGTTTCAATCAGATGGCGTCGCTTTGAAGAAGCAATTGTGATTTTAATATCAGATGATTTCAGTGTTTCAAGCATCGTGATCAGATGTGGAAACAGCGGACAAAGCTCAATGGTTTTGCCGTCATAAATCTCGCGATAACGAGTTGCTACTTCTAGCCAATACTCCTCGGTGTGGTCAGGGAAAATGATTTCCATCTGACGCATCAGTGGTACGCCGATCAGCATCTGCCACTCTTTGTAGATGTCGTCGCTTAGTTTATATTCTTCAACACAATCCCTCATGACATCAATGATGCCGGGAGCAGAATCAACAAGCGTGCCATCAAAATCGAAGATCGCCAGTTTGTACAAATTTAGACGCTCACCTTGCCATTAGATTCAATGAGCGCGAAAAATCTTTCAAACAAATAATTTGAATCGTGAGGTCCCGGATTGGCTTCAGGGTGATATTGCACACAAAACACAGGCAGTGTTTTATGACGGAAACCCTCGACGCTGTTGTCGTTTAAATTGATGTGCGTAAGTTCCAGGTCCGCAGGCAGAGAGCTTGCGTCAACTGCGAAACCATGATTTTGACAGGTGATTTCAATTTTGCCGGTCGACAAATCTTTGACTGGCTGGTTGCCACCGCGATGTCCAAACTTGAGTTTATAAGTAGATGCGCCCATGGCCAAAGAAAGTAATTGATGGCCCAGACAAATGCCGAAAATCGGCAATTGAGCCGCGATCAGTTTTTTCAATTGGATAATGATTTCTTTGCAGGCAGCCGGATCGCCAGGTCCATTTGATAAAAATATGGCATCTGGTCGGTCATTCAAAATCTCGTCAGCGCTTGTGTCTGCTGGATAAACAATGAGCGAAAGATCCCGCTGAGCAAGTTGGCGCAAAATGTTGCTCTTAATCCCGAAGTCCATCACGGCAACGGTGTAACGTCCACTGCCCATGCGATATTTTTCTTTGGCAGTCACCTCTTTGGTGAAGTCTGCACCTGTCATTAACGGCGATTGTTGAGCGATCTTCACCAGTTCAGCTTCATCTAATATCTCCGTGGAGAGCGCACAACGCATGGCGCCCTCATCTCTAATCCGTCGTGTGATTGCGCGCGTATCAACACCGGTAATGCCGACGATGTTTTGCTTTGACATAAATTCCGACAGAGACTCAGTGCCACGCCATGAACTGAAGCGGCGACTTAAGTGACGAACGACCAGCCCGCGCGCATATATCTTGCGTGACTGCGACTCAATATCTTCTTCATTGGTACCGTAGTTGCCAATCTCGGGATACGTCAAAGTGACAACTTGTCCGGCATAACTGGCATCGGTAAGGATTTCTTGATAACCGATCAGGCTTGTGTTGAACACCAGTTCGCCGGTCGCAGTGCCCTCGGCTCCGAAAGCGTGTCCCTTAAAACATTTGCCGTCTTCCAAGGCGAGTAGGCAAGGCTTGTTCGCCGGCAGCAATCTATCTTCTTTATCTTGTGAGCCGTTCGCTGTGCTCAAGTCATCTTCCTCTTGTAAAACCTATCTTACCGAAAAACTGTCTGAATTTAGTATTTCTGCCAGTTTACAAAAGACATTTTGCAAATAATCGCGACATGAGCGCAGAATCTTGCCGCTTCCAAGTGATTGGAGACTTTTAACTATAGGGTCGAAGAACTCAAAGACACCCATACACAGCACCTCTCCATCGCCAACCGATCTTTCCGGAGGCAGTCGCACGTTACTTTATTTATTTGCTAACTATTTGATTTAGCAATCAGACCTTTTGACCTCGGTAGAATTGAGGCGCGCAATTACCCGGGGTAACCACTACACATGAACGCTGGTATGCAAATCTACACTGACGCCATAAGAATGTTATGGCCAGAGATTTTCGTTGTCATTGCGATATTAATCACATCGGTCTGGAACTTATTTTTACCGAAGTCGAAGGAATGGACACCGGTCTGGGCTATGGTCGGATTAGGTGGCGCTTTCACGACTCTTTTCCTTCAGTTCTTTGAAAAGCCAACAATCCTCTTCAACGGACTCTTTACTATTGACAAACTAACCATCACGTTCGGACTTTTGGTCACCTTAGTCGGTGTTGTGGTTGTGCTCATGACTATGGGGTACGAACATCACCTCGGGCGAAATCGAGGCGAATTTTATTCCATCCTTCTCACTGCAATTCTTGCCGTGATGTTGCTCGCCGGTGCCACAGACCTGATCATGTTGTTTGTCGGACTGGAAACACTGAGCATTTGCTGCGTGGTTTTGGCGGGCTTCAACAAGTTTGATGTCAAAAGTAGTGAGGCGTCACTCAAATACTTGTTGTCGACAGCGGCAACAACAGCCACTCTCTTATACGGTCTATCCTTTGTATACGGGCTAACAGACGCCACGACATACTCTGTCATCGCTGAAAAGATGGCGCTAATGGCGGTGCCACCAACGTCATTGATCCGCATCTTTATCCTCGTTTTGCTCCTCAGTGCGATCGGCTTCAAATTGTCGACCGTGCCTTTCCACATGTGGACGCCTGACGTATACGAGGGAGCGCCCACTCCGGTAACTGCCTTCCTTTCTATAGGTTCCAAAGCCGGCGGTTTTGTGATCGCCCTTCGACTGCTATTCATGGTCTTCGGCAAATCCGCTCCTGACTGGACAATGATTCTTACTGTTCTGGCCATCTTGTCCATGATCATGGGTAACCTGATCGCCCTTTCCCAAACCTCATTCAAGAGGATGTTGGCATATTCATCAATTGCGCATGTCGGCTATATCTTGATCGGAATGGTGTCGGGCACTCAACAAGGGCTCGCAGCTATGATGTTTTACATCATTGTTTACGGCTTTATGAATCTTGGTGCCTTTGCCGGTGCCATCTTGTTCAGCAATGAAACTGGCAGCGACAACATCGACGATTTCGCCGGATTGATGCGCAAACGCCCTTATCTCGCTTTGCTTATGAGTGTCTGCCTTTTGAATCTTGCCGGTCTGCCAATTCCACCTGCAGGATTCTTTGCCAAATTATTCATCTTCGGCGCTGGGATCCAAATGCCGCTCACAATCGGCGGTCTGCCAATCGGGTGGCTGCTAGTCGGAGTGGCACTGGTAACATCAATTCCAGCTGTCTATTACTACACTCGCGTAGTAATTAAGATGGTGGTTGCAGAACCATCGCCAAAAGTATTGGCTATGGGCGAGCAACGTCCGTTCTTCGACAGTCCCCAATCCATGGTCTTTTTGGCAATGTGGCTTTGTGTCGGCATGATCTTCATGACAGGCACCGTTGCTGTTGACCCGGTAATGCGAATCTCACGAGATGCCGTGGCACCACTTCTAGCCACTCCTGATAACAAACCTAGTCCTCTGGGAATGATTCCGGACACAGTCCACTGACGTTGAGCCGATGACCTCATCAAGCGGTCCGAATCACGTCGACAGCTCATCCGAGGATAGTCAATGCAGCAAGCTGCCCGACATATCCTTAAGAGCGCCCATCCGAGGAGGGCCTATGCAGCAAGCTGCTCGGCTCCTGCAGCAAGCTGCTCAGCTGCTGCTCGGATGCGTATCAAAGCACCGCTCAGCTGCCGTTGTCTTATGCGCGCTACTACTGATTCTCCTGAGCGGCTACTATGCCCTGCTGCTCACTGGTCAGCGAACGTTCTTTATCGCTGATCATTGTTATTACTTCGAACCATTCACCAACTTTATCGGCACTGCTCTAGCGGCCGGGCGTTTGCCACTTTGGAATCCTTATTTGTACTGCGGCATGCCTCAATCTGCGGTGCCTTCACCCGGCATGTTTTACCCGCCCAATCTTCTCTTTGCTTACCTGGGCTACAGTCAGGCACTGTCGGCAATTTTACTTTTCAGCCAAATCGTAGCCGGGCTGGGTGGCTTTTTGCTCGTCGTCAGCTTTGGCTGGGGCATCACCGCCGCCACTGTGTGTGGTATCACCATGGCTTTCTGCGGTTATATGTTTTCGCTATCCAGCAACTATACGTTGGTAGCAGGAGTGGCATGGTTTCCGCTCATGCTATGGTCATATCGCCGCATTCGAATCGATCTGGAACACAGCCGTCCATATTTCGCCTCGGCAATCGCAATAATTGCCACGTTCATGAACATCGCTGCCGGCAGACCGGAGGTGTTTGTACCCGCCGGCCTACTCAATCTACTAGCGATTTTCTGGGATGCTTACAAGCGCAGAAAAACGGGCGCAAAGATCGTCAGGCAATTATGGTGGCAGTTCGCGACACTACTTTCTGCAATCTTGCTGACAATGCCCATAGTGCTGCCGGTGATCGAATGGGTGCTGCAATCGCCGCGTGCTAAGGGTCTGAACTTGAGTCAGACCTTTATGTGGAGCGCGAATTGGTACGACCTGATCACAATGTTTTTCGCCTATCCATTTGGAGATTTGCAAATCCTGGGCGCTCATCACCTGAACCTCGTTGCCACTCGTCCTGTTTTTTTGCCATATGTGCCTTCGTCTTATATCGGACCGATCGTTTTGACGGCAGCTGTCTGGGGACTCTGCGATCGCCAGTGGCAGTGGCGAAAACCGCTGGTCATCTATGCTGTTTGTCTGCTCGTTCTTTGTCTTGGCGAATACACACCAATTACTCCTGGACTAATGCAAGCGATTCCGGCGTTGACGATGTTCCGATTTCCAATTAAGTGGATCATTTTTTTCATTTTTGCATTCGTGTTAGCAGCCGCGCGCGGAGCTTCTTTGCTGCCTCGCAACAAAATAAATCAGACAGCGCGCATCGCATCTTTGGTGATTTGGTGCCTTGCCCTTGCTGCAGCCTTGTGCTTCTTGACACTAGCTGTTACCAACAATTCTTTGCAATGGACTACGCCACCATTACCAGTTGAGGCTGAATTATGGCTTGGGCAGGCATTTTTGATTGGAGCCGTCTTAGGATTTATCACCTGCGCACTTGAATGGTTACGAAGCAAGGAAAAAATTACGGCCTTGCAATCGGCGTTGATTTTAACGAGTGGAATTGCTTTGAATTTGTTCATTCCAGCCTGCAAATTTCAGCAAATAACCACTACAACTAACTTCTTCAACAAGCACTCATTCATGTTGGACTATATGCAGGCTGCCAATAAAAATTTGCGTGCCAACAATCCCAACGTGAAAACTGGCGACGGTCGCTTCCTATCTCTTTATTTCGATCCATTCTGGACACCGCCGGATTATCGCAGCAAGTTCGATCAACGATGGACGCCAGCATTTTTTGACTACGCACGCAATTTGCTTTTGCCTAATACAAACTTGGACAAACAAGTTCGCGAGACCTTCGGCTACGAAGCTGCGGAAACTGGACCTTATCGAAAATTGTTTTTTGACATTTTGCATCAGTGTTCCGTATGCTTACCCGGTACCCGTGCCACAGACCGAAAATCAGACACCCAGCACTTTTCAGACATCCCGCTCCTGCGTCTCTGCCAGTGCACTGCAACGAGCTGGATTGGCACGCAAGCGTGGAAAGGACCAACGCCCGTACCGAAGTTAGATGACCGCTATTTCAATCTAGTTAAAGAAGATAAAGTGCGCAACGTCCGTCTTTATCACGTCAAATACCAATTGCCGCGCGCTTATCTGACTCGATATTGGAAGTGGTGCGACAAGCAAGAATTTATTATCGATCAAATACGTCAGGCAGACTTGTTTAAATTCAATCCGGCTGCGATCACGCTTGTAGAGCGCAATACAACCTCCGGAATATCAGACTACAAAGGAACTGATCGGGATTTCGGTCCCATAATAATCAAAGCTCCGCGAGAAGGACCAGTCATTCCTGAGGCAGTAGAGCACAGTCTACTTGGCGATCGAGATCCTCTTATCGACGCGATTCCAGTATCAGTGCTGACCGACGAGCCTGAACACATATCCTTATCAGTAAGTTCGGATCGAGCCTGTTTTCTTATCTTGACAGATCATTTTTATCCTGGATGGCAAGCCTCCATAGACGGTGCCAAGCGTTTTTGCTACCGCGTCAACGCCGAGCAAAGAGCTGTCTTCGTACCAGCGGGATCTCACCTGATCGAATTCAATTATTTTCCAGAAAGTTTGCAACTCGGATTTAAGTTAGCGATTCCAGGCGTAATATTTTTGCTCCTGATGATTGCAGCTGGTCTGCGCAAATATGTCTGGAACTTTTTTAAAATGATCGCAGGGCAGCAATGAACGCCTGGAATGTTAGACTAAATGTCTGCGCACAGCGCAAAGGTGAGCCCTCGTAGTTCAGCTGGATAGAACACCGCCGTCCTAAGGCGGGTGTCGGGGGTTCGAATCCCTCCGAGGGTACTTATTAACACTAGGTCTTGGGCTATAAGCCCAATCGGCTTTAAAGGTGTAAGTGCAAGGTAAGTGCAGCAGTGACACACATTGGCACTCTTGCGTGTATTAATTAATGCGCTTAGCATTTCTGTATTTAAAACTGCCAGAGCCGCAATGCAATGGACTTAGGATCAGTCCGCAAGGGTCAGGGTTCAAGTTCATGCTCGCCCAATCAATGAGGATGTCCGCCGAAAGGCGGTTTTCTTTTGGGGGGGAGGAAATGCCCAATTTCCGATCAATAACCGATCAGAATTCAACCCGCTTGCCTGAAAGTTATCCAAATTTATTGCAGTGATACCAACTTGTTCGTCCATAAAGCCATCAACCATGACCGAGTATCAGAAATTGGCATTGACTACAAATCCATCACGGTGCCGGTGCTCGCGAAAATCGATCCGGTAGCTCAAGTAATCACAGATCAATATCCTGCCGACTGTTCAGACCAAGTTACTTGTAGACCAGCGAGTCCAATGGAGCAATGGCTCGATGTGCTGAAAATAATTTGTAAGTCCAGATTGCAAAGACCGCCAAGGTTGCCGTCTGGACTGGACTATATCTATTCGCCATACATCCAACGATCTTGATCAACAGGGCTTATAACCAGAAGATCAGCATCAGTAAATCCTAAGGGAGATAAGTAATTGTTAGAGACGACGGTTCAACCTGAGGGCGCCGTTTCAGTCACGCCGTCAAAATCTGGTGCCAAGACCGTATCAATAAAGTCGGCGATGAACAGATTTTTGAGTCGAGCGGAATCAAAGCGCAAATACGGCGCGGCTTGCGACAACGACTTTGCGATGCTGGCGCTGACAGAGTACATAAATAGCTTTGGTCATGCACTTTTGCGGGCGCAGCTTGTAGCACCGACTATAGTGACACGAGCAACAAAAACTCGCCCTGCGGCTGTGGACATATACGAGATGGCAGCAATCTCACCGTGGTTACGGGGCTTCAGGCATTTCTTCCTGGAGTACAAGATGAATGCGACGGCCGAAGTGAAAACGATGTGGACGAGGATCGTGTCCGAATTCATTGGCTGGTGCATAGAATGTTGCTTATTGCCACTGGAATCTCTTTTGGACTTTGAGATCACGAACTCCAAGTCCATAGTGGCAGCAGCCTTTGCGAAAAATACATTGCGAAATGCACTCGCACACAAGAAACCTATTGCCGGATGGGAAGATTGTCATAGCGGTGAGCCTCTGTATATGGTGTCACGAGTGAAATCAGGCAGACTTTACTTCATTTATTGTGCTGGCAGCCATCAATATGACTATCAGGAGCTTGGACCAGTAGCGGTACCACGCGGCGTGACAGACTTGATTCAGCCAGGCTGGTGTGTCGAAGCGACTTTCGGCATGAAAGACGGCACCTGGCATTTTGCTACGGTCGGTACAGTTGTAGCGGTGTAAGAGGACAGAGCCATAATATGGGCGCATTAAACGGCTTGCGAACGGCCACTCTTGACGAAGTAATAATCAAACGCAATGGCGAGTACGCCGATATTCGATACAAAGATAAGCCGTTTGTGGGCGGCATGAACCTGGGACTGGGAGAATGCACGGATGACTTGTCAGACGACGAGATCCTGTCATGTTTCAATGAAGTGGTTCTCTCAATGCAGGCTTCGGTAGCAAGTTTCTGTCCGCTAGAAATACAACCAGGCTATCCGCAAATCAAATTCGACAGGAAGTGGAAGCGGTGGGATACTTTGGGCCAGGTCTTGCGCTGTGAAATTGAAGACGACGAGAATGGGCAAGTCGCAATCTCCATCGACGATCATAAACTGAACCCAGACCAGTTTATTACCATGATTTCAAGCTTTCGTGGTTGGGGTATGCGCATTGAGTTCATGGATGAGAGTCAACTTTTTGAGCCGCCGCCAGTAGTGGTGCGCAAGAGACCTGCAAAAGTGAAATTGTAGGGCAACCTTTCAGAGGCAGCCGGATATCGTCGCTTGCGCCAGCGGGAATCGGTCCAAACGGCGCGGCGTTTTCGACTGCATTGAGTGATGCTTGGTCTGCGATGGCTACGAACCATGAGGTCGGGAGTTCGAATCTCTCCAGGCACGCCAATTTAAAACATGATCAATCGGCCGTCTTCGAGGATGTGCCGATTTTTTATTGGGGTGGTTTCGAAAGCCCATTGGCCCCTGATTGGCCCCTTCTGCAGAAATTTCCGAGAATTTAGATCAAACTCGATAACACCACAAGATCGAACATTGCGTCTGAAAACGATCATGCTTCTGCTAGCACCAGCCGTGGTGTCCGTCAAAGAAACTGACGTGGCTTCGGCAGATCAGATGAGCACATGTCCAGGAAATAGATCGCATCGGGAAAGCGTTGCACCAACTACATACTTTTCATTGAGGGATAGCTAGCGTTTAATTGCCGCGGAGATATTAGCATGGAGAGCAGACGAAAAGCGGATTGGAAAGCGGGATGCAGCTAAGGAAATGATATGGCGAAGGGCACTTGCCC